>JBMORL010000022.1:0-7352 GCA_049322335.1 Bacteroidota bacterium
GAGTTATTTTGGGATGGAGTTATTGGGGGATGGAGTTATTGAGGGATAGAGGTGTGAGATTGAAAGAGGGGTAAAAGATTGTTACGTTTCAGAAAAAAGTTAATGAAAATGAATATTCGTCCGAGGAGAAACAGGAAAAGTGAAGCCATCCGCAACATGGTGCGCGAAACGCATTTGTCGGTATCGAACCTGGTGTATCCGCTTTTTTTGGTGGACGGAAAAAAAATAAAATCAGAAGTGAAGTCACTTCCCGGAAATTATCGCTGGTCGCAGGATCTTTTGCTCAGGGAAATAGAGTCATGCATGAATCTGGGACTTTCTTCGTTTGTACTTTTTCCCTCTATAAACGATAAACTGAAAGATAAAACCGCTTCATACAGCTACAGCAAAAAGAATTTTTACCTTGAAGCAATCAGAAAAATCAAAAAAGAATTTCCCGGATGCTGCCTTATCAGCGATGTAGCAATGGATCCTTACAGCAGTGATGGCCACGATGGCCTGGTGAAAAACGATAAAGTGCTGAATGACGAAACACTTCCCATTCTCTCTAAAATGTCGGTTGCACAGGCAGAAGCGGGAATTGACATTATTGGCCCCTCAGATATGATGGATGGCCGTGTTGCGTATATTCGAAGAGCGTTAGATGATGCAGGATTTACTGAAACCGGTATCATGAGCTATACCGCCAAATATGCCAGCGCTTTTTACGGCCCTTTTCGCGATGCGCTGGATTCGGCACCAAAGAAAGGCGATAAAAAAACCTACCAGATGGATCCTGCCAACAAAACCGAAGCTCTTCGCGAAGCCGCCCTCGATTATACCGAAGGAGCTGATTTTATGATGGTGAAACCCGCCCTGCACTACCTCGATATCATTCAAAGCCTGAAACAGAATTTTGATATTCCCGTTGCGGCCTATCATGTCAGCGGTGAATGTGCCATGCTGATGTCAGCCTGTAAAAACGGGTGGATGGATTACAATAAAGCAATGCCCGAAACGTTAGTAAGCATAAAACGCGCAGGAGCTGATGTAATTCTCACTTATTTTGCCAAAGACTACGCCCGCTTAACCAAAAAATAATTTTATCACGCAATGACACTTCCCGTCAGTGCAAAAAACAACGATTCAATCCATCATGAGTAAGATCAAATTCGGAACAGACGGCTGGAGAGCCATTATCGCAGAAGAATTTACAGTAGAAAACGTAGCGCGCGTCACCATCGCCACTGCCGACTGGATTATTCAGCAGCAAAAAACAAAAAAAGTAGTAGTAGGTCACGATTGCCGTTTTGCCGGAGAACTGTTTGCCGCTACCGCTGCCAAAGTATTTGCCGCCAAAGGAATTCATGTTTATCTCGCCAAAGGATTTGTATCCACCCCAATGGTATCGTTCGCCACCAAACAAACCGGATCTTCCATTGGTGTTATCATCACCGCCAGCCATAATCCGCCTTCGTATAACGGTTACAAATTAAAAAGCGAATTCGGTGGGCCGCTGACACCGGAAAAAGTGCAGGAAATTGAAGATATCATTCCCGATGAAAATAATATCAGCCTGTCTGCAACAATAGAAGAACTGGTGAAAGAAGGAAAAGTAGAAATCTCTCCGCTGGAAGACCTGTATGTACAGCATGTGGAAAAAAACTTCGATCTCAATGCCATTAAAAATTCAAAACTGACTCTGGCATACGATGCGATGTATGGCGCGGGACAAAATGTAATTAAGCGGATTCTTCCCGCCACCACCCTGCTTCACTGCGATTACAATCCTTCTTTTATGGGACAGGCTCCCGAACCCATTCACAAAAACCTGCAGGAATTTTCTGCGCTCATAAAAAATTCAGGAAAAATTCATTGCGGACTGGCCACTGACGGTGATGCCGATCGCATCGGGCTTTATAACAGCAAAGGAGAGTTTGTCGATTCACACCACATCATCCTGCTGCTTATACATTATCTCTGCAAATACAAAGGGTATAAAGGAAAAGTGGTAACTGCCTTTTCCACCACTCCGCGTGTAAAGAAAATGTGTGAGCATTACGGACTGGAATACGAAGTGGTGAAAATCGGTTTCAAATACATTGCCGGCATAATGATAAAAGAAGATATTTTGCTGGGAGGAGAAGAATCGGGCGGAATTGCTATTAAGGGACATATCCCCGAGCGCGATGGAATTTGGATGGGACTGGTAGTTTGGGAATTTATGGCAAAAAGCGGAAAAACACTCGAACAACTCGTAGACGAAGTATATGCCATCACCGGTAGTTTTGCATTTGAAAGAAACGATCTTCACCTGAAGGAAGAAGTAAAACAAAAAATAGTTAAACAAACCGAAACCAGCGGATTTAAAAAATTCGGAAGCTATGCGGTAGAACGCGTGGAAAATATTGACGGGTATAAATATTATTTCGCTAATGACGAATGGCTGATGATCCGTGCCTCGGGTACAGAACCCGTTTTGCGCCTCTATGCCGAATCATCTACTGCCAATGGTGCACAAAAAATTCTGGATGAAGCGAAGGCAGAAATTTTGAATTGAACTACTTTTAGTTTAAATAAAAAATTCAAAACCGCAAAGGTGACGCAAAGAAGCGAGGAAAATTGATTTTCGGATTTTGAATTGAGAAATATTTACAGTGGAAAAAATAACAATTACCATAAATTCAAATAGCAAAATCCTTGATTTGATAGATAAAACTGTTCCCTGTATTTTTATTCACAGGTTTAACCCAAATGGACATACAAACTGGTGGAAAACATCAGTCTCTTTCAGTCACTCAAATACCTTTTCAGATTCATTGGTAAGAAATATGGAATTTGATCTGTTGACTGATTATAATGGCCTGAAAAACATTATCCATTTGAATCAAAATTACATGGACATTTATCAATTCAGTAATCCTGTGAGTGATTCATTAAGATTGGAATTACTTCCGGAAGACAACAAAATGAATATTTTAATTCAAAATGGATTCCATCATCGTTTTTTATTGGTGGATGAATTTTTAACTATATATAGTATAAATAAAGAATTTATATCGTCCATTCGCAACCACCCTTTTTTTTCAGGCAACATTGTAATGTAAAAAATCAAAAATAACGTCCGTGTAGCAACACAATCCTGCGCCCATCATTATAACCTTCAGCCCTAAAACCTTTTTATCCACCGAAGACCCTTGCTTCGCCAAAGCGCTTCGCGAAGGCAAGTTTGCGCAGGTGGGTAACTTTTCAACTAAATTTCTTGGTTTTTTCAGCTAAATTTTATAGTTTCGCATAGATGACCCGTTTACCCGGAAATATTGCTCATTTGCGCCATCTCAAAGGCATCACCCAGGAATTGCTGGCAGACGAACTTGGAATTAAAAAATCGCGGCTCGGGGCTTACGAAGAAGGCCGCTCAGAACCACCACTCGACCTGCTGGTAAAACTTTCTGATTATTTTGATCTTCCTATCGACATTTTGGTAAAAAAAGATCTCACCAAAGCCACTACATTACCCTCGATTGAAGTGGGATATCAGCGTGTGCTTTTTCCTATTACCGTGGATAAAAATAACCGCGGCATGATAGAACTGGTAGACCTGCGCGCCTCTGCCGGTTACCTGAACGGCTATGGCGATCCCGAATACATTGAATCTCTTCCCAAAATGCAGCTTCCGTTTGTAAAAGGCGGCACTCACCGCGCCTTCCCCATCAAAGGAGATTCGATGTTACCCTTATCGGATGGCGACATCATTGTGGGTCGTTTTGTGGAAGACATCCGCTCGGTGAAAGATGGTACTCCCTGCATTGTGTTAACCACTGATGAAGGCATTGTTTACAAAAGGATTTTCCGGGATAAAAACAGCAAACACCGCGTAATGCTGCATTCCGACAATCCCGTTTATCCGCCTTATCCTGTATTGATGCGCGACATCCGCGAAGTATGGTCGTTTGTATGCTGCATCGGCCGCACACCCTTTGAACCCGAAGAGAACAGCCGCGAATCACTTATCCGCATGCTGAAGGAAGTGAGCCAGAAACTGGATGGTAAAAAAGGGAAATAAATTTTTTCTATATTTGCCGCCTCAATCGTTTGGCCTCGTAGCTCAACTGAATAGAGCATCTGACTACGGATCAGAAGGTTACAAGTTTGAATCTTGTCGAGGTCACTAAAAATAAGGGCTGCAAACGTTTATCGACTAGCAGCCCTTTTTCATTTGCACAAATTCTGGTCTTTTAGGGTTTTATTTAAAAATCAAAAAGTTCCTTTAAGGAAATCTCAAGTCCGGAACATAGGGCCTTAAGGGTTGAAACAGTAGCATTAATATCCCCCTTTTCTATGGCCGATATTTGGCTTCGGGGTACATCAGAATCATATGAAAGTTGATAGGTGGAAAGCCCCTTCTCCGTTCGTATTTGCTTGATACGCTTACCCAGCTTCTTAAGGTATTTTTCATCCCGGAGATTACCCATGCCCCGAAAATCCAAATAACTTATTATTTTAGCAGTCCGATATATCAGACTAAAGGGGGAAGCTCATTACACATTCCTTAAAATTTCACTGCCATTGAACATTGAAAATAATTAATAACGCATGAAAAATATCTTAACGTTTTTACTTATCCCTATGGATTCTTCCCTGGATTGCAGTAAAGTCAGGGGTAATTACGTAAAACTACGTAGTGTAAAACTTTTTTGAGGTTATTTTGAAAAAGTATCTTATTGATTTTTTACATTGGTCATTCTATTGCCGCTATGAAAAGAAAACGCGAAATAGTATCGTTAGTATTCTTAACTGTTTTTAGCTTTGGTTTTCCGTTTGATTTATTCGCACAAATCAAAGTTCCCCAAACACCTTCTTTTAATAACCAGCAGTACGGAAACAGTCCGGTATATTCATACGGAACAAAACAAGGCGCAACTGCAAATGATGTTATCCGGCAAACCTATAATTTTACTCCCGGCCCTGTTTATACACCCGGAATGACCCAGCAGGAAATTCATCAGGCTAATATGATTTTTATCCGTAATCAAATGATGAACGATCCCAGTTACAATTACGCACTCCGGGAAAACAAACAACAACAGGAACTAAATGCAATACTCAAAGAAATAAGAGAAGAAGAAAAAAATCTTCCGGTTTCAGAAAATTACAATTCAGAATCCTTTCTCTCCAAAACAAAATCTTATCATAATGCCCTTCACCAGTTAAAAAACATGCTCGAAGGAAAACAAAAAATATCCGTTGCAGCAGCTTATTTTGAAATGGAAAGCGCTTATGGGAGTTCCTATCTCACAAAGAAAGAATATGAAAGCATCATTAAAGAATCCGCAGACTTTATTAAAAAATGGCTGGCACAAAATGGTTATGACCTGAAAAGTAATGAAGCCCTGCACCTGGGTATTCAAAAATTTATGGGAGACACATTAACCATTACCTCTGTCACAGTCGATAAAACCGGGACACTTACCACCACCCATTTTCCTTTCAGCTACGACTTTGAAGATTTTAAAGCCGAAAAAGATTTCAGAAATTATTTTCTAACCAAAAGCCTTGCTACCGGAAGCGGCCAGTGCAACAGCCTTCCCGCTATTTACAACGTGCTGACAGAAGCATTAGGTGCAAAATCATACCTTACTTTCACGCCACACCATTCCTTTATCAAATATCCCGGTGATGACGGAAAAACACATAACTACGAACCCACATCCAATTGGAACATATCAGACGAATGGTACATGGATCATTTCTTCATCAATCCCAGGGCCGTACAAAGCAGAATTTATTTTGATACCCTTAACCAGCAACAAATGGTAGCCAATTGTGTGATTGATCTTGCGCACGGGTACCTGGAGAAATTTGGAGCCGCTGATGGAAAATTCATTTTCGAGTGCCTGAAAACCGCTTTGCCGTATTTTCCCAAACAAAACCACATCACCGCCTATTTTATTTACAGCAGCACATTGGCCCGTTTGTTAGACCGGGAACTGAAAAAAAACAACATCACCCAATTTAAAGACATTTCAAAATCACCCGAAGCAGAGAAATTATATGCGGAACTCATGAGAAACGAACAAGACATCAAAAACCTCGGCTATCAGGAAATACCCGAACAACTCTATGAACAAATGATGCAGCAACACGAGTTCAAAGGCAACCGGCAAAAAAGCACAGGATTCAACGGAAAAGAAAAACGAAGTTTATTTACCACCCGATAACAACCCCACGCAATACTAAACCTATGAAAAACCTTATTCTGATCACCATTGTAATGCTAAGTCAGCAACTCACTTTAGCCAACACAGCTACGGAAGATTCTACAACCGCCCGAAAAAAATATTTCTTTCAGGCCAAAGAAGAGATCAGGGCAATGCTGGAAGGAAAACAACCGCTCAGCTACGAAAAAGCCATTTTTTTTATGGAAAATGCTTACTGTGATAATCAATATGATTATAATGAATTTAGTAAAGTAATGGATTTCCTGGCCGATATAGTGGTTGCTGAGGCTCAACGGAATGACAGGAGTGAAAAAGCAAATTTCAAATCAGACTGGATGGAAACAGAAGCGCAAAAGCGCGAAAAATATACAAAGGCATTAAACAATTATGCCATCTATTCCTTTCTGACGGATACCACCTATTCTTTTTTATATGATGCCGATACCAATTATTACTTATTTCGTCACAGCCCCTTTCGTTATGAAACCAGCGACCCGATGGGAAGTTATGAATGGAAAAACACACAAGTGCTAAATCTGCTTACGGGGGAAAACCAAAGCGGAAATTGTTTTGCCCTCGCTTCACTCTTTAAAATAATTTCTGAAAGGTTAAATTCAGATGCCAGATTATGTACAGCTCCGGGGCACATTTATATCAGTCATGCGGATGATAAAGGGATTTATCACAATGTGGAATTGGCTACTGGTTCTTTTCCGGGTACAGGATCAATGAAAACCCTTACCTATACTACCGATGAGGCTCTGAAAAACGGGATTTCACTCCGAACATTGGATTTAAAGCAATCTGTTGCTCTTTCTCTTGTTTATCTTGCCAAAAGCTACCAGCACCGGTTTAACATCCGGCCGGATGATTTTATGCTGGGTTGCGCAGAACTGGCTTTACAATACGATTCATTGAACCTTAACGCCATGTTGTTAAAAGCTGAAGTGCTTGAAACCCGCATGCTGGAAAAACGTAAAACACTGGCGCAGTTGAAAGCCGATAAGGATTTTGTGAACTATGAAAAACTTATTGTATATTTATTTAACCTCGGCTACCGGGAAATGCCTCTGGAAATGAAAAATCTGATTATTGCCCAGGCAAAAAAAGATGTATTACCAATGAATACAACGAACCATACACCGCAGCCTT
>JBMORL010000022.1:7452-51772 GCA_049322335.1 Bacteroidota bacterium
TTAAAAGTATTGGTGTAACTGATACAAAATATGCCACATTGTCAAACGGATTATTTGATGAAATGCAAACCACAAAACCCATAGAACAATATGGCATGACGCTGTTTGATACAAAAAAGAAAAAGATCACCGGCTTTGCCAGTGAGGAAACGCTGTATAACAACTACAACTTCGACCCGGTGGTGTTTGCTTGGAGTGTGGACCCGATAATAAAGTTTCACGAATCACCATATGCTGCTTTTTCAAATAACCCGATATTTTTTGTAGATCCGGACGGAAGAGATACAACAGTATATGTCAATTTCAAAAACTCCGGATTGAATGAAGAGGAACAAAACAAAGCAGTTAAACATATGCAAAAAATATATAATGATGCAAATCTTAATCTCAGTGTGGTTAAAACTACTGAAAGCTGGGATGAGGTAAAAGATGATCTTAATGAGACTGATCAATTTATTGAATTTTATACAATAAAGGATCCTTCAAGCTTAATTGGAGTATCAAAATTTGGACCTAATACCACAATTGCGGGATTAACTGAATACGAGGGCAAAAGAAGCAGGGTAAATGCTGATCATATTGCGTTAAGAGATGGTCAATCAAGGCAAATTGCAGATGTCGCTGTTCATGAGTCGATTCATGGATTCTTGGGAAGAGCTATCGCAAAAAACATTTTCAATTTATTCTTAATTGAAGACCCTGAATATCTCACAAATAAAAACCACATTAATACTGAGGATAATATTTTAAATAGTATTGGTAAACCTGACTATTATACTGTGCCCGATATAGATAATTATACTTTAGATCAAAATGAGAAATTAACAAATGGCACTTCAAAAGCAATTAAAAACTGGATAGATAACGACCTGCGTTTTCATTATATGTTTGGCCCAGGGAAACCAAGAGTTTTTGGTGAAGATTCCAGATCAAAAATTTCGACAGAAAAATGAAGCCCCACCTTTTTATACTATCAACTTTTATTGTTGTTATTTCATGCAACAACAAATCGCTTGAAAAACACATGAATGAGAATCAAATTAATTTTGATTCTCTTAATTCATATTATCAATCGTATTCAACAAACCTGACCCGAAATGATTATATAATGCAAAAAGATACATCAAATCATTTTGTATTCATAAAAATAAAAAATGTAGAGCACTATTCACATCCTCCTATGTTGATATTTGATATAGAAAAAAATAAATATTATAAAATTCTTCATGAATCGATTGACGCAGAATGTTTTTCTAATAAATTCAAAAATATATCTATTGAGAATAAGTATTCAATTATTCAAGATGAATGTGACGATCTTAATTCACTTATTGAATTGCTGAATACTTTTGAAGGGAGAGAAAAAAAAATTTCATTAGCTTTGGATGCATTGAGTTTTCGAATTAAAGATAGAGATACCGATACAATTGAATTTATTGTTTCAAATAATAATTTATTTCAAATAAAGGAAAAGTTAATAAAAAACTATAACTTTGATTCAACCAATGCTGATATGCTGTTAATAGACTCCAGTTTTTCATTATTTAGCTCCCAAATTTCAACATTTTCAATTACTTTTTCTAAATTTCCAAGAATATATCAATTTTCTTTTGAGTTTAATAATGATAAGATAACAGATATTCAAAAACGTATAATTCGTCCGGATTTGTTTTATTTAGGATCGCTTGAAAAATAAATTACGGATCGAACCGAATAGAAAAGTCAGAATGGATTTAGATTTAGGATATTAGGAAATGGATAAGTTGCATGAAAAGGTTCGGTACCAAGGAAAAGCAGCAAGTATCGTCCGCTGACAAAAGCAGAAAAATCGTACAACAAACGCTTGGCGAGAGGCCGCATGCTGGAAAAACGTAAAACACTGGCGCAGTTGAAAGCCGATAAGGATTTTGTGAACTATGAAAAACTTATTGTATATTTATTTAACCTCGGCTACCGGGAAATGCCTCTGGAAATGAAAAACCTGATTATTGCCCAGGCAAAAAAAGATGTATTACCAATGAATACAACGAACCATACACCGCAGCCTTTTAAAAGTATTGGTGTAACTGATACAAAATATGCCACATTGTCAAACGGATTATTTGATGAAATGCAAACCACAAAACCCATAGAACAATATGGCATGACGCTGTTTGATACAAAAAAGAAAAAGATTACAGGTTTTGCCAGCGAGGAGCCGTTGTATAACAACTACAACTTCGACCCGGTGGTGTTTGCGTGGAATATCGATCCATTAGCAGCTAAATACCCCGGTCTTTCTCCGTATTCTTTTTGTTTTAATAATCCTGTAATATTTAAAGACCCTACAGGGGAAGATGGAAGATTATCAATTACTTATGATAAAAAAGGAAATGCAACAATTTCTTTAGAAACAACAGTTCATCTCTATGGCGCAAATGCAAGTGTAGAAGTTGCAAATGATTTAAATAAAAAATCTGCTGCATTATCTGTTCCAAGAAAATTTAAAATAGACGGGAAAGTATATACTGTATCGGTAAAAACAGTATATAAATACAGTCCCGAAATTGCCAACGAAGTAAATGACGAAACACATCCCGAAAGAGGAAGTTCTGCTGCTCCACCTGAAATGGAAGAGTTGAGCGAAGATCTTTTAAATAAAATTGGTTATCAAGAAGGAGATAATATGTTGGAAATAAATAGCTCAATTTCAGTGGCAGGGGGAGCAGAAGGAATTGCTAATAGAGATGGTTCTTCTGGAGTAGTAGGGAGTAAGAATTTCTTTGAACTTATTCCGGGCGGAACAAAGTATTTTAAAGGCCAAGAGGCTACAATTCATGAAACAATGCACTTTTTTACTCTAGATGAAAGATATAATCCAGATAATTTAAGCGCACCCCATAAAGGATTTTTAGATAATATTATGGAAGCTAATGGTCTGGTTAAATTGCATCCCCTTCAATACGTAAATATAATCAATTATGCTCTAAAACTTTCATCCGGGGAAAATCTTAAAAGTAAACCATTTACGGGAGTAACTAATGGACGAATAGAGGATACAAGCGGAGGAAAAGTTGAATCAAGTGAAGAAGAAGTAAAAAATGCCGAAAAGACAGAAATTAAATGATTAAGAAGAATATTTTAATGTTGTTAGTCTTGATGTTATTGGGCTGCGTATTCCCTATGTGCTCCTTTACCCATGAAGTTGTTTCAGAAAATCATCAGTATACCACAGGAAAAACAATTATTCCATTCAGCTATATGGCAGTTGAATTATCACCAACCTCCAAAAAACTAATAGACACCTTGATGGGTTCATGGCAAAAAAATGAAAATAATATAAATGAAATCCGACTTTATACCTATTCATGCCCCTGGGAAAATTATAAAAATCCCGACATAGGAGTATTAAGATGCAAAAAAATAGTCGATTATCTATGTGAAAACTATTCTGATAAAGTTGACCGGCATCAAATTATCATTATAGATGATGCTCCTATAATAAGTAATGAAGAAATTGAAAAAGAGATACGTGCTAATCCTGACATTAAGGAATCAGATAAGGAACAGGTTTGCATTAAAGATAACGCATTTGGAGTTCAATGGAAATTCGTGAAATGAATAGAGTTATGAAAGCAAGAATTTTGCTTTTATTTGAATAATTTTCAAACAATAGAAAAAGTAACGGGGGAAAAATAATCAATGATATGAAACAAATTTTATTTTTTTCACTCCTTTTTTTAACTTTTTGTTTTATGATTAACAGTTAAACCAGGGGAAAGAAAAGTAAATTTTTAATCTTTGATGCTATCCCTCATACCTCAAAGCCGAAATAGGCGAAATTCTTGAAACGTATAATGCGGGTATAAGCAAAGTGAGCACACAAACCAAAACGGTTCCTGCGTTCAGCAATACTACATGAAAGAAGTCAAGATTTACCGGCACCTGTGCGATGAAATACGTTTCGGGATCGAGTTGAATTATCCCGGTGTAGTTTTGAAACAATGCGAGAGAAATTCCAACAATATTTCCGATAAGCAATCCCTTTCCCGTTATCCACACGGCATTATAAATAAAAATATTCCTCAGCAACCCGTTGGTTCCTCCTGTTGCTTTTATCAGCCCGATCATGTTGGTGCGTTCCAGAATAATAACCAGCAGCATCGAACACATATTGATCAGCGCCACCAGCACCATCAGTCCCAGTATCACCCACACATTAATATCCAGCAGGTCGAGCCATCCGAAAAGATCAGGATACAATTCCTGTATCGTTTGTGTGGTGAATGCCACATCAATGTTTTTGTATACGATATCGTCCGCACGTTGCAGGTCGTGCCAGTTGTTGAGCAACACTTCAAATCCACCGGCATAAAATTTTCGTGAACCACCTGATGTTTTAAGCTGAGCTGTTAATTGCACATTTTCATAGTTACCTGTAAAAATATTTTTTCCGGTCTCTCTTACTCCATAATTTTCATCTTCCCGCGGAGTGGTTTTCGAAAAATCGAAGTGCAGGTACAGCCAGGCGGTATCAGGTTGCCATAACAATTTTGGTTCTTCGCCAAATTCAAGTGGCTTCAGGTCTTTGGCGATAATGCGTATAACAGTATCATTTTTTGGCTTAATCCAGATCGTATCCTGTGCAGTAATGCCGTCACCGTAGTCGAAAAAAATATTTTTTCCACCCAAACCTTCTGAGACAATGGGAATATATCCACTCACCATTTCATTTCCCGGGTAAGAAAAAATTTCTGTGCCCCAATCGTTAAGTTTTTGATGATGTTTAATATCAACAAACACAAACTGTTTATCAAAGTCTTCGAGACTGGTATTATAAATTCCGCAAACAATATACGGGCGCCCAACCGGTTTCGAGTTACGGATAAAATACGACCACACGGTATCCTTCACCTTCAGCTGAAGGTTTTTTGCGATACGTTCCGAAACCATTATTTCATTCACAGCCGAATCATTATTCAACAGCAATGCCCGGCCCGCAACAATATTCCGGTTGAAAAATTCCCAGTCGTAATCAGTAGAAACGCCTTTGGTAACCACTCCCTGGATTTCGCGCTTTCCTTCTGTATTTAATGCGGCCGACTGGAGCATGGCCGGTTTAAGGGAAAACACCTGTATTTTTTTCACCTCTTCCAGCGTATCCAGCCCGGGATAAAAATCCTGGTTGATATACACAGGTTTGGTTTCATAAGACTCGTTACCGCTGAGATGCGAAATTTGAATATGCCCGCCAAAACCAATAACTTTATCGCGAATCTCCTTTTGAAAACCGGTGACAATGGAAACGGAAAGAATCATAACCGTGATGCCCAGGGCAATGCTGGTTACCGAAATGGCGGTGATGGGTTTTGAAAAGCGGCCGGCTGTATCCGTACTTTTCAGCATGCGTTTTGCTATAAATAACCCGGGATTCAAAAGGTAAACTGGTTTATGCGAAAATACACATCATTCTTCAACAGGCGAAATGTTATGAAATATACCCGTTTATTACTCTTCCCGGCTGTTTTTATTATAGCCTGCGGATCGGAAGTGGTTGCCGATAACAAAAAGGCAGAAAAAGATCAGGATGAATACAGGGATACTGCAAAATCCGTTACCGGGCGCGGGCCTGATTCACGGATAAACCGTTTGGAATTTAACCGCAACATTATTACCGGTGCTCAACGCACGGAAGAATACCTGAAATTACTGGAAGGAAAAAAAGTGGCTGTCACCGCCAATCAAACTTCGCTGGTGGGAAATACGCACCTGGTGGATACACTAAAAGCACTCGGAATAAATATCACCAAAATATTTGCCCTCGAACATGGTTTCAGGGGAAATGTGCAGGCGGGAGAACATATTAAAAACGGGAAGGATGCCAAAACAGGAATACCGGTAGTTTCATTGTATGGCAACAGCAAAAAACCTAAACCGGAAATGCTGAAAGACGTGGATGTGATCGTTTTTGATATCCAGGATGTGGGAGCACGTTTCTACACCTATATTTCTTCCATGCACTATATCATGGAAGCGGCTGCAGAAAATAAAAAAACTTTTATCGTTCTTGATCGCCCCAATCCCAATGGTTTTTATGTTGACGGCCCCGTGCTGGAAGAAAAAAACAAATCGTTTGTGGGCATGCATCCCGTTCCTGTTGTACACGGAATGACCATTGGTGAATATGCGCAAATGATCAACGGTGAAGGCTGGCTGAAAAACAAAGCAAAATGCGAACTAACGGTAATCGCCTGTACGAACTACAAACACAGCGATCTTTATGAACTGCCGGTAAAACCATCGCCCAATTTACCTAACAGCGATGCGGTTTTACTCTATCCATCGTTGTGTTTGTTTGAAGGAACTACCGTAAGCATAGCCAGGGGAACAGATTTTCCTTTCCAGGCAATAGGAATACCCGGATTTGCAAAAGGAGATTTTACATTCACTCCAAAAAGCGTGGAGGCTGCAAAAAATCCCCCGCATAAAGATGTGGAATGTTCGGGTTATGATTTGCGTGGAAAAGGGCTGGAATCTGCACAAAAAAAACAACTCAACCTTTCATGGCTGCTTGATTTTTATAACAACTGTCCCGATAAAAAAACATTCTTCGAAACGGATGGCATGTTTCGTTTACTGGCGGGAACTGAAAACCTGAAAAAACAAATTGAAGAAGGAAAAACCGAAGAAGAAATCCGCGAAACGTGGAAAGAAGGACTGGAGAAGTTTAAGAAAGTGCGGGAGAAATATTTGATTTATGAAGAGTGAGGTGATCAGTAGGGGGCGGCAGTATACAGTGGCAGTGGGCAGTAGGTGGTTCTTTGTAGGCAGATAGTATTTCCCTCTATCCCTTAATAACACAATTACTCTATTCCTCGTACTTTATCAAACGCGCCTGCAGGCTGCCAACTGAGAACTGCAGACTGTAAACCGGTCACTCTCCCAAACAAGCTTTCACTTTTCTTTCGCGTTCTTTCTTCTGAGCGGCTGTCATCTGGTTACCTACTTTCAGGATGATACATTCTCCGTTGCGGAGGTCTTCGCTTTTTTTCAGGAGTTCTTCAATAAGTTTATCCTCTTCGGCAGCAGCTAACTGGTCATCGATTTCCTTTTGTTTTTTAACACAATCGCAAAAGGAAGTGCCGCTTCCTTCTTTTTCCAGTTCTTCAACAGAAGTAGATGAAAGATCTTCCGTAGCTTTTTCTTTTTCAGAAGCCGTGTCAGCAGGAACCGGTGTAACGGTTGTTGTATCTGCAATAGAGTCGGTTTTCTTTTCCTCCCCTTTTTTCTTTTCCCCGCCACCGCAGGAAAAAAGGAATACTGTAACCGCAGTAAAAAACAGTAGCTTTTTCATGACTTAATTTTTTTATGAAAGTACGAATTTTTGGAATAAAAGTGACATGGGGACTAGGGGACAAAAGGGACACGTGGCAGTTAGTCGAATCAATATTTCCCTCTATCCCTTAATAACCCAATAACTCTATTCCTTTTTCATCAATTACCAGTAAAGCTCCGTAACTTTCAACTCTTCAACCTTCCCAATCTTCGACTAAAACTCCCATTTTTTCTCCCTGTTGTTCACCGCATCATAAATAGCCTGCTGGATGCGGGTGCGGATACTTAATTTCAGGATTTTGGGATTATCCCCCACAGGATGCGACCGGTTGGACAGAAACACATAAACCAGCTGCTCTCCGGGATCGGCCCAAACGGTGATGCCTGTATACCCGGTATGCCCGAAACTTTCGGGGGAAACACAATTGCAGGTGGGGCCAGGGCCTTCGTCCATTGTTGGCCGGTCGAAACCGGCACCACGCCTGTTATTGGGGCAAAACTGGCACCGGGTGAATTCTTTTACCGTGGCTTCCTTTAAATACCGTACACCGCCATATTCGCCATAATTCATCATCATTTGCAGCATAATGGCCACATCATTCGCATTTCCGAATAAACCGGCATGCCCGCCCACTCCACCCAGCATGGCCGCTCCCTGGTCGTGCACATCGCCCCTTAATAATTGCTTGCGATAGGCATTATCCAGTTCAGTGGGAACAATTCTTTCCAGCGGAAAACGGTTGCGCGGTTTAAATCCTAACGTTCTGCACCCAAGTGAAGAAAAGAATACACTGTCAGCATACCGGTTGACGGGCATTTTTACGGTTCGCTCAATATATTCCTGCAAAAAGTAATAGCCGACATCACTGTAGAGGTACCTCCGGTGTTTCAGCAGGTCTGTTTTTAAAATAGTTTTGAAAATGGAATCGCGGTAGGTGTTCAGGATATACAGACTGTCGGCTACACGAAATGAAAATGAATCAGAAGGAACTTTCCTGTAATATTCGCTTTTCAGGGCTCCATCTTTCATTGTATTCAGGTAGAACGGAATCCATGCCACCAACCCGGCTTGGTGTGCCAGCATTTTTCGTATAACGATATTGGCATATACGGTAGAATCAACAATATCCGGCAGGTAGTCACCCAATGTTTTATCAAGTGAAAATTTTCCTTCATCGTGTAATTTCATGAGAATGGAAACCGTGGAAGTAATTTTGGTAACCGAAGCCAGGTCGAAAATATCGCTGTTTTTCATGGGCTGAAGGCTGTCGTACATATGATGCCCGAAAGCCTTATTATAAATTATTTTCCCGCTTTTAGCCACCAGCACCACGCAACCGGGATAGGCTTTTTCTTTTATTCCTTCTATAGCTACCGAATCAACATAAAGAAAGTCTTCTGAGTTTATACCTAAATCTTCGGGCAAAGCATATTTAAAACGAACGGGCTTTTTAATTTCCATTCCGCTTCCTGCTTTAAAATATTCTGACGCGGAAACGGGAATTTTCCCGTTGCATTTTATTCCTCCAAAAATTAATTGTGCGGCCGCGTCTTTGACTTCAGAAACGTTTTCATATCCCAAAATAAGTCCTTCCGCCAAACTTGCACCGGGAAATTCAGATAGCGCATATGCATTCGATAACTGGACAACTATGGTTTTGTATTGCTGGTTAATGTTATTGATAAAAGCAATGGCTTCCTGCGAGACATTGTAGTTATGGGAACGGCTGAGTGTATTTCCATGAACACAGAAAATAAACAAATTATATCCCTTCAGCTTTTCCAGCAAAACTCCCATTTCATTTCCCCTCGGCACAGAAGAAAGTGAAAATTTTCCGATATCCGCATAACGTTCAAGGGACTGCTGAAATTCATTATTTACCGAATCGCCAATAGAAACAGCTGCAATTTTTAATGTGTCCAATCGCATGAGCGGAAGAATATTGCCTTCGTTTTCCAGCAGGGTAAGCGCATTTTCATACAAACGGCTATTGAGCATTCTGGCATAAGGCCGGTTAAGGTCCTTATCCAGTCCGGCTATTTCCACTGGTTTGTATTTATCCAGTCCCACCCATGTTTTTGCCAGCAGAATTTTATAGCAGCGTTCGTCAATTTCCTTTTGTGTAATTTCTCCTTTTTTTATTGCCTCTTTGATTTTATCAATTGCTTCCGGCACATTTTCAGAGAAAAGCAACACATCGTTACCCGCCAGTAATGCTTTTACATCCACTTCGCCCGGTTCGTAAAAGCTGCTTACTCCTTTCATGTTCAGTGCATCGGTAAATACCAGTCCTTCGAATTTCATTTCTGTTTTCAGCAACTGTTTCACTACTTTGGAAGAAAGTGTGGTAGCCAGGTTTTCGGTATCATCCAGCGAAGGAATATGCAGGTGAGCCACCATTACCGATGATAAACCAAGATTCATCATCACGCGAAAAGGAACCAGCTCCAGTGAATCGAGGTGCGCGCGCGGATGATGAACTACCGGCAAACCCAGATGAGAATCGGTTTCTGTATCGCCATGGCCGGGAAAATGTTTTCCACAGGCAATTATATTTTCTTTTTGCAATCCCAGCATATAGGAAACCGCTTTCCTTGTCACATTCTTTTTATCCTCACCAAAAGAACGTGCATTGATAATGGGATTTTTGGGATTGTTATTGATATCTGCCACGGGAGAAAAACTAACGTGTACGCCTAATCGTTTACATTGGTATGCTATTTCCCTTCCCATGTAATAGATCAGCGTGTCGTTCTGAATAGCGCCCAATGTCATTTGCTTCGGAAACCGAATGGTGCTGTCAATACGCATGGATAATCCCCATTCGGCATCCATGGCAACGAGCAATGGAATTTTCGATTTGGACTGAAAACGATTGGTAAGTTGTGCCTGCCGGACAGGGCCTCCCTGGAAAAAAATCAGTCCACCTACCTTTTGTTTTTCCACCAGCCCGGTTATTTCTTTTTCATGCAAAGAATCGCGGTTGGAATAAGCTGCCACCATAAACAACTGGGCAATGCGTTCATCAGGCGTCATTGTTTTCATCACCGAATCGGCCCATGCACGTTTCACTGAATAAAACGGTGGTTTCACAGCCATTTTCTTTTTTTCGCCTTCCGTTTCCTCAGAAAAAACCACCCATGCCTCAAAAAGAAACAAGGAAAAAAATCCAGCCAGTATTATCTTCCACCTCTTCATATTCGAATGTAACTATGCAATTTTCATTCCGCTATCGGCACTAAAATTAGCCAACCTGCACCGGAGCTTTTCCCTACGTCTTCTCTACTTTTCAACAAACTATTATTTATAATGGGCGGGGGATTATATGCAATAATTGAGTGATTATTTTGTTTCTTATCTGCTTAGGAACAGAGTTATTGAGTTATTGAGTTATTGGGGTATAGAGGTGGGAATAAAGTTTTTTATAGAAAAAGCAGTATTGGATGGAAAATAAATTTGAACGAGGGCATTGGCTTATTGGGATAAGGCAGGAAATATCCGTCTTTTCCTATCGGTCAACACTCCTCTTCCCCTTAGCACCTAATAACTCTATCCCTTAATCACTCAATAACTCTATTACTTATCCCCAAAAAATAGTATCTTTGAATGTTTAACTTTATTACCGGATTATGATCACTTTTAAGTCAAGATTTTTTAAACTCCAGGAGTCGAAGAAATTCGGTTACCAGCCGAGGTATTATGATGAGCGGAAGGAGAAGATCAGCCAGCTTTTTGAAGAATATAAAAAGGAAAACAGCCATAAAGATGAGGCTGCGGTGAAACGTGAATTCAATTTCCGCCAGAAGACTCAAAAATGGTCGTCTGACCGGAATACAGCCAATGAATTAAGGGCTAAAAACCTTCGTCTTGTAGTAATTCTTGCCGGATTATTGTTTGCGATGTATTATCTTTTACAAAAAATTGATTTATTTGTTTCCTGATTTTTTTCTTCCATGCCAGATTTAATTCGCCTTTTACCTGATTCGGTAGCCAACCAGATTGCTGCCGGTGAAGTGGTGCAGCGTCCCGCTTCTGCTGTAAAAGAGCTGCTGGAAAATTCCATTGATGCGGGTGCTACAAAAATTCAGCTGATTGTAAAAGATGCCGGCCGGTCGCTCATACAGGTGATTGATAACGGCAGCGGCATGAGCGAAACCGATGCCCGGATGAGTTTTGAACGACACGCTACTTCCAAAATAAAAACCGCTGACGATCTTTTTAATATCCGCACCAAAGGTTTTCGTGGTGAAGCATTGGCTTCCATTGCTGCAGTGGCACAGGTGGAACTGAAAACCAAACGCCAGGAGGATTCCCTGGGCATACAAATTATTATTGAAGGATCGGAAGTAAAATCACAGGAGCCGGTAAATACTCCCAACGGCACTTCCTTTTCGGTGAAAAATCTTTTCTACAATGTTCCCGCGCGCAGAAATTTTCTCAAATCCAATCCTGTTGAACTGAAGCATATCATTGACGAATTTCAGCGGGTGGCCCTGGCGCATCCCGATATTCACTTTGAACTCCATCACAACGGTTCGGAAATATATAACGTTCCGCCCACTGCTTTACGACAGCGTATAGCCGGAATTATGGGAAAATCCTATAACGAACGGCTGGTTCCCGTGGAAGAGAACACGGATATAGTGAAAATAAAAGGATTTATCATCAAACCCGAATTCACCAAAAAAACGAGAGGCGAACAGTTCTTTTTTGTCAATCACCGTTTTATTAAAAGCGGATACCTGCATCATGCCATTCAAACGGCACACGACCAGCTGATACCAAAGGAAAATTTTCCTTCCTATTTTATTTTTCTTGAAGTGAATCCAAAATCCATTGACATCAATATTCATCCCACAAAAACAGAAATTAAATTTGAAGACGAACGGTCTATTTATGCCATTCTTCATTCTGCCACCAGGCGTTCGCTGGGAATATACAACATTACTCCTACTCTCGATTTTGACACCGAAATGGCCATTGAAATTCCGCTTCCCGATAAAAACAGGGAAATTGTGCCGCCAAAAATTACCATCGACCCCGACTACAACCCTTTTCATTCCGAAAAAAAAATGACTTCTTCCTCTTTCAAAAAAGAAAAAGAGGACACACTTTACGAAAGCCTCTATGAGTCGGTGAGGAACCTGAATATTTCGCGGTTTAAAAACAAGGAAGAAAAAACAGATGCGGAAAGTATTCCCGAAGGCGAAACACGAATGCTCATCCAGTTGCATAAACGCTATATTCTGTGTCCTGTTAAATCCGGTTTTTGGGTGATTGATCAGAACCACGCACACCAGCGCATCCTGTTTGAACGCTTTGTGGTTTCGCTGGCACAACATACCGGGATGTCGCAGCAACAACTATTTCCGCAGGTGGTTCAGTTAAATCCAGCCGATCTGTCGCTGCTGAAAGAGCTGGAAGAAGACCTGAAACACCTGGGATTTGACCTTTCGGATATGGGTGGTGGCAGCATTAGTGTAAACGGCACCCCGGCTGATGCTACAGACGAAAACCCGCAACAACTGATAGAAAAACTGCTGGAGGAAATAAAACACCACTCTTCAGAGATAAAAAAAGACAAATACACCCTGCTGGCCCGGTCGATGGCAAAAACCGTGGCTATCAAACCCGGACGCGTACTTTCTGCACCCGAAATGAACCATTTGGTGGATGAATTGTTTGCCTGTGAAATGCCCTGGAACTCGCCCGCAGGTAAGCCAACAATTCTTACCTTTACATTGGAGGATCTGGAAAAACGCTTTAACGGATGATCGAACAATTCTTCAGGAATATTCCACCGGTAGTAAAAAATCTGCTTATCATCAATATCCTGATGTTTGTGGCTACCATTGCCATACAGGATACCGATCTGAGAAACATTCTTGGTTTGTATAATTTCAAATCGCCATTATTTGAGCCGTATCAGCTCGTTACCTACATGTTTATGCATGGTGATTTCACTCATTTGCTTTTTAACATGTTTTCGCTGGTGATGTTTGGTTCTATACTTGAACAGGTGTGGGGACCGAAAAGATTTTTGATGTTTTATTTTATTACAGGAATTGGTGCCGTTTTTCTTTACCAGGCAGTGGCTTATTTTGAATATGCGCAGGCAGTACAGCAAATTGGCCAGTCGGCCATAGAAAACATAAATGCTCAAATTGTTGATCCTTCGTTCAATGGTTCGGTAAAAATATTGGGTGATGCAGAATTAGCTTACGCACGTTCAATAGCCATTCCTCTTGTTGGTGCATCGGGAGCATTATTCGGAATAATGATTGCGTTTGGGGTTTTATTTCCCAATACAGAACTGATGCTGATATTTTTTCCTGTGCCTATAAAAGCCAAATATTTCATTCCCGGAATGATCCTGCTGGAATTGTATCTTGGCGTAATGCAGTTTGCCGGTGATAACGTAGCTCACTTTGCGCACCTGGGAGGAGCGTTAATCGGTTATATTTTAATGAAACTCTGGCAAAAAGACCGAAAGAATTTCTATTAGCTATGTCTATTTCGCGCGACATACGGATGCCTTTTTTATACGGCAATGTGATTGTTCAGATCATTATCGTGAATGCTGTTATCTTTCTTGCTGTAAATATTTATCGTTTCATTCTTTTTGCATCCGGTTTTCATGGTGATGCACTGGAAGGAAAATTCCTGGAGTTTTCGCAATGGCTGATGATGCCGCTTGATTTCAATGAGTTTATTTACAAGCCATGGACCATTATCACCTACATGTTTACGCATACGGGGATCGGCCATATTTTCTGGAATATGGTTTTCCTGCTTTTCTTCGGAAAAATTTTCCAGGACTTCAGCGGCAGTAAACGAGTTTTAGCTATTTACGTTTACGGTGCATTGATTGGCGCGGTTTTGCAAATGCTGGCTGTGAACTTTATTCCCGCACTGCAGCCGGGAATAAATATGCCGATGCTGGGAGCTTCTGCAGGAGTAATGGCATTGGTTATCGCATCTGCTGCACTGGTTCCCGATTTTGAAGTGAACCTGATCCTGATTGGCCGGGTAAAATTAAAATACATTGCCCTGTTTTATGTTTTTATGGACTTTATTGGCATAACGTATATGGGGAATACGGCTCACTTTGCTCATCTTGGCGGTGCTTTATTCGGTTTTCTTTTTGTGATACAACTCAGAAAAGGCCGCGACCTGTCTAAAAATTTCAACAAGGTATTTCAGTTCATTAAAAATCCGTTGCGGAGAAAAAATAAAATGAAAGTAGCTTATTCAAGTGTAAATAAGCGTGCCGTAAATGACGATAAATACAACGAAAACAAGATCAACAAACAAAAACGCGTGGATGATTTGCTCGATAAAATAGGGAAGTCGGGGTACGAAAGCCTCTCTAAAGAAGAAAAAGATTTTCTTTTCAAAGCCAGTAAAGATGTTTAAGAAGTGGTTTGTTCCGCGAAAAATGAAATGGTACCTGTGGCTGGTACTGGTGCTTAATTTTTTAGCGGCAGGCGGACTCCTTTTCTCCTATCTTGCTACTTCTATTTCTCCCGCCACTTCCTCCCTCCTCGCACTAAGCGGTCTTGCCTATCCTGTTTTTTTGTTTTCGAATTTTGTTTTTATTTTATTCTGGCTGGTGATAAGAAATAAGTGGCTGTTACTTTCGCTGTGCTGTTTTCTTATCGGGTTTAATCATTTCCGCCATTTTTTCCAGGTTACATTCTGGTCGGGGCCACTTGTGGCTGAAAGTTTAAAGTTGAAAGTGGTTAGCTATAATGTTTGTTTGTTCGATCTTTACAATTACAAAAACTTTGGAAAAAACAGGGATAAAATTTTTGAATTGCTTCAAAACAGCGATGCTGACGTTATTTGTTTCCAGGAGTTTTATTATAATTCCAACAAAGGTTTTTTTGAAACGCGCGATACACTCCAAAAATTTCTTCGGGCAAAAAATTGCTTTGAAGGATACACTCATCAGTTGAGAAACGGGCAATCGTTTGGTGTGGCTACATTCAGTGCATTTCCTATTGTAAATGCAGGTGAGATTAGATTTCCCAATGATCCCAACAACAATGCCATTTTTACTGACCTTAAAATAAAAAATAACACTCTCCGTATCTACAATGCCCATCTTTCATCTATCCGTTTCCGGAGAGGCGACTATGAATACCTGGGCGATTCGGTGAATGTAAAAAAATGGCTGGGTCCCAATCAAAAACCGGAAAAAGAAGAACAGCAAATCATTACCAAATTACGAATGGCTTTTGAAAGACGGGTTACACAAACCCATATCCTGATGGAACATGTTAAAAGCAGCCCACACCCCGTTATACTTGCCGGTGACTTTAACGACACGCCTGTTTCGTGGTTTTACCGGCAGGTAACCAGCCATCTCAACGATTCATTCACAGAAAGCGGAAACGGTTTTGGAAGCACCTACAACGGTATTTTTCCCCTGTTAAGAATCGACTATATCTTTCACGATGACCGGTTGCATTCTTACGGCCATCGGGTACATTCCGAAAAACTATCCGACCATTATGCGGTGGAATGTATGATTGAAATTCCGGAAAATAATCCTTAACTTTTTACCCTTTCACAGGAATATTAAAGGAAAAACCCATCAACAGAAACCCTGCCCGGTCGTTTTGGAAAAAATTATATACATACGAAATATCGGCCTGTAAATAATCGTGAAACTGCCAGATTATTCCACCGTCAATACCTGTTTCGGTTTCATTCCCGGTAAAATGATAATAACCAAAATATTCTGCAAATAAAGTAAGTGTTTCAATATGGGCGAAATTGTAGCAGAACGACCAGGCCAGCATATTTTTATTTCTTGAGTTGGCATACACATATCCAACATTATAATTTAATGCATGTTTATGGTTGATATTGTTCTGAAACAACAAATAACTGTCAAAACAGATTTCGTTTTTTTCAATTCCATTTCCCGGAAACTGCAAGGGGTAAAACACATTGGCAGAAAGTGCCATTTCAGGAAAATTTTTTCCATGGTTAATCAAATGTTTTTTAAACCCGATGGCAACAGGATCGTAACCCTTGCTATAGTTATCGTTAATGAATTTTAAGCTCTGGGGTTCGTAATTCAGCGTCAATCTTATTTCTGATTTTTCCACAAACGGAATACGGACAAGCATAGCCGGAAGCCAGGCCTCACTTATTCCAAATTCGTTGTTATAGGTAAAACCCGATTCCACCTGGAAACTATTAACCGGAACCAGGTAGGGGCTATCAGCAATTCCGGGCCGGTCGAAAGTAATTTTTTGAATAGTGGTATCCTGGGTATATCCCTGAAAGCATAAAAAGAAAAAAATACCAAGAACCGGGAAAACGGATTTCATCCCTCTAAAATAGAAAATCCATATCAATGCCAAACATCCTGTTACGGCCCTGAAAATCTCCGTTTAACTGTTGCCTGTACACCGGTTTCATTCCATAATCCGCAAAAAGATTCACACGAAACAATACTGATTCGGCTGCATTAAAATCAAAGCCAAGATTGGCTCTCAAGGGAAAATCAAGTTTATCAAAATAATCTGTTATCACCTGTTTGTTATGAAAACCATCTTCGAGACTGTGAAAAATGCTTTTTGCATTATACACATAAGATGGGCTGATACCCGCACCGAATGAAACCCTGAAGTTTTTGCATACATCTTTTGGTGTGCGGATAAATAGCATGAGTGGCACATTAATAGTATTTGTCCGCAAACGAAAACGAAAAGTAGAATCAGGATTCCCTAATTCTTTCACATAATCAGGAGAAATTACGCCTGTTCCTCTTTGCTGGTGACCAGCGGCAACAGAAAATCCCAGCCACGTGTTAATATTGAATTCTGCTTTTAAGTAAAGGCCCAGGCTGGGTTTTATAAACGGATCAATACTATCCAAACCTGTAATATCTGTCCACGCATTGGTGAACACTCCGCCCAGTAAAAATTTCTTTTCAAACCGGTTTTTGCCAATGGCTATTTTTTTTAAACCCAGTGAATCGGCCTGTGCAAAAATTGCCACCGGTGACGAGAGCAGGCAAATAAGAATAATTATTTTTTTCATACTGATTCAGGTTAATTGGTAACTTCTTTTCCGGTAACAAAATTCAGGGCATTTACTGCGTGATAATAGTTTTTATACTGTTCGATATTTTTCATCCTCACATCCAGAAACGTCCGCTGATAATCGATGAATTCGAGCAAAGAAATGTTTTTCTTTTCAAAATTTCTGCGGGCATTCTCTGAAAGGCCTTCCACATCTTTTACAAATTTTTCAGAAAAAAGAGAGAAATTTTCACGATAGTTTTTGTACATGAAATAAGCCGAAAAAACTTCATTTTCAATTGATTTTCTTATCAGCTGCATTTCCAGTTTCGACTGTTCAATCATGATATTGGCTTTACTGATATTTCCCTGGTTACGGTTGAAAATCGGGAGGCCCACTTCGAGTACCATTCCTATATAGGGCCGCACGTGATTACTTCCTTTATCATGCGGCTGGTAACCAAGATTGATATCAGGCATAGCCTCTGCTTTTTGTGTTTTCAGCTGTGCCTGGTAATAATCGATATTTCGCTGAGCGATTTTCCAGTCGGGGCGAACGGCAAGCGCCAGGTCCATTAAACCTCCAATGTTCATTGTGTCTTTTTCAGCAACTTTTCTTTCCACCGGCTCAACATCTGCCTGCGGGCCGAGATTCAAAAGGGTATTTAATTTGCTTTTCTGGCTGAGTATTTCGTTTTTGTTAGCCGTAACTTCTGTTTGAATACTTACTATTTCCGATTCTACCCTTATAAGATCGTTTAGTGAAATAGCACCCAGCTCATATTGCTTTCTAAACAGCCGTTGCATGTATTCATATTGTTCCAATACGATTTTGTATACTTCATTTTTCTTGTTCAGTGCCCATAATTCAGTAAAGGCTTCGCTGTATTCGTAAATCAGTCCCCGGACCACATCTTCGAAAGCGGATTTGGAAAGATCTACAGCAATAGAAGCTTCCCTTACAGCTTTTATCCTTTTTCCTGAGGCCGAAATAACGTATTCTACCTGTATCAGTTTTTGGTTCACAAATTTGAAATACCGGTTTTGGTCTACACTATACATTTCGGCATTCCACACAAACAACGGGTTGTTCCAAAGTTTAGCCTGCTCTACTTCTGCTTCAGCAAGATTAATATTATAATATTCTGCCAGAACTGAAAGGCTCTGTTTAAGCAAAATCTTTTTTCCATCTGCATAACTCAACGCAAATGACGAATCACTCTGGGCAAAACCAAACCCGGGAAAGAAAATCAGCAGGCAAAAAACCTTCCATTTTCCTTTCAGTTTATTTATCCTGTTTTGTTTCATGCCTGTGCGTATTTTGTTTTTCTTATTTTTTCCCTTCGGTTGGCCATCCAATAAATATTGGGAAACACCAACAACGTAAGTATGGTAGCCGTTATAAGTCCACCGATAATTACTACCGCCAGTGGCTTCTGGCTTTCGGAGCCAATTCCGGTTGATACTGCCGCGGGAACGAGTCCTATTGCTGCCATAAGTGCCGTCATAACAACAGGGCGAATTCTGCTTCTTACTCCTTCTTTTATGGCCTGCTCAACAGGCATTCGCAATTGACGGTTTTTCTTAAACACCGATATCAGGATTACTCCATTTTGAATGCATATTCCAAACAAAGCAATAAATCCAACCCCGGCTGATATTCCGAAGTTTATGCCTGTTGCATGCAATGCCAGGATGCCACCGATAAGGGCAAAAGGCACATTAAGCAATACCAATCCTGCATCTTTTACATTTCCAAAAAGAATAAACAGCAGAATAAAAATGGCAAAGAGTGAAACCGGAACAACCTGTGCCAGCCTGTTGGATGCACGAACCTGGTTTTCAAATTCACCTGTCCATTTTATCGAATACCCTGCCGGAAGATCAGGTAATGCCGCGTCCACTTTTTCCTGTGCTTCTTTAATAGTACTTCCCAGGTCACGTTCGCGTACTGAAAATTTCACGCCAATATATCGTTTATTGAAATCACGGTATACAAATGCCGGCCCCGTTATAGGTTTTATAGTAGAAATCTCCCCTAACTGAACATCTTTTCCATGAATAGTGGGAACAAGAATTCTTTTTATATCATCTTCTGTATCTCTGTACTCTTCCGGATAGCGGATGCGTATGTCAAATTTTTTCTCTCCTTCGTATTTCACACTGGCGGTTTTTCCTCCTACTGCCATTTCAATTACCATCTGTGCATCCTGGGTGCGAACACCATATTGAGCCATTTTATCTTCCAATAATTTTATCTGAATTTCGGGCTGGCCGATATTTCTTAGAATGCCTGCATCTTTTATTCCTTCCACATCTTTAATAGC
The DNA here is from genome assembly GCA_049322335.1 of Bacteroidota bacterium. Classification (GTDB taxonomy): domain Bacteria; phylum Bacteroidota; class Bacteroidia; order Flavobacteriales_D; family UBA2798; genus JBMORL01. The sequence continues at coordinate 27,135 of JBMORL010000022.1, forward strand.
ATTAAGAACAACGTTGGATAAGCTATCCAGAACTTTCAGATCATTACCAAAAATCTTAATGGCATTATTCGCATTTAATCCTGCCACCGCTTCAGCCACGTTGTCGATGATGGGTTGTGAATAATTGTAATTTATTCCCTGGAACATCTTCATCGACTTGTCCATTTCGGCAATGATTTCGTCTATTGACCTTGTCCATTCCTTTTTTGGCTTAAGGTTAACCTGCATCTGAACATAATAAAATCCGCTGGGGTCGGTACCATCATTTGATCTTCCTGTTTGCGACAACACTCCATTTACCTCGGGAAATTTCATTATCTCCTGGCGAAGGGTTCTTACCATTTTAACTGTTTCCGGCAACGACATGCTCATTGGCATTTTAGCTTCTACCCATAAAGCTCCTTCGTTTAAAGTGGGTAAAAATTCAGTTCCCATCCATCGGGTGGAAAAAAGAGTAGCGGCCAGGAATAAAATTGAAAATGAAAGCGTCTGCCATTTTCTCCTGAATGACCAGTCGTAGGCACGGCTTAATGTCCGGTTAAAGAAATTTACAAACGGATTATTTTTTTCCCTTACATTTTTATTTAGCAGCATGGCTGATAATAACGGTACAAGGGTTAATGTAAATAAGAGAGCGCCAAGTAAGGCAAATCCAAGTGTGAAAGCCAGCGGAGAGAACATTTTACCTTCCACTTTTTGGAACGAGAAAATGGGCACAAGTGCAGTTATGATAATTAATTTGGAAAAGAAAACTGCTTTTCCCATTTCTGTTCCTGTTTTTTTCACCAGGCCCAGCTTCGACATTTTATTGAATTTTTGCATTCCGTGTTTATGCGCCATGTGATCAAGCGCAACAAACACCCCTTCTACCATTACCACCGCTCCATCTATTATAATTCCAAAATCGACAGCCCCGAGGGAAAGCAGATTGGCACTCATGCCCATCATTCGCAGACACATAAAAGCAAAAAGTAAAGCGAGCGGGATAACAATCGAAACAATGAAAGTCGTTCTCCAATCGGCCATGAAAAGAAAAACGATAAGTGTTACAAAGATAATTCCTTCAACCAGGTTATAGGAAACGGTTTCTGTACAGTAATCCATTAACCGGTCGCGGTCGTAAAAAGTTTCCATCTGCACATTCTCTGCTGCGAGAACAGTTTCATTCAGTTCTTTTATTTTTTCTTTAACACGGGCCAGCACTTCACTCGGATTTTCTCCTTTTCTCATCACCACAATTCCTTCTACCACATCATCATTGTTATTTAAACCTACCTGTCCCACGCGTGGCATTCCTGTCTCTACCACTTCAGCTACGTTTCTTACCAGTATAGGTGTTCCATTGATGTTTTCAATAATTACATTTTCGATATCTTTAATTGATTCCAGCAAACCCATACCTCTGACCACAAACGCCTGGCTGTTTTTAATCAAAACATCTCCCCCGACATTCATATTACTTTTTTCAACTGCTTCAAACAATTGAGAAGGGTTGATTCCGTATTTCACCAACAAAGAAGGATTCGGCCGGATCTCATATATTTTTTCCTGTCCGCCAAATGCCACTACGTCAGCAACACCCGGCACGGCACGAAGCTGCCTGTCGATAACCCAGTTCTGTATGGTAAGTAATTCTGTTGTAGTTTTTCCTTCACCCACCAAAACATACCTGAAAATTTCACCTGTTGGCCCGTATGGCGGCTGAACCACCGGCTCTACTCCATCCGGTAATTTCACCGTTCGCAACTGGTTATTTACCTGTTGCCGGGCAAAAAAATCTTCTACATCATCTTCAAAAATAATTTTCATCACCGATAATCCGAACATCGTTATAGACCTGACGTTGGTTTTTTTCTGAACGGAATTCATTGCCACTTCAATGGGAACTGTAACAAACCGTTCTACCTCTTCCGCACTTCTTCCCTTCCAGTCGGTAACAATAATTATCTGCGTATTGGTTACATCAGGAAATGCTTCAATCGGAGTATTCAGATAACTGATAACTCCCGAGAGTATCAGCACAATTACCATGAAAATGGTAAAGAACCTGTTCTTTAACGAAAAGGCAATTATATTCTGTATCAGTTTATTCATGGCTAATCATTCAGGGCGTCATACACAAAAAGAGTATTCTGGCTCACCACCCATTCACCTGGTGATACTCCTTGTTCAATAAATGCAGTACCATTAATATCTTTAAACACTTTTACTTCGCGTGTCGAATATTTTTCATCTTTCGATTTCACCATTACAAATGGTTTGCTTTTATCAAAAACCACTGAAGCTGAAGGAACGGCCAGCATTTTTTTGTTTTCGGTAAGCCGCAGAGTAACCGAACAATTCATGTCGGGTTTAAGCAGAAAACCGGGATTTGCCAGCTTAACACGTGCCTGTATAGTTTTTGAATCCGGATCCAGTACATCCAGAATTCTTACAATTTTTCCCCTGAAAACAGTATCGGGGTAACTAAAAACTTTTATTTCTGCATCCATGCCCAACTGCACACGTGTAATATCCGATTCATATACATTCATCGTAACAAAAACAGAATCAAGCCTGGCTACGGTTAGAATATGATCGGCCATATCAGAACGAATCTGGACATCAGGCCCGATTTTTTTCTCAATTACAAATCCCGCAATGGGTGAGCGTACAATATATTCACCGGTATGGCTAACGTTGTATATTTTATAAATTTCTTCCAGTTTTTCAAATTCTGCTTTAGCCTGCTCATATCCTTTTCGTGCTTCATAAATACTTTTCTCTGAGCTGAAATTTGTTTTAAATAATTCCTCTTCAATATCCAGGTTCTTTTTGGCCACCTCCATACTTGTACGTGCCGCTATAAGCTCACGTTCAAACTCGGCAATTTCACCCGATTTTATTATAGCAAGGGTTTGGGTTGTGTTTACAAGATCACCCAGTTCTACCCTGACAAAAGATACCTGTCCTCCTACCAGGGGAAAAATTTTCACCATATTGTTTTCATCGGGAATGATTTTCCCGGTAAGTTGCAGTTCTTCTTCCAGGTTTTTTTCTTTCACCTGGTCAAACTTTACCCGCCCGGCCATTGTATCGGTAAGCTGGAAATCGCTTTTTTGTTTTTGTTCGTTACCCGTATCTCCTGAACAGGAATATACCGAAGTAACTATGGCCAATGCCAATAGTTTTATCGTTTTCATTTTAAAAAATTATAAAGATGATTACCGGATATCTCCGGAGATTAAATAAAAAAATACCGCGAATGACGCGATATCAAATCAGAAGCTGACGATGGAATACAAACAAACCCGGACGCGAACCTTTTACGGAAACGGGTGCCTGTAAAATATTTTTAACGGATAAACAGACGTAAGAATCCGATAACCCGAAGAAACCGAAATAGTCGCCAGAAAAAGATTTTTGTTTGCCGGTGATATATCTTACCTGGAAAACCGTTGTAATTTCTTTGGTTTCTTTTATTGCGGAACAGGGAAGAATGGGAGCCTGGGAGAATTCAGAAATAACAGCAATAGTGCTATTGGTACTGTAATCTGAAACAAATAACTCGTGAACAGGCTTTGCATTAACAGACAAAAGCCCTGTAAAAATGAAGAATGCTGATGATAATATAAAAAGTACCCGTTTCATTTCAACACGCAAATATATACAGTTTTTAAACGGTGCATAAGGCAGTGTCCTTTTTTAGTCGATTCATTTCACAAATTGCTAATCGTGCTTTATTAATTCATCATATGAAAACCACTTTCTGCCGAAATAAAAAACCCGCTTGGTTTCAAAAAAGCGGGTTTTTTATTTATCCTCCGAAATCATCAAACCTTACGTTTTCTTTAGGAACTCCCCAATCATCACACATTTTCAGAATAGCCTTATTCATCATAGGAGGGCCGCAGAAATAAAACTCAATATCTTCGGGAGACTCGTGTTTTGAAAGGTAGTTATCTATTACCGACTGGTGAACAAATCCCACAAATCCGTCTCCTTCGGGATCATCCATACTTTTCTTCACTTTCCAGTTATCTTCAGGAAGAGGTTCGGAAAGCACCATATAGAATTTAAAGTTTTTAAATTCTTTTTCGAGATCACGGAAATAGTGAATATAGAAAAGTTCTTCCCTCGATCGTCCACCATACCAATACTGTACTTTTCTTCCGGTTTTAATCGTCTTAAAAAGTTCATATAGATGCGAACGCATGGGCGCCATTCCTGCTCCACCACCGATATACAACATTTCGGCATCCGAATCGTTGATGAAGAATTCTCCGTAGGGGCCGGAAATCATACATTTTTCTCCGGCCTTCATATTGAAAATATAAGAAGATGCAATTCCCGGATTAACATTCATCCAGCGGTTGTTGGCCTTATCCCATGGCGGAGTTGCTACACGCACATTAAGCATAATTTTTCTTCCTTCGGCCGGATAAGAAGCCATAGAATAAGCACGAACTACTTCTTCCGTATTCTTCATCACCAGGTCCCACATTTTAAATTTATCCCAGTGTTTTCTGAATTTATCTTTCTCTCCGGGGTGATCCTGCGGATGAGCGTCAATATTCATATCAGCATATTTTACTTCGCATGGCGGAATTTTAATCTGGATATATCCACCGGCTTTGTAATTCATATCTTCCGGAATCTCTACGATAAATTCTTTAATGAAAGTAGCCACGTTGTAATTAGAAACCACAATAGCTTCCCATTCTTTAATCCCCAGCACTTCTTCGTGAACGTGAATTTTCATGTTCTCTTTCACTTTCACCTGGCAACCCAGTCTCCAGTGATCGGCAATTTGTTTGCGTGAGAAATGCGGTACTTCTGTCGGAAGAATTTCTCCTCCTCCTTCAACAACCTGGCATTTGCATTGAACGCAGGTACCGCCACCACCACAGGCTGAGGGAAGGAATATTTTTTCATTACTTAAAGTGCTCAGCAGAGAGCTTCCAGCACTTACCTCGAGGGTTTTCTCATCGTTGATGATGATCTTCACTTTTCCGGAAGCCACCAATTTGGCTTTTGCATATAATAACAGTACCACTAAAAGCAGTGTGCTTCCCGTTAGTACAATCGATGCCCAGATAATTATCTCAGTCATTTTAACTTATTTTAAAAAATTAAATTTTCACTCCCATAAAACTCATAAATCCGATAGCCATCAGCCCTGTTACGATAAAGCTGATACCCAATCCGCGTAACGGTGCGGGCACATGCGAATAGCGAATCTTTTCGCGGATGGCAGCGAGAAGTATAATTGCAATGGCCCATCCAATTCCGCTTGCAAAAGCAAATACGGTTGCCTCACCAATTGTTTTATATCCACGTTCCTGCATAAAAAGTGCACCTGCAAGAATAGAACAGTTAACAGCAATCAGGGGAAGAAAAATTCCCAAAGCGCCATAAAGTGCAGGGGCAAATTTTTCGACCGACATTTCGACTAACTGCGTGAAGGCTGCTACTACTGCAATGAATACAATAAAGCTGATGAAACTGAGATCCATAGCTGCGTATTCATCTCCCAGCCAGGCAAGCGCCCCTGCTTTCATTAAATAATTTTCCAACAGCCAGTTGATGGGAACCGTCATTCCCAACACAAATATTACGGCAGCACCGAGACCCACAGCTGTTTTCACCGATTTGGAAACAGCAAGGTATGAACACATCCCCAAAAAGAAGGAGAAGATCATGTTGTCGATGAAGATCGATTTTATACCAAGATTAATGAGATCCATAGCCTGTTTTTTTTATTGAATATTATGCTTCGATCAGTTTTGTATTACGGGAACGTTGAATCCAAATATAAACACCTACAAGAATCAGGGCCATTGGAGGCAGAATAACAAAGTTGTTGAGTACATACCAGCCACCGGGATTTTCAACAGAATAAATCCATTCTTTTGGAATTACCTCAGCCCCCCACCATTTTCCGGATCCAAAAATTTCGCGGAAAGTAGCAAGGATCATTAATATCATCATATACCCCATTCCATTTCCAAATCCATCAAGTAATGATGGTATCGGTTTATTTGCCAAAGCATACGCTTCGATACGTCCCATAATGATACAGTTGGTGATAATGAGTCCAACGAAAACTGAAAGCTGTTTACTTACATCGTAAACAAATGCCTTCAGCAGCTGGTCAACAATTATTACCAATGCGGCAACTACAACCAACTGTACGATAATGCGGATGCGGTTAGGAACCATATTCCGCATCATGGACATAATCACGTTTCCACCCATGGTAACGGCAGTAACTGAAATTCCCATGATGAAAGCATTTTTTACCTGGACCGTTACTGCGAGTGCAGAACAGATCCCCAATACCTGAACAGTGATCGGATTAGAATCATTCAGTGGATCGGTGATCAGTTTCCGGTTTTTCTTGGAGAAAAGACTTTCGCCTTTCTCTTTTACGGGTGCTATTGCTGTTTCGCTCATACTATTATTTTGAAGCGGTTGAAGAACTCAATGATTTGAAATAAGTACTATAAACGGTTAAACATCTTGTTATCATTTCATCTACGCCTTTAGAAGTAAAAGTACCTCCTGAAATCCCATCTACATTATGTTCTGTTTTAGGACTTCCGGGTTTTACCACTCGTATTGAAACAAAATTTCCGGTTGCATCATTTAATTTTTTTCCCGGAAATTGGCCTTCAAAAAAAGGAGTATTAATTTCTGCTCCTAAACCAGGGGTTTCACTTTTATGGTCAAATGAGGCACCAGCAACTGTATTCATATCTTCCCCAACTGATAAATACCCCCAGATTCCTGCCCAAAGACCTTGCCCGCCAACAGGCATTACATAGTATTTTTTTCCTTCATTTTCGCATATATATAAAGGGTAAAGTCGTTTATCTTCTTCTACTCCTTTAAACTGATCAAGAGCGTTTATACTTAATGCTTTTTCAATCATTGCGGTTTTATCACCTTTTGTTTCATCCAAAATGGCCTGATCAGGTACACCTTTTGCGTCCAGTATTATCGCTTCTTTAACATGTTGTTCAAATTTTGAAGCTGCTTCTTTATCACGGTCTGCATCAATCTGCAACGCTGCAAGAATGTTCTGCTTTTTCTCATTTAGGATATTTGCATCCTGATACGGTTTTAGTTTTTGTGCTGTTATGGCAAGAGCCACTGCAGTTACCACACAAAGTACCACTGAGAAAATAAATGTATAAACGTTGCTGTCTTTATCAATAGTCATAATCAAGCGGTTTTAAGTTTTACACGTTTCATTCTGCGGTTGATATTGGCACGAACCACATAATAATCAATAAGCGGTGCTACCACATTCATTAAAAGTATCGCCATCATAACGCCTTCCGGGTAAGCGGGGTTGAACACCCTTACCATTATAGATATCATTCCGGCTAACATACCATAAATTATTTTTCCGGTAGGCGTTTGTGCAGCAGTTACGGGATCGGTAACCATATATACCATACCAAAGAAAAATCCTCCCATTACCAGCTGGTGCATGGGTTCAACAGTCATGTAAGGGTTTGCTCCCCATGCATTGAAGATAAGCTGCATCAGAAATCCTCCTGCAAAAAATGAAGCCATAATGCGGAGGCTTCCTATGCCGGTAAAAATGAGTATGGCTGCTCCAATAAGGCAGGCAATGGCAGAAGTTTCGCCAATAGAACCGGCTTCCACTCCTAAAAAAGAATCCCACATAGAAGCCACATGGCCGTTAGAACCGGTACCACCGGCAGCAATCATTCCTTCCATTTTTGAAGGATCGTCTACGGTTTGAGCAAGAAGCCCAAGGTTGGTTGATCCTGAAAATCCATCCACAAATTTTTCTTTGTTTTCCCAACCGCTAACCCATACTTCTCCCGAAAGGAAAGTAGGATAGGCAAAGAACAGAAAGGCGCGGGCCGTTAGAGCAACGTTCACCACATTCATGCCGGTTCCGCCAAAAACTTCTTTTCCGATGAGAACTGCGAAAATAGTTCCCAACGCCACCATCCAAAGCGGAACATCAGGCGGCATCACCAGCGGAATAAGCATTCCCGAAACGAGAAAACCTTCCTGTATGGAATGGCCCTTGATGACACAAAAAATAAATTCAACGGCAAGCCCCGCAGCGTAGGAAACTACCACAATGGGCATTACGGCTATAAAACCAAAAAGGAATTTGTCCCAGTTTGTCATTTCGAGCGCCTGTCCATGTGCATAATAATGCTGGTGTCCCACATTCCACATTCCAAAGATGAGGCAGGGAAGCAATGCCACGATTACAGTCATCATCGTCCTTTTCAGGTCGATACCATCACGGATGTGTGCTCCTTTATGGGTAGTGTGCCCGGGTGTAAACAGAAAAGTGTAGAACCCATCATAAACGGGGTGAAGGCGTTCCAGCTTCCCTCCTTTTTTGAATGGCCCTTCCATCTTTTTCATCATGTTCTCAAGAAACTTCATACTGGTGTATTTTCTGGCTTTAACAATTTCGTTTTATTACATGCATTCTTTACGTACAAGATCCAATCCCGATCTAACAATCTCCTGTGAATTGATCTTCGAGGTACACACGAACTCACACAACGCAAAATCTTCAGGATCAACTTCATATATTCCAAGATTTTCCATTCCTTCCAGGTCATTGGTGATGATGGCTTTGATCAGGTAAACCGGGTAAATATCGAAGGGAAAAACCTTTTCGTATTGCTCGGTCATTACAAATGCCCTTTCTTCACCGTTCATATTGGTATTCAAATCGTATTTTTTTCCCGGCATCAAAAAAGTAGGGAAAGTGCGCGATAAACTGAATTTTCCAAATCCCGGTCCGGCCCATCCCTCGGTCATAAAAAACTGGGGATGATCGCCTTCGGGAATTACAGTTACCTGTGAATCATAAAATCCGAGATTCCCGTCTTTTCCGATGGCATTTCCGGTCAGTACATTACCGCTGATGACACGTACATTATCACCATTAATATTATTTTCTATAATATGCCCTACATTTCCACCGATAACCGTTTTTACGTATTTGGGGTGTTTTACCTCTGAACCGGTTACCGCAAAAATGCGTGAAGCATCAAATTTTCCGGTTTTAAAGAACCGGCCTATGGTTAATACATCCTGTGGATTGAGATACCAGATAACATCTCCTTTATTAATAGGATCGATATGATGTATCTGTACACCTACATTTCCGGCCGGATGCGGGCCATTGATAGTATTGATCTGAACTCCTTTTGAATTGGAAAATACTTTGGATTGTCCGGCTGTGCCATTTACGTTAAGATGAACTTTTCCACTGGTAAGTTTCGCTACAGCATCCAGCCCTATCTGAAATTCTTCACCGTGGCCGTGTACAATAAAATCGTAATCGGGTGCCAGCGGAGAAGTGTCAAAAGCTGATATAAAAATGGATTTGGGATTATCCTGCGGATTAGCCACCGAAGAAAAAGGACGCTGGCGGATAAAAGGCCATATCCCCCCGTTCAACATAGCGTCCAATACCTGTTCGCGGCTAAGCGTTTTTGGATCCACCGCCTTATGGGTTTCAAAATCCTGGTTTTCGCTGGCTTCCACCCTGACTTCAAGCAGTTTTCTTTTTTCACCGCGTATTACCCCGGTTACTTTTCCACTTACGGGGGAAACGAATTTGATCCTTTCGTTGTACTTGTCGTAAAACAATACGGAGCCTGCTTTTACGTTATCTCCTTCCTTTACTACAACTTTTGGGGTTAAACTATTGAAATCGGTGGGCTTTATGGCGTATGTCCCTTTAACAGGAACGGTTACAAGAACTTTTTCTGCCTCGCCTTTGAGCCTGATGTTCAGGCCGCGCCTGATCGAGATGGCTTTTGACATTTTTAAAAATGTATTTTTACGGGGGTCAAAATTATAAATTACCTGACAGTTCCAATACTTTTTTGCAAAAATCTTTGAACCTTTGTATGAACAGATAAGTTTAAAAAATAACAGTGATAATCAGGAATATACTATTGGCTTTACCAATCCTTGCTTTGGTCGATTGCAAAACCGGTTCGGTCGTTGAAGGCAGGGACTTTATTAGTGACGAAACGGTTGAAAAAAAGGAGCGTAAGAAGAAAGATACTTCTTTTACCTATTTCAGTAAATCGGAGCTGGTTTATGCCGATAAGATTTATGTGGAAAGCATTCATACCCCCATATTTCAGAAAACAGGGTTTGACCTGTCGCCTCCGGCCATTGCGCTTAACTCAAACGAAACCCTGGAGCTGATTTTTGATGACCTGGACGGGACATTTAAAGACCTTTACTATTCGATCGTTCATTGCGATGCCAACTGGGCTCCCAGTGATCTGATGGAGTCGGAATACCTGGACGGTTTTTTTACCTATAATATTACCGAACACAAATACTCCTTTAATACCCTAACCGGTTTTATGAATTACAGGCTGACCTTGCCTAACGATAAAACCAAAATCAAACGTTCGGGAAACTACCTGTTGAAAATTTATGCCAATAACGATCCGGAACAGCTGGTTTTAACGAGGCGTTTTTTGGTTTATGAAGATGTTTGCGGTATTACGCCTGAATTACGCAGGTCATCTAATGTGGAAGACCGGAACACCAAACAGGAGCTTGACCTGGTCATTAACACTTTGGCGCTACCCGTTAGTAATCCGTTTAACGACATAAAAGTGGTGATTTTGCAAAACAACCGGTGGGACAACTGCAAAATGAACCTGAAGCCTACTTTTGTCAATGACAAACAACTGGTTTATAACCTTGATGAGCCTGATATTTTCAACGGGGGAAACGAATTTCGTTTTTTCGATCTGAAGAACATTATGGTGAAGACACAAAACATTGCCAAACTCAACCGTGATACCGTTCCGTGGAGTGTTTTATTGCTGAATGACGAAAAAAGGCCTTATAAAAAGTATGCTACACTTTACGACATCAATGGTAAATTTCTCATCAAAAACGATAATGCTGCCGATAACCATACGGAAAGTGATTATTTTAACATTCACTTTTATCTTCCCTATGACGAACCGGTAACCGGTGGCGATTTTTACGTGTTCGGGCAATTAAGTGACTGGCAGGTGAAAGACCGGTTCAGGCTTAACTATAATTACCGAACCAAGCGATATGAGGCCATAATTCTGCTGAAACAGGGGTTTTACAATTATGAGTATGTTTTTGTTGGAGATTCGAAGAAAGAGCCTGATGAAACCGTAGTGGAAGGTTCGCACTTTGATACGGAGAACAACTATACTATCCTGGTGTATTTCTACGACCTGAAACTGGATTGCGACCGGCTGGTGGCGATTCGCACATTTAACACTATCAAGGGGTAAGAGCCGTTAGCTAATTTAATTTTTTGCTTTCGAAAGGGTTTACTATATTAGCGCAGAAACTACTTGCCGGTTGTATGATTACAGAAGTTACCGAAGGCGTAAAAGTGAGTGTAAAAACCCAGTATGAAGAGGAGTTTTCGAACCCCGCTAACAGGCATTTTATTTTTTCTTATCACATTTCCATAGAAAATCAAAATCCCTTTACCGTGCAGTTACTGAGGCGGCACTGGGAGATCAAGGACAGCCTTTCACCTTTTCGTGAAGTAGAAGGCGAGGGCGTGGTGGGCCAGCAACCTGTATTGGATCCCGGTGAAGTTTACGAATACGAATCGGCCTGTAATCTTGCCAGCGACCTGGGTGCTATGAAGGGAACCTATCTGTTTAAAAGAGATGACGGGCAGATTTTCAAAGTCATAATTCCCGAATTCAACCTGTTTACCCCGGCCAGGCTTAACTAACGTATTCTTTTCTTAAAACCACTGCAAAATAGTCTCCTTCAATGGGGAGGATTCCGTATTCATAGCAGAAATAATATACTGAGCCGGTTTTTGTAGTGTAGGTATTGGTGTGGTAATTGAAATTATATCCCTGCAGCATCAGTTTTTCTTTCGAAATTTTTCCTTTTTCATTATCTCCCAGCACAGCAGACAAAATCCTGCGGTTTTTTCTCAATGTATTATTTACGTTTCTTACAAAATTATTGGCATCACTGTTAAGTTTGTTATTGTATGCATTTCTGCACTGGTCGGAACAAAAACGTTTGTCGGGCCTTCCTATAATCGGCTCGCGGCATTCGATACAGATTTTTTTTACGCTCATATTTTTTCTATTATGGAACGAATATCCGGTTTAAAATACAAATGGCTCTTCATCACTTTCCCATCTTCACGGAATATCGGTTTTCCGTTTTCATCCAGTTTAGACATGTTACTGCGTTGTATTTCGACAAAAATTTCTTCGATCTTATGCTGCAAACCATGTTTAAGAATGGTTCCGCATAAAATATACAACTGGTCGCCCAGCGCATCGGCAATCTCCGGCAAATCGCCACGCCTGCAGGCTTCCAGGTATTCTTCGTTTTCTTCATGCATCAGCCGGTGACGCAATTCGTATTCGCGGGGTTCGAGTGCCGCAGTGGGCGATTCGTTATTTTTTATTAAAAATGCATCGTGAAAAACCCTCACATGCTGTATCGTTTCCCTTAAAGTCAAATGCCTGTTTTCCATATTCGCTCAAAATTTGGCGCAAGTTATCATCCTCCCCGAATTTTCCCTCGAAAAAAGCTTAACATTTTTTAACAGCACGTTGAAAAAGCAGCGGAATAAAAAGGGGAAATTTGTACTACACTAAGTAAAACTACTTACACCAAATGGAAAACTTTGCAACAGGAAACCCGAATGAACCGGTTTCAACTCCCGCTTTCGACATTCGCGAACTCAACGAACGTATCCAGCGCGAAAGTGCATTTGTGGATATGCTGATGCACGAAATGGATAAAGTGATCGTGGGACAAAAATACATGCTCGAACGATTGCTCATCGGGTTATTATCCAACGGGCATATTCTGCTGGAAGGTGTTCCCGGCCTGGCAAAAACACTTGCCATCAAAACACTGGCACAAACCATTGATGCCAAATTCAGCCGCCTGCAATTTACTCCCGATTTGTTGCCGGCCGACCTTGTAGGAACCATGATTTATAATCAGAAAAAAGAAGAATTCACTGTGAAAGTGGGGCCTGTATTCGCCAATTTTGTACTGGCAGATGAAATTAACCGTGCTCCTGCTAAAGTGCAGAGCGCGTTATTGGAAGCTATGCAGGAAAGGCAAATTACTATCGGAGAAAACACCTACAAACTTCCCGAACCGTTTCTTGTTCTCGCTACACAAAACCCGATTGAACAGGAAGGAACCTATCCGCTTCCCGAAGCACAGGTCGACCGGTTTATGCTGAAAGTGATATTGGGTTATCCGAAAAAAGAAGAAGAAAAACTGATTATACGCAACAACATTTCACCCAAAGGAATGCCTGTTCCCAATAAAATTCTCGATACACAAACTATTCTTAAAGCAAGAAATACCGTGCGCGAAGTTTACCTGGATGAAAAAATCGAGCAATACATTGTAGATCTTGTTTTCGCCACACGCTATCCCGCTCAATGCGGATTAACCAAACTGGAACCTTTAATTGGTTTTGGAGGATCGCCCCGCGCCAGTATCAATCTTGCTCTTGCCGCAAAAGCCTATGCTTTCATTAAACGCAGGGGCTACGTAATACCGGAAGACGTTAGAGCAGTAAGTCATGATGTTTTAAGACACCGCGTTGGCTTAACCTATGAAGCAGAAGCAGAAAATATTTCGGTGGAAACAATTATTAATGAAATTGTGAATAAGGTGGAAGTACCGTGAAGGGGACAGGGGACAGGGGACAGGGGACAAGGGACAAGAGATAAGAGAGCAGTAAAGAAAAAATTGAAAATTAAAGCTGAAAAAAGGAGGCTAAATTTTATGAAAGATAAACTTGACGAACTGATTATTTATCAGAAAGCAATGAAATTGTGGGAGGAATGCTGGGATGATACAGAAGCATTAATGACAGATATCAGGGGAAGGGAGATTACAAGACAAATAATCAGATCTGTGGGTTCAATTTCTGCAAATATAGAAGAAGGATTCGGGCGTGGCTTCGGGAAAGAATATATAAACTATTTAAGAATTTCCCGGGGCTCTGCCAGGGAATCCAAAGGATGGTATAAAAAATCATCACGATTGCTGGAAAAAGAAATTGTTGAACAGAGAACAAAAGATCTGTCCATATTAACCGGAATGATCACCAACACTATTACAGCATTACAGAAAAAACGAACTGATAAAAAGGAAAAATAAAATAACAATGAAAAAACATGTCCCCGTGTCCCCTGCCCCCTTGTCCCAAAATTTGTGCCTGTTAGTATGAAGAAAATTATTTTTTGTGCATTAGTTTAGTAATGGAAACTAAAGAATTATTAAAAAAAGTAAGAAAGATTGAGATAAAGACCCGCGGATTATCGCAGCAGGTTTTTTCGGGGGAATATCATTCTGCTTTTAAAGGGCGCGGAATGGCATTCAGCGAAGTACGCGAATACATTCCCGGTGATGATATCCGTGCTATTGACTGGAACGTTACTGCCCGTTTTAATCATCCCTTCATAAAAGTTTTTGAAGAAGAACGCGAACTAACCGTAATGCTGCTGGTTGATATGAGTGCCTCAGGAAATTTCGGAACACATAAGCAAATCAAAAAAGACCTTATCACCGAAATATGCGCTGTCATCTCCTTCTCTGCCCTTCAAAACAACGATAAAATTGGCGCATTGTTTTTTACCGATACAATAGAAAAATTTATTCCTCCCAAAAAAGGAAAATCGCATATTTTACGCATCATCAGTGAAATGATTACCACCACGCCAAAAGGCAAAGGAACAGATGTGGGAAATGCACTTAAATATCTTACCAATGCGCTCAAAAAAAGAAGTATTGCTTTTTTGCTGAGTGATTTTTTGCAGAAACCCGATTATGAAGATGCCATGAAAATATGCAACCGCAAACACGATCTTGTTGCGCTGCATATACACGACAGGCGTGAGTCCGAATTACCGGATATCGGTTTAACAAGGATGAATGATCCCGAAACAGGTGAAACAAGATGGATTAATACCTCCTCACCTTACGTGAGAAGAAAATTCAATGCTGTATTCCGCGAACATCATCATTACCTTCAAAACATGTTTCGCAGATCGGGAGTTGACCAGTGCCGGATTGCTACCGGTGAACCTTATATCAAACCATTAATGAACCTGTTTAAACAAAGAGGAACAAGATGAGAAACGCGGTGTTGATATTAACCGGGTGGATAATTTTTGCTTTTGGCTTAAGTGCGCAGGACGTTATATTAAAAGCCACTATCAGCCGCGACAGTATACTGATTGGCGAGCAGGTGATCTACCGCCTTACTCTCGAATACAGCGGCAAAGCAGCCATGGAATGGCCACGATTTTCCGACACCCTGGGTCATGGCAAAATTGAAATTTTAAAAACCGGTGACTTCAGTGAAAGCGGAAATGAAAATAAAAAAATCCGCCAGCAGGAAATCACCATTACCTGTTTCGACAGTGGTTATTATGCTATTCCGCCCAGTTTTGTGGTAATGAATGGCGACACCATCGAATCCAACCCCTTGTTGCTGGAAGTGCATACAGTGGAAGTGGATACGACTAAAGCCATCAGAGACATTAAAGAAATTTATGAAGAAGAATTTACGTTTGCCGAATACCTGCAAAGTTTATGGCAATGGATGAAAGACAACTGGTATTATTTTGCCGGTGGCGCTGTGTTAGCGGGATTGTTGCTTTTCCTTTTGCTAAGAAAGAAAAAGAATGACGAAAAACCTGCTGTTCCTGCTCTGCCGGAAGATGTGGAAGCGTTGCAGAAACTGAAAGAGCTGGATAACAAAAAACTCTGGCAGGACGGAAAAATTAAAGAATACTACGTTGAGCTTACTGATATCATCAGAAATTATATTGAACGAAGATTTAAAGTTCCTGCATTGGAGCAAACTACAGATGAAATTATGCACAGCCTTCGCTTTGCAGAAATAAAAGATGAAAACCGCCACCAGTTAAAAGCACTGCTTAAAACTTCCGATCTCGTGAAATTTGCCAAGGAAAAACCCGCAGGCACAGAAAACGAGCAGGCACTGAAAGTTTCTGTTGATTTTATTGAATCGACCCGGATAATAAAACACCAGGAGGAAAAAGAATGAAGTTTTTCGGATATACACTGGCCAACAGCGACCATTGGTATTGGTTCATTCTGCTTTTTACCATTGTGGCCGGGATGTATATTTTTTACGATCTGAAGTCAGGACATTCAGTCAAAACATCCTCATTGTATAACGCAGAAGGGAGTTCAGCTATCCAGGTTTTCAGGCATACTCCATTTGTGTTGCGAATGGGGGCATTGTTTTTTATGGCTATCGCTTTTATGCGTCCGCAACTACCCGAAGATGTTGATATCACCCGGCAGCAGGTAAGCGAAGGGATAGATATTGTTTTGGCTATGGATATTTCCGGAAGCATGCTGGCAGAAGATTTTCGCCCCAACCGGCTTGAGGCAGCAAAAGATGTGGCTATTGATTTTATCAAAAAACGCCCGTTCGACCGCATTGGGCTTGTTGTTTATGAGGGAGACGCTGTAACTCTTTGCCCGATGACCACCGACCATGATTTTCTGATAGATCGGTTTAAAGGCGCAGAAAGCGGAATTATAAAAGACGGTACAGCTATCGGTATGGGGCTTGCTACAGCAGTAAACCGCCTGAGAGAAAGTGATGCTAAAAGTAAAGTAATTATTTTGCTGTCTGACGGAGTAAACAACCAGGGAAATATCGACCCAAAAACAGCAGCAGAAATTGCTGTTGAATTCGGAATACGTGTATACACCATAGGAATAGGAAAAAATGGCGATGCTCCTTTTCCCATGCGCGATCCGTTTGGAAGAATTCAGCGCGTAATGATGCCGGTGGAAATTGATGAAGCGCTGATGCAGAATATTTCTGAAATGACCGGTGGAAAATATTTCAGGGCCACTGATAAACAAAAGCTGGAAAACATTTATGCCGAAATCGACCAGCTGGAAAAATCGAAAGTGAAAGTTCTGGAGTTCCGTGAAGAACCACCTGAAAAATTTCATGCCTTTGCCATCACCGCTGTTGTTTTATTGCTAAGTGATTTATTGTTCAGAAAAGTGTTTATGAAAAGTCTTGCCTGGTGAGTTCAAAACACACATATAATCTGAAACTGCTGGTTATTCTCGTAGCCGTTACTGAAATTATTTTCTGGCCCGTTGCTATAAGTATCTGGTATTACCTGGACGAGAATGTAAAAGAATTCAGGCTGGAAAACGAAAAAATTCTCCTGGGACTTTTCTTCATTCCGGTAATCATTGCGCTTTACCTTTACAAAGTATACTGGAAAAACCGTGCCCTAAAAAAATATGGCGATCCTTCGCTGGTTTCATCATTTTCTGCCAAAGTATCCAATATTCATTCCTGGCTTCATTATTTCTTAATAAGAAATGCTTTTGCCATGCTCATCATTGCATTGGCAAATCCGCAATATGGCAAAAACATGAAAGAAGCAAAAGTTTCGGGGATTGATATTATGATAGCGCTGGATGTATCCAACAGTATGATGGCGGAGGATATGGCCGGCAGTTGGAACAGGCTGAAAATTGCACAAATTTCTATTGAGAAAATGATGCAAAAACTACGCGGTGACAGGATAGGGCTTGTGGTGTTTGCCGGTGATGCCTATACACAGGTTCCGGTTACTGATGATTACGCTGCTGCCAAACAAATATTGGCGGGTGTGTCAACAGGAATGGTATCGGCACAGGGAACAGCAATAGGAAAAGCCATTGACACCTGTATGGCCGGTTTTGATTTTGAAGAAATGACCAACCGCGCTATCATCGTAATTTCTGATGGTGAGAACCACGAAGATGATGGTATTTCTGCCGCCAAAAGAGCCATCGAAAAAAATGTTCCTGTTTACACTGTAGGAGTAGGATCTGTTACCGGATCTCCCATTCCCGAATACAATGGAGACAAAAAACAGGGCGTGAAACGCGATAAAGACGGAAACACTGTGATTACCCGCTTAAACGAGCAAATGCTGAAAGATATTGCCGATAACGGAGGAGGAACATACGTAAAAGCTACTGCAAGTGATCTCGGGCTTGATAAACTTCTGGCAGAAATAAATAAAATAGAAAAAACGGAGCATAAAAAAGAACTTTATATGGATTATGACGACCAGTTTTATCATTTTGTTTTCCTCGCTTTTGTTTTCCTGATGTGTGAAATGCTGATTATAGAATGGAGAAATGCCTCCATAGAACATTTATTTGATACTGTATGAAAAATATTTTAACTGTCCTCTTTTTATTCCTGTTGCCGCTGGCTGCTGCTGCACAGGAATACACCCAAAAACTGGATGCCAAAAAACTGGCAGTAGAAGGAACTGAATTATATAAAAAAGGGAACTATGAAAAGTCGGCCGAAAAATTTAAAAAAGCCGTGGATGCAGGATACGACAACACCCGTGGATTATACAATCTGGGCAATTCCTATTACCGGCAAAACATGTATAAAGAAGCTGTAGATGCTTACCAGTCGTTTGCCGAAAACCTGAGCGACCCGAAACAAAAAGCACAGGCTTACCATAACCTCGGTAATGCATTGTTGCAGGGAAAAGAATATGAAAAAAGTATTGATGCTTACAAAAAAGCGTTAAAGAACAATCCAAATGATGCTGATACACGTTATAATCTTGCTTATGCTCAAAAAATGCTGAAACAACAACAGCAGCAAAACAAAAACAATAAAAACCAGGATAACAAAGAAAATAAGGACAATAAAGAGAACAAGGAGAAAAAAGACGACAATGAAAACGAAAACAAGAACGAAGAAAAGAACCAGGACAAAAATAAGGACGAGAAAAAAGATAATGAAGAAAAGAACGGCAATAACGGGGAGAACGGTGAAAACAAAAAACAACAGGACAAAAAAGAGGGAGAAGGACAAAGTCGTCCCAACCAGTTGTCGAAAGCCCAGGCTAAACAACTGCTGGATGCATTGAATAATAACGAGAAACAGCTGCAGATGATGCTGATGAAACAAAAAAACAAAAGCCAAACTGTTACCACAGATAAAGACTGGTGATGAGAAAACTAATTTTCATATTGTTTTTGTTGCCATTGGCCGTATGGTCGCAGGATGTTCAGATTGTTGCCCGGGTGAGCAGAAATGCCATGACAACCGATGATAATTTACAGTTAAATTTTACATATAACGCTGACGGAAAATTCACTGCTCCTGATCTATCCGGGTTCAAAATACTTTCGGGCCCCAACCGCGGGAGCAGTTCCAATGTTTCCATCATCAACGGGGTTTATTCATCTTCGGTAAATTATACGGTCACTTACCTGCTTCGCCCGGTTAAAGAAGGCGAAATAACGATTGGCCCCGCCACGTTAGAGGTAAACGGGAAAAAATACAAAACCAATTCCATAAAAATTACTGTAGGAAAAGGTGCGGCTGTTTCATCGGATGGCTTGTCCAACAAGAAACCCGTTTTTACCGTTATTTCGCTCAGCAAAAACAAGGTATACAAAGGCGAGCACCTGGTAGCTACCTATAAATTATATAGCCGCTACAACCGTATTCTCGATTACGATCTCGACATTCCCATTCAAAATGGTTTTTGGGCACAGGAAATTGATCCCGGTAAAAAAGGATGGGGATCATTTGTGGAAAATGTGAATGGAATTGATTATGCCGTGGCTGTTTTGAAAAAAGAAATTCTTTACCCGAATGCCTATGGAAAATTTACATTAAAACCGTTTGACCTGATGGCGGTATTGCAAATCAATTTCTGGGAATCAGAACGGTTTGACATGGTGAGTAACGCACCGGTAATAGAAGTACTTCCCCTTCCTGCCAATGCACCGGCAGGATTTAATGGTGCTGTTGGAAAATTTGAAATGGAAAGCAGCATCAGCAAAACAGAACTGAAAGCCAATGACGGTGTGGATGTAGCCATTAAAATAAAAGGTAACGGAAATTTTAAACTCATTGATAAAATTAATTATACAACACCTAACGGGATTGACGCCTACGATCCTGAAATTAAAGACAAAATTTCGGTCACCGAAGGAGGAACCAGCGGATCGAAAGAATACAAATACCTGTTCATCCCCAGGAAAGGCGGTGAATACAAACTCGGGCCTATTCCTTTCACGTATTTTGATCCTGAAACAAAATCCTATCATACGTTGTCAACACCCGAATGGGTGCTGAAAGTGGAAAAAGGTGAAAATGAAAGTTCAGCAGAAATTACTTCTTCTGATCCTGACATGGAAGTAGTAGATAATGATGTTCGTTATCTACATACATTCAGTAACGATATCAGGACTAAAAACGATCATTTTTTCGGGTCACCCCTGTTTGTGGCGGGTATTACGCTTTCGCCTCTTGCCTTTATCGTTCTTTTGTTTATCCGGAAGAAAAAAGAGAAATCTGCGGAAGAACTTGCGCAGGAAAGAATGAAAAAAGCCAATCGCTTTGCCGTATCCAAACTTCATTTCGCCAAAACCAAACTCGATGCAGGCGACCTGCAGGGATTTTATGCTGAAACCCTTAAAGCGTTAGACGGCTATGTCTCCGACAAGCTTAAAATGCCGGTTTCGGAAATGACAAAAGATAACATTGCTGCCGCCATGCATAGCAAAAATATTTCCGGGCCTGAAATAAAAGCATTTTTGTCGTTACTGGAGTCATGCGAAATGGCCCGTTACGGAATGCAGCAGTCGGGAATGGAAAAAGATATCTATAACCGGAGTATTGCTCTTATCAACAACATAGAAAGCGGTATAAAATGAAAACATGGATGTATATCGTATTTGCGCTGATACACCTTTCGGCTTATGCTTCAGGGCCGGAAGAAAAAGCTGTTTTGGCAGAAAAGCTCTATAAACAACAACTGTTCGATTCTGCTGCATCAGTTTATCATTCCATACTGGGCGAAGATGAAATTTCGCCTAATGTATATTACAACCTTGGCAACTGTTATTATAAATCAGGTGATCCGGTGTCGGCCTTACTGTATTATGAAAAGTGCCTGAAATACGATCCGTCCAATGAAGATGCGCGGGCCAATATTGAATTTATACGGGAAAAGATCAATAATAAAGTTGACACGAAACGAACCGGCCTTTCAGGATGGTTTTATACACTGGCCAACAGCAAAGGCAACAATTACTGGGCATGGATGGCTATTATCCTGCTTAATTTTGGTTTTATTTCATTTATCCTTGTAAGGTTTATCGCCACATCCAATCTCAGAAATATCATCAGTATTTCGGGTGTGGTGGGATTATTGTTCGGCATTTTTACACTTTACCTGGCCTGGTATCAGAAAAGTTCGATGCAGGCAAACGACAAAGCCATTATATTTACACCTGATGCAGAAATAAAAAGTTCTCCCTCCGGCAACAGCACTACTGTTCTTAAACTGAAAGCAGGCGCAAAAGTGAATGTAACCGGTGAAAATGAAAACTGGCTGGAAATTTCAGTGGATGATGCCAACAAGGGATGGATTCCGAAAGAAGACATTAAAATGATCTGATTGAAGAAAAAAGAATATACAGTAGTGGTGATCGGTTCCGGAAAAGTGGCAACCGCCCTGTCGCTTCACCTTAAAAAAGAAGGAAAAAAAATTAAACAGGTGTTTAGCAGGAATATAAAACATGCTGTACTGCTTGCTAAAAAACTAAATGCCCAGCCCATTCATTCGTTAAAGCAATTGGATAAAAACGCGGATTGCTGCATTATTGCTGTAAAAGACGATGCCATCCGTGAAGTAGCCAAAAAAATCCGGCTCAGAAATACCCTGGTCATTCACACTTCGGGAACTGTTCCATTGAAAGCCTTGAAAAAATGTTCGGAAAATACCGGAGTAATGTATCCGCTGCAAACATTCGGAAAAGGAATAGAGGTCGGTTTTAATAAAGTTCCGCTGCTGATAGAAGGAAATAATAATGCATCAGAAAAAATATTGAGAAAACTGGCTGCAACTATCAGCCGGAAAGTACTATCTGCTGATTCGGAGAAAAGAAAGGCCATTCATCTCGCAGCCGTATTTGCCAACAATTTTTCCAATCATCTTTTTGCGGTTGCAGATGATATTCTGAAAAGGGAAAAACTGGATATTTCCCTGTTGCTTCCCCTTGTTGAACAAACCGTGGAAAACCTGAAAAATGATTCACCAAAAAAAAATCAAACCGGGCCGGCTAAAAGAAATGATAAAAAAACAATCCGCGAACACCTGAAAAAATTGAGCGGAAACGAAAAAAAAATCTACCGGCTGCTTACACAGGCTATTCAGCAATCATGACAAAAAAGCAAAAAACGGAATTTATCATTCAAAAACTGGAAGAGCTCTACCCTGCTCCGCCTATCCCGCTTAATCATAAAGATTCTTATACACTATTGATAGCTGTTTTGCTTTCTGCCCAATGCACAGATGTGAGGGTTAACCAGGTTACTCCCATCCTGTTCAAAAAAGCAGATACACCACAAAAAATGATTAAACTGCGCATAGACGAAATCCGTGAGATCATCAAACCCTGCGGACTTTCTCCCGCCAAATCAAAAGCTATTTTCAATCTTTCTAAAATACTTATTGAAAAACACGGAGGAAAAGTCCCTTCCACTTTCGAAGAACTGGAAGCGCTTCCGGGTGTTGGACATAAAACAGCTTCCGTAGTAATGTGCCAGGCATTTGGCGTTCCCGCTTTTCCTGTCGACACCCATATTCACAGGCTTTGCGAACGATGGGGAATTTCAAACGGAAGAAGCGTGTCGCAAACGGAAGCAGATTGCAAAAAAACATTTCCCATTCACCTGTGGAATAAACTTCACCTGCAAATTATTTATTTTGGAAGAGAGTATTGTCCGGCACGGGGACATGATGCGAAACAATGTCCCATCTGCGCGGTTGCCTCTCCCGGACGAATAAGCTGAAGCTTTTTCCGTCCTGTGCTCCCCTTTTGCGGAGAGGACGGGTAAGAAGTAAAAAATGTTTTCAATAAGTTCTTCTAACTTATTGAATGAAAAAACCTCCGCCCTTTGGACGGAGGTTTTTTTGGTTTTGCTCTCGCAATATCGATTATTTTTTAGTGGAAATATATTTATCCAATGCTTCGATGCTGGATTCGAAATCGAACTCATCGTTTACTTTGTAATAGTTGTTCTTATCTGAACAATAGTCGTACGCATATTTGGCGTAGGTGAGTTTGGAATCTTCAAAGCTGAATAATGCCATTATTCCCTTGATTTGTTCGGCTGACATGCAATTGGTTTTTGTTACCTGTTTGGCAAGGGTGAGTTTGCTGTCTTCAAATGATTTTGCTTCTATCGATTTTTTTATTCCCTGGTAATCGGAGTCGGCAATAGGATAATAACAACCGGTAGACGATGTTGTTCCACCCGAATAGGAAGTGGTACCCGTTCCGGTAGTTCCTGTTGTTCCTGTACCGGTAGAAGTTACACCAGTGGAAGTAGTTCCTCCACCATATGAAGTAGTGGTGGTAGTGGTAGTTGTGGTGGTTTCAGAATAAGACGTACCTGAAGTAACTGTCCCGGTGGATCCCGTTCCTGTTCCACTAACTCCCACACCGGTAGAAACGTTTCCGCCTGTGTTGGTTCCTGTTCCGGTTTCATTTACGTTTACATTCATGTTTAATCCCACTCCACCCATATTCACCCCTACATTTACGTTTTCACTTGTCCCTGTACCGTTAGTTCCTGTTGTAGTCGTTCCGGTGTTACCTGTTGTTCCACCGGTTGTAATTACGGTAGTGGTTTGAGTGCTGGTGGTAGTGGTTTCTGTTCCTGTTCCGCTTACACCAACAGAAACGTTTGAGCCTGTTCCGCCACCGGTTGTATTGGTGGTCATTGTAGTGCCGGTAGTTCCTGTTGTTCCCGTAGAAGTGGTAGTTACAGGAGTTTCGGTAGCATGATACGCCACAGACGGCACCCCTGTGTTTGTGGATTCATTCAACGCTACTTCACCAAAATATTTCATGTTACGGTTACCTTTTTTATCTTTTTTAATACGGAAAGTATATTCCATTCCAAAAGGCATGTATTGTGTTTTTGAAATAACAGGGATTTTACTGTCTTCGAATATTATTTTGAAGCTGAGTGATTCCCAGGTAAGATCGGTAACGCGCACATTGGTCTCAGCTTTCATGTTTTGACGGATACCATTAATCACCACATAAAATGGTTCGCCATCATCAGAGAAAACTACGATATTGAGTTTGTTCTGTGAGAACACCTGGAGGCTGATAAAAGAAGCCAGCAGGAATAAGTACATCTTTTTCATAACAGTTGGTTGTTTTAGGTTTGACAAATTTAGGTTTTTCAAGCAGGGATTTTGCCAGTATCGTGCCAAAGAGAGACGAAGAAAAATTATAAACTGTTAATGAAATGTTAATGATTTTATTTTCAGTGGCTTACATCAATCCTGTCTCCTTAATTGTACCCTGGGAATTTTAACGGAAAGATGATAAAAACTATGTTTCCGGGAGAAATAATCACTTTTTATCCTCCGGCCTGAACCAGATAAGAATTTTTGTTTTATCGGCTGGTATATGTGTATTCAGAATATCCACTATTTTTTGTGCCGTGGCATGCCAGGCATTGTGAAGGGTAATTTCCAGTTTATCTCCCGGAA
>JBMORL010000022.1:51872-112309 GCA_049322335.1 Bacteroidota bacterium
TCCGGCCTGAACCAGATAAGAATTTTTGTTTTATCGGCTGGTATATGTGTATTCAGAATATCCACTATTTTTTGTGCCGTGGCATGCCAGGCATTGTGAAGGGTAATTTCCAGTTTATCTCCCGGAATCGAAACAGAAATACCATGTATGCCCCCGCTCATAATTGAGGCATTGGTTTCATAAACTGAAGTGTCTTTTTCATCTTTAACAATCTGTATCAGCGAATCAAGTGCACTTCGTCTCATAATGCCGGAACAAATGGTATCTGTTTGTTTTGTGCGTTTTCCCATATAACTATTCTGTTCGCGTGTATAAAGAAACTGCCGGCCTTTGACAACAAATACAGGCTGCATGGAACCCAAATTTGATCCCAAACCTGCCGTATAAAAACGTAAATAAAATTCCTGGTATGGGTTTCGGTTCGGTTCAGAGAATGAATTGATCTCTCCGAACACAACCACCGTAAAAGCAATAAAGAAAAAGGAAAGTATTTTCATTTTGTTTCTTTTACCCATGCAATATACAAAAAAAATTATTTCCTGTCCTTCAACCTGATCACCAGTTTTAAGCCCGACCATATCTCGTCTATCGCGCAAACTTTTACATCCACCAACCCGTTTCTCAGGGCAATTTCACGCACTCCGTTCTCATCCAGGTCGGTGGGTATTTTGGATGACTTTTTGGGCCACGATATCCAGATCATGCCGTTTTGTTCCATCTCCGCACGAAGTGATTTCATGTCTTCATTGAGCTGGTCAGCGCTTTTTGTAAAATAGTGAATGAAATCTTTTTTCTCCTTTTTGTCTTTTACAATTTTTACATCTGACGGGAAATCTGTAAAAAGTTTGAAATAATGCTCCGGTTGTCCATATAGCTTTATCCTGGATTTTTCCTTAATTCCCAGTTTTTTGGCCAATGGTGTACCGGAATAACCTGTTGTTTTCATAATTACTGCTTTTGCATTACCAATAGAGTAAAAATAATAAAAAATTTCTCTTCATTTTTTATATTTGTTTAAACTTCGTACTTAGTGAAAAACATTTTATTATCCTTTACTTCCAAAAATTATAGTTATCCGCGCTATCACCGGGTATCGGAGATTATTTCTGTTTTTCTTTTCATCTTGTATTCTGTCCTTTTATCCATCGAACTCTTCCGCGTTTTCCTGACTATTGATACTTATTTCCTGTTTTTGGCCATTGCTATGATCCCTGCCGGCTATATTGCAGCTGATTTTGCTTCGGGGCTGGTGCATTTTTTATGTGATAATTTCGGCACTCCCGAAACACCCTGGTTCGGCCCCAGTTTTATCAAATCGTTCCGCGATCATCACACCGACCCGAAAGGAATTACGCGCCACGATTTTATTGAAGTGAACGGAAGCAATTGTTTTGTTAGTGTTTTTGTTCTGATTCCTGTTTACTATTTTACGCCTTATCAATACTCCATCGCTGCTGCATTGTTTTCAGTATTTGTTCTCAGTTTGATTCTGTTTGTTTTTCTCACCAACCAGTTTCACAAATGGGCGCACCAGGATTCGCCTCCTGCAGTTATAAAAAAATTACAAAAAACGGGACTCATACTCGGCACTGATCATCATGCTGTTCATCACACTCAACCTTACAATAAATATTATTGCATTACCTGCGGATGGCTGAATCCGTTGTTTACCAAAATAAAATTCTTCGAAGGGTTGGAATGGTTTATTACCAGGATACTTCGTGTTAAAAAAGATCCGGGATTGCCGGAATAAGGTGATTTTTTAGTAAATTAGCGGTGGATGAGATATTTTTTTATTATTCTTCTTTTCGTAATTAATTTTCCACTTTGTGGCCAGGTGGAAACAATTGTTTACAGGCGCACAAATACTCTCTTCATAAGATGTGATCTGGAGCATATTCCTGAACTAGCCAAAAAATATAAAAACTCAAATGTGCCTGTTGAACTGGATTTGTTTGCCGGAAAAGATATACGTAGTGAGCATTTTGAAATGATATCAGAGATGCCGGTTAAACGAATGGTGTTCGATATCGGTTTTGAAGCAAAAGGCATTTATTGCCCCGGATTTGAAAAATTACAGCAATTGGATTCGCTAACTCTACGATTCCATTCCCAGGCCTTTTTAAAAGATATTGCAAAACTGGAAAACCTGGAATATCTTGAACTGGAACTTTTCCACGTGGATACTTCCATAAAAGAACGACCGGATTTTAATTACCTCAAAAAGTTAAGAATTACCTTGTCCCGCTTAGAAAATCTATCCTGCGTTTTCGGATCACTTCCGGCATTAAAGCAACTTGATTTTACTAAAAATGATATGAAATTGAACTTATTTTCATCCATGCCATTACTTAATAATTCTCCACTTGAATTACTGTGCATAGCTTTAACTCCGCTTGATACAACCGGACTGAATACTATCTCTTTTCCCTATCTCAGAAAACTCATTTTATTTGGAACCGAAAAAAACATTAATCATTCTCAGTTCATCCTCAACTGTCCAAAATTGGAATTATTAGATTTTACCGGTTGTGGGATGACCAAAGAATATACTGAAAAATTACAGGAGAGATTTCCAGGCATAAAGATCAGTCGCGATTATTGAATTTAGCAGGGCCTTCAAAGTTTTAAAAACCTGGAATATCTTGTTAACTTTTAAATTCTTTTTTGGCAGAAACAAGATTGAAAGTAAAAAATGCTGTTATGGAATAAATAATTGAAATTATGTAAACAGCTTCTATAATCCAATCTCCTGAATCACCAAACACAATGTAAAAAAATAATAGTATTACCAGAACGGAAAAAAAGGCAATTGCCATTTTAAACATCCATTCTTTTTCGAAAAAATTTCTTGTATTAACTGCAATAATGCCAATAAGAATAATTACCGGGATTGAAAAAAATATTCCATACCAAATAAACCCCGCAATAATCACAACAAACTGTTTAAGTGAATAAAAATGATTATTATTTTTTGTTATGGAAATGAATAACGCTATAAAAAACGGGGCAATACTAACTACCAATATCCAGCTAACCAGCAGATAACGTATCAATGGCGAGGACTCATACTGCCGGCTTTCCATCGTCATTTATTTACTAATCCAAAATAATCTTCCCTTTTTTAATTACAAAACTAAACAAGCGCGAGCTATCCACTTCTTTTTCATTCAGTGTTCCGGCTTTCCATTGTCCAAGGGAATTAAAAACGGCTTCAATTTGTTTGTCGAGTTCATCGTTACCGGTTTTACGGTCCATTTTGCAATACACCACTTCGCCTTTGCAATTCACCACGATGTTGATCATTCCTTTTCCTTTAAAAGAAGGATTATCTTTTATGAATTTCACTTCGTTATTCAGTCGTATCTGGATGGTTTCATTCATCACAGGACAAGCTGCTTCCCGCTGGCCGGTGAACATAGGCAACAAAGCATACACTTCTTTTTCATTGCATAAACCCGTAATAGGCTCTTTTATTTCCATTTTGGCGACTGCTTGTGAAAAAGTGGCAGAAGCCGAAAAGGTGAAGAAGATGAAGGTGAAAATTGTTTTCATAGCGGGGATGTTGAAGGTTGAAAGTTAATGAAAATATTTAAATGTCATTGTTCTTTTGCTATCAATGAAAGTAAAATTCCTGTTGCCACGCTTACGTTCAGCGATTCGGCCTTTCCTTTTCCGGGAATAGTGATCTTTTCATCCAAAAACGCTTCAATTTTAGTTGAAATTCCATGAGATTCCGATCCCATTATCAAAGCTGCCTTCGCTGGAAATGAAAATTCCACGGCATTTTTTCCATCCATACATGCACCGACAATTTTTGTGCCGTTTTTTTTAAGTTCCGATATTTTTTCAGCCAGTGAAACATAAAAACACTTTACCCTGAATACCGAACCCATAGACGATTGCACCGTTTTGGGATTAAAAAGTTCTACCGAATTTTCGGAGCAATACACTGTTTTTATTCCAAACCAGTCGGCTGTGCGGATGATAGTGCCTAAGTTTCCCGGATCTTTGATCTCGTCCAGTAAAAGAAAATTATTTTCTCCCGGAATATTTTCTTTACAGGAAGGAAAATGGACAACTGCCAATACTTTGTTCGGTGCTGACAATGCAGAAATTCTTTCCAGTTCACTTTCTTTTATTTCTTTTACAGGAAAAGATTTGATTTTTGTCGCTGGCTTCCATTCTCTGGTGGCATAAACAACTTCAGTCTTCCAGTCCGACAACAAAAGCTCTTCCACCAGCTTTTCTCCTTCCACAATAAATTTCTTCTCCGTTTCCCGGATTTTTTTTTGGTGAAGTTGTTTGATGTATTTTATTTCAGAGGCAGTCATTACGGGTTATTGGCAGGGGAAGTTATTTAGTGTATGAGTAAAAATGGAATAACGTTTTACTTTTAAATTCGTTACTCGTAATTCGTGTTCGCAATTCGTCATTCAGCATTTCACTCCTATCACCAGCACATCATCCACCTGTTCCAGGTTGCCTGCCCATTTTTCAAAAATATCTATCAGGAAGAAATTCTGTTCGGTCATTGACATATGCTGAATTTCCAGCAGCAACTGGTGGAGTTTTTTACCCATAAACTTTTTCCCCTGCGGGCCGCCAAACTGATCGACAAAACCATCGGAATACATGTAGAGCGTATCACCTTTGGTTATTTTTCGTTTATGGGTGGTGTATTCAAAGTCTCCGGTAAAATGTCCTCCGCCAATGGGTGATTTGTCGCCTTCAATTTTTTCGAGAGAACCGTTTTTGATAATTACCAGGGGGCGGAAAGCACCGGCAAATTCCACTTCATTGGTTTTGGTATCAATTACGCAGATAGACAGATCCATTCCGTCATTGGCATCTTTTTCTTTTCCTTCCTGTTTCAACGCAGCTTTTACCGCAAGACGTAACAGCCTGAGGATTTCAGCAGGTTGGGTTATTTTCTTTTCAAGAATTACCTGGTTAAGGATATTATGGCCGATCATACTCATAAAAGCTCCCGGAACCCCGTGACCGGTGCAATCAACAGCTGCTATGATTTTTTTATTTTCCACCACACCAAACCAGTAAAAGTCACCGCTCACAATATCTTTTGGCCTGAAAAGGATAAATGAATCGGGAAGGTGGTTGAAAATATAATTGCGGTCGGGCAAAATAGCTTCCTGGATTCTTTTGGCATACTCGATACTGCTCATAATATCACGGTTCTTTTCAGCCAGCTCACGGGTACGCTGAGCCACCATTTCTTCGAGGCGTTTCTTTTCTTTTTTGATACTGGCAATACGAAGGCGGATAAACAAAAATACAATGGCAATGGTGAGGAAAATGCAAAGTGTATAAAACCATTTTGTTTTCCAGAAAGGCGGAATAATAACAATTTTTATAGCCACTCCTTCATTGTTCCAAACGCCATCATTATTGGTGGCTTTCACCCTGAAAATATACTCGCCACCCTGCAAGTCGGTATAGTTGGCAAACGACCGGGTGGAAGGAACCGACCAGTCTTCATCCACCCCTTCCATTTTGTAGGAGTAAAGATTTTTTTCAGGAAGCACATAATCCAGCGATGCGAATTCGAATGACAAAAAGTTTTGACGATAATTCAGTTCAATATTTTTTTTGTGTGTGATAGCAGAATCCAGTTCATAATCTTTGCCCAACACTTTAAACGAAGTGATCACTACGGGAGGTATATAGGGATTATCAACAATATTTTCGGGAAAAAAATGGTTAAACCCGTTTACTCCACCGAAAAACATCTCGCCTCTTTTGGTTTGCAGAAATGCGTTTTGATTGAATTCATCTCCCTGCAATCCGTCAATGGCATAATACATTCTCACCTTTTGCACCTGTTTTCCTTCTTCGGGATTGAATTTGGTAAGTCCGTTGTTCGAACTCAGCCAGAGATTTCCCTGTTTATCAAACAATATTCCCACTATAAAATTACTCGACAGCCCATCGCTTTCATTATAGTTGGTGAATTTATCGGCTGCCACATCGAATTTACTCAGTCCGTTTTTTGTTCCGAACCATAAATTTCCTTTCCCGTCATCAGCAATACAATGAATGGTATTATTGGTAATACTGTTTTTTCCGCCCTTGATATAATTTTTAATCTCTCCCGACTTTACATCCATTACACTTAACCCTCCACCGTTAGTTCCGATCCACAGTTTACCTGCGGGAGAAAGGTAGGAAGTGTAAATCTGGTTATGCGGCAAACCGTTTTCGGTGGTAAACACCATCACCGTATCTTTTTCAAAATCCACGTAATTGAGTCCGCCCAGGGTAGAAAGCCATAAATTTCCTTTGGCATCGGCATCAATATCCAAAACATTATTATTGGAGATATTTACTTCGCCTTCCTCCGCTTTAAGAGGTTGTCCGAATCTGGATTCTGAAAGGTCAAAATAGTTTACTCCTCCACCCCAGGTGCCAAACCAGATCTTTCCGTTTACTTCGTTTATGCAAAGAATATTATCGTGTGTAAGATTAATATCTCTCGGGTAAAAATTTTCGAAACGGTTGCGCTGGGGATTATAAACACTAAGGCCGGCACCGATAGTACCTACCCATATTTTTCCCCGGTTGTCTTCTTCGAAACAGAAAATAGTATTCGACTTCAATCCTTCCACATCATACGAATCTTTGCTGATATGATTAAATTTTCCCGAAGACCGGTGATACACAGCCACACCATACGAATCGGTTCCAAACCAAAGCGAGCGTGCTTTGTCTTCATAGATCACCCGCACATAATTATCTCCCAGCGAAAACGGGTTATTTTCGATGGAACGAATAACCCTGAAATTGTCATTTTTCGGATCGTAAATACTCACTCCGTCACCTGTTCCGATCCATAAAACACCGCGATGATCTTCGAGGATGGAAGTAACACGCCTGTTGCTTAAACTACGGGGATCGTTTTCATCATGAAAATAATAACTGAATTTTTTTCCGGTACGATCGAATTTACTCAGATAGCCCCCATCGTGTCCAATCCACAACGTTCCGCTGCGGTCTTCGTATATGGTTCGTATACGATTGGCATTCTGTACGGCATATTCGCCATTTTCATCCAGGTCGGGATACTGCTCAAACTCTTTCGACTTTTTGTTGTAGGAAAGAAGCCCGCTTTTAAATGTTCCTATCCACAACATATCGTTTACATCCAGGTAAAGTGTTCGCACCTGGTCATTCATGATGGTGAATTTCGGATTTCCTGCCAACACCATTTCATCCTTAAACCGGGTAAATTTTTTGGTTTCAATATCAAAAAGATTCAAGCCGTCATCAGTACCTATCCAAAGCGTTTTTTCATCGTTTCGGATGATGGTATACACATTATTGTTGCTGATGGAATTTTCGTTTTTGTTCTCAAACTGGTAAGACCGGAATTCATTGGTGAACCTGTTGTATTCATTTAAGCCGCCTTCCAGTGTACCAATCCACAGCGTTCCGTTATCGTCTTCATAGAGGCAATTAATCCAGTTGTCGGAAATGGTTTTTTCGTTTTTCGAATCATTTTTATATACCTCAATCCGTTGACCGTTATATTTATTCAATCCGTCATCTGTACCAAACCAGATAAACCCGTTTTTATCCTGCAGAATACAATTCACCCGGCTTTGCGAAAGTCCCTGTTGTTTTCCGATGTGCTTGAATTTATATTCCTGAGAAAATCCAAAAGCAGGCAGCATCACTGCGAGAACAAAAAATAATATGTTCTGTAGCTGCTTCATGCGTTATTTAACAATGCGCGGAGTGCCAGTTCGTAGGAAGAGAGGCCAAAACCGGCAATAACACCTTTACAATTTTTTGCCAGGAGCGAAATATGCCGGTATTCTTCGCGTGCATACACATTTGAAATATGCACTTCCACTACAGGAACTTTTACAGAAGAAATGGCATCGCTGATAGCAACTGAAGTATGTGTATAACCACCGGCATTAAGAATAATTCCGGTATAGGAATCGTCCATTCCCGCCTGGTGAAGGGAGTTAATGAGTTCGCCTTCCACGTTCGATTGAAAATAATCGAGTGTGCAGGATGGAAATTTTTGCTGTAATTGCGTAAAAAAAGTGGGAAAATCAACGTTGCCGTAAACGGATGTTTCGCGAACACCCAAAAGGTTTAAATTCGGGCCATTGATGATCCTGATTTTCATGTCTCAAAGGTAAAAAAATGAACTGGCCCATAGCTATCCGGGGATACAAAAACTACCTGTTACTGGAGAAATCCCTCTCTGCCAACAGCATAGAAGCCTATGAGCGGGATGTACAAAAGATCGTTCAATTCCTGGAATCAAAAAACAGGAAGAAAAACCCCGAAACCATTGATGCTGACGACCTGAGGGAAATGCTGGCCTGGATAGCCGGAATGGGGTTAAATGCAAAGTCGCAATCGCGTATTTTATCGGGAATCCGGGGGTTTTACAGGTACCTGCTTATGGAAGATGAAATAAAGGAAGATCCTACTGAACTGATTGAAATGCCCAAAACCGGCAGAAAACTTCCTGATGTGCTTTCGTTTGAGGAAATTGAGGAAATAATGCTGCAAATAGACCTGAGTAAGCCCGAAGGCGAACGAAATAAAGCCATGGTGATGATGATGTATGGTTGCGGACTGCGGGTAAGTGAACTGGTTTCAGTTAAAATATCAGACATTTTTCCAAAAGAACGATTCATAAAAGTAACCGGAAAAGGAAATAAAGAACGGCTGGTTCCCATTGGGAAAAAAGTGTTGAAACAGATCAACAGCTATCTTGAAAAAACGAGAAATCACCGGGAGATAAAAAAAGAAGCACAGGATATTTTATTTCTTAACCGCAGGGGAAATAAACTTACCCGCGTGATGGTATTTACCATTATCAAATCACTGGTGCAGTCGGCAGGAATAAAAAAGAAAATAAGTCCGCACAGTTTGCGCCATTCTTTTGCCACACATTTGGTAGAAGGCGGAGCAGATTTACGCGCTGTGCAGGAAATGCTGGGACATGAAAGCATTACCACAACCGAAATTTACACCCATCTTGACAGAAGTTTTTTGGAGGAAACAATCAAAAGTTTTCATCCGCTGGCGAAGAGAGGTGGATGAAGAGATGTTAGACTAAAGACTGTGGACTGAATACTGCTACTTCACCTTCTTTATTTTCTGGTCTCCACCCTGGTGTAATGTCATTCCTGTTACATTTCCTTTTTTATCGGTTTCAAAAGTCATCGAGGCCTCCACGATTTTGAGAAAAAATTTATTTTCTGCTTCTGCATACGCGCGGAAACGGGGCTGGCCGGTAGCCTGGCAATACAATTTATTTCCTTTTGAAGTAATTACAATCTTAAAATCGGGTGAAAGTTCATACTCGCCCGTATATTTTTTTACTGCTTCCTCACTTAACTGAATTTCGGTATGTGATACGGGTAATTCATACTTTTCCCCCAGCAAAATAGCAGCAATTGTTTTGTTTATTCTTCCTGCAGCACCAAAATCATAATTCATAAGAGTAACAATGCAAATATCATCATTCACCATACGGGCAATATGTGTGGAAAATCCGTTTACTCCGCCACTGTGATGAATACATTTTTTTCCAAACCATTCGTCAATGAACCAGCCGTAGCCAAACCCGTTTTTATGATTCCGGAAAAGTGAATCGAGCCAGGGTTTGTGAACCAGTTTCTGGCTGTAAAGGGCGCGGTCCCATAAATACAGGTCTTCCACAGTAGAATACAGTGCCCCGGCAGAAAATCCTGCTACAAAATCTATTGGCTCTGCGTTTTCCAGGGTATCCTCCCCGAGCGTATATCCCGTGGCGCGTTTTTCTATAAGCATTTCATTGAAAAAATAACCCGAATTTTTCATTCCCAGCGGATCGAAAATGTTTTCCTTTACTACCTGCGCATAGGTTTTCTCCGTTAGTTGTTCGATAATAGCTCCGAGAATAAAATAGGCTGAGTTGTTGTATTGCTGTTTGGCTCCCGGCTCAAATTCAAGATCGCGGCTGCAGTATTTTTTTACAAATTCTTCTGTGGTAAAGAATAACCGTGCGTCTCTTATCATAAAACTATCGAGATCGGTATAATTGGGAATTCCGCTGGTGTGTATCAGCAACTGGTGGATAGTTACTTTTTCGCCAATATCTTTCCGGTAATACGGCAGGTAATCAGAAATTTTTCCATCCAGTTTCAGCTTTCCTTCCTGTACCATCTGCATTATTACCATTGCGGTAAACTGTTTGGTAACCGAAGCCAGGCAAAACCGCGTGTCGATGGTGTTTTCTACTCTCCATTCGCGGTTGGCATAACCGAATGCTTTTTTATACACCGGTTTTTCCTTGTGCATCACAAGTACAACTCCGCTGAGTTTTTCGTTTTTTTGAAGGATACCGAGGTATTCGTCAATTTTTTGTTCGGTGGAAGATTGTGAATATCCATACAGAAAAAAAACACCGAAAAAGAATGATAGCCATGTTTTCATAGTAAATGAAATAATATTCAAATCTATAAAAAACCCGGGACTCCGACTGATCACACTTACTTTATCAGCATTATTTTTCCGCTATAGACCTTTTCAGCCTGATATACCTTTATAAAATATAATCCGGAACCAAGATGTTCCGTACTCACCTGTTTTTGTTTATCGATTACATCCGACACAACAATATTCCCTGAAGTATCAAAAACTTCAAAATATCCCGAAGACGCATTCAGAATCTGAAAATTATCTGTTGCAGGATTGGGAAAAATGTTAAGTCCCTTTTCTTCATTCCCGCTCACATCAGCCGGGAACTGGCAATTGGTAAATACCCAACCGGTGTTTGAGCCAAGATCGACACTGTTATTTCCTGCAAAATAATAACCGTTTCCAATTGCATTTGAATTATCTAATTTTACATAATCAATACAAATAGTATCATTGGGCAAGCGCAATGCCTGCGACCCTAATCCCGAAATAGCAATGGTATCTCCCGGGCCGGTATTTACCTGAAAAACATCATTCACAAACAAAGTATCTATATCATACATATATCCAAAATTCCCCAGCGTGTTTTCCAGTATAAGAGTATCATATTCGAAGTTATAAAACGCATTGGAGGGTTGATAAGCCAAAACTGAAGAAGCATTGTAAAATTCAGCCCGGTGGATTGTTCCGGTAAAATCTGTACCATTCAATAATCCATAGGCAATCAATTCATCAATTTCGCAAGACACTCCCAGCAAAATCGGTGCGGGAGCAAGTGTGTCAATCACAATACGATGAAAGTGGTGCCCGTAACCGGCATCCATTGCGATATAGGGCCCTCCGCTTCTTAACCAGATTGTAGAAGTGCCTGCATTAACAGAATAAACCGCACCGGCAAATGAAATCCAGCCTTCATCATACAAATTTATTTCCGAAGCCCCAAGATTTAATGTTTTTGCCCCGGGTCCGCTTATTCCTATTGTGCTTGTATTTATCGTTTTTGAATTTGTATTTAGTGTTCCCTCTACCACTCCTATAGTGTAGGCATCCAAATCATCGGAAAGAGTCCATTCACCGCCACTGCCATTAAACAAGATACTTAACACGTAAAGAGCAGGATTTGCTGCCAGGGGCATATATAAATCAATGACGTTTCCTGTTGTAGTGGCCTTGAATTTTATCAAACCGTTAAACATAAGATCATCCACTCCATAAAACGATCCGTAAACTTCCAATGAATACGAGAATTCTATATTAACTTCAGGTGAAAATACAAATGGGCCATTAAAAAAGACTGTTTTACATTGCGCATTCATATCAATCCACATCGCTGGCCACAAAGTGTTCGAATCAAAATAAACATCATCTCCCGGTCCGGGCAATACTGCGGGATGTATTGTACCTCCGGAAGTCGTGTACCAGTTGTTTAAATCACTCCAAAGTATATTCCCGTTTATTCCATCAGGATTCCAAAAATAATCGGCAGAAAAAGAAGAAAAAGAAGAAACAAAAATGCTGACGATAAGTAGTGCTTTTTTCATTTTTATACATTTTGATTACTAATAATACGGAATAAGACACACTCATACCTGATTTTATGTCCAAATAAAAAATTATAATGATAAAAAAATCCCGCTCACGGATTAACGGAACGGGATTAAAAAATAAAAACCTGTAAGCCGGGTTCTGTTTCCTTGCCGAAACAAGGATACCTGTCATTTATCTGGTCAAGCTGTCACCAGCGTGATCAAGCAGCCTACCCATGGCGATGAATAACTTTCGCTATCACTGAAACGGGCCGTTTCAAAATCGCCACCTATATGGCCTTTCAGCACACAGGGTTTACCTCGGTGTACATCACTGTACAAAGCGTGGGCTCTTACCCCGCGGTTTCATCCTTACTCCGGCATTTCTGCCAAAGCGGTGTGTTTTCTGTTGCACTTTCCGTGAACAAGCGCTTGCGACACTTGCCCCCTTCCCGTTAGGAAGTGTGTTGCCCTTTGCTGCCCGGACTTTCCTCCACGCGTAAACGCGCAGCGACAGGTCGGTTTTCAATGACAAATTTACACATTTCCGGGCACAAAAAAGGCCCTGTCTGCCGACAGAGCCCCCTTGTTTTTACAATTGGTTATTTATATACCCTTGCCGAATGTACTTCCTTTCCATCACTCATTCTCACAATATATACTCCATGAGGCAGGCCTGCTACATCAATCTTCAACTGTTTTCCTCCGTCAGTTTTTCTTATTGTGTGATATAATGATTGTCCGATAGTATTAAACAAAGCTATATCAAGACTGCTTACTCCCGGTAAATTATAATCGATCACCAGCTGATGATTTACCGGATCCATCCAGGCTACAGCATTTCCTTCGGGCAATTCATTTAATCCCGAAGAACAATTGATAACATTTAGCGTCATTGTAGTATCGTCTGTAACAAGACAGGAATTGCTTACCTGCAACGTTACATTATAATTTCCGGGTGCAGAATACGTCACCACCGGGCCCGCAAGTGCAGAAGAAGTAATGCTTCCCCCGGTAAATGTCCAGCTATATCCGGTTGCGTTATCCGAAACAGCACCATTAAAGGTAATCGCTTGCCCGGCACAAAGCGGAGTGGTATAGATAAAATCAGCGCGCGGAGGTTCATCACCCACATAAACCGTAATGGAACTGCTGTTGCTGCAGGTGCCGGTTGTTCCCGTTACAGTATATGTAATAGTAGATGCCGGGGTTGCTGTTGGGGTGGCGGATGTCGTGCTGCTTAAACCTGTGGAAGGTGTCCACAGATAAGAAGTGGCTCCGCTGGCAGTAAGCAAAGTTGATCCACTCGGACATATCGTATCATTGGCAGCAGAAACAGAAATCATGGGATTGGCAAGAACAGTGATGTCCACCGAGTCAATAGCATATCCGCTGCAGGCGCCACCAATTACCTGCAGGTAGGCGCGATAGGTTCCTGCATTATTATAAAATACTGTTTGCTGAACATTATTGGAAATATTCGGTGTTCCTCCAACAAAAGTCCATAATAAAGTATCTTCTCCTGTAGAACCCGTTGCGTCAAAATTTACAGAATTTCCCGCACATAACGAGGTGGTGCTTTGCGTAAAGGTAGCTACAGTAGGAACATCGGTTACCACAGCATTGATATAATGGTTGAGGTGAATTCCCCAATACTCATTGTATATATGCCAGCTGTTGTCGCTATACTGGTTCCATCCTGTTCCCGGAACCACCTGATTGCCTTGTGTGGTAACCAACGCGAGTGAGTCTCCTGCAGCGTGGCTCAGGTTAGAAATGTCTACTCCCACCACTATTTCTTTTGAGGCAGGTAATGTAAGTGGAGAAGGAAGTTCAAAAAACATATATCCGTCATTATCCGCCATAATTTCTCCCATAGTAATGGTTTGCGTATACAAATTGGCACCGGGCGTTCCTCCTGTTCCGTTTTTTACAAATAATGTAACTGTTTTTGAAGGAGTGAGCGAATATCTTTTACCAAACCAAAAACTCATACTGGTCATATAAGTGAAAGGAGTGGCATTATAGTATTCTGCCATTGCTTTTCTCAACAGCGAATTGGTTCCTGCCACAAATCCGTTTCCTGCAGGAGATACACTATAAATGGTAGGAGTATAGGTTGGGTTATAGGGAAGATCACCCAAAGTGTCACATCCGGTATTTGCATTTACAGTAATGTAAGCTGTTTTGGTTTCCACATCATTTCCGTTGGCATTGGTAGCAGTTAATGTAACTGTAAATGTTCCGGGAGTGTTGTAAGTGATGGTTGGGTTTTGCTGGGTAGACGATGCCGGGGTTCCACCGGTAAACGACCACGACCATGAGGTAGGATTATAAATGGAAAGATCGGTGAAGCTGATACTGGCTCCTGCTGTAATGGTAGTAACGTTAGCTGTAAAATCAGCTACCGGTGGCAGGCTTAGTGTAGCAGCTGCACAATTCACGGCAGCCTGGGCATTTATTCTTCCGCTGCCCAGCTGTCCGATATAGCCGGGATTGGCTGAATTGATATTATCTGCTGTTGTGAGAATACAGTTTTCAATATCCGATTTGGTCATTCCGGGGTTAACTGATTTTACCAGCCCGGCCAGCCCGGCCACCATAGGACAGGCCATAGACGTTCCTGACATGTAGGCATAAGTACTGTTTGGGACCGTGCTGTAAATACTGCTTCCGGGTGCGCTGACGTCAATCCATGTTCCATAATTGGAAAAACTGGATTTTGCATCGTTTGTAGTAGTGGAAGCTACACTGATTACACCGGTGTATGCCGCAGGATAAAACTGTGTATTTACATCGTTGTTTCCGGCAGCAGCAATCAACACCACACCCTGGTTGGATGCCCATGTGATGATGTTTTGTGCAGTAGTAGAGCTGGCTGATCCCCCCCACGACATATTGATCACATCCGCACCGGAATTTACAGCATAAATAATTCCGTCATATCCGTCAGTAACCAGCGTGGCCTGATTGGTGGATTTAACAGCCATTATTTTCACCGAATAACCAATAGAAGCCACACCAATGCTGTTATTGGAGCGCGCTCCGATAATCCCCGCCACGTGAGTTCCGTGGTCGAATGTGGTATTGGGCGGATTGGGATTGTTGTCGTTATCTGCTACATCATATCCCTGTACATCATCTACGTATCCGTTTCCGTCATCATCTGTTCCATTGCTGGCAATCTCACCGGTGTTGGTCCAGATGTTAGCCGAAAGGTCAGGGTGATTGGTTTGAACGGCATCATCTACTACTGCTACTACCACCGAAGGGCTGCCGGTGGAAATATTCCATGCATTGGCGGCATTTATTTTAAATAATCCCCATTGCGTAGAAGAATTATAGCTGGGATCGTTGGGAGTTAAACAATGGCGGTTGAGAGGAATTTTTTCGGCATATTCCACCACGTTCAGCGCTTTTAGTTCTGCAATGATGGCCTCCACATTCTGCTTATCGCTGAATTCAAGTAGAAACAGGTTAGAGAGATTTTTATCATTTTTCACCATATGATAAGGGCGCGCCAGCCGGGTTACCGAATGCCGCTCAGCAATTCCTTTCA
The DNA here is from genome assembly GCA_049322335.1 of Bacteroidota bacterium. GTDB lineage: Bacteria > Bacteroidota > Bacteroidia > Flavobacteriales_D > UBA2798 > JBMORL01. The sequence continues at coordinate 67,407 of JBMORL010000022.1, forward strand.
GAAAAATTGTTTTATTGATATCGAGGTGAAGAAAATCGGTTTTTCCCTCTTGCGCTGAAAGAGCGAGTTCCAGCGGAACATTATCTTTTACTTTGAACCAGATCCTTCCGTCCTGGTAATTTTCATAAACGGTTTGTGAAGCAGCCTGCAATGAAGTAAGCAGGGTAAAAACAAATAAAATTTTTTTCATAGTCATTGGTTTTTGCTGGTGAAATTTAAGCAAATAAGGGGTAAAACAGTCCCGATTTTATGATTTTAACAGCATCAACCCGAAATGTTGGGTTTAGTTATAGCGAATACGCACTTCAGTGGCTCCTTTACCGTATTTCAGATAATCGGCATCACCTGAGGAAACATTAGGATAATCAAGAAGGGCATGCCTGATCTCCGCCTTCAGTACACCCTCACCTACCCCATGAATAATGATCAGTTTTGTAACTCTTTTTTCTATGGCTTCTGCCATTTTTTTCCGGAATTGAATCACCTGGATTCGCAGCATATCTGTATTGGAAAGTCCGCGCAGGTCGTCCACCAGTTCGTGAATATGGAGATCGATTTCCATTTCTTTTTCACCATGGTGGGATTTGGATATTTTATTTTTGTTTTTTCCGGAAAGAATTTTGTTCCTGAGGAGTTTTTCTTCCTCTGCTGCCGAAGAAGTATACTCAGACCGTCCGGGTTTTTTCACAATTTTACTTAGAAGATACACCACTTCCAATCCTTCTTCAGTTTTAATAAGTGCCGATTTTTTTTCAGTATAAATCTCCACTACCACACCGGTTCCTGTATGGTCGAGGAAGGAAATCTTATCTCCGGCTTTAATGGCCATAAAAAAATCCCCTCGTTTTGGCCGGGGGGATTATTTTTTTACTCCGCTTTTTTTGCTGTTTTTTTGGCAGGGGCCTTTTTCGGTTTTTCGGCTTTGGGAGCTGCTGCTTTTTTAACGGCAACCGTCTTTTTTTTCCTGCTCGGACGGCTTACTCCGTAAGATCCTCTCCAGCGCTTACCTTTTTTTGATTTTTTGTCTCCTTTTCCCATAGATTTGAATTTTGAACCGTAAAAGTAAAAATTTGTTTTAAACTATCCCTTATTATTATGAATAACCCCTGGAAAACCAAAAGCAAGGAGATAAAATATTCCAATAACTGGATAGCAATAGAACATCATGAAGTGATCACTCCAGCGGGAACGGATGGCGTTTATGGTGTAATACACTTTAAAAACACGGCCATCGGCATCATTCCTCTTGATGATGAAAACAACACATGGATTGTGGGGCAATACCGCTATCCTATAGATGAATACAGCTGGGAAATTCCCGAAGGTGGCGGGCCAAAAGAAAAAGATCCGCTTGAATCGGCAAAAAGGGAGTTACTGGAAGAAACCGGGATTATTGCGCAACAATGGGAAATGATACAACGGGTACACCTCAGCAACAGCGCTTCTGATGAAGTAGGCCTCATTTATATCGCGCGCGGCCTCCGGTTTTCGCATGCAGAGCCCGAAGAAACCGAAGATCTGATGATAAAAAAAATACATGTTACTGAATTAATCAAAAAAGTGGATAATGGCGAAATTACTGACAGCCTTAGCGTAATGGCTGCACTTCATCTTAAAATCAGGTTACTGGAGGGGAATTTGTAGTTTAGCATCATGAAAAAGTTTTTATTAACTCTTCCTGTCCTGGTTTTGTTGGGATTTACCATTTACCAACCGAAGAAAAAACAAAAGCAGCTGCTGATCGCTTTTTATAATGTTGAAAATTTATTTGACACCATTGATGACCCGCTGACGGATGATAAAGAATTTCTTCCCGCTTCAGAAAACAAATGGAATACTGAAAAATTCAATACCAAGATCAACAATCTTTCCAAAGTGATTTCTTCCCTTCAGCCCGGTTCATTTCCCGATGTAATTGGATTATGCGAGATAGAAAATAAAAGAGTGCTGGAGGCTTTGGCAGGAAGTGAATGGCTGAAAAAAGCAGGGTATGGGATCATTCATCACGATAGTCCCGATCCGAGGGGAATTGATGTGGCCGCACTATTCAGAAAAAAAAGTTTTGTACTGGTTGATTACAGGTATCTGCATGTTTCGTTCGAAAAAACACCCGATGAAAAAACAAGGGACATTCTGTATATAAAAGGAATTACCTCTAAAAAAGATACTCTTCATTTTTATTTCAATCACTGGCCTTCACGAAGAAGCGGGGAAAAGGAATCGGAACACAAACGGTTGGATGCTGCAAAAGCTTTAAAAAAACATGCCGACTCCATTCAACTTAAAAATCCATCTGCACAAATTATCATCATGGGCGACCTCAACGACCATCCTGACAATAAAAGTGTGAATGAAATAGCAGGAGCAAAACCGCTGAATGAGAAAAATGCACGTTTTTACAATTTACTTTACAACGATCACCTGGATTCACTGGGTACACATTATTTTAAAGGGAAATGGGGCGTTTTGGATAATATCATCGTTTCTTCAGCGCTTATCAATAATGAAACCGGATGGAAATGCTCAGAGAATGATGCCGTAATTTTTAAACCTGATTGGATTTTATACAGTGATAAAAACGGGAAAAAAGCTGGGCCGGCAAAATCGTATGTGGGAAATAAATTTTTTCCTGATGGATATTCAGATCATTTGCCTGTATTCCTTCACCTCAGAAAATAAAAAAAGGAAGCCTCTGAGACTTCCTTTTCATTATTAATTAATTACGATTAATAATCTTTTATGATCTTCTGGGTTTTCACCACTTCATTGATATCATTCACTACCTGCACAAAATAAATTCCGGCCGGCAACTCATCAAAGTTTTTTGCCTCGCGTGACACGTCTCCTTTAGTAACTGTTACTTCTTCACTGGCCACAGCACCAAGAGTGTTGTAATACACTAAACGGAATTTGTAGGTTTTGTCATCATCAATGGCAAATTCCATAAACAATGTTTCTTTTGCAGGGTTGGGGAAAAAAGTAACATCAGTGGTATTTGCCTTTTGAATAGTGATCACGGAAGAGTAGCTCCATTTTCCGTCAAAATCTACCTGGCGCAGGCGATAATAGTTACGTACAGTTTTTACACCGGCATCTGTATAGGTATATTGGAATGTTTCTTCTGTGGTTCCCTGTCCGTCAACACGTGCAATTTCCATATAGTTTAATCCGTCAGAAGATCTTTCCAGCACGAAGTAATCGTTGTTGGTTTCAGACATGGTTGTCCATTTCAGGATGTTGTTCTCACCATCAGCATAACCGTTAAAATCGGTGATAGAAACAGGAAGAGGAACAGGACATGTCGGACAGTTGGAAGCCCAGCGATAACCTGTATTGCTTTCTGCCCACTGGGTAGGATAATTGTGTCCTGCAGGGAAATTAGCCAGTGTTCCGGTATAATCATGCAAACCTAAAATAGCTGCTCCGCCATTCCACGCTGCACAAAGTACTTTATCTGTAAGATGCACCTCAATATTATTTGAGGTTTCAAATAATTTTATCTGGCCACTGAAATAAATAGTTGTGCAACTATACATGGGCACGTTCTGGTATTTTGCGGTAAAAACACGGTTGGGCGCAACTCCTGTTACTTCCCATCTTACGTTTCCGCCCAATCCCGGATGCAAATCCTGCCACGGCCCTAAAATAGCATTCCGCGGAGCGTTAGTTGTGTTGGGAATAGCCGCATTAATCACCCACGGAGAATATGTTCCGGGAGCAACCGTTGTTCCGGGAATCTGCGAATAACAGCCGGGGAAAATCAGGTAACCATTCGATGCAATCAATACATCAGTATAGTTTACTCCGTCATAGCAAAATGTAAAGCCCAGAGGGGCATAAGCTGCTGCGTGTCCGTCATCACCCAACACGAGGCTTGTTCCGGTATTGTAATTGGACGGGGCATGAGCTATAGTAGAAAGAGTATAGTTTTGATTGCAACTCGGTGCTGTTCCTCCCACTCCGCAGGGAGACGTGATACACAGATCGAAACCGGTATTAACGGCTCCATTGCTCCAGGTATACACTCTCACATAATACGTTTGGCCAACCACAAGTCCGGACCAGGTGCTGGTTTCCGGATCGCTGCATCCCAAACTGGTAAGAGAACCGCATGTTCCTGAAAAGAGCTGGTGAACCATATCAAAAGTTCCGGTTTGGTTCATGATGGAAATATCATGTTGTGTGGCAAGAGCGGTAAAGCTAAACCAAACATCATCATCTGCTGTTCCTGCACAACCAGCCATAGAAGAAGTAGCTCCGCTGGTCCAGCCGGGATTCAGGGAAGTACAAATAGAATTATTATTCACAGTAGCTGAAATGGCCTGGGGACAGTTATCATTAGCCGGTGGTGGCGGTGGAGAACCAATACAAATGTTGAATGTTGAAGTTTGGCCACCAATGGAAGTCCATGTATAAACACGTACATAGTATGTATTTCCAACTGTTAAGCCCGTTACTGTTGCCGATTCAGGGTCGCTGCAAACAAGAGGAGCACTTAATGCCCCGCATGTTCCGCCATAAACAGCAATATACATATCTGTGGTTGATCCTGCTAAATTGAGTAAGTTTACGTAGTGAGTTGTATTAGTAGCTACAAAAGAATACCAAACATCATCATCATCCGTACCGAAACAGGTATTTCCCTGGGCTGAAGCAGAGGCACAGGAAACAGTTCCTGCAGTCACTGTTCCGCAACTCATATTCGGATTAACGGTGAGCGATGTTGCGTTTACACATTCATCGTTAGGCGGTGGTGTAACGGAAGTAGTAACCATGGTTGTGGTAGAGTTGGCAGAACTACCACTATTGGTACAGGTTACCACGCAACGAAAATAAGTTGTAGCTGAAATACCGGTAGAGAAAGAAGTGCTGGTAGCCCCCGGCACGTTAGTCCACGGCCCGCCTGCTGCAGGAGCAGATTGCCATTGGTAAGTAATTCCGCATCCGGTAGTTTGACCGGTTACGGTTAAAGTGGTGGTGGGAGAAGCACAGCTAACTATCGGGTTGGGGTTTGCAGAAGAAGTTCCTCCAACAGGCACACCGGCACAAACCGGACCCGGGCTGAAACGATAAACTTGTCCCGTAGCTGGTTTTGTGGCAAGGGTTGTCATTTCTGAAACAGTAGAAACCGCAGGTGCGCCCGAAACATCCTGCAATGAATAAAATTCTCCGGAAACTGTACCTGAAATTCCAATGGATGCCGATGCCGAAACAATGTTGGCAGTAGCATTTCCTATACGTGAATAAACAAATTCGATATTATTGGAAGTTTCATAAAGTTTACACTGGAAAGATATGGCAGCAGAAGTGGCTCCGTAATACCATTCTATTTCTTTCCACTCTATGGTTAACACCCTGTTGGGTGAAACTCCCGTTAATTTATAATTTACTTCTCCCGTTGCACCGGTGGCTATATCATCCCAAAGAGGTGCGATAATTGGCCGGTCGGCACTTGTGTTGAGGTTATTCCAGTTATTGGAACCTACAACGGCAGTATTAAAAGTAAGCCATCCGTTGGAAGATACTTTTATCTGAGTATAGTTTTGGCATCTGTAATTGAAAGTAAATCCAATGTTTATTGCTGCTGAAAGAGCGTCATCCACATTGGGACCATGAACTACAGTAAGTGGTGCTGAATTAGCGGTGTAAGCTCCGTTTACAGCTGTAAACGTGTAGCTGAACTGGGCGGATGATTTTTCTGCACAGGCAAGTATTAAAACCCATGAGAAAAAAAGAAGTATATGTTTTTTCATTTTCATGTGTTTTTAATTTCCTGCGTTAATAGTTTGTTGAGGGGTATGAACAAAATAATCAACACCGTTTTTTCTGAAACATTCCAGGAAATCTTCCTTCAGCATAAACTCATTATAGGAAATCTGCATTTCTTTAGTGGTTTCATTAAGCGATACAGATAAAACTTTACCTGTCCACGTTAATAAACAATCTTTCAGTTCACCCAGCACATTCATACTATAGCCGGTGAGCGTTAGTTTAAGGGTTACGGTTTGTCCGGGTGCTACAGTTTTAAAAATAGTAGGTTTGGGATCGGGTTTGGTGGTGGTGGCCTGTGAAAAACAATAGCTCATGGAAAACAGGAAAACCACGGCAAGTATAATTTTTTTCATTTATTTGGCGTTTAGGCGGAATAAAAATACGCTTTTTAACGTATTTTTTATTGCTATTTATCGTAATTTTATTAACCCTGCCGGTGTAAAACAGAAAAAGTGACACTTGTCACTCATTCTGCTAACCATTAAAATCACAAAATAATGTTTCAGACCTGTGCCAGAGCTATTTTTTTGGAGTAGGGAATGAACTCGAAAGGCACCCTTACCATGAAGGCAAAATCATGTCCCACCTCTTTCATATCATCATCAGAGTCAGCATAATACCACTTAATTGAAACTTCCTTATTATTATCTACCAACTCATTCAATTTATATAAAATAAACAATATCCGCTTGGAGGAGGAAATATTGAAATATTCAAGATTTAACACTACATCGGTTTTTCGTTCAGTTTTTGACACATACTGTTCCATCCATTCAAGAACCGGGCTATAGAAGGATTCGGCATCCTGGGGGATGGATTTTCCTGTAATTTCAAATTTTCCATTAACGGGATCGAAATGAATGTAAGGGGTTTTATCAGTAGACTCAATTACCAGTGGCTTCATGCAAAACTGATTTAGTGTACCTAAATTTCCAAAAAAAAGTAATCGCTTCGTTAAAAATTCTACAAAGAGTGATTTTAACCCTACCAATCCGAAATTAACCGAGATGAGCCGTCAAAGGCTCATTAAATCCCTGAACCGGGCAGCTTGCCGCCTGGAAATTTCTATTTTTTCACCACCTTTCAGCTGGGCCTGTAGACCACCATTAAACCAATTTTCGATTCCGGTTACCCATTTAAGATTGATGATAAATTTGCGGTTGGCACGAAAAAAAATTTTACTGTCAAGCCTTTCCTCAAGACTATTTAATGATTTAAGAATCAGAGGCCTGTATTCGTTGAAGTAAACTCTTACATAATTACCTTCCGACTCAAACATCCGGATGTCTTTCAGGGAAACGAACCAGCATTTTTCCCCGTCTTTTAAAAATATCTGGTCAGTTTCTCCCAGTTTTTTCATCCCCTCTTCTACCACCATTGCCGATTGCGGGATATTGGTTTTGCTTTTGATCATTTTGTTCACCGCATCTTCCAACCTGTCGGGATTTACCGGTTTTAGCAGGTAGTCCAGTGCATTTACTTCAAAAGCTTTGATAGCATAATCATCGTAGGCGGTAACAAAAATTACTTTGGGCACACGATCAAGTTCATTGAGCATTTCAAACCCGTTTTTTCCGGGCATCTGTATATCCAGGAAAATGAGATCGGGATTATTGTTGGAAATACTCTCGATGGCCTCTTCAGAGTTGGCACATTCATCCACTACATCAATTTCATGGAATTTGTTGAGCAGCGACCGCAGTTCTTTGCGGGCCAGCCGCTCGTCATCAATGATGATTGCTTTCATAATATTCAGTTAAGGGTAAAACAATTTCGGCTTTTACACGCTTGTTTCCGTTGTTGGAAATAGAAAATGAGGCTTCACGCGCAAACAAAAGATCGAGGCGGTGTTTGGTATTCACTAATCCGATGCCCGTTACCGACTTTTCCCTCGGATTGTAATGCCCCGAGTTTTCCACACAAACAAGCAGCTTTTTGTCACGCGGCTGGATATAAATCATAACTGATCCTCCTTCGGGAAGTTTGGATATACCGTGTTTAATGGCATTCTCCACCAGCGTTTGAATCATCAGCGGTGGAATGAGGCATTTGTGTACTTTTTCGTTCACATCCAGTTGCACGTCCAGCCTTTCTTCATAGCGGATGCTCTCCAGTTTAAGGTAATCGAAGATCACGTTCATTTCTTCCTCCACTGTTACCAGCTGTTTTCTTCCCATCAGCAAAGTGCTGCGAAGAATATTAGACAATTTGGTAATACTTTCTTTTGCCAGTTCGGGATTCTCCTCAATCAATGCACGGATGGAGTTCATGGAGTTGAACATAAAGTGCGGATTAAGCTGTGCTTTCAGGTTATTCAGTTCCACTTCGGTGCGCATAGCCTCAAGACGTAAGTTCTTGATCTCTTCGTTACGCGACTTTTCGAAAAAGTGAAAGGCAAAATAAATAATAGACCAGAAAATGAAAAGTGTCCACCAGTTGAATAAAATAGAAAATGTATAGGAGGCATCCAGTCTTTCCCACGCGTCAGAATTGGTAATGATGATTTCCTGGTAAAAAATCTGAAGGGCTGCGCATACAAAAGCAATCATCAGGCAGGCAATGATGACCCGCGGAATGGCCTGGAATATATTTTTGGAAAGCCACCCCATGCGGATAATAAAATTCCTGTAGAGGTGAGAAACCAGTACACCTGTAATTCCAATAACAAGAAGAGTGAGAAATATTTGCCACGAATAATCATTACTCAGAAAGTTAACCAAAGCACTCAGCGAGATGTATGCTCCCCATCCGAGTGATTGGGCAATCCAGTATGCCAGTGCTTTTTTTCCCATGAATTCTTTCCGAAATTACGATAAAACAAAACTGCGGGTTTATTTGTTGGGATAAAAGGAATATTTTTACCTCAAAAGGCAGAACGATGAATTTCCTTGCCCATGCTTTTTTATCGGGAGATAATGAATTGATGCGCATTGGTAACGTTACCGGTGATACTATCAGGAAAATTCATATTGAAAAATTGCCTTTGCCTATGCAGCAGGGCGTTTTGCTTCACCGGGCTATTGACCATTTTACCGACCATCATGCCGGTGTAATACAAATGAAAGAAATACTGAAGCCCTGGTTTTCCAGATATGCAGGAGTGGCGCTGGATGTCTTTTATGATCATTTTTTGTCAGGTTACTGGAACCGTTTTTCTTCCACTGAAAAATCACTTTTCATTTCAGAGCTATACTTGTCACTCAACCGGCATCACCATCATCTCCCTGAAAAAGCAAAACATTTTGTTGAATTCATGATAAAAAACGACTGGCTTTCTGCTTACGCCACCGCAGAAGGAATTCAATCCATTATGTTGAGGATGGGAAAACGGGCAGGTTTTGAAACAGGTTTTGAAAAAGCCCGTGAAGCTCTTGAAAAAAATTATTCAGAACTGGACTCTTCCTTTTCTTTATTTTTTCCTGATTTACAGCGGTTTAGTAAGGACTACATAGATAAAAATTTTACCTCATTTCCATCACACCCGTCTTAACCTACTGTTTATTCACATGTTAAGAATTTTTAGAAACAATGATTTGTAAGTAAAATTACGTGGTTAATCGACTAATTTTTTTGATTTGTTTTTTTTCGTCTCTATCTTTGCCCCGATTTAAGAATTTAGGATTGCTATGACTAAAAAAATTCTTGCTACTTCGATGCTCTTCATCAGCTTTAATGCGATGAGTGAAAGCATCTTAACTCTTGAGGGACAATACCAGTCCAAAAACCTTTATGTTTCAAATGCTGTTTCCTCTTCGGGCGTAGGTTATTGCGCTTACGAGGTACGTGTAAATGGAAACATAACTACAGACGTGGTACAATCCAGCGCCTTCGAGATTGATCTGTCTATTTATAAGTTTAATCCGGGGGATCCCGTAACGATTCAGATCGTTCACAACGAAGGATGCCAGCCCAAGGTATTAAACCCGATGAGCATTAAGCCCATGCCTACTTTCCAGGTAAAAGAAATGAATCTTTCTTCGGAAGGATTGCTTACCTGGTCAACTACAGGAGAATCCGGCTCGCTTCCCTATAATGTGGAGCAGTTTAAATGGAACAAGTGGGTGAAAATCGGTGAGGTTCAGGGTGCGGGAACCAATGGTGAGAATAAATACGATTTTAAAGTGACCCTTACTTCTGGCGAAAACAAAATACGTGTTACCCAAAAAGGAAATCTTAACAAGGTTGTTTCCAGCAATGCCGTTTCTGCTGTTTCTGACATAGAAAAGCCTACATGGGAATATAATTCCAAAACCGGGAAAATTATTTTTTCAAAAGAAACATCGTTCGAAATATTCGACAAATTCGGCCAGGCCCGTGTTCGCGGATTTGGCAAAGAGATCAACGTATCTTCACTACAGGACGATGAATACTATCTTTGTTTCGACAACGTGGTAGAAAACTTTAAGAAATAACGTAAATACCTGAACCGTTATAGAATCCCGGTCGCAGCATCGGGATTTTTTATTTGTAACCCGATTTGTTTTCTATCCGTAAAAACATAAAAACCGGAAGTATGGACAAACGTCAACTCAGAACCATTGTGGACTGGTTGAGGGAAAAACTGAATGAGACTGAATCAGTTATTAAAGAATCGAAGCTCAACCACAATTACGGAAAAGCGACCCTTTTTGAAGGTAAAAAAGATGCTTACCTGGAGTGCCTCAAAAAGATCAACCTGAATGCGCTGTAAAAGTTATTCAAAAACCACCGCTGTTCCGCTGGCGGTTACCATCAGCATTCCCTGCCCGATGGTTTCATAATCAAGGTCGATGCCGATAACGGCATTGGCTCCCAGTTTTTTTGCGTTTTCGGTCATTTCTGCCAGTGAAGTATCCTTGGCTTCTTTCAACACTTTTTCGTAGGCCGCTGAACGTCCGCCTACAATGTCTCTTATCCCGGCAAAAAAATCTTTGAAAATGTTGGCGCCAATGATCGTTTCACCGGTTACAATGCCTTTGTATTCCGTTATCTTTTTTCCATCAATGGTTCCGCTGGTAGTGAGTAGCATGGTTTATTTATTTAATTCGTCAATTTCTTTTTGAAGTTGATTAGGGACAATTTCAAGATTATTGTCTGCTGCAAATTTATTTTGAGCTTTTTGGAATGCGTCATCATATTTTTTCTCGTCTTCTGCAACTTTATCCGCCAGTTGCTGCACTTTTATTGCATCAGCTTCTGTTATTTGAGCTTTCGATAACACTTTTATCATTTCCGAAAATTCATTTTTAAATGCCTTAATGTAAAAGGTGAATAAATCAATCACCGCATTTTTCAATTCTTTTCCTCCGCTATACGGAGTGGCTTTTTTTACATTGCTTAAAGATATTTCGGTAATCTTAATCAGGTTATCCAACCCTGAACGAAGGGTATCATAATTGGTTGTGGCTTGCATCACATGGGTATAACTTATCAGGTCAACCATAATAACTTCCTGTTGCAGGATTACAAAGTCGTTATATTCCCTTGCTGATTCAAATTTCTGACAAAATGAGCTGAAAGAGATGAACACCGGCAGGAATAAAAGAAAGATTTTTTTCACCTTTTAAAAATTTCGTCAATATTAGTAAAATAAAACACAAACCACCCTGAGAATGCCCTAAATTCAGTACCTTCGGAGATATTTTTTAAACTATGAAAAAGGCTGCCGCTCTCTTGGTATTTTGTTTTCTTTTATTTTCCTCACAGGCACAAATTACCATTACCAGTGCCAATATGCCGGGATCGGGAGATACAGCGCGTTACAGCGAAATTTCGTTGTTTGACAGTTTGGATTTCATTTCTACCGGGGCCAACTACACCTGGGATTTTTCCTATTTCACTCCCATTAACCAGGGTTTGTATGAATACAAGGCCATATCACAAATCAATCCCGTTTATTTTGCTTTTTTCGGTTTCAGTTCCTTCGGCCAAAAAATAATGGACAGCCTGGATATTGCCGGTGTAATTACCGTTTATGATATCTACGATTTTTATTCGGGAAACAGCACTTCGTTTAAAGCTGTTGGCCGCGGAATGGAATTCCAGGGGCTTCCGGTTCCTTCTGATTACAGCGACAATGACGAGATTTACCAGTTTCCGCTGAATTACGGGGATGTGGATAGTTCAACATGGGCGGTAAGTTTTCAACTCGATACCATTTTACAATACCACCAGAGCGGAACACGCCTTAATGAAGTGGAGGGCTGGGGAACCATTATGACTCCTTATGATACTGTGAGCTGCCTGAAAGTAAAATCTACCATCAACGAACACGACAGCCTGGTTATTTCGGGATTCGGATTACCGGCTATTGACCGTGTGCGCTACGAATACAAATGGCTTTCGCTTACTGAATTTGTACCCATGCTCCAGGTGAATGCTGAAGATATTTTCGGTTTTCCTGTAGTGAATTCCATCCGCTACCGCGATAATTACCGCGCCAATGTGGGCATCAGTGAAAATTCTGCAGGCACATTCAGCTTATACCCCAATCCCGTTAGTGATGGCGGATTAAATGTTATTATGCCCGTTCCGGTGAAAAATTTGCACTACACTGTTTATTCTGCCAGCGGTCAGCTCCTGGCAAACGAGCAGGTAAATTCAACCGGTAATTTTATGGTTGACACCCAAACTCTTCCTGCGGGCCTGTATTTGCTTCGCCTTTCGGGAGAAAACTATATTTCAACTCAGCTTTTCATCAAAAAATAATTCATGCTTGGCCTTCAGCTTCCTACTGATCCCCGCTGGGTAAAACTGGTGGAGGAAAACATCAGCGAAATTCTTACCGACCATGCCTGGTGCGAGCAAAAAGCAGCGTCTAATGCCATCAGTATTATTGTACGCTGGCCCGAACATACCGAACTCGTGGATGAACTAACCCGCATTGCACTGGAAGAAATGACACATTTCGGAATGGTGCACGAAAAAATAAAGGCACGCGGATTCGTTTTAGGTCCCGAACGCAAAGATGATTATGTGCACGACCTGATGAAATTTACCAACAAAGGCGGAAGCAAAACCCAGCAACTGGTAGACCGCCTGTTGTTTGCGGCCATGATTGAAGCCCGCAGTTGCGAACGGTTTAAATTATTATCGGAAAAAGCAAATGACGAAGACCTGCGTGTCTTTTACCGCAGCCTGATGGAAAGTGAGGCCGGGCACTACTCCACTTTTATAGGTTTTGCGCGGAAATTCGGACAGGGAGTGGATGTAGAGAAAAGATGGAAGGAATTTCTTGTTTATGAAGCAGAAATAATACAGAACTACGGAAAAAAAGAAACCATGCACGGCTGAACTTTAATGATTCACAGCTGTACAGCATGAAAAAAAATAAAGCATGAATACAATCAAAGCACTTCTTCCCGCCACATTGGTTTTCATTTCTTCTTATTCCATGGCGCAGGAAAAACTGAAGGCCACATCCATCAACATTTTTAAGAACGGAACTTATTTTGTTGCCAAAGAAGGAAATGTAAATCTAACCGATAAATACTGCAAGATACAGGCGCCTTCCAGCCCCTTGTTATCCACCTTTTGGCTTACTACCACCAAAGACATCGATATCAGCCGCGTGGATTTTCGTACTGATACCATAAAAACCACACGCTACGCCCGCAATATGCAGGAGCTGATAAGCGCCAACAAAGGGAAAAAGGCAAGAATTACCTATAATGTAAATTCCACCCAAACAGGAAATGCCAAAGGAACTATTGAAAACTATATGAAGGAAAGCGGCATTGTAAAGTTTAAAACAGCAGAAGGAAGCACTCTTTACCTGAACACCAATTCGATTATAGAGTTTTATGTGGATGAAACTTCTTCCGACAAACTTACTTCCGATTCGCTGGCGCGTTTGGCAAAAATTACTTTCAGTAAATCAAAACCCAATGCCGATCTGCGTTTATCGTATATGCATACAGGAATGAACTGGATTCCCTCTTACAATGTGAAAATTATTGACGATAAAACCCTGCAAATTGAAATGAAAGCGCTGATTGAAAATTACAGCGAAGAAATAACCGATGCCGACCTTACGCTGACGGTAGGTGCTGCCAATTTTAAATACGGAACACAAATTGATCCGCTGGCGCTGAACTATCTTTCCGGGGGAAGCACTTACAACGGATACAACAATTATAACAACAATTATAATTACCAGTATTCAAATGCACTCGTAGCCCCGATGTCGGAAGCTGTAGGTGATAATGTTTCGGGGGTTGCGTATAATAATTACAACACATATACCACTTCGGGAGAAAAAACCAACGACCTGTACATGTACAAACTCGGAAAAGTAAGTTTGCCCATGAACACCAAATCGCTTTTCAATATTTTTTCTGTCAATGCTCCTTATGAAGATTTGTATGAAGTAAATATTTACGATAATATCAACTACGCTTCCAACAGGAGAATCACCAATAATGAAGAGCAGTTGTTTGATGTTTTTCATTCATTGCGCATTACCAATACATCTTCTTATCCTTTTACAACAGCTCCTGTTTTTGTGCAGGATAAAAACATGCAACCACTGGGACAAGACCAGGTTAAATATACTGCAACGGGAGCCAAAGTAAAAGTGCAGATTGCCAAAGCCACCGACATTCGTGTGAATTGCCTGGAAGAAGAAACCGGCAAAGTGGAAAATGCAAAAACCTATAATAAAAACAGCTACCGCAAAGTGATGATAAAAGGCACTATTAAAATAGAAAACCGCCAGCCGAAAGCCGCACAGGTGAATGTAAGCAAAGCCGTAAACGGAGAAATTAAAACGGCATCCAATGGCGGTAAGATCAATAAAAGCGGGCAGTATAACGGCATTAACGCCTATTCGGATGTGGAATGGAATATTTCGGTTGGAGCCAACGAAGAAAAAACCATTACCTACGAATACGAAGTTTACGTTTATTCCGGTTATTAATGGCAGAGGAAAAAGAGTGGTTTAAATACTGGTTTGATTCGGAGTTTTATCACCGTTTATACCGCCACCGTGACGAAAAAGAAGCTGCTTTATTTATCGACAACATCTGCAATTTTCTTCAACTTCCTTACGAAGCAAAAGTACTGGACCTGGCTTGCGGAAAAGGAAGGCATTCGGTTTACCTGGCACAGAAAGGATATAACGTAACGGGGATTGATATTTCTGAAAACAGTATCTCGCAGGCAAAACAACAGGAAAAACCGGGACTACAATTTATTGTACATGACATGCGTCTTCCGCTGGCCGGAAAAAATTTTGATGCCGTGTTCAACCTGTTTACCAGTTTCGGATATTTTGAGAAGAAAGAAGACGACCAAAAAGCGCTGGCTTCCGTGTTTTCGATGCTGGTGCCCGGGGGAATATTTGTTCTGGATTTTATGAATACCCGACAAGTCATCAAAAACATGAGGCCGGAAGAAAATTCGGAGGCAGAAGGAACATTGTTTCACATCAAAAGAGAAGTAAAAAACGGTTTTATCCAAAAACATATTTCATTCTCCGATAATGGCCGCCACTATGCTTTCACCGAAAAAGTACGGAATTATACGCGTTTTGAACTGGAAGAAATGCTATTTGCAACAGGATTGCAAATAATTGCTACCTTTGGCGACTATTCACTCCATCCGTTGGATGAAAACGACTCTCAACGACTGGTGCTGGTAGCACAAAAAAGCAGTTAAACTGGAAGATCTTGTTGTATATATCTCTCTCATCCTTTCGGTACTTGCCGGGGGAATGGTGGTTTTATTTGTAAAACCTGCCAACGAAAGAATGCTGAAACTCCTGCTCGCTTTCAGTGGTGCTTTCCTGCTTTCGGTTTCCTTCCTCCATCTTATTCCCGAAGTATATGAATCGGGGCCGGAGAACATCGGTATTTTTGTTTTGGTAGGTTTTATGTTCCAGCTTCTGCTTGAATTTTTCTCTGATGGAATTGAGCACGGACATGTTCACAAGCACGACCATCACCACGATAAAACTTTTCCTGTGGTTATCATGATCAGCCTTTCCATTCACGCTTTTGTGGAGGGAATTCCTTTGGAAAGGGAAATTCATCATAAATACCATGGCGGACACGACCATTCCAGCCATTCGCTTTTACTTGGTGTGGTTTTTCATAATATTCCCGTTTCCATTGCGCTGATGGGAATGTTTTTGCACTCGGGTTTAACAAAAGGCCGATCGCTGCTGTGGTTATTTGTTTTTGCACTTACCGGCCCGCTGGGAACACTTACCGGCCATTATTTCGGTGAAGAAATCAGTACGGTGGTGAATGACTTCCTGGACATCACCATGGCCATTGTGGTGGGAATGTTTATGCATATTTCCACTACCATTCTTTTCGAATCTTCGGAGGGACACCGGTTTAATGTGATGAAACTAACTGCTATAGTTCTCGGGGCGTTAGTAGCTATGGGAAATCTGTAAGTAAAAAATGCGGGGGTGGCTGAGCTGCTTTCACCAGTTTTCCTTCTTCAAAATAATATTTGTAATATTTATCTTCGGTATAGTACCATTTCCATTTACCGTGTTTCAGCCCGTTTTTATATTTACCCATTATTTTCAGTTTCCGGTGAATCCAGAAACCGTTTTTAATGTCATTTTCATACTCACCTTTTACCAGTAAAGTGCCGTCAAATGAGTATAAAGAAAATTCCCCGTTCTTTTTCCCTTTCTGGTACACGGTCTTTTCCATCACTTTTCCATTAGGATAAAAACTTTTGTACACACCACTCTGAAATCCGTTATAATAATGTTTGACAAAAGCAGTGCGTGTGGTATCACTCAGGTAAACCGCTTTTACTTCGCCATAGGAAGTATCCTTTTTTACTATTTTTATTTTGTGCCAGAAAACAGTAGAGTCATTAATCTCCACTTTTAAGGAGTCGTGTTGTGCGCAGGCGATACCGGCACAAAAAACAAACAACAGCAGAAATAACCGATTATTCATCCAGGTTCAAAGTTAAACCGTCACAGGCAATCCTGATATGAGGCGGAAGTATTTTTTCAACTTCTTCATGTGTACCCATAAGATGACTGATATGAGTAAGATAAGCCATTTTAGGTTGAAGAATTTCTATCATTTTAACCGCTTCATCGAGGTTAAAATGTGAAAAATGTTCTGATCTGCGCAAGGCATTTAACACCAAAACATCCGATCCTTTTAGTTTTTCCCTTTCTGCGGGGGCAATGGTTTTGGCATCGGTAACATAGCTGAATCCACCGACACGATATCCAAAGACAGGAAGCTTATGGTGCATCACTTCCACAGGAAGAAAAGAGGTTCCTTCAACACTGAATTCTTTATTTTCTACTTCAACTATTTCAATTTCGAGGACACCGGGATATTTTATCTCTTCAAATGCATAATAAAAATCGCGGTGGATAGCTCTTTTCACATCGGCAGGAGCATACACCGGCATTATTTTTTGCTGAATAAAATTAAATGCCCGCACATCATCGAGGCCTGCAATATGATCACGGTGTTCGTGAGTGAAAATAACCGCGTCCAGTTGTTGCACGTTATGAGCAAGCATTTGCTGCCTGAAATCGGGGCCGGTGTCGATTACAAATACTTTTCCTTTGTTTTCAATCATTACCGAAGTGCGAAGGCGTTTATCTCTTCTGTCAGGGGAAAGACAAACCGGGCACCGGCAGGCGATAACGGGAACGCCCTGTGATGTACCTGTACCCAGAAAAGTTATTTTCATACAGTTTATGCGGCCGGTGGTGGTGTAACGGGCGGAGGAGTGACGGGAGACGGATTTACAGACGCAGAAGAGTGGCCGGCTTTTTTCAGTTCTTCTTCCAGTTGTTTAATCTTTTTATTTTTTTCCTTCAGGGTGAAATAGTATTTGATCCATACGGTAAGCGCTCCCATGGCAAAGAAAAAAGTGATGAGAAAAATAATAGAAATGTTTATTGTAAAAAACACCACCTGGAAGGGTATCTGCTCGGAATTCTGTACAATAAAAACCAGTGTAAGTAACGCGATTGTCCCGATAAAAATCTCTTTTTTATACTTCTGGTAAAAACTTTCTTCCTTTTTTTCTGCCATGGCAATAGGTTTGGTTGTCTAAATTAAAGTTAATTTTGGTAGCCATGAAAGAATATTCAAAATTTTTATCTGTTGGAGCTGCTTTTGTTTTGCTGCTTGCTGAGTCCATACTAACACCATGCCTTTCTCAGGTTCCTGACAGGGGTGGGGAAAAATACAAAAACAATCAAACTCCCAGCTATGCAGAATTGCTTGATGCGTATAAACAGCTGGACAAGGAGAGTAAAAATGCTGTTTTGGTTGAAAAAGGCATGACCGATATCGGAAAACCGATACCCGTTTTTTACATTACCGAAACGGGGAATTACAAAAAAGACCTGTCCAATGAAAAAAAAGTGAACATTTTGGTGAACAATGGCATTCACCCCGGGGAACCGGATGGTATTGATGCCAGTTTATGGCTGGCAAAGGAACTTACCGGAAAAAACAAGGAGTGGCTGAAAAAACTAAATGTAGTGATCATTGCTGTTTATAATGTGGACGGTATGTTAAACCGCGGATGTTGCAGCCGGGCCAATCAAAACGGGCCGGAGGAATACGGATTCAGGGGAAATGCAAAAAACCTTGACCTTAACCGTGATTTCATGAAAATGGATTCGAAAAATGCGCGCACGTTTGCGAAAATTTTTCACGGGGTAAAACCACATGTTTTTGTTGACACCCATGTTTCCAATGGTGCCGATTACCAGTACACGATGACACTTATTACCACACAACCCGATAAACTGGGCGGATCTGTTTCTTCGCTTTGCCAAAAAAAAATGAATCCGGCTTTGTATAAAAAAATGGAAGAAAGAAAATTTCCCATGACTCCTTATGTAAATACAAAACTGGAGATTCCCGATAGTGGTATTGTGGCATTCAATGAATCACCGCGTTTTGCCACAGGTTATGCCGCTTTGTTCCATACCATTGGTTTTACTACCGAAACCCATATGTTTAAACCTTTCAGAAACCGCGTAGAAGCCACACATCATTTCCTGGAGGAATTACTGATTTGGTGTAAGGACAATTCGGAAGAAATTATTGTTGCAAAAATGAACGATGACCTGTTTGCTTCCGACTGGTCTTATGGAAAAAGTACAGGATATAATTTTGAATGTGATACGAGCCGGTTTGAATGGATAAGCTTTAACGGGTATGAGGCAGAATACCCGGTTAATGAACTAACGGGAAAGACACAGCTGCATTACAACCGCAACAAGCCATTTACAAGGCCGGTTCGCTTTTACAATACATTTGAAGCCACGAGAGAAACAGAAATTCCTTTTGCCTATATCATTCCGCAGGGATGGGAAAGTGTTATTGAACGATTGAAATGGAATGATATCAAAATGTTTCCATTGCATAAAGACACGGTGATGAACTGCACTTCCACCTATATCATTTCCTATGAAACCTCTTCCCGGCCCTATGAAGGACACTATCTGCATCATTCGGTAAAAACCAAAACCGTAAAACAGGATATCAGGTTTTATAAGGGCGACTTCGTTATTTTTATGGATCAGCCCGGAACAAGGTTTATTATTGAAGCGCTTGAGCCTGATGCGGTGGATTCCTATTTTAACTGGAATTTCTTTGATGCCGTGCTTCAGCAGAAAGAATGGTTTTCGTCTTATGTATTTGTTGAAAAAGCTAAAGAGATACTGGATAATAATCCTGCCTTAAAAGCAGAATTTGACGGGAAGAAAAAACAAGATGCTGCTTTCAGGAACGATGAATTTGCACAACTGATGTTCATTTACAAAAATTCGCCCTTTTACGAGCTTTCACACAACCGCATTCCGGTTTTCAGGATTGAAAAAAGAAACTCATACTTACTTACGAGACTGAAGGATAAAAAGAAGTAAATATTTTTTCCATAGATTTTCCTGATGAGACCATTTCACTGAGAAGCTTCTCTGCTTGTTTTTTTCTTTCTTCCCTGGTTTCTTCCAGCTGCTTTAATTTTTTCTTCTGCAATTCTTTCCCGCTCTCCTCTTTTTCAGCATAAATTTTCTGCAACAACGTCAACAGATCTGTTTTCTCGTGAGTAATGTCCATCATAATACCTGTCATGAATTTTCCCTTTCCGTTTTTTTTCACCGACAAAATATGATCTTCCATCCAGATCGATTCACCAAAAGCGGTTTTGAAACGGAACTCTGTAAGTAATACTCCCGGCTCATTATGTTTATGCCATTCCCTTATTTTATGATTGGCTTCCACATAATCCTCCGGATTTATTTTTCCGGGGAAAAGATTCCTGTTGGCAGAAAATTCTTCTACAAAAATTCCCGTGTAGGTATAGATATTGGGAGAAATATACTCATTCCCTCCCCCGGTTTCATACAGAATGGGAAAAGAAAGTTCTTCGAGCAGTTGCCTGATTTTTTCTTCAGCCATTTTTTTCGATGAATGATGCTATAAGCCGGTGAAAATGGTGAACACCCTGCTCCATTTTGGGAGAGTATCTTCCTTCTTTGTAAAACCACGAATTGGTACCTTTCTGCACTTTCTCCACGATCGCTTCATCTTCTCTCTCTACCCGGTCGAGCATAGCTCCCGCACCTGCATCCAGTTTCGATTCATCCCAGATATAAGAGCGGAAAATCACTTTGGTGAGATTGTATTTTAACGGCCTTACGATATTCACCGACAGTCCCCAGGGATAAAAGTTAAACATCAGGTTAGGAAAAAACCAGAAATAATAGGCTGCTATTTCTTTTCCGGCATCAGGTGAGCCGACAGGCAGGTCGAACGACATTTCGCCATTTCGTGCAATTCCCAGCTGTAAATTGGAATACTTGTAAATTTCACTTGCGTATCCGTTATAATCAAGTGTTTTGGCGAGATCTTTATGAATAAAAGGAATATGAAATCCCTCCAGGTAATTATCGCAATAGAGGGCCCAATTGGCTTTTACAAGATATTCGCGCGAACGGGAAGGATCGAAAACAAATTGTTCGATGGGCATCCATCCTACCCTTTTATCCATTTCTGCTATCATTTCTTCGAAAGAATAACCGGGTTGAATGGAAGCAAATAAAAACTGTTTCCATTTTTTAAAAGGTACTTTATGCAAATCGTCACAGGCCGATGGGAAATTCATCATCCCTTCTGTTTCGGGCATGGATTTAAAACTGCCGTCCATTCCAAACCTTCTGCCATGGTAGCTGCAAACCACCGAACCTGCCAGCTGACAGGGATGATCCACCAACAGGTTACCGCGGTGAGTACACACATTCGAAACACAATGCAGCTGATCGTCTTTATCGCGGGTTAATAAAAGGGGTTCATCTATAAAACCTTCCAAAAACTCAAAAGGATAGGCCGAGTTGGGCACTTTCAGATCATCGTCATCGCATACCAGCTGCCACGACCTGAAAAATATATTCTTCCGGGCCGATTCCAGGAACTCTTCTGAATTGTAAAAATTGCCCGGCAAGGTTGATGCCGAACGGATGTCGTTGTCTATCTGTATCATAAATCACCTGTTGGGCGATAAAATTAGTAAACCGTTTTGGCATTTTTGTTGATCTGTGGCAAAAAATTTGTACATTCATACCCAAAGATTCCCGTATGAAGAAGTGGATGTTGTTGTTATTCGTAACAGTGTCTTTGCCGGCCTTGTCGCAGCTGAACCTGAAAAGGCAGATCCCGGAAAAAAAGGTGTTTGATACCAGCGTGGTAGACCCCGAATATGGTATAATGCTTTACGAACCGCTGAATTTCCAGCTTAAAGGCGATTCGGTGAGGATGTGTGGAACCTATGCGTGCCAGAGCTGGGTGGAAGATGTGTATACCACCGGGGCGTTGCTTCACAAAGGTTTTTATATAGACGGACAGCTGAAAACCTATAAAAACTATTACCCCAACGGAAATATTGAACGTGATTTCAGGGCTGTTGACAACTACAGAAGCAGTGCAAAACTGTATTACGAAAACGGACAGCTGAAATCCGAAATACGTTATAATGATGGCGACACCGAATTTTGGGTGGACTATAACGAGAAAGGCATAAAAGTTTATGAAGAGCAGTCGGTGAAATCGATGGAATACCTGGAGTTCAGGAATTTTTATTTCGACAGTGGTTCGCCTGATAAACTGATGATTTTAAAAGATAAAAAGAAACTCAATTATACATACCAGGAATACCATAGCAACGGCAAACTAAAAATTGACGGCCATAAACTTTATGATACCAACCGTTTTGAATACGTTAATCACGGCACGTGGAAATACTACGATGAAAGCGGAAACCTGGTTAAAGAAGAATTATGGGAAAAAGGAGAAAAGGTGAAGTAGTTAGTGGCAACAGCAGTTGGCAGTTGGCAGTCTCCAGTCTTACTATTTTACTCAATAACTTCGTATTCTCACTCCTATAACGCAAACGTCATCGACTTGCTCAAGGTCACTCTTCCATTCTTCGAAAGAAGAAATAAGCTTTTGTTTTTGTTCTTCCATAGGAAGATGTGCAACGGTTGAGAGAAGTCCGAAGAGATTGCTGTATTTGAATTTTTTTCCTTTAGGCCCTCCAAACTGGTCGGCATAACCATCGGTAAAAAGATAAATAGCTTCTGCTTCTTCCTGAGGAAAAATATGAGTAGTAAAATTTTCGGAATGGTCAGTTTCACCAATCGGTTGTTTGTTGGGTGCAAGTTGCAAAAGCTTTCCCTTAGAAACATACCAAAGCGGGTTGTTGGCACCCGACCATTGAAGAGTGAAAGCGGAATGCGGAAGCGAAGAAACCTGCTCTTTGTTTTCATTATCCACACTGAGAGTGAGTGAAACCAGCGAAATATCCATTCCATCTTTTACATTTTTTCCGCTTTTACGAAAAGTTTCCAATACCAGTTCACGGGTTTTATCCAGAATAAGTCCGGGATCTGTTAGTTTAAACTCTTTTATACATCGGGTAAGCGCGTTAGAACACACCACACTCACCAAAGCTCCGGGGACACCATGGCCCGTGCAATCGGCAGCAGCATAAAAAATATGTGTACCTGTGTTTTCGAAAAAATAAAAATCACCGGCCACAATATCTTTTGGCTTATAAAGAAGAAAACTATCTGAAAAAACTTTTTTTATTTCGGCTTCATCAGCCAGTATAGCGTATTGTATACGCCTGGCATAATTGATACTGTCAATAATCTCTTTTTGTTTTTCATCCACCAGTTTTTTCTGCAATTCGGTTTCTGCTTTTTGTTTTTCAATTATTTTCTTTTGTTTTTGCGTAAGTTTCAACGAGCGGAAAACCACAATAGCAAAAGCAAAAACAAGTACCAGCCCGGCTGACACAATCAACAGGATAAGTGATTTCCTTTTCCGGTCTTTTTCGTTGATAATATCCTGTTGTTCTTTTTCTTTTTTCACTGATTGAAGGGCCAGTTCCTTTTTTTCGCTTTCGTATCGCGCTTTCATGTCTTCAATCTTGTTTTGTCCGTTCTCATTGAAAATAGAATCTTTTATTGCAATGGCTCTCCTGTAATAGTAAAAAGCGCTCCTGAAATCACCGCGAAGCGTATCACAATCAGATAATGCCATGTAGGTATTCATCAATACGGGTTTTTCTTTTATTTCTAATGATATCTGCAGCGATTTCATCAGTACTTCTTCCGCTTCTTTTACTTTACCAAGATGTATGTACACATTCCCGATATTGGTATATGCCATGGCAATGCCCAGCCGGTCGTTAAGCCGAAGGCGCAGATCCAGTGACATGAAATAATATTTCAGTGAAAGATAAAAGTCTTCTTTCACGTCATAGATATTTCCCATATTGTTATATGATTTGGCTAATCCCAGGCTGTCGTTCAATTCAAGTTTTATGCGAATGGATTCTTCCTGGAAACGGATAGCTTTATCCAACTCACCTATCATCTTATATGTCATCCCAAGATTGTTGTAATTAGAAGACAATTGCTGCAGGTTATTGATCTCATGGTTAATTTCAATGGCTTTTAAATAATAGTCAATGGCCTGTTGATGGTCGTTATTGTTTTCATATACCAGGGCAATATTATTATATGACATGGCTACTCCTTTTTTATCACCAATTTTCTCCCTGATATCCATGGCCTGCATAAAATAATCGAGTGCTTTTTCATAGTTGCCACGCATATAATGAATGTTTCCTATGCCATTCAGTGCATTGGCTTTTCCCCTTTTATAGTTGCATTGTTCGGCCATCAATACCGCCTTCATGGAGATTTTTTCTGCTTCTTCATATTCACCAAGATTTCTTTTTTCCACGCTCAGTTCATTGAGCCGTTTCACCTCATTGGAATCAGCAACAGAAATTCCATATATGGAATGAGAAGCAAAAGAGTAACCGGTTCTGCCGGATAAGGACAGAAAAAAACAAATAAAAAATATAGAAAAACGGGTCAACAGTTATAGTTTAGGGTGAATATACTAAATTTCGTTTATACTTTATGAGAAGATACTCTTCATTGAAACCAAATTATATACTTTCTGTTCTTCCTTATCTTACCTTTGAACAAAACAGACATCTTTATCTTACAACCTTACGCCTATGATACAAACATCCCTTCGACTCATTTCATTTCGCTCAGAGCAGGCTCCTCGTGTGCATCATAGTCTTACGCCTATGATACAAACATCCCTTCGACTTAATTTCATTTCGCTCAAGGCAGGCTCCTCGTTTGCATCATAGTCTTACGCCTATGATACAAACATCGTCAATTTGTTCGAGGTCTTTTTTCCAGTTTTCGAAAGCGGCATTGAGTTTTTGGCGCTGCTCTTCCATTGGCATAAGGCTGATATCGGCCAATAGTTTAAAGAGATTGCTGTATTTGAATTTTTTTCCTTTAGGCCCGCCAAACTGGTCGGCAAAACCATCCGTAAACAAATAAATCATATCCCCGTTTTCCATTTCAATTTCGTGATTGGTAAACGGAACATGCTTGTAACCGATTCCTCCGATAGGCTGTTTGTCGGCCTTTAGTTCGTACATATAACGGTTATCGGACAGCGATAACACAACGTTTTCTTCTGCAGCCTGCACTTTTTTTGAAATAACGTAGAGTGAATTGTTGGCTCCTGAAAACTGCACTTTTTTATTTTCGCGGTCGATGCAGCACAAGGCAAGGTCCATTCCGTCTTTCATCTCGGTTTCGCCCTGGTGCAGCGATTCCACCACCAGCTTATTGAGTTTATCAAGAATAGCTGCTGGACGGGTGAGGTTAAATTCATTTACCGCACGGTTCAAACCATTATTTCCCACAATGCTTACAAACGCTCCGGGAACACCATGGCCGGTGCAATCCACTGCTGCTACAAGCACCATTCCGTTATGTTCTTCTGTCCAGTAAAAATCTCCCGACACAATATCTTTTGGTTTATACAATACAAAATGCTCTTTTATATTCTGCTCCACAATATGCCTGGGCGGAAGTATGGCTTCCTGGATGCGTTTGGCGTATTTTATACTATCCATTATATCCCGGTGCTTGTGTTCCAGTTCTTCCCTTTGCTGGTTAAGTACTTTGTTCTGCTGGTTGATCTTTTCGGTACGCTGTTGTACTTTTTCTTCCAGCACACGATTGGCAGAAGTAAGTTTTTTCTCCCGCCATTTTATAAAAATGAATAATAAAATCAACAGCACAACTGCACAAAGAATATAAAACCATGCCGTTTGCCAGAAAGGAGGAGTAATAATGATGGTCATTGAAATACCTTCTTCATTCCATTTACCATCGTTGTTGGAAGCTTTTACCCTGAACGTATAGGTGCCGGGTGAAAGGTTGGTATAACTGGCTTCACGTTTTGTTCCTGTCATCACCCAGTCGTCATCAAAGCCTTCCATTTTGTAGGCGTATTGATTTTCTTCGGGCACATTGTAGCTTAATGCCGCAAAGCTGATGCTGATCACATCCTGATCGTAGGAAAGTACAATTTTATCGGTATAGGTAACTGAATTTTCGAGCGGTGAATCTTCGCCCGGGTAAATGGGTTTATTGAAGATAGAAAAACCGGTAAATACAATCTGCGGGAGATATTCATTTTCCCTTACTTTATCAGGATGAAAAACATTAAATCCATTAATCCCACCGAAAAACATATATCCGTTTTGAAGAGTAACTCCCGATCCCGGCAAAAATTCATTACTCTGCAATCCATCATGTGAAAAATAATTGCGGAATGATTTTTTATCAGGATCAAATTTTGCGAGGCCGTTAATCGTACTGATCCACAAATTTCCGTTATCGGCTTCCTGGATGGAGTAAACAGAATTTCCCGGTAAGCCATGCTTATCTGTGTAAAAAGTAAATCGTTCTGTATTCCTGTCGAAATGGTTCAGTCCCCTTCCCGTTCCAATCCACATATTATGATACTTATCTTCCGTAATGCAATAAATAAAATTATTGCTGAGCACAAATTGTTTTCCGGCTTCTGCGAGATAAACTTTCATCTGCTGTGAAGCGGAATTATAACAAGCCAGCCCTGCTTCTGTTCCAATCCATGTCAAACCTTTTGAATCAGTATAAATACAAAGTATCCGGTAGCTGGGTAAAATAGCAGAATCGGATCCGTAATATTCCCAATGAGAAAATTCTTCTGAAAGAGGGTCAAACTGGTCGACACCATTATCAGTACCAATCCAAATTTTTCCGTCAAGGGCTTTGGAGATACAACGAATGTCATTATCCGTAAGAGTGCGTGGGTCATCGGGATTTGAAAAATATTTTTTCATTTTCCCCGAACGGTTGTCAAGAACATTCAATCCGCTTCCTTCTGTACCGATAAAAACGCGGCCGTCATCATCCTGGTAAACGGCTCTAATCCTGTTTCCGCTTATTGAGTTCGGATCGTTTTCGTTTGAAACATAGTTTTTAAAATTTCCGTCTTTCAAATTAAAACACGATAATCCTGCCCCATCCAGTCCCAGCCAAACAGCGTCATTTCCTGCGCTGCAAATGGCCCGCACCCGGTTTCCCAATAACAATGACTGATCCTGGTAATTGGCTGAATAATGCATGAACTTTGCAGGTTTAAGGTCCAGTTTATTGACCCCTTCTCCCCTTGTTGAAATCCATAATATGCCTGAACGGTCTTCTACGATATCCCGCACATCGTTATAGCTGATACTGTTTTCGTCATTTGGATTATGTTTGTAGCAGGTGAATACTTTTTTCAGGGAATGAAAATAAAAAAGTCCCCCGGCATGCGTTCCCACCCACATTCCGCCTTTTTTATCACTGTAAATTACATTTACTTCATTCACTTCACTGGTTTCCACATTACCCGGCTGAGGTTTGTAATTGGTGAATGTTCCGTCATCGTTCAGCAGGTCGAGTCCACCGGTTGTTCCCACCCAGATATTGTTAAACCTGTCGATATGAATAGCCCGCACTTTGGGGTGGCTGAGCTGTCCTTTTCCGTTTCCGGCCAGGTACCTTTTGAATTTCCCGGTTTTTACATCCAGTTTGTTAAGGCCTTCGCTGGTTCCCACCCAAATATTTCCGTATTTATCCTCGGCAACCGACCATACCCTGTCGTTGGAAAGGGAAGCTGAATCATTTTCATCGTTCCTGAAAACAGTAAATTTCCCGGTAACAGGGTCCAGTTTGTTTAATCCTCCTCCTGAAGTTCCTATCCATATATTACCCGATTTATCTTCCAAAAGAGTTTGAGCATTGTTATGACTCAGACAGGACTGACAGGAAGAGTCGAACTTATAATGGGTGAATTGTTCTTTTACCGGATCGTATTTATCCAGGCCGCTGCCCCAGGTGCCTATCCAGATATTTCCGCTGCGGTCGCATAACACTTTGCTTACGTTATTAGAGGCCAGTGAATTTTCATCAGAAGGGTCATTTTCAAAAACGGTAAAGTGGTATCCGTCATATTTGTTTAATCCGCCATCACCTGTACCAAACCACATAAAACCTTTTTTATCCTGTACAATAGAATACACCACACTGTGTGAAAGCCCGTTTTTGATGGTAAGGTGTTCAAAGTGGTTTTGCCCCTGCGGCCGAACAAAAAGAGGCATAAAAAGAAACAAGGCAACTATAACTGTCCTGTTTATGGGGCTATGCAAACCGGTTAATTTCACGAAGCTAAAAATAGAAAAATTTATGGATTGTGCGTTCTACGGTGTTAATCGTATTTATTTTAAAAATAAGGGTAATGAAATGCACTATTTTCAGTTATATTTAGCAACAAAATCTGGCAGGAAATGAGAAAAATAGTGATGTTGCTGGTAGCCTGGGCAGGAGCTGTGCTGGCGCTGAACGCACAAAAAACAGAAAAAAAATATCCTTCTTTATTGTGGGAGATAAGCGGAAACGGGCTGAAAGAACCTTCCTACCTGTATGGAACCATGCATGTAAGCCGCAAACTGGCCTTTAACCTGAGTGACACCTTTTTTATTGCCCTCGACAAATGCGACATGGTGGCACTGGAACTGAACGTGGATGAGTGGGTGGAGAATTATTATGAAATGGAGCAATCGGAACTTCACCAGGAATTTATCAGTTATTACAGGACGCCTTCATCTTTTTACAAAACTGCGTTTATGATGGGCATGCCCGAAAATGAGATGCTGAAACAGCTGCTGAAATCAAAACCCTACTTTATCAACAGCATGCTCTACCGGACATCGGATTCGCGCAGCGATTTTGAAGAAGACACCTATCTCGATCTTTTCATTTTTCAATCGGGAAAAAAGCTGAATAAAAAAATTACGGGCCTCGAGGATTTTAAAACTTCGCTGATGATGGTGAAAAAATCAACCAAAAGCGAAAAATTGTCGGAAGAAGAAAAGGAAAGAAAAAAAGAAGAACGCGAGCTGAAACGCCTTTTGATGCGCGACCTTACTGATGGAAAATCGTTTGGTGAAGCTTTGGAAGAAGCCTACCGGAGAGGTGACCTGGATATGATCGACTCGCTGGATAATTTGTATTACGATAACCCGAACTATCATAAATACATGTTGCACGACCGCAATACTATTATGGCCAACCGGATGGATTCGCTGATGAAAAAGTATAAGTTATTTACAGGTGTTGGTGCCGCACATCTTCCGGGTGAAAAAGGCGTAATAGAACAGTTACGAAAAAAAGGATACCGTGTAAGGCCTGTTGCTTTTACCAATAAAAACGGCAACGAGGGAAAAACAAAAATTGATGCGATCCGCTACCCGGTGAAAATGATAAAACAATATTCCTCCGACTCTCTTTTCAGTGTGGATGTTCCGGGGAAACTGTATGAACTGGGAGACATAGCCGGTTACAAATCGTATATGCACCTGGATATGGCCAACGGAAGTTATTACTATATCCAGCGCCTGAACTACTATGGAAAACTTACCGGCCAGAATGAAGAGTATATGCAAAAGCGCATCGACAGTTTGCTGTATGAAAATATTCCGGGAAAGATTATTTCAAAAAAAGTGCTGAAGAACAATATCGGTAAATCCTATCTTGATATTCTGAATAAAACTTCGAAAGGAGATATGCAGCGTTATCATATTCATTTCCTCGAAGACGAAGTGATCGTTTTTAAAATGAGCGGCACCGAAGAATATGTAACTGCCGGCCCTGAAAATGAATTATTTTTTAATTCGATACGTTTCAAATCACGGCAGGCGGGAAAGTCATTCTCCTATTCCCGCCCGGGAAAGAATTTTAACATTGTTTTTCCGGAAGAATATGTTGCCTGCAATAATGTAATGCCGGTTTTTCCACAAACCAACCTGGCCACCTCCTGCCACGGAAACGATTATTATTTTTTTATAGCTTCATCCCTGTATGATTTCGATTATATTGAGGAAGATACCTTTGAACTGAATATGATGGCTGAGATCTTTGCTTCACAACTGGAATATAAAACCGGGACAATGACCACCAGCCAATACCTGGATTACCCCATGATTGATTTCAGCATGAAAAAAGATTCGGTTGACGTATATGCGCGAATCGTTATCAATGGCCCCGATTATTTCCTGATGGGAGTTAAAACAAAAGATAAAACAGCAGCAGACAGATTTTTCACCTCTTTTACGTTTCCCGAAAAAAAATACAATATCGCCTTTAAAGAATATAAAGACACCACTCTTCACTTCACCGTTCAAACCCATATCAACGATTCTCCTTTCAGGGAAATTACCACGCGCGAGAGCAATGAATATTACGACTATTTCGGGCTCGAAGAATCGGCTGAAGAAAAAGACGATATCTATCTTCCCGAAACCAAAACAAAAACGTTTGTGTCGTGGGAATCGGGAGAAAAAGTGTTTGTAGAATACAAAAAACACAGCATGTATTACCAGGAAAAATCGATGGACGATTACTGGAAGGAACGGTTTGATAATATTAATTCCAAAGGCAGCCTGAAACTTCGTGTGCTTTCGCGAAAAGAAGAAAAAGGAAAAAATGAACTGGATATTTTACTTACCGATACCAACAGTATAAGGGCCATCCGCGTAAAGATGATACAAAAGTGCGGGGTGATTTATACCCTGAAAACGACAGTTGACAGTCTGACCGGGCTTTCAGGTTTTGCGAAAAACTTTTTTGAAACTTTTTCACCTGCCGACACCTGTATAGGAGTGGATGTGCTTTCGGACAAGCTTACCCAACATTTTTTCAGCAAAATTTATTCTGCAGATACGGCTGAAAGAAAGCGGGCGCAAAAAGCTATTGAATATGTGGCCGGAAATATGAACGATGAACACGCACCACTGCTGATTAAAGTGCTGGAAGACGAGCGTTTTCACCAGTTGGAAATGGATGAAAAAACAAGACTGATGCGAATTCTCGGCAACCTTGATTCAAAACTTATTCTGCCTTTCTATGAAAAATCCTATCCGAAATATATCGATTCGGTTTCTCTCCAGTTGTCGGTACTAACCGGTGTGGCAAGGCAAAAAAACAATAAGTCTGCCGCCACCTTCCTTAAACTGCTGAATACAGAATTACCGGTTTCATCTGAAAAATACGATATCTGGGACATTTTCGATCCGTTTTACGATTCACTGGAAACAGCGGTGCCGCTTTATCCCGGCATATTGAAATTTACCAAATATCCCGAATACAAAGAACCGGTGTATAAACTAATGGCCGAACTGGTGCGAAAAGGCCATTTAAAACCCAAAGCGTATGCCGGTACAAAAAATGATATTTTAATGGATGCCGTGTATGAACTAAAACTCTACCGCAGCTCCATTGAAAACGACAGAGACGATTATTCCTATAAATACAATCCGAAAAACAAAAGAAAACTAAGTGAGGAACAGGAATACATTTTAGATTATGCTGTTTTACTTTCCCCTTTTTATTCAGATGTAAAGATCAGCCGGTTCCTGGCCAAAGCGATGAATACAGGAGAAGACAATCTTACGCTTGCCATTGCCGGAAATATGCTGAAAAACAAATACCCGGTAAACGATACGTTGTGGGCACATTTTACCCGCGACCCGAAATCGCGTATAACGGTGTATGAATTGCTGAAGGAAAACAACCAGTTGCAGAAATTTGACGCATCCATGCTCAACCAGCCCGAACTGGTAAAATGCCTCTTGTTTGGCGAACAGCTGTCTGAAAAAAACAGGGAGAAAAAAGATACGATTGTGTTCCTTGAAAAAATAAAAATAAAGAACAAGGAAAAAGAGGGATACGTATATGTCTACAAATCGAAAGCCAGGGACAAAAAAGTATGGAAACTATCCTGCAGCGGCCTGCATCCATTGAATGAAAAAGAACTGAACACCGATCCCGAACTGCACGTGAGCATGGTTTCATTTGAAGGAGAAAAACAAATGAAAAAAGAAAGAGACAATGCCATCCGAAAAGCCAGGATACAAAACCGCCACCGGGCTTCGGTGTATGATTTTGAAACGAAGAAAGGAAACGGGTATTATTATGATGATTATTGATGGAGTGATCAGTGATGAATAAGTGAAAGATAATTTGATGAAATTATTGAGACACGTCTCAGGAGATTTGATGGTTTCAGGCCCAAAAAATCAAAGCCCCACCGGCAGGTGAGGCTTTTTCACTTCAGGGGTGATCCCGACTGGATTCGAACCAGTGACCTACTGCTTAGAAGGCAGTTGCTCTATCCAACTGAGCTACGGGACCAAAAGGATAAATAAGGGTGCAAATTTAATAATTTGACGGATATGCCTGAAATGAAAAAATCCCGGGGAATTCCCGGGATTTTTGTTGGTTGGTTTTTTTATTTATTGGGCGTTGTCTGCCTTTTTATAAAATGCCAGTGAAAGCCACGTAATGGCGCCCGCCTGCATAATCAGGAAGAGACCCACTACTTTATCAATCAACTCTGCATCATCTACGATATCTCTTAAATGGTAGAAGAATTTCAAATTTATCATGATCAGCAGAATAACCAGGCCAATAGCTACTGAAACATAGTTTTTGGTTTTCATGCCTTTCATCATATAATCCAATCCCATCAGCAGAACATAAACGGTAAATAACATGGCACCTATTTTAAAATCATTATCGCTTTCTGTCAGTTTATCCAATATAATAGCCAAAATCGCTATCAAAGGAAATGCAACAATATACAGATTGGCTTTCCTGTCACCTTTCATATCATTCAATACACTTACCACCGCGCCAGCAGCCAGTCCAAACAAAACAATGTAATTGATTACCCATGCAAACCAACCCGCAGAGGAGCTAATGGCATTTTCGTTATAGCCCTGCCAGCGAAGCAGGTCACCGTGACTTTCTTTAAAGGAAAGAACAAAAGAAACAATTACAAATGCCAGGATAACCAATGTTTGAAGCGGACGGTTCCACCAGAAAGCACCATCTGAAGAATAATCCTTGCCCAGCATATAGATACAAACCATAAGGAAAGCCATTCCCAAAAATGAATGCCCTACAAACATCATGGTTGAACAAACAACTACATAATACACGCCATAATATCCCAACACCGTTTTACGTGTATTAAATGAAGGCCTGTCGAAATGATCGAAAAAATGAGGAAGTATGAGCAAAATGAGCAGCCAGCCCCAAACACCGGCATCAGCACTTACACCTGTGCCTGTAAGTAGCCCGGAGTAATCACCTCTCATCATCATAAAAAATAATACCATGGAAGAAGTGGTTTTTGTATACAACCAGCTATATACCAAAGCAAGATATTGTATGGCACCAAAAGATGAACCGCTCATATAAATAACCGGAAGCGACATCAGCATCCAGATGATCAAAAGTTTAGGTTCGGCAAGTGTTTCAAAATGTGTTGCCAGTAGTAACAGCGAAAACCCCACCATCTGCATACAAAATATACAGGCGGCTTCCATCAGGAATTTCGAATCGCTGCGATTATTGAAAGCGTAATAGAAAATCCCATACCCGGCAATCATCGGCAAAATTCCCAGCGCTACTCTTACTCCTCCACCCCATTTCATCCAGTTTTCACCCAGCATTATAACCAGGCCGGTGATGGCAAGCGATGTAGCAAACATAGCCAGCAGGCTTAAAAATATCTCGCGGCTTTTCCAGTCCCTGCGCGAGAAAAAACTAAAAACTGAATCGGATGATTCGCGGGAAATTGTTCCGGAATTCACGAGTTCTCCCGACCTCATGTTCCACCATTTTGATTCGTAAGCCATAGTGTTTTGGTTTTGTTTGGATTATAAATATAGGAAAAGGAATACGATCCTGCCTCTGAGCTCAACAATTTAATCAACAGGGGATGTGGAAAACGGGGGGATGAATTACGAAGTTCGAATTACGAGGTACGAATTACGAATCAAGTCAGGGATTTTAAGGATAAAATTAACTTTACTTTTTACATTTGAAAATCTGCTTTTGACTGTTTACTCAAACTATTAATCCTCATGGAAATCAACCAACCGCCATTTACCATTACTACCGATAAATCACGAATCGACTTAGGGGAAGTTCACCGGTTTCTTTCTACCGAAACGTATTGGGCGAAGAATATTCCCCTGGAAATAGTTCAGCGTTCTGTTGATCATTCACTTTGTTTCAGCCTTTTTTATGAATCGCGGCAAATTGGTTTTGCCCGCATCATTACCGACAAAGCTACTTTTGCTTACATGAGTGATGTGTATATCCTGAAAGATTTTCGCGGAAAAGGATTATCCAAATGGCTGGTACAGGAAATGATGTCGCATCCCGATCTGCAGGGAATACGAAGATTTGTGCTGGTGACTTACGATGCTCAATCGTTGTATGAGCAATTCGGATTCAGAAAAGTAGCACATCCCGAACGCTATATGGAAATTATAAAGGAAAAAATATACGAGTGAATTATTCCACCCGGTCGAAATAAATGCTCATTCTGAAACGACTATAAACATTTCCCTCGTCCAAAACAAGTGTATTATCCTGAAGTGACAAGACCTTAAAACTGAAGTGTACCCTGTTTACATAATCGTACATATTGAGTTTCTGTCCGGCTTTATCATATTCCCACTCCATTTCGGCACTATACAAATTATCGATGTAATATCCTCTTCCGTTTTCCCCAAGAAATATTTCTATTGACTTTATATTTTTCTCCACTTCCATTCTTAAATGTTCAGGAATCTGGTTAGCGTCTACATTGGTTACAAACTTCCTGGCTTTCCATTTTCCTTTAATGTCTGACTCCAATTGAAAGCAGGAAGAAAAAAATACTGCAAGAGAAACAAAAATTATTTTTTTCATGGATAAAAAAAGCCCCCGCATTTTACTGCGGAGGCTATTAATTTTAAAGCATCTAATTTTTTATTTAACCAGTGCCTGGAAAGCGGGATCATTCAACCATTTGATGAACTCGCGGTCTTTGGCAGCTTTTGCTTTGAGTGAACCATCTTTTGCAAACGCATTGGTAAGGCTGTTTTTCACGCCTTCCATGTTTCCGCTGCGGGCAGCGATAACGGCACGCAGGTAGTGGCTCATGGCAGCATCTTTCACTTCAGAACCATCCAAAGTTGAAGTAGCAGCACCACCGTCACCATTCAGCAATTGTGCCAATGCAGTGTTGAAAGTTTTGAATTTTGCCATTTGAGAAACGGCTTCACCGTATTTGCATTTTTTGATGTTGCAGATTCCCAGGTTATAGGAAACTTCATCACCTGCACCCATTGCTTCGTTGAATAATTTTTCAGCTTTAGCATAGTCGCCAGTAATGCGTGCACATGCACCGAGGTTATTTTTGATGATCTTGTTGCTTCCATCCAGCGCAGCCGCTTTTTCGAATTCAGCTTTTGCTTCGTTGATTTTGTTTTGCATGAACAGGATGTAACCAGCGTTGTTGAAACCTCTCCAGTCTTTAGGATAAATTCTGCAGGCTTCGCGATAGAGACGAAGTTTTTCGTTCATGTCGGTAACCAGGGTATTGGCAGTAAAGAACAACTCTTCAGCAGTAAGTGAATCGCAGCTCTTTTTAGACCATGCTACCAGTTCAGCATCTGTTTTTCCGCTCAGGTCGTAAGCCAAAACAACAGTTGTTCTTCTTTGCTTGGGAAGGATTTTGTCTTCAAGAATTTTATAGGTTTTAGCCATATTCTTGATTTCCTGTTCGCGCTTGTCGAGGTCGCTGTACATTTCAAGAACGCGGATGATGAGTTCTTTGTCGGGGATATCAGAAGCCATTACTTCTTTTTTGAAACCTTCCCAGTCTTCACCACGTCCATTCATCTGGTAGAGGCCTTCCTGCATTCCTTTTTCCCACTTCATTTTTTTCGCTTCAGCCAGCATTTGCTTCATGGTTGACATGGCGCGTTCGTTAGCCAGGTTTCCGTTAAGAGAAATTTCTCCTTCGGGAGAAGCATAAGCAGGAAGAGAAATAGATTTGATATTGATGCGGTCGTTTTTCATCGCACCGGCAATCCATGTATAGAAATCTTTGTAGTCCTGGTCTTTCAATTCACCGGGGCGAACGTTAGACTGGTTTTTGCCATAATGGATTTCCATTCCGGCAGTGTGTTGGGTAACACGCACAAAGTTGTCTTTACCGAAAATTACTTTGTCATCGCCCATAACGAGAAGAGGCGTGATGATAGTAGCATCGGCAATTTTATCAGTGATGATTTCGTCTTTTACTTTAGTTCCTTTTTTCACCACAATCTTCACTTTCACTTCGCCTACTTCCATATCGGGAGCAAAGGGAAGGCTGGAAGAATATGAAAAAGAGCCACCTTCTTTTGGAATCACTTTTCCATTACCCACAGCTTTCGGACCCTGGTATATGTCGGTTTTAAACGCATATTCCTTACCGGAAGAAGTGATAAGTACAGGAGTACATTCGGCAATAGCTTTTTTGTGAATTCCTTTTTCGATGAATTTACCGTTGATGTTCAGGCGAACGGTATCACCGCAGTATTCAAGAGGGTTTGGGTTGGCCTTGTATTCAATGTCTTTCACAAGGTCGCATCCCTGGATCATGAATGCACCGGTTAGGGCGGCAAACGATAACCCGATGATTTGGTTCTTTTTCATTAGTGTGATGCTTTTAAAATTAGGCTGCAATATTAGGCATAATTTTATAAAAAAAAAACCGCTTCGCCCCGAAATATCGAAATCTCCTGAATGTTAATAAATTTCTGTTTCACAAAGAGATACGGGTAATTCCATGGGGAAAATCTTGCGCCAGCAAATCATAAACAAGGCTAACTTCCGAGGGATTTTCGCTGAAGTTGATCTTCCCGTAATCCAGCAGAACTATGCGGTAATCCTGCATTTTATTGAAATGGTCGAGATAGGTAGACTGGATATTTTCGAGGTAGGAAGGTGATATCTTCTGTTCATATCCCCTGCCCCGCGCCCGGATATTCGTCATTAGTTTTTCAACAGGCAGGTAAAGGTAGATGAGCAGATCGGGCTTCACCAGTTTGTTGTACATGATGCTGTAAAGCCGGTGAAAAAGCTCAAACTCATCGGCATTCAGGTTGTTTTTGGCAAAAATGAGCGATTTTTCGAGGTAATAGTCGGAAACGATAAATTCACTGAACAAACCGGTACCTGTGACTTTAGATAACTGGTGAAAGCGTTCGGCCAGGAAAAACAGCTCGAGAGCAAAAGCATGTCTTTCGGGGTCCTCATAAAAACGGGGCAGAAACGGGTTGTTCTCAAATTCTTCGGGCACCAGCAAACCGTTGTAAATGCGTGAAAGATGCGAAGCCAGCGTGGTTTTTCCCGCTCCGATAGTCCCTTCAATAGCCACAAAACGATATTTCATCCGCACCTCCTCACATCCGATTTATCTTCACATTCACCAATAAGCACTTCAATTGATTTTCCCGAAACCGGGTGTATCCATTCGGGTATAATTTCCTTCAGCGGCAACAGGGCAAATTTCCTTAGATGGATACGCGGGTGCGGTAAAACAAGAGTTCGCTCATTCAGTATCTTTTCTTCAAAAAAAAGGATATCGATATCAATAACACGGGAGGTATATCCTTTTTCGTCTTTCCTGTCGCGGCCCAGGTATTTTTCTGCTTCCATCGTTTTTTCCAGTAACTGATACTCGTCCATCTCACATTCCACGAGCAAAGCCTGGTTCAAAAAATCCTGTTCCGCTTCAAATCCCCATGGCGGACTCGAATAAAGCGATGAGCGTTTAAGAATACTGATTTGTACATTTATCAATTGCTGACAAATCACATCAAAATACAAGTGTGTATTTCCTATATTTCCTCCCAGCAATAAAACCGCCCGGTGCTTCATTTCTCAAAAGTAATAAAGCGGTTCATCCCTTCAACTCTTTTTTTTGCCATTTATGTAAATCAGCCCATTAAACAAAACGGGCACCCTACTTTTGTGCTACTAAAACCAACCCATGAAAGAATTTTTTAAATTTTTCGGAGCCTCTGCACTCGGACAGCTTGTTACCGGTGTAATTCTCGTATTTGTTTTTGCCGCTATTTTCACCGGCATGCTGATGAACGGATTGAAACAACTATCCACCGAAGAGAAAAATTTTGAAGTGAAGGATAATTCCATATTGCATCTGAAATTCGACAGGGAAATTAACGACCAGGCCCGCAATGCTGACCTTTTTGATTTTGGAGGAAGCAAAATGTCGGGTATGAATTCCATTATGAAAGACATCCAGCGTGCAGCCAGCGATGAAAAAATAAAAGGGATTTTTCTCGACCTCACCACCGTTTCTGCAGGAATGGCTACACTGGAAGAAATTCGAAGCACACTGGCTGAATTCAAAAAAACCGGAAAATTTATTTACGCCTATGCCGAATACTACACACATAAATCCTATTTTCTCGCTTCGGTAGCCGATAAAATTTTTCTTTATCCCGAAGGAATAGTTCAACACACCGGCCTAACTGCCGAAGTAATGTTTTTGAAAGGCCTTATTGATAAACTGGAACTGGATGTAACCATCATCCGCGGAAGCAACAACAAATTTAAAAGCGCAGTAGAGCCGCTGATGCTGGAACAAATGAGCGAAGCCAACCGCCTGCAAACTTCCACTTACGTAAACGCCCTGTGGAACCACATGATGGGAAAAATAAGCGAGTCGAGGAAAATTGACCAGTCGCAACTGAAATGGCTGGCCGATAGTTTGATTTTACAGGATGCTGCTCTTGCCCTTCAATATAAATTCATCGACCAAATCGCCTACCGTGATGAAGTAATGGAAGACCTGAAGAAAAAAGCAGGTACCGAAAAAGATAAAGAACTTGCTTTGGTGACACTGAAAAACTACCACGATGATTCACGCCTGCCGGTAAAAGACCCTTTTGCCAAAGAAGAAGAAACAGAAGAGACTGACAGGGATAACATTGCTGTTATTTATGCATTGGGACAAATTATTGATGGCAAAGGCGATAAAAGTTCCATCGGTTCGCTCGACCTTGCTGCCGAAATTAAAAAAGCACGCGAAGACAGTACGGTAAAAGCCATTGTGATGCGCGTGAACTCTCCCGGTGGCAGCGCTTTGGCCTCAGACGTTATATGGCGCGAAGTGACTCTTGCCAAAAAGTCGAAACCATTTATTATTTCCATGGGCGATGTGGCGGCATCAGGTGGTTACTACATTTCATGTAACGCTGACCGCATATTCGCACAACCCAACACGATCACCGGTTCCATTGGTGTATTTGGCGTATTGCCCAATATGGAAAGAATGTATAAAAATAAACTGGGCATCACGTATGACCGTGTAAAAACCAATCCATACAGTGATCTTGGCTCCGTTTCGCGACCCATGAGTGAATTTGAATTTAAAATTATTCAAAAAGGTGTGGATGATATTTACAGCGGGTTTATTAATAAAGTCGCCACCGGCCGCGGGCTTACTCCCGAACAGGTAGACAGCATCGGGCAAGGGCGCGTTTGGAGCGGAATGGATGCACTTAACATCGGACTTGTGGATGAATTGGGTGGATTAACTGATGCCATCCAATATGCTGCCGGCCAGGCGAATTTACCCAGCTTTAACATAAAAGAATATCCCACCGTAAAAAACCCTTTTGAAGAATTCATGGCCGAACTGAATAACGAGGCGAGCATTAGTGTTTTGATGAATTATTTCGGACTCCCGGAAAATATGCTCAACTACATCCGCGAAACCCAAATGATGCTGAAACAAAAAGGGAACCAGGCGAGGATGATGTTTCATCTGGAGATTTATTGATTGGGGAGTTAGATGTGAGATGTGAGTAGTGGGATTTGAGTAGTGAGTAGTGAGATTTGAGATTTTAAGTTTGAGATTCGGAGAGAAGAAATTGTGATAAAAGCCGGGGGCGGGTGGTGAATCGCCCGTATTGAAATAAAATATCCCGAATGGAAAAAAATATTGTTTTTCAGATTACCGACTGGGAAAAGATGCCAGCTACTGAACACAAAGGCGAATCAGGAGTGGCTTACTGGAAGACGCTTCAATTTGACGGGCTCAGAATCCGAATGGTGGAATATTCGAAAAACTATATAGCCGACCATTGGTGTGAAAAAGGACATATCATCTATTGCATCGAAGGAGAAATGGATACCGAACTGGCGGATGGAAGAATAATGAAACTCTCCCGTGGAATGTCTTACCAGGTTTCTGATGAATTAAGTTCTCACCGCACCAGCTCGGTAAATGGCGTGAAATTATTTATTGTGGATGGGGAGTTTTTGAAGAAATCTTGAAAAAACAAGATTAAAATGTTTTTGAATAGATGATAGATATAAATTTAATTGCCGTTGATAATTACGATTTATC
This sequence comes from Bacteroidota bacterium, assembly GCA_049322335.1. Classification (GTDB taxonomy): domain Bacteria; phylum Bacteroidota; class Bacteroidia; order Flavobacteriales_D; family UBA2798; genus JBMORL01. Next base: position 107,357 of record JBMORL010000022.1, read on the forward strand.
AAATCTGATGAAAGAAGAGTCTATGATAAATAATTATCTGTTTCTTGAAAAAAGTGGACATCCAAGCATAGAGTCTTATACTCTTGATTCTTTAAACACATTTAACCTAATACTAAAGTACTTATTTAAAAATCACTTGACCGCCCGTCCTTTATTTATAAATGAACTGGTTTTGATTTTTGATCTGACACATGAAATAAAAAAAATTGTAAGTTTTGAAGAACTTGAAAAATTTTACGCTGATTGGATAAAAGAATCGAAAAGGGACAATACCATGGATGAGTATGGAATGTTCATTGGCCTAATTGGATATGTACAAAGAAATAAAGATAGAAAACACCTATTGGCCGTCATATATCCAAGATTAATAAATAAAATTTGATTATTCAAAACAAGCAATTATTTGAAAAGTCAACTATGAAAAAAGAAATCCAATCCTACAACAACACATTATCGCCAGAGGATAAAAAAATATGTGATTTGCTGGCGAAGGAAATTGACCACCACTTACCTGAAGCGGAGAATAAAATATGGCATGCCCACCCGGTTTGGTTCCTGGATGGGAATCCTGTAGCGGGTTATGGTAAACTTAAATCGTGTGTTCGCCTTCTTTTCTGGAGCGGACAATCGTTTGAGGAGGAAGGCCTGCAAAAAGAAGGAAGTTTTAAAGCTGCCGAGATCCGTTATACTTCCGTAAAGGATATCCATACCAAAGACCTGGCCAGATGGATAAAAAAATCAAGGGATATCCAGTGGGATTATAAAAATATTGTGAAACGAAAAGGGAAACTGGAAAGGCTGAAATAAATTTTATTCACACGCTGTCTTTCCATCTCCACAGGTACATGCATGCATACGTACGGTAAGGCTTCCATTGCGCTGCTATCTTTTCCATTTTCGTATACAAAGCTTTTTTGTCTTTTGCTTTTATTCCGTATAATTTTTGCATGGCCTGCTGAATACCCAGATCATCCACCGGGAAAATATCTTCGCGGCCAAGAGTAAACATCAGCTGCATTTCGGCTGTCCACTTCCCTACTCCTTTTACAGAAACAAGATAATCTTTTATTTTCCCGTCTTCCATTTTTTCGAGTTTTCGGAAATCAAGTCCCTGCTCAATAGCAAACCGCGATACGTTATGAATGTAACTGGTTTTACTTCCTGAAAGCCCGATGCCACGGAGTTTTTCAAAAGGTGTATCGAGTACCTGTTGCGGTGAGGGAACTTTTCCTCCATACAGGCCCAGGAAACGGTTGTAAATTACATCGGCTACTTTAACAGAAAGTTGCTGCGACATGATAGACGCCACGAGATGAAGATGGACGTTTTTCTTTTTCTTCAGCTCCATTACCGGTTGGCGCAACATCGCTTTGGCAAGGGTTTTGTCTTTTTTAAGGTGTTTTAAATGTTCCATTCTCTATAAATAGGACTATGAAAATAAAAATAATTTTCCTGTTTTATACTTTTTTCGGATAACTGGCGTTAATCGGGCATGAATAAAGCGAAAAAGGCCACACTGACTATTATTGTCCTGCTTTTTATTATCCGGGCCGATGCACAATCCGGCATCAATTACGCCTTAACTCCTCCGCAACTCGGCATCCTGATCAATCCCGGTTTGCTTAACGAATCAGATAAATTTTCAATACAATTTAAATTCCGTGGCGATTCATCGAGATACAGGATGAATGTGAATTATTTTATGGACGAAGATGATGAATTCGGAAATAATGAGATAGAACTGGCTGAAGTAAACAACAATTATCAGTTATACCGCATCTGGTATGACGACAATCAAAGTATCGATTTTCGTTTCGGGATGGAAAAAAGAATTTATACCGACTTTTGCCACGTACAATACTGGGCGGGAACGGATTTAATACTCGGTTATTACCAAAGCAACAAATATTATTATCACTACCAGGAAGATAAAACCAGCGGATGGTTTATGCCCTCAGCTGTAAAAAAACTATACGACACACCCAAAGGAAGCCGTAAATCCGATTACCTGAAAGCCGGAATAAATATTTTTCAGTGTTTTTCATTTACCTGGCTGAAAAAAATTGTAGTGGATGTGCGTACTTCTATGGACATAACCGGAAACTTAAAATTAAATGACCGGATTGTTTCAGATAACGACCGGGTATTAATAAATGCCAATAACTGGTTTGTGGATTTTCGGTTGTCGCTGGTGGAAATTGCGTTGAATTATGAATTTTAGTTAATGGTCATTGGTTATTGGTGAATACAAAATGAGCACTCCCCTACTGACCAATGACTAACGACCATTTTTCTAATCCGTCCACCAATACCAGAATAGTTTCATATACTCATTATTAACTGCAATCAAACCCTGTTCGTATTTCCACCACTCTTCTTCGTTGTAATTTGTAGCCGGTGCACCGTGAAGGATTACCGAATATTTTTCTTCATCAAATACTTTATCCACTTCCTTTCGTATTCTCCGTAAATGAAATTTAGAACTGACAATAATAAATTCATTAATACTTTTTTCTTCGCAAAATTCATGAATAGCGGCAATCTCTTCACGTGTGCTTGTTGTTTTTTTGATGGCGATACACTGTCCGGGAGGAATTCCACATTTTTCGAGGCATAGTACTGACAGTTCAGATTCCATCAACGTATCACCGGTAATTTTTAACAGTTCTGGTTCATTTTCTCCAAGACAAACAAAAGTTGAGGCAAATCCATCCTTGTAAAGTTTTGCTGCCTCCTTTCCTCTTTCATACGATGCCCCTCCCAAAACAAAACAATATTCAGTTTTTTTCAGCTCATCTTCTGTAATCAGCCTGTTGCCCATATAACGGAGAATTGGAAAACGACATAAATATACTGCCAGCAGAATTGAAAAATAAACAGCATAACGGATAAGGCGTTTACGGTGAAAGAAACGCTTTAGTCCATCTTTTATTTTCATCCAGGCTGTTTTCATTTTTTATCCAGGGCTTTTAATCTTTCCAGCAATGGCGGATGAGAATAATACATAAAAACATAGGCGGGATGAGGAGTGAGATTACTGAGATTGTCAACCGACAATTTTTTCAATGCTGTTTTCAGTGCTTCTCCATCTGACGTTTTCCGGGCAAAAGCATCGGCAGCAAATTCATTTTTTCTTGAAATCACGTTCATCAATATTCCTGTAATGACTGAAACAGGCGTATACAAAATCGAAAAAGCAATAACTCCGATATGAAAAGATGGTTGTGAAACTCCCAGTGCCATGGCCATTTCTTTATTGCCAATAAAAAAAGAAAGTAAATAAAGCAAAACAGCCGACTGAACAAGCGAAGCAACCAGTCCCGAAACGGTGTGTTTCAGTTTATAATGTCCTACTTCATGTGCCAGCACCGCTACCAGTTCTTCAGTGGTGTGTTTTTCGATGAGCGTATCGTACAACACAATGGTTTTTTTCGGACCAAAACCGCTAAAAAAAGCATTGGCCTTTGTACTGCGCCTGGAACCGTCCATTACAAAAATATTTTTAAGCTGAAAACCGTTTTTTTGTCCGTAGGCTTCAATAGCAGAACGTAATTCACCTTCGGGCAAAGGAGTGATTTTATTGAAAAGGGGCAGAAATACAGAAGTATAAAACATAGCCATTACCAGCATAAACAATGAAAGAATTCCCCATGACAACATCCAGAAATATTCTCCCGAATATTCAAAGAAATATACCAATGCAATAAGCAACGGCCCCCCGATAACGATCATCAGCAGGTAACCTTTCAGTTTATCAAAAATAAACGTAGATGGCGTGGTTTTATTGAATCCGTATTTTTCCTCGATCACAAAAGTGGAATAAATGTCAAACGGAATGCCAATGATATCGTTAGCCACTGCGAGAATAAAAAAGAAAAGAAGCGAAACAAGCAAGGGATTCTCCGTTATTTCCCTTACGCAGCCATCCAGCCACGCAAACCCATCCAGGAAAAGAAAAACCATCATCACTGAAAAGCTGAAAAAAGATTCAATCCTGCCAAAACGGTCGTGTTCAGCATGATAACGTTGTGATTTCATGTACTTTTCTTCATCATAAATTCCTTTTCCCTCTTCCGGAACAGGTTGCATACGTGCCCGTGAATTAAGAAACTCCAGCCACCTTCCAAACAAAAAGTGGATCACAATTACAGACAGGTAGATATAAAACAGCGTTTCAGAATTCATTTCAAATTTTTTTAAGCCAAAACAATAAATGCCACCAGTAAGGCCATGATGCCCCCGCAGATGAGCAATAAATACAAAACCATTTTCCATGCCAGCCAGTGTCCGTATTTTTCGTTCAGGCACAACATTAATCGATCAATAATAGCAGGCACAAAATGAATTTTGGCTAATGTACAAATGAAATCCTAAAAAATTGTAATTTCATGACATGAAACTCGACCGATCGTTTTACGAGCGTGAAGATGTGGTAACTATCAGCCGCGAACTACTGGGAAAGGTATTATTCTCCCGCAGCGGAAAAACGATCACAGCCGGCATCATCACCGAAACCGAAGCTTATGCGGGAATTACCGATAAAGCCTCTCACGCCTGGAACAATCGAAGAACAGAACGGACAAAAATTATGTATGAAACCGGTGGCATTTCCTATGTCTACCTTTGTTACGGCATTCACCATTTATTTAATGTTGTGACCAATAAAAAAGATATTCCCCATGCTATTCTCATCCGCGCTTTATCGCCCCTGGAAGGAATAAAAACCATGCAAACCCGCAGAGGAAAAAATGTTCCGAAAGAAAAACTTTGCAGCGGCCCCGGAAGTTTGTCTGTAGCCATGAATATTTCAGTAAAAGATACAGGAAAAAATCTTCTTGGCGACAGGATCTGGATAGAAGATACCGGAATAAAAATAAATCATAAAGAAATTTCAATCACACCACGGATTGGAGTGGATTACGCAGGAGAAGATGCAAAATTGCCTTACCGGTT
>JBMORL010000022.1:112409-173476 GCA_049322335.1 Bacteroidota bacterium
CAGCGGTTTTGTGAGTTGCCGGCCATAGTGGATGTTGTTCCAACGGGTTTGTCTTTTCCATAACCTTTGTATTGCAATCTTTTTTTATCAATGCCCAGATCGACCAAAAACTTATACACCACCTTTGCCCTTTCTTCCGATAGTTTCTGCATCACTTTCGCATCGCCATCGCCACCCATGGCGTGTCCTCCTATAAGGATTTTCATTTTCGGGTATTGTTTCATCAGGTTATACACATGATACAGTTCAGCTTTCGAATTATAATGCAGTTCGGCTTTATCTTCTTCAAAAAACACATTATTAAGGTGAATACTCTGATCTTTTTCAATGGGCTTAAGATACAGCACCACTTCTTTTTCGGCATGTTCTTCAATATCCGCCAGGTCAATATTCACCCGTTCGCCTACATAACCTGCGTAATTGGCCATAATACTGTAATGAAATCCACCGCGAAGAACTGTCCCGAATTTTCCGTCTCCGGGATTGGTAAATTGTTTGTTGATGAGGCTGTCGTTTTCAATCATTTTGTAAGTGATCTCTGCCAGCATAGGTTGTGACGTTTTGGAGTTGTACACTATGCCTTTGATCACACATAACGGTATGGGCCTTGCTTTTTCAGGAAGTTCGATACGAAAAATATCGAGGCTGCCAATACTGTTTTCATCCGAAATCATATACGCCCATTTTCCTTTTGAGTCGGTGGAAAAATAGGCATCCCACCCTTTTCCGTTGATAGCCGGCCCGAGATTTACCGGTGTGCTCCAGTTGGTCCATGAATCATCCAGCCTCCGGGTCATGTATACATCAGCACTTCCGTAACCCGGCAATCCTTCCGAGGCATAATACATTGTAATACCATCAGCTGCCATAAAAGGGCCTATTTCATCAGCAAACGTATTGATCACTCCACCGCAGTTTACCGGCTCTGAAAAGCTTCCATCCGCTTTTTTCTTTGAAAAATAAATATCCTTTTCGCCATGTGTGTCTTTTCTTTCGATACAAAGAACGAGCACATCCCCATCCGGACTCATACTCGCTTCCACGTAACGGGCATCGTTATAATAATTATCCACCTCCAGTTTTTTGGGCATCGACCAACCATTTCCTTCGCGGTAACAGATGGAAAAACCGGCTTCTTTGAATTTCCCTTTTTCATCATATACGTGCTTCACCACCATCCACGAATTATCTGCTGCTACAGCCACTACTCCGTTATGAGAGTCGTTATTGACGGGTGCTCCGATATTCATTGCTTTTCCCCAGCTACCGTTTTCATCCAGTCCAGAATACCAGACGTCTTCGTATTCTTTGTTCTCACCTATATTCTGCGCATCGCCTTCACGTATAAAATAAAGTGTTTTTCCGTCATGTGAAATAACAGGATGTTTTTCAGTGTGAATGGTATTCACGTTACTTCCCAGGTTTTCTTTTTTTGTGCCGGCAAAATCTCCTTCCACCACATTCATTGGCCCGCGGTCCTGGAACAATTCAACGTGATTGATATAAATACTGCTTTTGCTGTGAAAATAAAACCCGATTCCGCTTTCCACATCAAAAGGCCAGGCTTCGGTTTCTGCCACCAGCACAGAATCGATGTAATAGAGATTTTTGGTGCCGTTATAATGAAGCGTGAGACGATGATAATTTCCATCACCCACCTTTATTGTTGTTTTCGCCCACTCTTTTTTCATATCTTCCTTTCCTGCAGAATAATGCATCACGGTATAATATCCTGATTTTTTAACAGCAAAAATCCGGTTGTTGTTGATGTCTTCGCAATCCCATAAAACTCCAAACTGAGAGGAAGAAGAACCCGAGGCAAATTTGAATGATGTAACTATTTTAAACGGTGAGCGGTGATTTAATGAAAATGAATTATAACTGATCCACCACCAGCCGTCTTTTTTCATGGTGATGACATAATTATCTTCCTTCACTTCTGTTTTGGTGACTTCATCATTCTTGATCAGCCATTGATCTTTATTATCCGTAAAATCTTCACGATATAAGGATTGCGTCTGTGAATGACAAACACCTGTTGCCAGTAAAAAGATAAAAATTAGAAATTGCCTCATTTCAGAAAGTTTGTGAGTATAAAATTAGTGAAAGATTTTGAAATATAGTTTAACGTTTTAGGATCTAAGTTTTAGGTTTAGAGCTAAGACATACTGAAAAATTCGCTATTTAAACAATCAAACCATAGTCAGGTCGAGTAGACATATGCACCTAACATGGCGTATCGAGACCCGATATGATTAGTTTGTTTAATCCGTGTCTGTTCCCGATCACGCTTTACGTGACAAGTCCGCTGCGTTAAATGCACACAGCTACCCGAACTGACAATAAGTGAACTTATAATTTCTCATCCACCAGCTTACGAATCCCTTCACTGGCCCAGGTTTTGAAATTTCCTTTTTCATCGGAATAAATGAGATAGGCATCCAGTTTAAGTTCGGGATGGGCAGCAAGAAATTCTTTTGTTTTTTCCACACCCATCACCATAAAAGCGGTGGCAAAAGCATCAGCAGAAGCGCAATCGGGAGCAAGTACAGAAGCACTTAACAGGTTATGCTGAACGGGAAAACCGGTTTTCGGATCAATAGTATGAGAGTATTTTGTTCCGTCTTTAACATAAAATTTCCGGTAATTTCCCGATGTGGCCAATGCACGGTTTTCGAGAGAAATGATGGCCTGCAACTGGTGGTCGTTGTTGTTTTCTACAGGTTTATCAATACCGATCTGCCAGTTATTTCCCTGCCCATTTTTTCCTTTTGCGCGCACTTCTCCGCCAATTTCTACCATGTAGTGATGAATATTTTTTTTCTCCAGCATTTCGCAAATCAGGTCAACTGTATATCCCTGTGCAATGCCATTAAAATCCAACCGGGTAAATTTACTGCATTCAACAGCCGGTTTGCGGGAAGGAACCAACCTGCAACTATCAAAGGAAATATATTGAAGAAGAGAATCTACTTTCATAGAATCTATTTTATCAGGCACCAGTGCTTCAGCAGAAAATCCCCAGTATTTTACCAATGGCATTACAGCGGGATTAAAAGCTCCCTCAGTGATGTCGTGAATAATTTTTGACTGCCTGAATACATTTGTAAATGAATTATCATTAAACCCGAGGCCACGATATGTACTTTCTGTTTTATTAAACTCATTGATCACACTGTTTTCTACATACGTTGAAAGCTGGCGATCCATCTCATCAAATATCCCCTGAACTTCTTTTGAAACATCAGCAGAATCTGCTGAAAGATACTTGATCATAAAAGTAGTTCCCTGCGCGCGCCCGGTAAGTTCCATAACAATTTTTTCACTGTTTTTTTCTTTGGCGGTGTCGCCACATGAAAAAAATAAAAATGCGATAGAAAAATAAAACAGGTTTTTCATTTCAAAGTAATCTTTACGAATCCGCCATCAGTATTTCCATCTCCACTGCCGGAAATGATTTTTTTTGCAATAATTACATCATTACCTATCCACCGTGCCATTTCCAGGCCATAATCTTCCGGAAACACTTCACATTTCCTCACCAGGATTCCATTCTTTACTTCAAGAATATTGAAGCCATTTGCACTGAAACCGGCTACAAGATCCGTATTGGAACAAAAAAGGTGTTTTCCATCCGGAGATTCTTCCGGATAACCGCAGACTTCAAAAATAGTTCCTGAGGCATCTGCCAAAAAATAGGATCGTCCTTCGTAATACATGGCGCAGATACAATCTATCCCTGAAAGTTTTAGTTTTCCGTCATAGATATAAAATTCCTCAATTGTGTAATTGTTTTCAAGACTGTCGGGATATTCGGGATAAAAATTTTCGAAACGGTTAACAAACCGGTGTTCCTTTTTATCTCCTTTTACCACCAATATATCTCCTTTTCGCAAAATACGTTTGTTTCCTTTCAGCGCATCTTCCTCCATGGTAACGAATGCCTTTTTGATATTGGAAAGTCCGATGAGTGAAAAAAATTGTTCGGGATACCGGGTTTCACTAAGCAGATCTGACTTATTTGAACCTGTAGTGGTTCTCAGCCGTTCGTATTCATTTTTTGATATTGACTTCATTTCAAAACAAGACTCCGGTGTTAACAAGGCAGAAGTCGTATCGGTAACCGGAAGAGAAGAAACTGTATCCGGAATAGCAGTCACAGAATCTTTTGGATTTTCCTTTACATTTTGTTTCCCGTTCATTTCACCACAGGATGAAAGGAACTGAAAAAGTGATATTATTTGCAGGAAGCGGATACTATTTTTCATGGTAGCAAAGATGCATCAAAACAATAAAAAAACAATCGTTTATCCGGGAAAAACACTATTTTAGTCAAAAAAACATCCTATGAAAAGCCTTCTTTACGTTTTTGTTTCCGTTTTAATTTCCCTTTCCTGCAGCAGCGACATCAGCAAGAACAAGAGCAACAGCAAGAGTCAATCGGGCCCAGGCCCGGAAAAGCAAAAATTGCCGGAAAAGTTTGAGATAGAAATTCTGGAATGGGGCGGCATGGTAAATGGCGATGATCATTGGCTGATCACTCCCGATTCCATTATTTTCACTTCCGCTTATGTTGATCCTGAACTGGATTCTGCTGTTACTGTGATAAAACGTTTTGCTTTAACAAAAGAACAAGCAAAGAAAATCAGTTCGGCCCTGGCTGAATTAAAACCGGATACTTTTCCCAAAGATAATGTCGGCCATTCCGCACCAGATGACCTGAGGGAATTTGATTTTACTGTGACAACAGATGGGGTAAAAAATGAATTCCACATCTATTGCCAGCGAATCACCTTAGTTGAAAATCTTGTAACCGCTATAAATGAAATTTTACCTGAAACAGACAGGATTGCTTATAATGAGAGTTATTTTGGGCGTTGCGGGAGGTAATTATTGAGTGTATTAAATAAAATCGTATTTCAGCTACTACTAAAAAAATGAAAAAACTATTTTGCCTGATTTTACTTTTTTCCCCTGTACAGGTTTTTTGTCAGATTACTTTTCAAAAAACTTTTGGCGGAACAAATGCTGAATTTTTTTGGTCACTACAACCAACTGATGGAGGATATATCCTGGTTGGAAACACAAGTAGCTTTGGCCAGGGCGATATTTATTTAATCAAAACAAATGATTACGGTGACACTATTTGGACCAAAACATTTGGCGGAAGTCTTTCTGAATACGGTTTGTCGGTTTACCCAACCAATGATGGCGGGTATATTATTTCCGGGGGCACTTATAGTTCGGGTGCAGGAAACAGCGATGGTTATCTGGTAAAAACCGACAGTAGCGGAAATTTTATTTGGTCAAAAACATACGGCAACTTATATAACGAGGACATTAATATTGTCAGGCCAACTTTTGATGGCGGATATATTCTTCTTGGATCTTCCTCGTCTTTTGGCACATCAACAACGGATTTTGATATTTATCTTATCAAGACCGATTCAAATGGCGACACAATCTGGACCAAAACATTTGGCGGGACAGGAAGCGACAATGCTTTATACCTTCAACAAGCCAAGGATAGCGGATACGTCATTACCGGTTACACAAATAGTTTTGGGGCGGGACAAGACGATGTTTTTTTACTTAAAACTGATACCAACGGAAATTTACTGTTCCTTAAAACTTATGGTGGCGTTGATGGTGATGCCGGCAGTTCTGTTCAACAGACCAAAGATGGTGGATATATTATATCGGGAAAAACTCACAGCTTTGGGGCGTTCTCAAATGATGGAGACGTTTATTTAATTAAAACTGATAGCATTGGAGATGTTGCCTGGACAAAAACATTTGGAGGAGCTGGTACAGACTGGGGACATTCGGTTCAACAGACCTCTGATGATGGATTTGTGATAGCAGGTGAAACATGGAGTTTTGGAGCCGGACAGAATGATGTTTATGTGTTAAAGACCGATAGCAATGGAAACCTGCTTTGGTCAAAAACTTTTGGAGGTAGTTCTTTCGACCACGGACGATCCGTTCATCAAACCAATGATGCCGGGTTTATTATCGCCTGTAATTCTTCCAGTTTCGGAATGGGGAATTTCGATCTGTATTTAATCAAAACTGATCCCGTTGGCAGTAGCGGATGCAATGAAAGCAATGCCGCAACAATAACAACTACCCCTGCCGCTCAAACTACAATTCCCGCTGCAAATGTATCTGCAACAAATACTATTTTATCAGTTCCTGCTATCCTTATCGGTAACGGATGTATAACCTCTTCCCTTTGCGGTAACGTTGGAATGAATGAATGGATCGCCAGTAATCCGTTCCTGATATATCCAAACCCATTTTCGGAAGTAACTACTTTAAAGACCGATATTTTTTTAAACGATGCGACTCTCAGAGTTTACAATTCTCTCGGGCAGACTGTAAAACAAATAAACAACATTTCGGGGCAGACTATCACTTTGCATCGTGAAAACTTACCAGGCGGCTTGTATTCCATTCAACTGATACAGGATAACAAAATAATTACTACAAACAAATTATTAATCAGCAAATGATAAGACGATAAAAAATACCGAAACGAAGTTCAGAAATATATCAGTCGGTTCTGTCGGAGCCTGATTACTGTTTAACCTGCCGATTGGCAGACAAACGCTACAAATAAAATTTTACCTGAAACAGACAGGATTGCTTATAATGAGAGTTATTTTGGGCGTTGCGGGAAGTAGGGAGTACAGTGGGCAGTCTTTAGTTGGCAGTCTCCATTTTCCTCCATCCCTTAATAACTCTATTCCTTTTTTTTCAGCAAGCGGAGCAAAGGGCGTGGTAACTGTGTACATTTAACAAACAAATCTGTAACCCTTTTTTGATGATTTATAGAAATATGGTAAATTTGATCTACCCACCAAAAGGTAAGCAAAGCCAGCCAATTTAGCTGTATGGTCTTACCAAAGGTTGGACAATAAACAAGTTAGTGGCAACCGTGTGACGACCAGCCTGAGTTCAATATTTAACGACAGTAACAAATAAACAAATAAAATATGCTTACAGAAATAAATCCAAAGCTACCAATGCGAGACAAAGCAGTAACGAAAGACTATTACCTGAACAAATTAGGTTTTAAACTTTTTGGTGACAATGATTATGACGGTTACCTAATGGTTCATAAGGACAATGTGCAAATTCATTTCTTTGAGTTCAAAGACCTTGACCCAAAAGAAAACTACGGACAAGTTTACATCAGAACAAATGACATTGATAAACTTTACCAAACGCTTTTGGACAACAAAACTTCAATTCACCCAAATGGACATTTAGACTCTAAACCTTGGGGACAAAGAGAGTTTGCTTTACTTGACCCAGACAACAACTTATTGACTTTTGGACAAACATTGTAACAAATTAATCATGACAATTCAAACAGTTCTAAGTATAGAATTTAAAGCAATTCCAACATTTGGTATTTCCGATTATCAAGTTGCTATTAATTTTTACATTGACACACTTAGATTTAAAATTGATTGGGAACATCGTTTTACCCCGACAGACCCAATTTATATGCAAATATCCAGAAACGGACTTATACTCCATCTTTCTGAAAATAAAAGGTTTGAAAATAAATCAATCACATTTGTTGAAACAAAACATATTAAAGAATTTCATAAAGAACTAACGGAAATAAATCCGACAATCAATATCCAAGACATTGTTTTTACAAATTGGGGAACAATGCAATTAGAAATCGAAGACCCATTTGGAAATTTATTACGGTTTAATGAAAACATCACAGATAATAACGGCAGCCACTAACAGCACCTACAAGAAATTGGCGGTTCAGTGGTTAAATGAAGCTTTGTGCTACGTATCAAGTTCAGTGGTGGCAGACAGTTTTCGTCTCCGAAATCGCCAACTTCTTGTAGCTGCAAAACGTTATAAGCAAGGCGGACTGACATCTTCCAAAGACAATTTATCGGAAGACAAAAACATTTCGGTTCCAAAAAAAATTGGCTGACTTTCCGACACTCGGGCGACCAATCGACCCCAACGCAAGAAGTTTAAATTTTTACCCCACCGCACCTTTTCGGCAAAGCCGTTTTGGCTATCACACATTGCAGCACTTTTGCAAGCCCACACAAGCCACCGCACAACCAAAGGCTCGCAAAAAAGCTGCAATCCTCTGCCCGCTCTATCATAATAATAATTTTAACATATTGGTATTCAAAAGTTGACAGTATAATTAATTTTACTAACTTAGTTTCGTTAATAACTCATTGTTTAATCTATTTTAAAACCAAATTACTATGGAAAATTCAAACTGCTTCCCAGGATCACGTTACCCTCAATGGCCTTACCCTTGGCCATTTCCGTTCCCTTTCCCGTTTCCAGATCAATTTCCTCCTTATTTATTATCAATTGCTAATACTGGTGGTAGTAGCCACAATGCCCTTTTGGATGAATACGCAATCGCATTTCCTGCTTTTGATGGTACTCGTGAACAAATGTGGAACGTAATGATTAATGGCACAACACGATTAACAAAAGAAGTTGGAATCACAGGCGGCTCTTTTCCTTCATTTAAAGTTGCTAATGATTTTGCGACAAAAATTAAAGCAAACCTTGACAAAGTATTGAACGAAATGGTCAAATCAGGCGAAATGACACCATTTATTGCAGAACAAACACAAATAATGCTTGCTATAATTAAAGATGCGAGTAGTTTTGAAGTTGCCGATAGGCGTTTGGCAGCGTTCTCAAATCGAATTTCATTTAGAACGGATATAGCTGTTAACGATAAAATAATTTTAACTTTTGCTGCCTCAACTGCTATGTCTACAAATGATTTTTGGAGTGAAGCATTAGTAAATCCTGCAAGCCCTTATCATGATATTGCGATAACTCTTGGTGCTGCAAATTTATTCAAAATAAAAATAGCAGATCTTATTGGTTTTGTTGTTGGTGCAGTAGTCGGCTCAGGTGGTGGCCCTGTGGGTTCTGTTACAACTGGTATTGCTTTAGGCGGCTTTGCCTCCGAAGTTTTTGGAGAAAAATAAAATGTTTATTGGATCATAAATGCGGGTTAGCTGTAACTTTCCCGCATTTTTAATTTTCTTTAAAATTAAATTCAGGCAGGATGTTCCGAATAATTTCCTTTTCTAAAAAAAATATTTTGCTGACATTCATTCTTATTTTGTCAGGAGTATCCTTATGTGCGCAAAATAAAAAAAAAGATTCTTTATGGCAAGTATACAATAATAAAACCCTGCACGATACAATACGGTTAAAAACTTTACACAATATTGCTTGGGAAATTATGTATTCGCTACCAGATTCTGCGTTTAAAGTTGCCCAACAACAATTAGATTATGCCAGTAACATTGAAAATAAATATTGGCAAGCAGATGCTTTAAAAATAATAGGGGTTTATTATTCCATAATTGGAGAACCACAAAAGGCTTTAGAAAATTATAATTATTCACTCGATATTTTCAAACAATTAAACAATAAATCACGGATTGCTGACCTCTATTCGGCTATTGGTTATATTTATAATGACTTTTCTGATTATCCACAGGCTCTAAACCATTTTTTTAAGGCAGTAGAAATAAGAAATCTTAATAATGACGAAAAAGGAAACGTTGGCGCCTATATTGGTATTGGTAATGTATGTGTGAATCAGGGCGAGTATAAAAAAGCATTAATTTATTATAATAAAAGCTTAAAAATTGCGGAAAGTACAAATAATGCAGCAGTTCAAAGTTCTGTCATTAGCAATATAGGTAGTACTTACAATAAAATGGGTGAATATTCCCAAGCCTTGGAATATTTATTAAAATCACTCGACCTGCATAAAAAAAATAATCAAAGGAATGGAGAGGCGATAGCTATTTTCAATATTGGTGAAGTTTATTTTAATAAGAAAGATTTTGATACTGCACTTAAATATTTTACAGAGTCTGCTCAAATAAGGCAAGAATTAAACGAGATTAGCGGCTTAACTGTAAATTACCTTTATATTGGAATAATTTATACCAAGACAAAAAAATATAAAGATGCGGAGAATTATTTGCAGAAGAGTTTGAAGATGGCAAATGATATAGAAGACTTAGAAAGAGTAAGCGAAACTCATTTTTACCTTTCGGAACTCTACAATATTATTGAAAAACCTTCCTTATCATTAGAACATTATAAGAAATACATTGTGTATAGGGATAGTGTATACAATTCCGAAAACATTAAACAAATGGCACATGCAGAAATACAACATGAATTTGACAAAAAGGCAATAATAGCAAAAACTGAACAAGAAAAAAAAGACGTAATTTTACTAAAAGAAAAACAGCAGCAACAATTAATTATTTACATAACAAGCGGTGGTTTATTGGTTTTTTTACTATTGTCAGTTTTTATTTACAGAGGTTATTCACAAAAGAAAAAACTAAATTTAAACCTTGCACATAAAAATCAAGAAATTACCGACAGTATTAATTATGCTAAAAGAATACAAGAAGCAATTTTGCCAACAGAGGATGAATTTAAAACCGCTTTCCCTGATTCATTTATTTTATTTAAACCCAAAGATATTGTAAGTGGAGATTTTTATTGGATTAGTACAAACCCAAAAGTATTTCCATCAATAGATAAAGAGCAAGGTAGTAATAGTTGGAGAGTTAAAAACCCTTTGGTAGCAGCGGTTGATTGTACGGGGCATGGTGTTCCTGGTTCTTTAATGAGCATGATGGGAAGTTCGCTTTTGAATAAAATTGTTGACACTCATAAAATTTCTAATCCAAATGAAATTCTTAATTTGCTGAGAACTGAAATTATAAACTCCTTAAAACAACATGGCGAGAACGAAAATAAAGATGGGATGGATATTGCCTTATGTACCGTTTATGATGACAGGATAGAATATGCGGGGGCAAACAATCCAATTTACGTTATTCGGAAAAACGGTAAATTGGAAGAGATAAAAGCGGATAAAATGCCTGTCGGCTATTCTGGAGTTGAATTGAAACCTTATACCAATCATTCTGTAAAAATGGAACAAGGCGATAGTTTTTATATTTTTACCGATGGATATGCCGACCAGTTTGGTGGGAAGGACAATAAAAAATTTAAGTACAAGCAGTTTAAAGATTTGCTCGTTACAATTAATTCCAAATCCATGCAAAGTCAAAAGGAAATACTAAACGAAAAGATAGAAAACTGGAAAGGAACAAATGAGCAAACAGATGATATACTGGTTATCGGAATACGGATTTAAAAATACTTTTCTTTAATTAAAACTTTGTACTATGAAAACATTTTATTTAACAACAGTAATGTTATTGGTTGGTCTTTTGTCATTCGCACAATCTGACTCAACGAATACAAATAATAAACAATTTCATACATATTATGGGCTTCAAGTCCCCGACATTTCTGAACTAAATTCGGTTTTTGGGTTATCGAATTACCCTCAGCTAAATTCAAATAATTTTTCGGTTGGCTTGGGAATGGTTAATTTTTCACGAAAGAAAATCGTTTTCCAACAAGAACTTTTTGTTTATTCCCAATCAAGAAAAAACGATTCTATCACATCCTCAATCAGAAGCATAAGTTTTGGACAATCACTGTTTGGTTATTCCTATGTTAATAATAAAAACTTCCGAATGTATTCCAGCTTTGGTTTAACCTATATGAGCACAACTGTTAAAGCGATAAAAGAAATACCTTCCTCAACCCAATTTAATCAATATGCTTCGGCTATTGGTAATCAGCTTGAAATGACATCAAATAATTTTTTGGCAGACATCACTACGCATTTAACCTATTCTATAAAAATGCCCGACACTAAAAATCGTCTTATACTTGGCATCAGAGCGGCTTACTATTTACCATTTGAAAATTCAAAATGGACGATGAATAAAACAAAACTTGACAATGGCCCCAATATTAATCCGGGTGGTTATTCATTGAATTTTGTTTTAGGATTTTCATATTAGCACATAAATTTCCAAACTCACAATGGCAAGCACATTTGCATTTCGCACAATCCTACCGCACGACCAAAAAATGCAAAAGAGCTTGCCATTCTCCCACCCGCCTGTGTATGCGTGATGAAAAAAAAGAAAAAACTGCCTTCCCTTCTGTAAAAATTTAAACTGCGACCGCTCAAGCCACCCACAGCAGACCGAAAAAAATGTTCTATAGACAGGCAGGTGCAAATCATATGCTGACATAGCAATAAACAACCGTGGACAAAACCGCCCAGCTTATAACACGGGGCAATTGCGCAATTTGGCGGACGGGGGAATATAAAGTTTTGTATCTTTAAACAACCGTTGGTGGGTATAGACACAGTAAGCTCCGAAAGCCAAACTGCGCAAGCCCCGAAACCGTTATGCCCAAGCGTAGGACGACAGTACAAACGAATACCTGAATGACCAGAAAGAAAGATGTCTTACTCCTTTGACATAGTAGATCAAAAAGTTAATGAAACGGAATTCTTTCTTAGAAAGATGATCGAGGCTGGAAGTAATTGGTTCGAATTTTCATGTTATCTAACCGCACATCTTTCTGCATCAAGATCAATAACCTTAGCACTTCAACGGTTTAAAACAATTCCGGGGTTCGAAGAATGGTATAAATCCCATCAATCAGCACTTAAATCTGACCCTCTTTCAAAATTCATTTTAGAAATCAGAAACGATAACGTACACGGTGGACCAAATCCTGTTGTAGGTGGTAGCTTTCATAATGGTAAATCGGAGTATCGTTTCAAAGAACAGGATAAATTAGAGCACAATGATATCGTGTCCTGTTGTCGCGCACACTTCGTAAAGCTACTTGAAATTGTTTACGATTGTTATGTGGTATTAGGCGTTCATATAGATCCGCAGCAATACTATACTCGTGAACACTTTGAATCAATGGGATTGACTATTGATGATGCCGAACTTGAAATTTGGGGTTGGATCATGACTTCCTATATAGAAGAGGGATTTGACGAAGACGATAGATGGCATGAACTGCGCAGCAGGGTTGGTGAATGTCAAATAAACCATTTATTCAACGGTTATTTGAACAAGGTTACCCCCCAACCCATTATTCCTGATAGAATTGCGGACTTTGACTATACTGATGAGGAACGAGGCTGGGCTTATATACCTCCAGGGTTTGAAACGATAGAAGATTATATAAATTCGTTAGACAAAATTAAGTAACTCAAACTGACATCAAGGTTTCAGATTTTCCCGACCGCACATCTAATTTTTCAGCCAACGCACATTTAGCACATTTGGTTTTACCCCAACACACAAAATCAACGCTTCGGCCAAACCAAAAGAGCTAAATCCACTACCCGCGCTAAGTTTACGATTTTGAATTTCGCTTTCTTGTCGGGAATACATAATACTGTTCTTTGAATTCGGAAATCTCTTCCTTCAGTTTTTTATTGGCATTTAAGATCAATTCGTTTTGAACTTTCATAATGCTTAACAGG
Organism: Bacteroidota bacterium; assembly: GCA_049322335.1. Taxonomy (GTDB): domain Bacteria; phylum Bacteroidota; class Bacteroidia; order Flavobacteriales_D; family UBA2798; genus JBMORL01. The sequence goes on from JBMORL010000022.1 coordinate 125,851, forward strand.
TCATGCATCGCATTCAGATTTTCTAACTGAACCGTTACAATCCTTTCTAAATCAGCTTTTGTGTATTGTCGCATAGGTTTATATATTGAAATACAATACAAATATATATCATATTATAATATTTCACAATATATTTTTATATTATAATTTAACACATTGAAAGAAAGCTTATTGATAGACGATAGATTTTCATACTAAAATGCTTTATAAAAACACGTTAATGCCTGATAAACAAGGGATGAACAGAATAAAAAAAGTTTTAAAGGAACAGGGAAGAACACAGACCTGGCTTGCCGAAAAGATAGAAAAGAGCTACGTAGTTGTTACAAACTACTGTAATAACAATGCGCAACCAAGTATTGAGGTCTTGCGAAAAATCGCAACAGTTCTGAACGTTGATGTCAGAGAACTTTTAGTGCCAACAAAAGACGAGAAAAGTAATGGCTGATGTTCATTCAAAGGAGATAAGAAGTTTCAACATGAGCAGGATCAAAGGCAAAGATACTAAGCCGGAGATGTTAGTCAGAAAATTTCTCTTCTCAAATGGAATCAGGTACAGACTGCATGATAAAAAACTACCTGGAAAACCGGATATGGTTTTTCCAAAGTATAAGAAAGTAGTTTTTATACATGGTTGCTTCTGGCACGGACACGAGAATTGTAAATATTTCGTTGTACCGAAAACCAGAACAGAATGGTGGTTGAATAAGATTAACAGCAACAAAAAGAAAGATATAGAAAGTGTGTACGCGTTGAAAAAGCAAGGCTGGAAAGTGATAACAATATGGGAATGTGAATTGAAACCAAGTAATAAAGACAAGAAATTAAAATCAATCATACGAGAACTTAAAAATAATTAATGGGCAGCTTTAACTACATAGACTTATTTGCAGGTGCAGGAGGACTCTCTGAAGGATTTATCAGAGCTGGCTTTGAGCCGATTGCTCATGTTGAGATTGATGAAGCAGCATGTTATACTTTGAAAACAAGAACGGTTTATCACTATCTCAAATCGGTTAAGAAGTACGACACGTATGTTTCATATCTAAAAGGAGAAATTACAAGAAAAGATTTGTATTCGCTTGTTCCTACTGCCCTAATGGATGCGGTTATTAATCTTCCGATTGGCTCCGACTATAATCCTTCTATTCATAAAACAATTGAAAAGCAAATTCTTGAAAAAGAAGTCGATTTAATTATTGGTGGGCCGCCTTGTCAGGCTTATTCCTTAGTAGGAAGAGCACGATCAGCAAACGGAATGTCAGGAGATCCCCGCAATTACCTTTATGTTCAATATGCAAAGTATTTGGAAAAATACAATCCCAAAATGTTTGTGTTTGAAAATGTCCTCGGATTGAAATCTGCTAAAGACGGTTTATATCTGCGTAACATGGAAAAACTGTTTCTAAAGAAGGGTTACCACATGAAATTATTTACTGTTGAAGCAAATAATTTTGGGGTTCTTCAAAACAGAAAACGAATTATAATAATTGGCTGGAAAGAAAATTTATCTGTTACAATCCCAAACCTCGAATCTATCAGAAAGAATGCTGACTGTAAAGTAAAATCATTATTTGCTGATTTACCGAAAATACAGGCAGGAGAAGGGACAGATAAGTTTCTAAATTACAGGACTAAAACGAACGACTATCTGGATCAAAGCTTTATTCGTAACGGGATTGATATATTAACACAACACATTGCCCGACCACATACAAAACAGGATAAAGAGATTTATAGGATTGCTGTGGAAAAATGGAACTATAAAAAAGAACGCTTGAATTACAATGATTTGCCTGAAAGATTAAAGACACATCAAAACAGGAGTTCATTCTTTGACCGCTTTAAAGTTGTAGCCGCAGACGAATTACATTCTCAAACTGTTGTGGCGCATATCGCAAAGGACGGGCACTACTACATTCATCCTGACGTTGAACAAAACCGTTCAATCACTGTGCGTGAAGCTGCAAGATTACAGTCTTTTCCGGATGATTATTACTTTGAAGGGGTAAAAGAAAGTGCAAACAGAACAGCGGCATTTAAACAAATCGGCAATGCGGTCCCGCCCTTAATGGCGTTTGAAATTGCAAAAATAATTAAAGGAGTGTTATGTCAAAAAAAATAGTTAAAGCAGGTCAGGACAAAGAGACTCCGGTTCGGTTTAAACCGAGAGCCAGGCTGCTTTTGCAGTTAGGAGACCAACTAATAAAAAATGAAAGTATTGCATTAGTAGAATTGGTAAAAAACTCATATGATGCTGATGCTAATATTGTAAATATCTACATGGAAAATGTAGATGAACCTGAAAAAGGAGTTATAATAATCGAAGATGATGGATACGGGATGAGTGCAGATACAGTTGAAAATGTTTGGCTGGAACCGGGAAGCGATTTTAAAACACAAAAAATAAAAAAACTTGAAGTCTCTCCCAAATATGAAAGATTACCTATTGGAGAAAAAGGTATCGGAAGGTTTGGTGTTCATAAATTGGGTAATATTATTGAAATGACAACCAAGTCAGCCAATTCTAATGAAGTATATGTAAAGATTGACTGGACAAATTTCAATAATTATAAATACCTAGAAGATGTTCCGATAACAATAATAGAAAGAGCCGTTCCTAGCATTTTTAAAAACGGAAAAACCGGAACTAACATTCTTATTGCTAAACTGAGAAAAAAATGGGAAAGAGGAATAGCAAGAGAAGTTAAGCGTTCAATCACAGCTTTGGCATCTCCATTTGATGTTAACGATTCATTTAAACCCTCGTTTGATGTTTTGGATAAACCGGGTTGGTTTGATGGCTTATTAAAGTGGGAAGCTGTAAAAGATTATTCTTTGTTTTATTTTAAGGTTACCATGTCCGGTAATTCAATAGTTGACTTCAAATATGAGTTTACCCCTTGGCAAAGTATGACCAAATTAAACCCAAGAGAAGTCTTAAAAAATGATAAACTAATTGAAAATTTTAAAATTTTAAAATACTCAAGAGGTGAAAATGAAGGTAAAATAATCGATCTAGGGAAGCATAAAATCGGAACTATAACTTTTGAAGGTTACATTTTTGATCAAGATTCATTTGTGCTAAAAATGGGCGTGAGTGACAAGGTGGGTTTCAAAAAATATTTAAAGACAAATGGTGGTGTCAAAGTCTTTAGAGATAAGTTAAGAGTTTATGATTATGGAGAACCGGAAACCGATTGGTTAGGGCTTGATTTAAGACGAGTAAATCAGCCAGCAAAGCGAATTAGCAATAACATCTTATTAGCATCCATCTCAATAAATAGAAAAGATAGTGCCGATTTAATTGAAAAGACCAATCGTGAAGGCTTTATAGAAAATGAAGCATATGAAGCATTCAAAGAAGCTGTTATTCATTCATTAGAAATTATTGAAACCCTAAGATATCCAGACAAACAAAAGGTTAGAGAAATTTATGGACCAACTCCAAAATCATCTCCTGTAATGTCAACCTTGGGAGAAGCAAAAAAGTATACCGAAGAAAAAGTAAAGCCTGATGAAGTAAAGACACAAATAATTAAATACTTTAATAAAATTGAATCGGACTACAAAACAATAAGCGACAATTTGCTAAAGGCGGCCGGGGCTGGCTTAAGTATGTCGGTAGTCGTTCACGAGGTTGAGAAAATAATCTATGAAGTTGAAAAAGTTCTTAAAGCCGAAAAAGGCTCCGAGAGAGTTTTAAATTTAGTAAAACATCTCTCGTCTCTCATTGATGGTTATGCAGAAATAATAAGAAAATCAAGTCAAACCTCGGAAAATTTAATTTCGATTATTGACCAATCACTATTCAATACGGAATTCAGACTGAATGCTCATAAAGTAGAAATTGTAAAAGAGTATAAAAATTTTAAGGGCAAATCAAAAATTAAAATTGCAAAAAATCTTTTGATCGGAACCTTAATGAATTTGATTGATAATTCCATCTACTGGCTTGACCAACGAGGATTCAAAGCATTACAGAATAAAGAAAAATTTGCTAAAAAAATATACTTTGGTATAGTTGAAGAAGAGAAGTATTTGAATTTGATAATTGCAGACAATGGAACTGGCTTTCTAATTCCAACTGATGATATCACTGAACCATTTGTTTCCGCCAAACCAGGCGGAATGGGCTTAGGTCTACATATAGCAAATGAAATAATGGAAGCTCAAAAAGGAAGATTAATTTTTCCTGATTTTGGCGATTATGAATTACCTAAAGAATTTATAAACGGAGCAATAATAGTTTTGGCATTTAAAAAATAAAAGATGAGTTTACCAATAAACGGAAGAGTAGCAATCATTGATGACCAATTAAGACATGCAGAGCCATTGATGAAAATATTTTCACAAAAGCAGATCCCTTTTACCTATTTCTCCGGGGAATATAATTACCTGCCAACTGTGGGAGAAAACTCAAATGACATCAGAGTTCTTTTTCTTGACATTAATCTTATTGATGATGGCGAACACGAAGACAAAGTTTTAAAAGGAAAACTGTTACCTGTTCTGAAATCTGTTATCTCAGAAGAAAACTACCCTTATATTCTAATTTATTGGAGTAGACATCAATCAAAAAGGGACAAAAAACTAATTGAAAAGGAAATATTTGGAAAGGAATTAAAAGATAGAAAGCCGATTGCTTTTTTGTCGGCAATAAAATCAGATTACTTCAATCTTGACGGCACTGTAACTGACGATTTTGATGAAAAAATCACTCATCTCTTCAAAACGATTGATGCATTAATTGCTAAACACCCTGCATACAGTTATCTTTTAAATTGGGAGAACAAGGTGCATGTATCAGCGGACAAAACCTTAGAGGAAATGTTTAGTGCCTATAATAAATTTGAGAACTGGGCAGATAACGCAAATTATATTTTTAATAAACTTGGGTTAAGCTATTCGGGAAAATCATTTGCAAGCCAAAATGCAGAAGATAAAATCAAAAGTAGTTATAATGCTTTAAATATTGTATTTACGGATACTCTTGAAAATACTTTAAATACCTCACCTGTTGAAAATGCTAAAAAACTGAAAGTCTCAACCACTGCAAAAAATTTGGAATCGGTAAATAATATCAACAAAAAACTCTTAATTTCAGATGAGGTCGAACCAATACATTATTCAGGAACAGTGATTGAAATTTCAGACAAAAAGTTAGATACTGAATATGAAAATTTACTTGACACCATCTTAAACAATAAAGGAAAGAAAGCAGAAATAATCGCTTCTTGGAAAAAGATTTGGCTGAATGTTACACCACTATGTGATACTGTTCAAGGAAAAATAGTTTTCCATAGATTGGTCAGAGGAATTTTAGCTCCTAAAGAATTTTCTAAAACCTTCTTTTCCAATGAAGCAATCTATGTTTCACCTTCATTTACATTTGACAAAAAGGATTACTGTATAGTTATAGATTTCAGACAGTTTTTTACTCACAACCAACTTGGAAAATCAAAAAACAGAAAACCTTTATTTAGAATTAGACAACAACTCTTAGCTGAAATTCAATCAAAATTATCTAGACACATTAACAGACAAGGAATTTTGTATTTGGAAGAAAAGGCGTGATTCAACGCATTTACAAGCACATTTAAAAACCACACGACCAAAGTCACACCACAGTTTTTATAAGAGTTTACAAGGCCAACGGACAAAACAGCTAGACTTGCAGATTGAATAAACACAGGAGACGAAACGCCAGGGCATAACAGCGGTTTGGCAAAAGTGGCGGTTCAGTGCTTCGTATGACAGTTTTGTAGTTGAACAAACAGTATTGCTTCGTATGAACATTTGTGCTAAAAATCGCCACCTTCGCCAAGCCGCCAACCGTTAGCGGTAATTTAAGACGAACAACAATATCATGAAAGAATTATTCAATCGACTGATAACTGAAAAAATCAAGCCATACTTAAAAAGTGAAGGGTTCGAAAAGAAAGGTCTTAGTTTTTATAAAAGATCGGGAGACCTTATTTATCTTTTTAACTTCCAAAACAGCCGAGGAAATTCAGCAGACCAAACGACCTTTTATATTAACTGCGGAATTCATTCAACAACCGTTGACAAAGTAATCGGAGCAAAAGAAAATCCTGAACCCAAAGAGTACGAATGTTACTTTCAAGACAGAATTTCAGCATTGACCAACTCTTCAAACGATGATTTTTCAATTGACAAACAAACTTCCATTGAGAAAATAGCAGCGGATGTTTTAAAAGAGCTTACGACAGCAATTCAGTTTTATTATGCAATCAATTCAACGGTTGAATTAACTGATCTCATGACTGAGCGGAATGGACTAAATAATTATAGCGAATTATTTGAGTATTTATTGAAAACAAAAGACGATGCCCGAGTAATTTTACTTGCAAAAAGACTCTTTAGTGATTTCGGGAATGATGACAGATGGGAGATATTTGAAGGTGTTTTGAATGATTTACTTGGACAAAATGGATATGAACGGACTATAAGTGAAATAACTAATTGAAAAAAACTACCGCTAACAGGTGGCGAGCGCCAATTGGCAGGCATATAAAATGACAAAGACGACATTCATATTAATCCTGTTGACAGTGGGCCTTATCTCCTGCTCGACAGAAACAAAAAACCAAGAGGATATGGCAATAAGAGCAGGCAAATTCACATGGTACGTTCAGCTGGGTGGTTACGACTATGACAGGTTTGACCAAAAAGGCGAGACTGATTATCAAAAATTTATTGACGAATTTGAAAAATTTCCTTGGCTGGAGCAACTTGACAGTTACAACGAAATCCAGCAGGGTACCACTCCCTCATTATCGGTCAAAGACGAAGGGACCGGAACGGACTTTTGGGTTTCTATGGCAGGTGATCGTAACGACCACGGTTATATGCTTGGTTACATATATCCAAAAGACAAAAAGAGAGGTTTCAGTCCAAAAACAGTAAGGTGGCTTGAGATTTACGCAACCGAGGACAAGCAGGTAGTAAAGGACTGTTTCAAACTCTATTTTGACAGAGATTATGAGAAACTTGAGACCACTATCAAACGGTTAGCCCAGCAGGGCGAACGAATACCGGTACAGTATGGAGAAAGCCCAAGCTTGGCTACGGGCAAACGCGACTAAAGCTGATGAAAAAGTATGAAATAGAAAAACTACCGCTAACAGCACCTACTTGCAATTTTTTGCGGGTTAGCGCTCAAATGTGTAACTTGACATAGCAAAAAACTGCAAGTAGCTGCAAAACGTTAGCGGTAAGCATTGATAGTAAAACAACCTAATAAATTAAAAATATGAACTGTATTATTTGTAATGCCAATTTACAAGCTGATGACAAGATGTATTTCTGTCCATTTTGTCTCGCTCAAATAAAATGTAAGTCCTGTAAGGAGCTTTTGATAAAAAATGCAATCGGTTGTTTAAGTTGCGGAACTGCGATTTTGAAAGGCAATTCAAATACTCAAAGTGAGTTAAACCAAATTGAATTCGAACAAAAGGGTGATTTGAAAAAATTCAAAGCTACTTTTACAGATAACGTTGGACATGATTTGGTTTCAACCTTTGGAAGTATGATTGGAGTTCCAGCACCAAAAAAGAAAATCTTTTCTCTCACCAATGTAAACCCCAATAATCCAATAAAATCTATTGACGAATCCAACATTCAAGAAGCAGAAGTAATAGAAGGAGAAGAAGAAATAATTGAAGGATTAAATCAAGTATTTAGAGTTGATGGGGAAATTTTAGTTTTTCAAACATCAAACTATAAGGAGAAAACTAAACTTGAAAAAGAAATCCGTATGGCTCTATTAGTTTTACTAGGATACAAACATCTTCATAATTCAAATGAAATAAAAAGAAAAACACTGAATGAAATACTTAAAAAATCAAAGCTTAACACTGGTAATTTCAGAAGGTGGATATCTAAAAGTGATGAAATTGTTCAATTGAAAGGCGGATTAATAACTTTAACGCCCACCGGTGTTACAAAAGCGTTAGGTGTTTTGAATGAAGTATTGAATCCGACAATTACTGAAGGTGTGATTGATTTTGGTAAAACAAGTGGCTCCAAACGGACTTCTACTAAGGAAACTAATCTAGCTGGAACTAAAAGTGCAAAAAGCCCAAAGTCATACCTACTAAAAATAATTGAAGAAGGATTTTTCAAGGAAAAGAAATCTTTGTCTGATATAACCGAACATTTAAAAAATGATCATGCAGTAACTTTCAAAACTACAGATATCTCGGGGCATATGGGGAAATTTGTGAATTTGAAAAGGCTTAAGCGTGAGAAAGGACCAAAGGGATATGAATATTTCATTTAATAAAAGTAAACTTGAGTCAGCTCTTCTGGGTATTAATGATGATTTTAGAGATAAAATTATTGAAGTTTATATTGAACTAAAGAAGAGATATGCTAAATCATTTTACAGTGACGAATATGATGCTGTTGGTATCTCTTCTGGGAAATTTTGTGAGTATGTGTATCGTTTTTTAGAATTTGAAATATTTAAAAAATATACCCCGTTTGATAAACATATTTCAAATTTTCCAAGTGAATTAAATAAGTTAACACAAGCACCATCTGCCTCTGCTAACGAATCCCTTAGGGTAATTATTCCAAGAGCTTTATTATTGATTTATACTCTTAGGAACAAAAGGGGAATTGGCCATATAGGAGGAGATGTTCAGGCAAATGAAATAGACATAGCAACGATTGTAAAAAATACGGACTGGGTGATTTGCGAACTTATTAGAATCTACCATAATTTGAGTTTAGAAGAAGCTCAACTTATTGTTAATTCACTAAATATAAAAATGCTCCCTGACATATGGAATATTGATGGAAAGAAGAGAATACTTAAGAATGGTTTAAGTTTTTCGGAAAAAACATTGCTTTTACTATATAATGAACTTGATAACTCTGCCAATATAAAAGACTTGTTTAATTGGGTTGAGTACAGTAGTTTATCAATGTATAAATCAAAAATTATTCTAACACTTCACAAAGAAAAGCTAATTGAATTTGATCAAACAACATTAAATGTTACAATTTCGCCAAAAGGCATTCAAAACATTGAAACACTATTGACAAAAACCTAAAAAATGCCAACCGCTAACACAGGTTTTGCGTTAGTGGGCGGACAGAGGGAATAGAAACATTTGAGCAATTAATAATTGTTGGTGCTGGCAGACAGTTTTCGGTTTCAAAAGCCCACCAATGCAAAGCTCGAAACCGTTAGGGGTAATAAGCGCGGACATTCCGCAATAAATCGAAAGACAATTCGTTATCAGACAATGAGGAAATCAATTATAACATTCGCTTTGGCTTTAGTGCATTTTCCTCTCAATATATTCCTTTCCCCAAATAAGCCCGCAGCCTGGGAGAGACTTTTCGCTGAATAAGCGCGTTTTTCAATTGCCATTCATCGTTTTGCGACAGATCGCGGACAAGGAATTTTATTTCTTTTCCTTCTTTCACGGCAACGGGAACGCCATCGCAATATAAAATACGGTTGGTGAAAATGGATGAGATTCTTCCTCCGGGTGTGATGATTCCTGTAAGGTTGAGCGGGTCGCTGGCGGAAATGGAAACGAGCGTTTGTTTTTTATCTTCTTTTCTTACCGAACGCAACAAACTAACGGCCTCGGGCAATGCGTACTGTTCGCCCCACACACCGGTAACAAACCTTCCGCCTCTCACCTCGCCTCTTGCTTCCATAATGCGCAACACTTTCACCAAATCACGCCAATGAGGAGCATAAGATTCCCGTTCGGCCAGTTTTCTGAATACCACTCCATACCTGCGCAATAACACACGGGCAATTTTTTCCGTTTGTTTGGTTTCTTCATCCGTATCACCCGAAACTTGCTGATTGATCAATCCCCATCTTCCTGCTCCTTCCATCGTAAACGGACCGGCTTTGGAACGGTATCCGGGTTTTTTATTTTTTTCCGGAACAAGCAATGCGCGCAAACCGGTAAATGAATCGGATGTGATGTGACAGTTGCCTACCAGTTCACTCAGCGCTTCTTCCACTTCGGGTTTTAATAATTGTGTTTTGTTTTGAATGTCGTGGAAAAATGATGCTCCGTCTTTCTGCAATACTTCATACACTTTCACTGCTTCGCGGGATAAATGTTCAGCACTGAATTTTGTTCCGTTTTTCCATAAAGGAATATTTACACGATTGACCAGTGTAACCGGTGTGGTTTTTATCGGGAAAGAAGATTTTTCCTTTGCCGGGTTGCGGAATCTTCCCCAGGAAGTAATTCCGGAAAGACACATAATATCGAGCCATGAATATTCATAATCTTCTATCCGCAAAGGAAGAATATCACTTTCCCACGCAGCCGCCTGCGCTTCGAATCCTTCCATCTGGCTCAATACATGCTTTAGCGCTTCAGGGCCTTTTAGCCGTGTTCTGTCTTCTACTTTTTGCCAGGCGAATAAATAGCGCATAAAATCAGCAGGTGAAACCGCTTCAATTTCACTCCGCAGTTTTTTCAGCGTATAGCGATGTATGCGCGACAACAACCTGCGTTCACACCATTCCAGCTCTTTGCTTCCGTAATTGAATTGCCCGCGAAAAACAAATCCTTCATTTTCCAGCGCCAGCATTCCCTGTTCCATAACCGAAACGGGTAAGCCTACTCTTTCTGAAAGAAATGCCAATGTAACCGGTCCGAGAATTTCCAGTTGCCCGCGCACCAGTTCGCGCAACGGATCTTTTTCTGTTTCCTTTAGTAAAAATCCTTCCGGAAGATGAATTTCAGTAATTATTTCAGCGTTATCATAAACTTTCAAAATTCCGTTTAACCGTTCTGATGGCACAGCGAGTTTTTTTCCGTTAACCGCAATAACACAAGCGCGGTTTTCTGCTGTAAGTTGCTGCAGGTAATTTTCCCAGTTATTGTTTTCGATATCTTCCATGGTCAGCAATCCGCTCAGGCAAAGAGCATCATGCAGTTCATCATGATTAGCCGCTTCGGGCCAGGCTTCCTGTTTTACCGATTCGATAGCCGCTTCATCCAGTTTTCCCAACTCCTTTGCTTCAGCCGGATCAATCCACCTGCGGGTTTGAACGGCATTGGTACGCCTTTCTTCCAAAGGTGCATCATCGAGAAACGCATAGGGACGGGCCGTTAGTATTTCGTGGGAAAGCGGGGAAGCTTCGCGCAAATCAAAAGCATGAAGATTGATCTTGTTTTCGCAAATGCGTGCAATCAGTTTTTCCAGTCCTTCGATATCCATCGCTTCGGTAAGGCAATCGTGGATCGTTTGGTTCACCAGCGGATGATCGGGCACTTCGCGTTCGCCCTGTATGTTTTCAAAACAAGCCAGCTGATCGGGAAAAACCAAAGCTATCAGGTCTTCGGAATTGGATCGTTGTATTTGTGGCGGCACCCGTTTATCTCCATGCCTTCTCAAAACGGCAAGAGCGCGCGAAGCATTCCATCTCCAGCGCACACCAAAAACAGGATTATCCAAAAAAGCCTGGACGAGAATATGCCGCACTGTATCGGGAGTAAGATACCGATATACTTCATCAATGGGAAAACTATGTGTTGCTCCGAGAGAAATGATAATAGCATCTTCGGTAGCGGCAGCCTGCAACTCAAAATTGAACTGGCGGCAAAAACGTTTTCTCAGCGATAATCCCCATGCTTTATTGATGCGGTTTCCAAAAGGTGAATGGATGACAAGATGCATATCTCCTGCCTCATCAAAAAAACGTTCCATCACCAGGTCGTTTTGTGTGGGAATAACTTTCAGCGCTGCTTTTGCTGCAGCCAGATACATCACCAGCTGGTCGGCTGCTTCTTCACTAATCCCTATATCGTTAGTCAACCATTCCACAGCCGTTTTTTTCCACGCAGTGTCTGTATTTTCTTCCGTGAAAGGCTGTAATCCTTCCATATCTCCCAGTAGTTGAGAAATGTTTTCCCGTAACCGCGAAACAGCAAAAGAGAATTCATCAGTACGCCCGGGTGCTTCACCTATCCAGAACGGGATGGAAGGAGGTTGCCCTTTTGCATCTTCCACGCGCACTTTTCCCGTTTCAATTTTCAGTATCTTCCAGGAATTATTTCCCAGCTGAAAAATATCTCCCGGCATGCTTTCAATGGCAAAATCTTCGTGTAATGTTCCCACCTGCACACCTTCGGGTTCGAGTATGATATCGTAATCGAAAAGATCGGGAATAGCTCCGCCTGAAAGGATCGCTGCCAGCCGCGCACTTTTTCGTGCACGCAACATTCCGTTTATACTATCGTGATGCAGGTAGGCGCTTCTTCTTCCTCTGCGCGTGGTAAAACCATCGGCCAGCATTTTGATGATCTCATCAAATTCCTTTCGTGTGAGATCGCGGTAGGGATAGGCTTTTTTTACGAGCGAAAACATTTCTTCTTCGCCCACTTCTCCTGCTGCACATTCGGCAACTATTTGCTGGGCGAGAATGTCCACCGGTTTTTCGGGTATAATGAGCCGGTCGAGTTCACCGAGTTTTACAGCTTGCATCAGCGCGACCGATTCTACCAGTTCATCGCGTGTAAGCGGAAATAATTTTCCCTTTGGCGTTCCTTTTACCGAGTGTCCCGATCGTCCCACGCGTTGCAAAAAACCTGAAATGGATTTTGGTGTTCCTACCTGTATAACCAGGTCAACCGAACCGATATCAATTCCCAATTCGAGAGAAGCGGTGGCCACCAGCGCTTTTAGGTTTCCTGCTTTTAATTTTTGTTCCGCATCAAACCGGTGGTCTTTCGACATGCTGCCATGATGCGCCATTACTACTCCGTCTCCCAACACCTGCGCCAGGTGATGAGAAATACGCTCCGACATTTTCCTGGTATTGACAAAAATGAGTGTAGTACGGTTTTCGCGGATGAGTTCAACAAACCGCTGGTAAATTTCTTCCCACACTTCGTTGGCCAATACAGCGCCCAGTGGCGAACGCGGTAATTCGATACCCAGTTCCATTTTGCGTTTGTGCCCGGTGTCAATAATCACGCATTCGTTACCGGCATCACCGGCAAGAAAACGGGCTACCTGTTCAATAGGTTTTTGTGTGGCTGAAACACCAATGCGCAATAGTTTTCTTTTTGTAAGATGCTCCAGCCGTTCAACGGAAAGAGCGAGATGTGATCCGCGTTTATCACCCGCTACCGCGTGAATTTCATCTACGATAAGGGTATGAACGTTAGACAATGCTTTTCGTCCGTTTACCGTGGTAAGTAAAATATACAGTGATTCGGGAGTGGTAACGAGAATATGAGGAGGATGTTTGAGCATGGCGGTGCGGTCGGCCTGCGGAGTGTCACCTGTACGCACCATGACTTCAATGGGCACACCGGCAAAACCCTGTTCAAATAATTTTTCACGGATACCGCGGAGGGGGAACTGCAGGTTTTTTTCGATATCGTTGCTCAATGCTTTGAGGGGAGAAACATACACTACCTGGATGCCCGGCTGCAGTCCTGTTGACAATCCCTGTTCCACCAGCTGATTGATGACAGAAAGAAATGCCGCCAGTGTTTTACCCGAACCCGTGGGAGCGGCAATGAGAGTATTTTTTTTCTGTGAAATTTCCTTCCACGCACCCAACTGCACATCCGTGGCACCTTCAAATGACGAAGTGAACCAATCGTAAACTGCGCTGTGGAAGAGAGACTGCATGGGGCGGTTGAAGGTTAAAGGTTGAAAGTTAGGGAAGTTGAGAAGGAATTGCAAGGGGAAAGGAGGAAAACTAAGAAATTTGGTTGGGTTGTGGAGAAAATTAATTGAAATTCGATTTCATTACACCAGCCCTGCAACGCGGATTGCCGCGGTCGGGGACTCCCTCGCAATGACAACGCACGGGGTTTTTATTGTAACAACAAAGTATACGTAATCACAACCATAACACGCGCGTCATTGCGAACCCTCGCCCCGGAGGGTGAAGTAATCTGCCCGTGCGTGGGGAGTTATGAAAACAAAAATAATTTTAGGAAACGAAATGTTGCTTGCGATATCAATGCCTGCCTCGCAATGACAGCGCACGGGTATTATTTGTAACAACAATGCATCCCTAATCACAACCAAAATACGTGCGTCATTGCGAGGGAGTCCCCGACCGCGGCAATCTGCATGTGCGTGGAGAGTTATGAAAACGAATACTAAATCAACTTATCTAATTCTTCAAACAAATCCTTTCTTTCCGGGTTAAAAGCATCAATTAATGCTATTTTCTTTTTCCGACTACCTGCTTTTAATTGTTTCTCCCTTGCAATGGCATTGCTGATGTAATTATGCGATTCGACATACACCAGTTTAAACACTTTGTATCGTGAAGTAAAAGAACCGGGATAAAAACAGGTTTTATGTTTTTGAACTCTGTCGAAAATATCGGAAGTTACACCAACATACAAAACAGTGTTGGTGGCGTTAGTCATGATGTAAACGTATCCTCCTTTGGATAATGGACGTGATGGCATGCTGCAAAATTAATTGAAAATCGTTTTCGGGAGCCTGCGCTGCAACCCGGATTGCCGCGGTCGGGGACTCCCTCGCAATGACAGCGCACGGGTGTATTTGTATCAAAGCAAGTCCCACAACACGCTTTCAAAACCTAATCACCTTCTCCACTACCTCCCAATCATTCCCGGTAATGGTAACGGCATAAATACCAGTAGGCAGATCACGTACTTCATCACTAATCCGCACCCTGTTAGTTACCAGTGGTTCCAGTGAAAGTGTTTTTTCATAGAGAATTTTTCCTGATACATCGTGTACTTTTAATGAAACCGATTGCATGGAGGCGGAATGGATATCAATATTCAGTTCATCGCGGAAAGGATTGGGAAAAACACCGAGATAAGTATCCTGCCCGAAATTGCCGTTGCTCCCTCCCAGTAATTGCCAGGCTTTGTAAAAATCGGGAATACCATACCCCATCAATGAGTCGGGAGAATTGTATTGTGATGCACTTTGCTCAATGGCCGTTTTAATTTCCATATTGCTTCTGGATGGAAAAGCCTGCCATAAACAAGCTGCCATTCCTGCTGTAATAGGTGAAGAAAAAGAAGTTCCGCTGCCTGCGCCCACTACTCCATCTGTCCACACAAACCACGCACCCCAACCCTGTGCCATAACGTTGGGCTTTACATCACCATCAGAAGACGGGCCTTTTGAACTGAAGGGTGCATACGATCCATCTGAAGCCACTGCACCCACTGCCAAAACACTGTCGGCATCAGCAGGTGCTCCAATATAAAACCAGGGAGCAGCGCCAGAGTTTCCCGCGCTGTTCACACATAAAATTCCCTTGCTGCTGGCAATATCAGCCGCTATACTGATACGTGTGGAGTTGCCATCCATATCGGCATAGGTATGATCCTGTGTGCTGTCATCAAAAGTGGTATATCCCAGTGAAGTATTAATGATGTGCACCCCCATACTATCCGCATATTCAGCTGCCGCTATCCAGTTATCTTCTTCAATGAGGTATTCGTCTTCGCCATTTTCGGTGACAAATAAATAATACGTGGCGCCCGGAGCGGTTCCGATAAATTTTCCCGGAAGATAAGAAGCCATAGTGGAAAGAACTAACGATCCGTGGATATGTGTATCATCAAATACATCCGGTTCCATATCCGAAAAATCATATCCGCCATTTATTCTTCCCTGCGAAAGTGCAGATTGAAAAATATCCAGTTGCGGCACATTGGGAAAACCGGCATCCAGTACAGCTATTTTCACACCGCTTCCGTCATATCCCATGGCATGCAGCAAGTGCCCGTTAAGCATTTTCAGCTGGTTGAACGATTCCGCATACCATGTATCTGATTCTGATTCGAGCCGGGATCCGGCATACGGAACCAGGAATTCCTTTTCAGTTTGTTTGATGAGCTTCTGACACGATCTTACCTGCGCAACAAATCCCCAGCCTGAGATGGTGTTGATAGCATTGGTATCGGTACAGGAAACGGTGATGGCGTTCAGCCATTTTGACTGATGAAACAACATAATGCCCGGAACCGTTAGTATGGAATCGATGTATTGCGGGTTAACGGGAAGATCATTCATTTGTACAGAAATTCCATACATCACCCTGCGATTGATAGCTTCGGCAGAAAGGTATTGCGAAGGATTGGTGAGGCTGAACGGAGAATTGTTTTTATCAGTAAACTGAATCCAGTATTTTCCGGGATAGGTTTGAGAGAATGAGGGGATGAAAAAAAACAAAAGGAAAGCAGGTAAAATATATTTTTTCTGTGCAGCGAAAACGTTTCCCTTAATTGCCATAAGCAGTAATAGACTGGTAGATAATAGTTGCCTTTTTTACTTTGGTGGAAGTAGTATCGTAATTGGAAATATCAAGGTCAACATAATGTTTTTTGATCAGTCCAACACCCGCAGCGTAAATTTCGTAGGCATATTCGTATTCTATAAAATTGTAATTGTCACGTTGCAAAACGGTAGTGGTGCTGTCGAATGAAAGGCTGTTGACGGTGGTGTTTTTGTGAAGGTTTTCGTAGGCGTATTCCCATTCGGGTAAAGTATTATAAATGTTTCCGTTCCATTCTTTATCTGCGTTAACGGGAAAAACCATTTTCACAAATCGTTCGTCTTCCTCTACTTTTTCGGCCATGGTATTGGTGCGGGTAGCAAACCAAACATCTTTCATTGTCCACGGAAGAGAATCGGCAGTTCTCCAGAAGCGCTCAATACGAAAACTGGGACGGCCCTGGTTATCGATAAATTGCGATTCGATTACTTCTTTCAGCTGATAGATTGCCGTATCGTAATAATTAACAATGGTGTCGACTTTTATTTCGGTAACATTGTATTGAGCCCAGCGGCCCACTTCAAGAGGAAAATAGGTATAGCCGAGATTGGGCGGATCGGCTTCTTTTTTACAGGAAGCGATTACCAAAAATATAATCAGTATACTACTTAGTTTTCTCTCCATTGTTGGTTTTATTGGCCGTGTTTTTATCAGGTGTTTTATTGTTGTTTGTTTTGTTTTTTTGTTCCTCGAGGTATTTTTCCAGTTCTTTTCCTTCCAGTTTTTTCCCGTTTTTATAATACATCCGGTTGACTTCTTTTCCTTCATCATCATATTCCACAAAAGGGCCGTTGAGCACTCCGTTGGTATAGAACTGCTTCATAGCTGTTCTGCCATTCGGTTTGTAATACACCACTTCACCGCTGGGCATATCATCTTTATTCTGCCCCTTAAGCATCACCGATCCATCAGAAAAATAACGTTTCCATTCACCGTTCTTTTTATCGTTCTTATACATGATCTCTTCCGATACTTTCCCATTAAGGAAATAGATATTTTTTTTCCCTTCGCGCAAGCCGTTCTTATAGATTTCGGTTGAGTTTTTATTTCCATCGCTGTCGTAATACACCCACGTACTGTCTTTTTTCTGCGATATATATTTTCCTTCCGACATTTTTTTACCTGATTCGTAATAATATTTTACGCGTGTGGTTTTTCCATCCGCATCGTAAACCGATTCTGATTTTTTGACTCCGTTTTCGTAGTAATGAACAAACGTGCCTTTGGGTTTGCCGTGGTTAAACTCACCGGTATATTTTGTTTTTTCGGTGCCGGGGTATTTTTCTACCCAGGTTCCGTGTTTTTTTCCTTTTGCATCCAACTGGTTGGTTTTGGGCTGAGCCAGACCAATGGAGTAAATCATTATTGCTGCCAGTAGTATAACGTAATTTCTCATGTTTAGTATAAACGATTTACCGCTTAAAGTTACAAAATCCTTGCCTAAAGTTCCCTGTACAGGCTTTCTATTCCTTCCACAAAATATTCCCATGCGAACCGCTTTTTTTCTTCTATAATATTGGGCAAAAACTCATTTTCACGGTTTTTTGCGTAAAAATCACCCAGCCAACCGGCAACTGAAGCAGGTTCAGGCAAAGAGACATACCCGGCTTTGAGATGAGGAACAATTTCGGCCAGGCCACCCACATCGGTCACCAGCAGGGGGCGCTCAAAATGATAAGCGATTTGTGCCACCCCGCTTTGTGTAGCCGAACGATAGGTTTGTGCCACGATGTCGGCTGCTGCAAAGTAATATTTCACTTTTTCGGAAGGAATATAGTGGTTGTGCATCATTACCTCATCGCCCATTCCCTTTTGACGAATCAAATCGCGGTAAGGTTGTTCATCTTCATAAAACTCTCCCGCTACCAGCAGTTTTGCTTTGTATTTTTTATAATCAAATTGTGAAAAAGCCTCCAGTAAAATATCCAGCCCTTTGTATTTCCTGATAATCCCAAAGAACAGAATATACCTGTTTTCCGGTGAAAGCTGTAATTCGCGCAAAGCCGTTTCGCGGTCGGTTTTTTCTCCGAAAATATTATACACGGGATGAGGAAGAAGCCTCCGCGGACGATCTTTTTCAAACAGTGAAATATCCTCCAGCACAGCTTTCGACATAGCGATATAACCATGCATACTTTTTAAAAACCAGGAAGAGAATATCCTGTCACCCGGTTTTTTTTCATGGGGAATTACATTGTCTGTGACAGCTATCACTTTTGTGTTTTTTCTGATCAGTCTTGCAATTGTTCCAAGGCAAGGCCCCATAAAAGGAAGCCAGAAACGGATGATTACAAGATCGGGTTGCTTGCTTTTTACATATTGCGCTACCCGAAACCAGTTGGCAGGATTAATGGAATTAATCATGGGCCTTATACGAATATCTTCCGGGCCTTTTCCATTGTCGTATTGAGTAGTGCCGGGAAAAAGAAAAAACGGATATTGAAGCGTAAATGAAATTACCGAAACATCATGACCTGCATTTTGAAGCGACCGGCACAACGCTTCGTTGAAGTTGGCAATGCCACCCCTGAGAGGAAAAGCCGGGCCGATGATGATTATTTTCAAACCTGATGAAAATTTCCTGATCGTTTTTCTACCTGGTAGTTATTGCGTGTGGGAGAATTGCGGACAAGTAATTCGGCTAAGAAACCCGCAAGGAAAAGTTGTGTTCCGAGAATCATGCAGGTGAGTGCTATGTAAAACTCGGGGCGGTTGGCAATTTTCACCGCATCGGTATGGATAAACAGTTTATCAATCCCAAGATAAAGCGCGGTACAAAATCCTACGAAAAACACCAGCGATCCCAGCAAACCGAAAAAGTGCATTGGTTTTTTACTGAACCGGCTAACAAAAGTGATGGTAAAAAGGTCGAGAAATCCGTTTACAAACCGCTCTATTCCAAACTTTGATTTTCCGTACTTCCGGGCCTGGTGCTGAACTGCCTTCTCTCCTATCCTGTCAAATCCGTTCCACTTGGCTATCACAGGGATATAACGATGCATTTCACCCATTACTTCAATGGTTTTTACTACCTCATATTTATACGCCTTTAGCCCGCAATTGAAGTCGTGCAGTTTGATTCCCGACATTTTTCGGGTAGCCCAGTTGAACAACTTGGTGGGTATGGTTTTTGAAACCGGGTCGTAGCGTTTTTGCTTCCAGCCCGAAACCAGGTCGAAGTTTTCTTCGGTAATCATTTTATACAAACCGGGGAGTTCTTCGGGGCTATCCTGAAGGTCGGCATCCATAGTCACCACTACCTGGCCCGATACCGCTTCAAATCCTACCTGAAGGGCGGCCGATTTACCGTAATTTCTTCTGAATTTTATACCCTTTACATTGCTGTTTGTGGCTATAATTTCTTCGGTAACCGCCCACGATTTATCCCGGCTGCCATCGTCAATAAGAACTATTTCATATCGATACCCATTGGCCTGGCATACCTTATCGATCCAACTGCATAATTCGCGCAATGACTCCTCTTCGTTATAAAGAGGGACAACTATCGACAGATCTTTTTCGTATTTCATTCCTCACAAAATTGGCAAAAAGTTATCGCATAGCAGTAAACGGATATGAATATGATTAACAAGTTTATGTTTAATTAACAGATAAGCCGGACAGTGGTCAGTAGTGATATCACACTAACCAATAACCAATGCCTGTTGTGCGATTTACTAATCGTATCTTTGCGCCATGAACAAAAGAGTAGTTGTTGGTCTTTCGGGAGGCGTTGATTCGAGCGTAGCGGCCTGGCTGTTGAAGGAACAGGGCTATGAGGTGATTGGTATTTTTATGAAAAACTGGCATGACGATTCGGTGACCCTCAATAACGAATGTCCATGGATAGACGACAGTGCTGATGCTATGCTGGTGGCTGAGAAAATCGGCATTCCTTTTCATGTAATTGATTTCAGCCGCGAATACAAAGACCGCATTATCGATTACATGTTCAGCGAATATGAAAAAGGGCGGACACCCAATCCGGATGTTTTATGCAACCGTGAAATAAAGTTTGATGTTTTCCTGGAAGCCGCCATGGGCCTGAATGCTGATTATGTGGCTACGGGGCATTATTGCCGGAAGAACACTACGATGGAAAACGGGAAAGAGATTCATCATTTGCTGGCGGGTAAAGATCCCAACAAAGACCAAAGCTATTTTTTATGCCAGGTAAGTGCAAAACAGTTATCGAAAGCACTTTTTCCCATTGGAGAAATGATGAAAAGTGAAGTGCGGGCAATAGCTGCGCGCGAAGGGTTAGTAACGGCAGAAAAAAAAGACTCGCAGGGTTTATGTTTTGTGGGAAAGATCAGCCTTCCTGATTTTCTGCAACAAAAGCTCAAAGCCAAAGAAGGGAACGTGATTTCTGTTCCACGGGAAATGGAACAGTTTACCGGCCGGGATTTCCGGGGAGAGGAAAAACTACACCTGGAAGAACTTAGTGAACCTTTTCATTATTCACCGGGTGACGGAATGGTGGCCGGAAAACATGACGGTGCCCACTTTTTTACTATCGGCCAGCGGAAAGGATTACAGATAGGAGGCCAGCCTTTGCCTCTTTTTGTAATCGGCACCGACACCCAAAACAATATAATTTATACGGGATCGGGGGAAGACCACCCCGGCCTTTACCGTAAGTGCCTGAAAGTGCTGAGCCATGAAACGCACTGGATAAGAGAAGACCTGGCTCTGAAACCCGGGCAGGAAATGATGGTAAAATGCAGAATCCGGTACAGGCAACCTTTGGAAAACGCCACGTTAATTCAACAGGAGAGCGGGTTGTATATTCTTTTTGAACGGATGCAGAAAGGAATTACCCCCGGGCAATTTGCAGCATGGTACCAGGGAGAGGAGTTGTTGGGATCGGGAGTAATTCATGCATAGATTATTTTACTTTTTCGGCCAGCATGATTTTTTTAAAAAACTTTTTATTTTAGCAGCAGAATTAAAGGGAATCACCTATCAGCAGAAAGACGATGCAAAAGCAAAGAAAAATGATCAGTTTTGAGAATCTCCCGTCTGAATTACAGGAGATGCTGAAGAAAAAATATCCGAATGGCTTTGCGGGCCACACCCAAAGAATTGACACCCCGAAAGAAAGCCTTAATGTGGTGAATCTTGAGACGCCAGATGTCTTTTATATGGTGAAAGTGAGAGTGGTGGACAAAAAGGGCAAAAACGTAGACGATGATGATGATGAAAATTTTGCAGACGATGAATTTTCTGTTCCGGATACAGGAGAAGACGGGTTGGAAGAAGATAAGAGTGAATTTGGAAATGATGAGGAAGAAGATAATTACGGAGACAAGCCCGAAGACGAACCGGCAGAAGGCGATGACGATGATGATGACGATGAAGTGTAATCATAATGTAAAGGGCTCCGGGAGCCCTTTTTTATTTTCCTGACGAAACAAACGGAGATAACGCGAATAAAAAATTTAAAACCAAACTGCAATTGAAGAAACAGCAAACCAACTGGTGTTTACAGGTTGATCGTTCTTATCATAAAATACATTTTCTTCTGCAAATAAGCCTCTCCCTTCTGTACGGAAATAAATGTTTTCGGTGATTTTCCAGTTATAGCAAACAGAAGCACCGTTCACTACAAAACCTTTTACCCCGGTAACCGGAACAATCATAATCATATCCGGATCGCTGAATATTTCCCAGCGTGCAGATATAAAATGTCCCTCATCAATACTGGCTTTACCGGTTATATTGGCACTAAACCATGTATAGGAATTATTTTTCCCTGTGGAGTCTATCCTTTCCTGTATGCCGGCATACACACAACCGGTGGAAGAAAATTTTCCTTCTTTATTCCATATATAAAACACATCCGAAAATAAACGTGTGCGATAGTTGGGAAAAGAAACGGAACGCGTATCACCGGTAAAAGTATTCCAGTTGAATAACCATTTTTTATTGGGCCGGTATTCCAGTTGTGAACCGAAACAAATATGATTATTATAATCCTGTATCACCTGCCAGCCATTGGTAAGATACAGGTAAAGGTTAAGTTTATTGTTTAATACAACACTTGCCCGCAGCCCGTTAAGATAATAGGGAACATATTCGGGAGAAAGCGAACGTGTATACAACAAGTGATCTTTGGAGATGGCGCTTTCATTGGTATAGGGCGAATAAAAAATACCTGCATCCAGCCAGATATCTTTTTTCCTGGAAAGTTTGATGCCTGCGTTGGCTTCATACAGGAATCGAAACATGTCGGGTTCGGCTACATAATTGGCCTGCATAAACGTGCCGAATGCAGGACGGATAATGGCGCGGGCTTTGGGAGAAATAAATTTAAAATCGAGCATTGCCATATTTACTGCAAATTCATTATGGCGTGAATTATTTACAAAATAGGGTCGATTCTTTCCATCGGGTTCATTAAAGTCAAAACCGTAATACACATCCACATATCCTCCGATATGTATTTTTGTGGAATCGCTTTTCAGAATTTCGGCAGGGTTTTGGGCCTTTGCCAAAACAACGCTGATTAAAAATACTGCTGACAATAAATTTCTGAAAAACATAAACCCCGGTAAATTTTGATGAAGATAAAAAATCTTTTCAAAATCACCGGGGCCTATGATTTCTACCTGATAATTAACCTTTCTGATACGCTTCGCTGGCTATCAAACACCGACATCATATACATTCCCGGGTTAAGATCCGGAAGTACTACAGAAGAACTTTTCATTCCTGCATCGATAAAATTTTTCGCTTTCACCATAATTCTCCCCGATAAATCAGTTACCAGTATATCTATATACGGCCCGTTAAATCCTTCGAACTGCATTTGTATTTCTTTTTGCTGTGTAGGATTGGGATAAATGAGTAATTCTGTTTCGCTTATTTCTTTTGCTTCAACAATTACCATTTCCGAGTATTCCGACTTTCCGTCATAATCGGTTTGTTTTAACCTGTAATAGGAAATGCCGGGCAAAGGATTATTATCAGGTGCAGAGTAATTTAAAATGGTATTATTTGTTCCTGCCCCCTTCACTTCTGCCAACTCTGTAAAATTTATTCCATCCATACTTCTTTCCAAGGTAAAATAATCGTTGTTGAGTTCTGAAGCAGTGGTCCAGTTAAGGATAACAATTTTTTCAGAAAGTGTTGCATGGAAAGAAACCAGCTCAACCGGCAATGCATTGGATCCGCTTCCCAAAATAAATTCAGATCCGGCAGAAACGACACTCAATGATTTTGCAGGAAGTGAAACGATGGCCCCGGCATCTGTCCATGTATTGGACATATTTCCCAATCTCGAAAATAACTTCAATGATGATTCATCAATTTGCGGTGATGCCTGCACAGCATCGTTTTCGCGATACAGGTATTCGATAGTGTAGGTTACATTGGTTCCGCATGAAGTGAATACACCAAAATAATGGTCGTTTCCGCCAAGTCCGGTTATGCCCGAAACAGAATTGGGTGTTGCTTCAATACTATACACAAACAATCCGTTGGGTAAAACAGTTCCCGACACATTACTTATTCTTACACTGTCGCCTTCTGTTGAAGCATGAGAAAGAGAAGTGCCATTCCAGGTAGAGGGAAAAATATAGGATGACGAATTACCCAATGCCGCTCCCGATGTATTCCATGTGGGTCCGTTGTTCAATGTCCCGTTGTTTCCAACAACAGTAGGAAAAGCAATATTACCCGATCCTTCATCAAATCTCCAGTAAGAAATAAGATTTGATTCAGCTCCTGTCTGGCTTTTGCACATGATATTACGTATTTCGGCTTCCGTCAATGCTTTACTCCATGTAGTTACTTCATCAATACTTCCTTTAAAGCGTGCTGAGGATTCGGGTGATCCGTTCGTCTCACCACCAATAGATGCCGGCCCGTTGCAGGAAGTTAATGAGCCGGTAAAAGTACCGGAGGTAGCTAATATTCCATTTACATAGATGTATTTGGTATTTGTAACACCGTTGAACACTGCCGCTACATGATACCATTTATTGTTTTGTATGTTACAAGTAGACGTTGACGGCACATCGAGGCTAACCGGGTTAAGGCCGCGCACGTAGAAACGTAACCTGCCGGTTCCGGGATCTCCGAGAGATAAGGCATAACATCCGCTGTTGTTCTGCTGGTCGTCACAGAAAATACGTTGACCGGCTTTTGTGTTATCGGTAGTCATTATCCATGCTGTGATGGAAAAACTGTTTCCGGCTGACATATCAGGGTATCCCGCCAGCTGAATATTGTCGTTTGATCCGTCCAGGACAACACAGTTTCCTGAGCCCTGGGAAAAAATAAATTCCTGTGGAATGATCAACACCATTATCAGCAGGAGGGTAATTTTGTTTTTCATGTTACGTAATTTTTAAGTGTATTCCGGTATTCTGGTTACTTACATCTAACGCCTTTAGATAGTGAAGGTTTGTTTTTTGTATACGTATATTTATCGCTGTAAAGGCCTGATTTTTATAATACAGTAGATATACGTACGCGAAAATGCGTAGTGGATAATTATGTGTAAATTTGAAAACAGATGAATGAATTTCTGACCTTACCGCACATTAACGTATTTGGAGTTATTATCCTTGAGCCTTTTACCGTTCTTACCGATCTTCTTATAGCGGCTGTTTGCTTCTGGGCTTATTTTAAATTAAAGAAAGAAAAGTACAACGACCGTGTTCACCGGTTTTTCAGGATGTTTTTGATTGGAATGGGCGTAGCTACCACTATTGGCGGAGTATTGGGCCACGGTTTTATATATATCTGGGGGAAAGAAGCCAAGATTCCCGGGTGGTATGTAAGTATGTTTGCCATTGCCATGTTTGAACGGGCAGCTATTATGCATTCGCGGCCGCTGATGAAAAAACTGGTAGGTGATTTTTTTGCTATTCTCAATATTGTGGAACTACTCACTTTCATGACACTTGCATATATTACGGTAGAGTTTATTTACGTGGAAATACATGCCGTGTATGGTTTGTTTATCGTGGTCTTTTCCTTTGAGTTGTATGTGTATTATAAAACCCGTGAAAAAGCCTGTCTTTATTTATTCACCGGCACGCTGTTGGCTGCTATTGCCGCCCTTTCTCACGGTATGCGGATTGCCGTTAACGAGTGGTTTAATCATAATGATGTGAGCCATGTATTAATGGCCGGAGGGATGTATTACTACTACCTTTACGGCAAGCACCTTAAAATTCACACACGGAAATAATTACTTCTGCATGCTCTGCCGGATGGTATATTCCATTGGCACTTCGTTACCCATAATGCTAAGGGTAAAATTCTGGTTGATTTCGGTATTTAACGAAAGGCCTGTTTCACGGTCAACGGTCAATGAACCGGATAAACTTCCGGTAATGGAAAACTCGTGTCCGAAACTTTCTCCTTTTCCTGAAATGGTTCCGTTCAGCTCAAGACTAATTTCTTTTTCGGCAACCGCTTTTACATTGTAAGTGGTTTTGGCAGTCATTTTATTGCTTCCTTTCAGGTCGATATCGTGTTCCCAAGTATCCCCCGCTTTTATTTCAGCAGAAGGGAAATAAACAAACGACTGCACTTTTCCCTCCTTAAAACTTTCTCCCATCGACTGGTCATCACCTATCAGTTTTTCTCCTGTTTTATTCATCAGGCCGTCATACGTAATTTCATACTCCTTATTAAGAAAACCAAATACTGAAGCAGCTACCATACCTGCATCCGAACCAGTGGTGTCTTCAGAACCCGCGGTAAGCGAAACAGAGATTCCTTTTATAGTTGCGTCCAGTGTTATTTTATCATATTTCACCTGCATAACTGTTTTGTCTTTATCAGATGAAACAATTTTATGGGTAAGTTCAATTCTGAATTTGGTTCTGTCGCCCGAAGATTTGTTGTTTACATCAAATTCATAGGAAGACTTATATTCTGCCCCGGCTTTATGTGAAAATTCCAGTTTGGTTTTTTCATCTTTCTTTTGTGTTTCATCTTTTTTATCTCCGCCACCGCATCCAGCCATCA
The DNA here is from genome assembly GCA_049322335.1 of Bacteroidota bacterium. Taxonomy (GTDB): domain Bacteria; phylum Bacteroidota; class Bacteroidia; order Flavobacteriales_D; family UBA2798; genus JBMORL01. Next base: position 152,147 of record JBMORL010000022.1, read on the forward strand.
CAATAGAAACAACTAAAGGGAAAATTAATTTTTTCATTGCTATATTTTTTTAGTTAAAGTACAAATTCTTTATTATTTAAATTTAAACAACCAGGAAAAAGTCATATAAGGGATGGACGATACTTTACCCTCATACAAAATGGGACCCAGACCAAACTGATATACTTTACCCCTGTTGGATGTTATTCTTAGTCCAGGTAAAAATATTCCGGCATTAAAATCGCCATTGCCTGTTGTTAAGTAAAAGGTTTCTGCCAGTAAAGTCACATTTTTTTCGTTTTTTTTCATTCCTGATAATGAAAATATCATCAGGGGATCTGATTCAGTTGTAAAAACAGCGCCTCCTGATATGGAAAAATTTGCATTCTGATTGCCACAGGTAAGCGTACCAAAGGGCAATGCGCCAAACATATCAGGAGCCAGCCATGTACCCGATCCTATGGCTATACCGGGAGCGAAGTGCAGTTTTTCTTTTATTTTAACAGAATATTTTGCTGTAAGTGCCAGGGGACTTCCAAATATCCAACTCGTCATAGCGCCAAGTGTAAGTCGTGAGGTTGCTCCTACCTGTAATTCGGGGCCCAGAAGCGTAACACGCATGTAATAATCTCCCTTTTCCATGGCGAATGCCGATGGGGTGATCAGGTAACGGGTGGCATATTGTTCATCGCCAAAATACCCTTTCCCTTCTTTTCCACCGCCTGGAGCTTCTATTTTTTTAACTTCTATTCGCAGCATAGTAGTTTCCTTTTCGTCCTTTTTCAGTTTCAACTCTTTATTATCCACATAAACGAGAAAACCTTCGAATTTTTCACCATTATATTTTTCCACTTTCACATATTTTCCGACAAATTCTGAAGGAATTTTTACCGTATCAGGCGAAATACCGGTTTCTGAAAAAGCTAAAGAAAAATTGCTCAAACAAAAAAAGAGAATAATGGAAATAAAATACTTCATCATATTTTTTTTCCAAGATACAAAAGATCACCTTACCAGCGACACGCATCCATAAATAACATGTTCCCCCGGATTGTCTGCTTCGGTGACAATGAATTTATAACCGTAAACATTTTATGCAGGGCTTTGCCTGATTGTAGCTATCCGGGTTGGCACACCTTTCGTTTTAAATTCACAAACTAAAAAGCAGCAGGCGAAACCCCGGGTTCAGAATTATTTTCCAAAAAAAATCCCGCAGTAGTTCTGCGGGATTTATCATCAATAAAATACGGTTATCAGCGTACCACTACTTTTCTTACTGATTCATTTTTAGAGTCAGAAAGAACGAGTGTATACACCCCGGTAGCAAATTTTCCGAGCGTAATGTTTTTACTGAATGAGCCCTGGACACCGGCCATAGTTTCGGTATAAACCAGCTGACCTATGTCATTAAAGAGTTCCAGTTTGAAGTTTTCCTTACTTTCTGAATAGAAGGTTATAGTAAAATTTCCATCATTCGGGTTGGGGAAAATGGTAAGTGTATTGGGGTTGCCCAATTCATCTACTCCTGTTCCGCTTACGTTAATGGAATTGGAAGCAGAGGAAGAACATCCGTTAACCGTTACCACTACAGTATACGTTCCATCCTGTGTAGCCGTATAGGACGTTCCTGTAGCACCGGAAATCAATACACCATTGAGGTACCACTGGTTTCCTGATGATGCGCTTGAAGTAAGAACACTTCCGTTTTGTGTAATTACAGGCGTTGCAGGAATGCTGTTAACAGTCATGGTAATAGAGTTACTATTTGCTGTTGAGGCAGTAGTACAACTTGCGTTTGAAGTAAGAATACAGGTTACCACATCACCGGTTACCAGTGTAGTGGATGAATACGTAGAACTATTGGTTCCTACGTTGGCCCCGTTCACCTGCCATTGATAAGAAGGCGAAGAACCTCCGTTGGTAGGTGTGGCTGTGAATGTAGCGGTTTGTCCGGTACAAGCAGGATTGGTTCCTGTAATCACTACCGAAGGAGTAACAATGGGATTAACCGTCATTGTAATGCCGCTGCTGGTTACAGAAGCGGGAACTGCACATGTAGCGTTAGATGTCAGCTGGCAGGTGATTACATCACCATTAACTAACGTAGTAGTAGTATACGTAGAACTGTTGGTTCCTACGTTCACACCATTTTTCTGCCACTGGTAAACGGGAGAAGCTCCTCCGTTGGTTATAGTAGCTGTAAAAGTAGCAGAAGCTCCTGCACACATCGGGTTGGTTCCTGAAGTAAGTGCTACGGAAATAGTTGGGGCAACAGAAGGATTTACCGTCATTGTTATTGCATTGCTGGTAGCTGTTGCCGGGCTGGCGCAGGCTGCGGTTGAAGTCATTACAACAGTTATTACGTCTGCATTAGCCAAAGTGGTAGTGGTATACGTTGCGCTGTTGGTTCCAACGTTTACGCCATTTTTCTTCCACTGGTAAGAGGGAGTTCCTCCGTTGGTGGGAGTAGCGGTAAACGTTACAGAACTTCCTGCACAGGTAGGATTGCTGCCTGAAGTAATAGCAATGGAAACCGCTGGTGTAACCACAGGATTTACTGTCATGGTAATGGCATTGGAAGTAGCAGGGTTTCCTGTTACACCTGAAAGATTGGAAGTCATCACGCAGGTTACCACATCTCCGTTAGCTAACGTGGTAGTGGTATACGTAGGAGAGTTGGTTCCCACATTCACTCCGTTAACTTTCCACTGGTAAGAGGGTGCTGAGCCCCCGTTGGTGGGAGTAGCTGTAAATGTTGCGGAAGAACCGGCACACATCGGGTTGGTTCCTGATGTTTGTGCAATAGTTACACCGGCAACCAAAACGGATTGCAACTGGAAAGAATAAATTCTTGTACGCCCTGCTCCGGTTCCGTTTGCACCACCATTATATTGGCCTGTATGCCAAAAGGTCATTCCATCGGGATCGAGACAGGTATGTGCATAGTCGCCAAAACGATTGATGCTGGTTTGGTATGAAGTTCCGTTAATGGCAATTGTTTCCGCAAATGTCATTGTATTGAGAGGGTCGGTGGATAATCGTCCTGTCCAGCCTAAAGAAGGATAAACAGTAGATGCTCCGGATTTTGCATAGCAGAGTGCAATGTTTCCATTATCGTCCATGGAAATACTTCCTACCCACCTGTAATAGTTATCGGGAGCATAAACACCTTGCTGGTAAACCGACCAAACCCCGGTAGATTGATTCTGGCGCAATTCACACCACATCATACTTCTTTGAGTAGCGCTGAGCCTAACCGGCCAGGTTAATACTACTGAATTATAACCCGACCATTTTCTCCATTGTGCGCGAAATTGAAGTACTCCTCCGATTCCGTCCAGTTTTTGTGCAGTACCGGGTTGAGAGATATCATCCCAGTTAGGGTCATAAGAGCCATCAAAGGCGTTTGTTGCAATAGTAGCTCCGGCAGTAATGGTCATTGTTGGAGTAGCTGACCAAACTACACTAACATCGTGCCTGCGGATTCCGTCAATAGCACCACCGCCCCAGGCGTTATCTGTATAATAAAAAATGGGGCAAGGGCCTGATGTGGGCAATCCTCCGTTTCCATCTGCATCAGCGGGAAGAGGACAGAAAAATCCGCCCCCGGTTTGAGCAGTGAATGACTGGTAAACCGATCGAGCGGTAGGTGAACCAGCGAGCATAGCTGTTCTTTCGAAACAAAAAACGCGCTTGGTTCCTGTATTGCAGGTCATATAATATCCGTCATGCCATATTCCGAATTTCAAATAATCGGGGAACTGTGGAGAAGTGAATGTATAAGTATAATAAGAACCTGTTGGATCATTGGTTTGTGAGATGGCAATATAAATTCTGTTTTGTCCACCCGACTGTCCAAATTGCGCAAGGAACCATCTGTCGGCAAAACGGTCATACATCACGATAGGGTCTCCCATATTTCCTGTAGCAGGCGACCATAGATTACCCATGGTAAAAGACTGTACAGTTGCGCCAGAAGTTTTGTTATACACTCTCACCGGGGTAGCATTTACGGCCTGTACATAATAGGTTGTACCTGCAGCACCGGAAGGGTCGTGAGGTAAAGAGCCGGTATTCTGGCCCTGTTGATTTAATTTCATTCCGCCACCTTTTTCCTGGTCAATGGTGCGGGTTCCCATTGTTGTTTGAACAATGGAGGGATCTGTTCCATAAGCCGGGCCGTCTTTTTCCGCGCTGTAAACAAATGTTTGAGGTTTGCGGTTTTTACGGTCGGGAGACTCCAGCTTTTTTGCATTTTTTTTCTGCACTTCCTCTTTGATCGCGTTTTCGTCAACCGGGTTTTCGGCTACGATATCACGAACAGGACGGGTTACACGAAAATCGGTGCAATAAATTACTCCCGATTCTTCTGTATTGGTGTTGTTATTCTGCGAAAAAAGAGGAGTTGCAGATAACAACAATAAAAGAAGCAGTAGATTTCTTTTCATGGTGGTTGGTTTTTGCTGTTGGTTTTACAATTAAATCCCCGAAATTTAAGGAAAATTTCAGGCAAAGACAATTTCAAATAGCCGAATTACGACCAATTTGGGACGAATTGTTAAAATCCTGTGACGGACATCTAAATCGATAAAGATGTGGTGTTCCGGTGCTTTTTCAACCAGAAAAACAGAAAATCAATCACTTAAGTTATTCTTTGGGTCTTTTAAAGGATCCAGAAGATGTTCCAATCCGTTGATTTTTATTTCATACATCGTTTCCAGTTGTTGTCCCAGTTTTCCTTTCGGAAACCCCTTTCTTTTGAACCATTCAAGGTAAAATGCGGGGAGATCGCAAAGAAATTTTCCTTCAAATTTTCCAAAAGGCATTTTGGTATTGACAAGAGAAAGAAAAAAGTCACGGTTTAAATCCATGTTAACTAACGTTTCACGAATATACGTAATTAATCAAATTAATTTAAATTTTACGGGAATCGTTACATATGAATCAACCGGTACGCCTGAAATTTTTGCGGGGATCCATTTTGGAAAAAGCTTTACCACTCTTAATGTTTCTTTATCTATTGAAGGCTCTACTGATTTAATAATTTTTGGCTGAATAACTGTACCGTCTTTTCTCACAATAAATTCCACATAAACGGTTCCCTGTATGCCTGTCTCTCTTGCCATTTCAGGATATTTTATATTCTTATTCGTAAAATCATGTAAAGCGCTGCCGTTATAAACCGTGTCGCCCGGAAACAAAGCCACCTGGTCCACAACTCTTAAAACAGTATCACCTTTAACAAGTTCAGGATTTATTTGCTTTGGTAAAACCGGATCAGGGCCTGGTTCGGTTTTATAAGAATATCCGGGCTGTATCATTGCGCACTCCTGTTCCGTTAGTCCGCTTTGATCTATCCATTCATCCACCAAAGGGTCATTCATTTCCAATAAGTATGAGTACTGATGTTTTTGATTAATTTTCTCAGCAATTTGTCTTCCTGCCGATTTTTCTATTAAATAACCTACTGCGCAAATATTTCCTGTTTTGTCAATGAAACAGGGAATTTTTTTTCCCGGATGATCGTAATTGGAAGGAAAACGCATGGAATGAGTGTATACCGACAAATGATCCATTAATTCCTCTCTTTTCTGTTTACGATCCGTTGTCATTCCGGCAATTTCCTGGTTCCTTATTGCCATTTCAGCAAAAAGCAGGTGCGACCGGATAAGAATAAGCTCATCTGTTTTTTCATCAGCGAATTTTCCTTCCAGTAAAAGATAACCAAGATCACCCGCCATTCGGTTCAGCTTCTGATAACTTTCTGCTTCTGATTCAGATATCAGAAAACCACTCACCAGGAAGGATAAAAAAATGCATTTCATAACTTGTTTTTTTTATCAACGCAAAAATAACCCCTTCATTGTACAAATTCTAAGGTAAATATCGTATTTCACAAAAATCACAGGTTCATTACATTTGTAAACATGGTTTGGAAAGACGAAATAGCAGGAGGGTTGACGGCAGCTGTATTGGCATTACCCGTTGCACTTGCATTTGGGCTTCAAACCGGTCTCGGTCCCGAAGCCGGAATTTATACCTCTATTATTCTTGCCATCGTAACATCCATTTTCGGAGCCACCAAAGGCATCATCAGCGATCCTGCCGGGCCGATTACTATCGTGGCCACACTTGTAGTAAGTTCCGCCATAGCTGTTAAAGGAAGCCTTGAAAATGCCATGCCCATGATCATCGGTACATTTGTGTTGGCAGGATTAATCCAGATTGCGTTTGGAATTATTAAAGTTGCCAAATATGTGCGTTATATTTCCTATCCTGTGCTTTCCGGTTTTATGTCGGGTATTGGTGTTATCATTATTCTTTTTCAATGGAACGGATTAACCGGTGGAGAAGGAAAAAAAGATGTGATCAGTGTGCTGACTCATTTTCACGAGCCGCTGAAGGATCCCAACCGGAATTCCATTCTTATCGGTTTGCTTTGCATTGCTCTCATTTATACTTTTCCACGTATCTCCAAAAAAATTCCTGCGGGCATTACTGCTCTAACGGTTTGCACATTGCTTTCGTTATTTCTTGAGCCCACTTTTAAATTGCTGGGGGAAATTCCCGCCACGCTTCCCGAACTGAAATGGAAAGAGATCAGCGCCTTCGAATTCTCCGACCTCCCGGTTATTTTTGCCAGCGCCATTACTATTGCGGGATTAGGCACCATCAATACTTTACTTACCGCCATTGCTGCCGACAGCCGTACCAAACAAAAACACAACGGCAACCTCGAGCTTATCGGACAGGGTGTTGGAAATATCATCACTTCCCTGTTTGGCGGTTTACCGGGCGCAGGCGGAACGGTGGGTACGCTGGCCAATATCAACGCAGGCGGACGCACACAGGCCAGCGGATTCATCAAAGCGGGATTTCTTATCGTTATTGTGCTTGGCCTTGGCACGTTAGTAAAATATATTCCCATCCCGGTTATTTCGGCTTTGCTTATCACCATCGGTATACGCATCATGGACATTAAAGGAATTGTAAAACTTATCAAAATCCGTAACAGCGATTTACTGGTTTTGTCACTGGTACTTTTACTCACCGTATTATCCGGTTTACTTGTAGCCATTGGTGTGGGCATGGTGCTTTCTTCTTTTTTCTTTATGCAGAAAATGGGAGCCATCGTGGAAGAACAAACCAAATATGGCGAGCTTGGTAAAATGGAGAGAAAACTACAGGTACCGAAATTTCTGAAAGACTGGATTTACATTATGGAACTCGATGGTCCGCTCTTCTATGGTTTCTCTGACGAATTTAAAACCGAAGCACGAAAAGTAAAAGGCAAACAGGCGGTCATCATCAATATGTCATCCGTTCCCTATATCGATACATCGGGAATTTTTATGCTGGAGGAAGTGATCACCGAATTTAAACAGGTGGGCGTGGAGGTGGTGGTAGTGGGAGTAAAACCACACATCCTGAAAAATTTCGAAGACCTGAAGTTAATTCCCAATATCCTGCCGGAACAAAATGTATATAACAAAGTGGGTACGGGAGTGAAATACCTGGTGCATAAGTTGACGAATGAGATATAGTAGGGAGTCATTGGTCAGTAGTCATTGGAAGCGCTGTGTCTCGAATACGCTTTATGCGACAAGCCCGTATCATTGAGTGCTTAGGCCTACGCGACCTGACTGTAACGCGGTCATTGCGATGGAGTCCTCGACTGGAGCAATCTGCTTGTGCGCGGGGATTGGTAACTTCAGGCTTTTTATTTTATCCTTGAGTCACGAAATTTGAATTCTAAAGTTTTTTATATTTGAAAACACCCAAATGAGTATGACCTCACCCAAAAAACCACTACCCAAATGGATACTTATCGTATCGGGGTTATTTGCATTACTTGAAATCATGGTGAGTTTTACCTTATGGTTTTCTCCCGAAGACATGCTGGAGATGGTGGATCATAAAGCAAAAGGTGTTGACTTTTTAACTGATATGTGGGCGGCCCGTCAATTTGCGCTTGGTTTTATTTTTGCATTTGCTGCTATTAAACGATCTGTTCCTATGCTCACCATAGCCTATGTTTTTTTCCTGGTGATGTTTGCCGGAGATTTTGTTATCGGCCTCACACAAAAAGAAAATTCACTTATCGTCAGCGCTTTGGTGATGTGTGTTGTTTCTTTGGTGATGATTTGGGCGGTGAATAAAAGGAAGTGATAACCTAAAACTTTTGTTTAATTTTTTTATATTTGAAATGCTTTTTTATTGCAGCAAGCCAGCCAAATTGGGCGTATTGCTGCATAAAATATGCAGCAATAAACAAGTTAGCTGTCATTTTAACTTGAAAGTAAATAAATGATGAATGAAGATGAATTAAAAGCTATTAGGATTTTGGACTCTATTAATCTACAGAGCAGATTTTGTATTTTAGAATGCGCTGTTTTTTTAGAAGAAAAAACATCTGAGACTCTCGGTTTACTGCTTGAAATTAATTGGAGAGAATCCGAGTCACTTGGCTATGGAAGTGCAAGTTTATCCTTTGACAATAAAATTAGATTAATACAAGACTTAAAAGGTGTTTCAAAAATCGAAAAACAAAAGTTTCAATGTTTTATGGCGATTCGTAATAAGTTTGTGCATGTTTCCGAAATAAACACATTTGCGAATTATTTAAAACTTATTAATTCATCAAAGGAAAGGAAAAATGAATTGACAACTTGGTATCCTCATCTTGATTGGGCTTCTGTTGATATTGAATCAACTTATAAATTAGCATACCTATCACTTACTCTTAGCTTATTTCGAGTATTATTTCAAATTGATATTAGTCATGTTTATTCTAAAGGCTTACAAGAAGGAAAAAGAAAAACCCAAGAGGATTTTATTAGAATTATTAAAGAACGACTTCAAGAAACTGATGAAGGAAAAGTAATTTTAACTGACACAATTGATAAAATCGCAACAAAAGAAGAAAGCTAAAAATAACAAAAAAATATCAGATAAATTATAATAATATTTGAATCACGAAGGAAAAATAGACGAAAATTAAAATGACAATTTGTTATGGAAAAACAACCATCGATTTCAAACGAGGTTATCGAAAATATTTGCAGAGTAATTGCTAATACAGACACTGGCTTGACAGGAACAGAAATTGGAAGACTTTTAGCGGAATCTTTAATTACAGATACTGAACCTTCATTAACTAAATGGAAACGATTATATAGTGCGTTTGTAAATTACCAATCCAAACATCAATGTTCTAATAATATTCTAACGTTTCTTTCTAAAGCAATGCAACCAGTAAGATATGTAGACAAATCTGAATTGTTTGAGCACAGATTACTTGAATTGAATAAAAGACTTTGTTTTGTTGGATTGGAACTTAGTGAAAATGCTAAATACAGAAAAATACCTAAATCTTCGACCATTACTAATCCTTTTGTGGCAAATGAGAATGGCTTAAAAAACGAATATGATGTTGCAATTTCTTTTGCAGGTGAGGACCGGACAATTGCTGAAAGTATAGCTGAAAAATTACTTAAAGACGGGATAAGAGTTTTTTATGATTCATATGAGAAAGCTACTCTATGGGGTAAAGACTTATATGTTCATCTCAATGATGTCTACAAAAACAAATCGCGGTATTGCCTTATGATTATCTCACACAATTACCGACATAAACAATGGACAAATCATGAGCGAATGGCGGCACAGGCAAGAGCTTTTAGCCAAAATAAGGAATACATACTTCCACTAAAATTAGATGATACCGAAATACCAGGGCTAAATGAAACAATTGGCTATGTTGACTACAGAAATAGTAATTCAGATGAAATTGCTGTTTTACTAAAAAGCAAATTAAATGAATAAACGTCAGCTAACAAACGCTTAGCAAAAAAGCCGAATTTGTATTATGAAAAAAGATTATTCTGAAAATGAAAATTGAGTTTCAAAAAAATAGATTAAATTTAAATCGGCTTCTTCGCCAAGCGCCAAAACGTTAACTCCAAAACACCCCACCCGTAAATCCATTATCCCATCTTCCTTCAGGATCAAAATAATTTTTTACAGTAATAAAATCTTCCAGCCGCGGGTAAAGTTTTTTTAGTTCTGTGGCAGAAAGATCGGTGAGTTTTCCCCAGTTGGGGCGGGCGTGATGATGATGCATGATATCAAAAAATAATTTCATCTGCGCGGGAATTTCTTTTTTCTTCCATTCGCGTACACACATGCCTATGTAAAACGTGTCGCGGCCATACGAAGGACTGAGCCAGGAGGTTTCGGATGCTGTATATCGCAGGTCGACAGGAAAATGAATTTTATGTGCTGATTTTTCTGCTTTTTGCATCAGCTCTTTTAATGCCGACCTGTGGTTACCGTTTTCCATGGATAAACCGTATTCCGATACCACCATCGGCACAGTTTCATCGTGAACAAGAATTTCAAATCCGTTTCCTATACGGGTACGCGGAGTGAAATAAAAGTCCAGTGCATCTTTGTTTATTTTAGGAATAAGCGAAGTATCACTATTACTTTTTATAAATAATGGCGCAGTTACCTTATCTATTTCCACATCACGTTTTTTCTGATCCGCTGAATAATTTTCATGCTCTTTTTTGTTTTTATACAACTCCTCTCCCACTCTCTCCGCCTTATACAAATACACTTTTCCCGTATGCGGAAACCACCATGCCTTGAAATATTCGTAACGCCTGGCATAATCATCCATACATTCGGTATACACATCCGCATCCACCACCGTTTCCTCCGAACGAAGGTAAAATAACGGTTCGCACCTTAGTGTCACTTCCGAAACTATACCCAAAAGTCCGAGTGAAACGGAGGCGGCTTCCCAAAGATTCAGTTTTTTTCCATTGAGCGTTATTTCCGTGTCGCGTTTTATTTCCAATAACTCACCGTTGGCGGTAACTAATTTTATTTTTTCAATTCCGGCAGAAAGGCTTTTGTGTTTTAATCCGCTGCCATGCGTACCGGTAGCCAGCGCGCCTGCAACGGTTTGTTTATTGATAACGCCAAAATTGGAAAGTGAAAGCTGGTGTTGCTGCAAAATGGCATATAGTTCGTGCAAATACATTCCACCCTGGACGGTGATGGTGTTTTTGGTGACGGAAATTAATTTGTGGTAATTTTTCAGGGAGACAAGAAATTCATCGCTCAGTGCAATGGGAGAAAAAGAATGTCCTGCACCGCAGACACGTATTTTTTTTCCGGAAGCGGCTGCGTGTTTTACAATTTCACTTATTTCTTCTTCCGACTGCGGTTCGAAATACTGTTGGGCGATACAGGAATGGTTGCCAGCCCAGTTTTTCCAGCGGAAGTTCTTTAACTCAATCATTGTTTAATATAAACATTTTCTCTTCGTATCACAATTGGTCATTCCTCGATACGTCCGCAAAGCCGGACACCCGGGATGACATACCCACCCCCTCTTAAATTCCACCCCTTCAGATTTTAAAATCCCGAAAGGAGGAAAAAATTATTCTCTTAATAATTTCAGCAATTCGCATATATACGGATGATGTTCGTGTTTTCCCTGCAATTCACCGGGCATGGAACCGTCAATGGGAAACCATTTGCCGTCTGAATGATCTTCATCAAAACTCACGGGAATATCATCAATGGCAGCAAGGTAGGTGATGTTAATCGTATGAGCCGCGCTTCCCTGGTGAGAATCGGAAAACTGTGTGGAAAAAGTTCCCAGGTAACGAATAATCCTGATCTTATTTTCGGGAATATCCAGCTCGGATGCCGTTTTACGAATTCCACATTCGGTTATTTCTTCGTTTTTAAACATTCTTCCTCCCTGCACCCAGTATATTCCTTCACAGGGTTTGTTTTTTCTTTTGATGAGAAAAACTTTTCTGCCTTTCAGCACCAGCAGGTCGACACATACAACGGGCACATGATCGAGTATGATTTTGTAGACAGAAGGATCGATAATTCCGTTTCCTGATTTTTTTACGCCTGCGTCTTTATAACTGAGATTCGTATTCACGGTTTATTTTTTATTTCGATGTTGGGTTTTTTAAGATCAAATTCTTCCATAAAAGAGTTGAGAATAGCATCACTTACCGGTTCATAGTAATGGGCAATAAGCGCAGATACTTCAACAGGAGAAACAGCCCCCGCCACAATGGTAGTGATGGCAGGATGCTGCAAAATGAATTTAAGATTCAGATTCAAAAGATTTACATTTCGCCTCAGGCACCAGTCGTACATCAGCATGGCTTTTCGCAGCGGGAACTCTGATGAAATATCAAAATGACTCACTTTGTATTTATACGGGTTCTTTCCCGACAGGTACCCCATACAAAGCGGAGAACCCATCATCACATTTACTTTATTTTCCATGGCAAACAGCAGGAGATCAGCTGCGCTTGTACTCATCAGGTTATAATCGAGATAAGGAAGGATTACATCAGCAAAACCAGATGAAATAAATTCGCGGTGGAGTTCATGGCTGCGCACTCCGAGGCCGATATGACGGATGATTCCCTGTTCTTTATAACGAAGCAACACTTCCAGCCCGCCTTTTTTTCCCATTACTGTTTTGAAATCAGAAGACGAAGGATCGTGAATGTGAACAATATCAAGATAATCGGTTTTAAGCCGGGTGAGGCTGTTGTCGATACTGTGAAAAAAATGTTCGGAAGAATAGCCTTTGTGTTGCGGATGAGAGCCTGCTTTGGTAGATACGATTACGGATTCTCTTTTACCCCATTCGGCCAGCGCTTTTCCGATTTTTGTTTCACTGTCGCCATAAAAAGGAGAAGTATCTACCAGATTAATTCCCTCTTCCAACGCCTGCAATACGGTGTTGACTGCCTGTTGTTCGCTTACTGGCCCTTCAAAAAACACCTTTTCGGGACAGGAACCAACAGCAGCGCCACCCAGCGCAATAGGAAAAGCAGGAGTATGATTAGCTGACAATAACATTCAGCCACGAAAATACACTAATCCCGCCAATAAAAAGCTACGGGGAAAATCGTATTTTTTATTCTTCTGCCATTATATCGGCATTTGGTTCTTCTCATCGCGGCTTACCTTCTGATCATGGCAGTTTTTCCATCTTTCCTTAGCATAGGACTCAAACAATTTATCCACGTTTTTAAAAGCAGCATCATATGTTTCCTTTTTCAGACCTCCCTCTTCTATCATCGCCTTTCCCAGTCCGGTGGTTCCCGAAACTTTAAGCTTCAGGGAATCGCTGTAGGTAATGAGTTTGGCGTTGTAATAAAAATCCATTCCGTTGGTGCCGCTGTAGATGAGATAAAAGAAGGAAGGGTCGCCATCACCATCTCCGTCAATATCTTTTACTTCGAGTGTGCCGGGCTCATATTCTATCCACACATCACAGCAACCGATGTTAAAATCGTTGAGCAGCCAGTAAGTATTCCATTTTTCTGTTGACTCATCCCACACAAAGTGGCAGGCGAACAGTTCAGCCGCCAGTTCATCGTCTTCACTTTCGGCATACTTTTTCATGGAAGGATTTTCTTCTTTCCACGAATATTGTTCTTTTTGCGAGATTACTACCAGGTTTTTTCCCCTGCGGTCGTTCCAGCAGGCAGAAGCCACCTTAGTTCCTTTAAACAGTTCATCCGTTTCACAATCATATTTCACTTCGCTCATTCCGGCAGGAACGGGAGCTTCTGCGGAAACAGAATCTTTTTTTTCACCCGAATCAGGCGGAGAACCTGTTTTTTTATCGTTGTTGCCGCAACCGGTGAAACCAAAAGCGGCAGCGATCAGAAAAGGAATTATTTTTTTCATAGCGTTTATTTTTATTTCAAATTTACCGAAACGAATCATTAATTCCTTTAACTTAGAAAAATATACCTGAATACAGGATAAAAAATGGGAATAGTCATCGTAAGAAAAAAAGAACTGGTAACCAAAACATGGGCAGGGGGCACCACTACACAACTATTTATTTTTCCACCGGAAGCAGAATATACCCAATTCAATTTTATTTGCCGGATGAGTTACGCTACGGTGGAAGTGGAAGAATCCACTTTTACATTTATGCCGGGAGTAGCGCGTCACCTGATGATTTTAAAGGGGCGACTGGAGATTGATCATACCGGGCGATACAAAAAAACGCTTGAGCCTTTTGCCCGCGATATTTTTGACGGTGAATGGCCCACTACAGCCAAAGGAAAGGTAACTGATTTTAACCTGATGACAAGAGAAAACGCAAAGGGAAATTTGTCTTCCCTGATTATGGAAAAAGGAGAAACAAAGCGATTTGATCTTTCTGAAAACCGGTTTACCGGGTTGTTTGTATGGAAAGGAGAAATCATTACCGGAAAAGAAAAATTAAATGAGGGCGATTTTCTTTTAGCTGAAAACGAAACGGAGATAAACCTTTTACCGGTTAACGGATGCGAACTGATCGTTGCGGCAATAAAAATTTAATTCGCCAGATGGCGGACGAGCCTTGGATTCCCCGCAGTTTACTACGACAAAAAAATAAACATTTCTCTTACGAATACCCCGTCAGGCGCTTCGCGTGAATGCGGGGACATTTATTTCTCCTTCTTTAACCCAATAACCGGCAGCGACATTTCCCTGATTTTTGCATTAAGCGCTGTAATATCCGTTTCCAGTATTTTTTTCCACTTCTGAATTTCAACATCCGCCTGTGATGCCAGTTCTGCGAAAGCCTCCTTTACCTGGCGCGTAGGCGCGTTGTTGCCACTGGCCGCATAATTGTAAATGCCGGAAATTTTATCATTGAGCCGCATCGGGTAATTGAGAATATCCTGGTTGCTTTTCAGTTTGGTTTGATACAATGCCTCTTCAATGGTTGTCATTTGTTTACCAATACTATCGGCTAATACTTTTACTTCTTTGGGATAATTTTTTCCCTGTAATGAAGCAAAGTCATTCAACTGGCCCCGGATTTCACGGATTTCACGGATAGTTTTCTGCACTTCCGAAAATTTATCCCTTACTGAAATTAAAAAATCGAACTGTGCTTCATAATCAGCCTGTGTACATTGGTGAACCGGGTTGGCTTTTATTTCAAATTCCTTTTCCACCAAATCATTTCCCGATTTTATTTCCACATAATATTTACCGGGAGCAGCCCGCGGGCCATCCACACCACCATTCCACAAAATCATTCCATCTGTTTTTTCGGCAGGAGGATAGTACATATCCCAAACAAACTGGTTCATTCCTTCATTTACTTCCAGTTTTTCTGTTTTACCGAAAGGCTTTGTTGAAAATGTTTTTATTTCTTTCCGGTTTTTATCTTTTATACTGATTGTTACGCTGGCGGTGTCTTTTACTTCCTTCAAATAAAAATTCATTACTACTCCATTGGGAGGATTCATTCCGGCATTTACCACGTGTTTAAACTGCCAGCCATCATAACGGTAAGCCGGATAAACATCTGCGAGGAAAACATTTTTCTGTAAAATTCCTGCATCATATTGCTGAATCATGGAAAGATCATCCAGCACCCAAAACGATCTTCCCTGTGTTGCCACGATAAGATCATTTTCTTTAATCGCAAGATCAGTAATGGAAACCACCGGAAGATTAAGTTGCAGCGGCCGCCATTTTGCTCCATCATCATAACTAACGTACATACCATATTCGGTGCCGCAGTAAAGTAATCCTTTTCTTTTTTTGTCGGCACGGATGCAACGGGTGAAATGGGTAGAAGTAATTCCTGCGGTAATCAGTTTCCATGTTTTTCCGTAGTCTTCCGTTTTAAAAATGTAAGGCGTGAAGTCATCGCTTTTGTATTTTGTTCCTGCAAAATATGCTTTTCCTTTTTGAAAAGGATCGGTTTCCACGCAATTCCACATCATTCCTTTTCCGGCCGCGGGCGGAGTAACGTTCTGCCACGACTTTCCGCCATCACGGCTCACGTAAATCAAACCGTCATCACTTCCTGTCCACAGCACATCTTTTTCGAGTGCACATTCGGCAGCGGTGAAAATGGTGCAATAATATTCCACGCTGGTATTATCTTTAGTGATGGGGCCACCGCTGCTTTTTTGTTTCGATTTATCGTTGGTGGTGAGGTCGCCACTCAAGGCAGTCCACGATGCCCCTTCATCTTCCGAAACAAACAACATATTTCCTGCTGCGTAAAGGCGTTTAGGGTTATGAGGCGAAAAGAAAATGGGGAAATTCCACTGGAAACGGTATTTAAGTACATCTGCACCGGCACCGATAGGATTATCCGGCCACACGCTGATCACACGGTTTTCTCCCGTTTTATGATCAAGCCGCGAAAGAAATCCGCCATAATTTCCTCCATACACAATATCAGGATTGGTTGGATCGGCAATTACATAACCGCTTTCAAAACCGGCAGTTGAAGACCAATCGCCACGATTGATATCGCCATGAGAAGTACGTGATAAAATTCTGATAGTGGAATTGTCCTGCTGCGCCCCGAGAATGCGATAAGGATAATGGTTATCTGTGCTCACCCGGTAAATTTGTGCGGTGGGCTGATTTTGATAGGTGCTCCAGTTGTTTCCTCCGTCAAATGAAATTTGTGCTCCGCCATCATCAGCAATAATCATCCGGTTTCCGTCATTGGGATCGATCCACAAATCGTGATGATCTCCGTGTGGTGTGTGAATAGATTTGAATGTTTTCCCTCCATCGGTGCTTTTCCAGAATTCTACATTTAATACATAAACGGTTTCGGCATTTTTGGGATCGGTAAAAACTTTTGAATAGTACCACGCGCGCTGACGAATATCGTTAGAGCTGTTTTGAAGCGTCCATGTTTCACCGGCATCGTTGCTTACATACAGTCCTCCGTTTTCATTTTCGATAACAGCATAAACTTTATCGGGATTGGAAGGAGCTACCGCCAAACCGATAATACCCACTACTGATTTGGAAGGAAATCCTTTTTTATCGTTTAGCTTTTTCCAGGTCTCGCCACCGTCAGTACTTTTCCATAAAGCGCTGCCACTTCCCCCGCTTTCGAGGGAATAAGGTGTTCGTATAACGGTCCACGTACTTGCGTAAAGAACATTCGGATTACCGGGCTCCATCACCAGGTCGGCAGCACCGCTTTGTTTATCGGAGAACAATACTTTTTTCCAGCTTTTTCCTCCATCTGTGGTTTTAAAAATACCGCGCTCTTCATTGGGGCCGAATAAATGTCCGCCTGCCGCCACCCAAACGATGTCCGGATTTTTGGGATGGATTACGATGCGGAGAATATGCCTTGTATCTTTCAGCCCGGTATTTTTCCAGGTTCTTCCAGCGTCTTCCGATCTCCACATACCAAAACCTTCGCTTACATTTCCGCGGTAGGAATTTTCACCTTCTCCAACATAAATAACAGAGGCGTCTGAAGGAGCCACGGCTACACAACCGATGGAACCTCCGAAAAATTTATCTGAAATATTTTTCCAGTTACTACCACCGTCAGTAGTTTTCCAAACGCCACCACCGGTAGCGCCCATGTAAAACAGGTTTTTCTGGTGAAGGTCGCCACACACTGCCGTACTTCGTCCACCGCGAAAGGGACCGATAAGCCGGTATTTTACATTTTTAAAAAGAATGCTGTCGGTAACAGCAACGGGATCTTTTTTTTGAGAATACGCATTTATATACAAAATGATCCCCAACAGAAATAAAACACATCTGATCATGTCCTGGTATTTGCTGCCTAATATACGGATTATGGTATTACTTCTGAAAGTATTTACAGAAAAGGCAATAAAACAAGACTGATTTTTACCGCAATTCAATTATCACCGGCATCCTCATCCTCACATTCACTTTTTTCCCCTTTTGTTCCCCGGGAATCCAGGGAGCGGTTTCAGCCAGCACAGCCGAAATTTCTTTTGTGAGGCATTCGTTATACTCTTTATTATATTCCACTCTTATTTCTTTTAACTCTCCTGATTTATCAACAATAAAAAAAATCCAGAGTTTAGTGGATATTGCATCAGCATGTTGAAAACAATTGTAGGTAAATTTTGATTGCAGGTTTTTATAAAAAAGTGTTTCATCAGCAGGCGCTGGCATTTTTTCTACCACATCGTAAACAATGGTATCTTCTGCAAGAGAATCTGTTTGTGCTGCAGCTTCCCCGGTAATTCCTGCCAGGAAAATTGTTATGCCAATAATCCACGTTTTATTTCCTGACCACTGTAACATTTTTTCCCCCGGCTTTTTCATTTTTCTTTTTTGGAATAAAATATGGCTTTTTCAGCACAAAAAATTTTCCTTCATTTATTTCTGTAAATATTTTTTCCAGCACTACTCCGTCTTCATCACCGGGGTTGTATTTATATTTCAGGTCGGCACCACCCAGCACCGATATACCCTGCCATAAAAACGCTTTGGGCCCACCTAAATATTTCCGGGTAATCTCGTAGGAAGTAAGCCTGGTTTCACGATGAATCATTTTACAAAATATTCTCCCTTCTGTGTGCTGCAGTGTGCTTATAAAATACCCGAATTGTTCTTTCATTTTTTCAAATTCTGCATCACGGTATTTTCTCCTTTCTTTTTTCGAATCAATTCCCGAAAAAGATGAATCATACATCACTATCATTTCCTTTATCAGTTGGGTATAAGGATAAAATTTTGCCACCATTGCCCTGTACCAGGTATATTTTTTATATTCTTCGGAATAGGATGAAGCAACACTGAACGAGAGCAGCTCGTGTTGTGTAATGGTATCTGTTCCGGTAATTATTTTATGGCTGCGGACAATATAGTTTTCTTTCTCCTTATCTTTTGTGTTTTGTGAAAAAGACAGGGAAGCGATACAGGAAAACAGTATAAAAATCCATATACGCATACTGTACATAACGAAAAAATGATGCCAAAGTTGTCAGCTGCGCCTGTTAATTTTCCACGGAGAAACGGAATTTGACCCTTCCACCAGCCTGTTTTTCTCCTTTTTTTGCATTTGAAGAGCTACTGCAACCAGTGCTGCCACCGCCTGCTCCTCTTCGTTTTCAGTACGGAGCATTTCGGGTTTAAAATAGTGCTGAATAAATTTGGTGTCGAATTTTCCGCTGATGAAGGCCTCGTGCTGAAGTGCAAATGAGCAAAAGGAAAGGGTGGTTTCCACGCCCGAAATTTTGTATTCGCTGATGGCACGAATCATGCGCAGGCGGGCTTCTTCGCGGTTTTTTCCCCATACGATCAACTTGGCTATCATCGGGTCGTAATAAATGGGAATTTCCATTCCTTCTTCAAAGCCATCATCCACACGAACACCTGTTCCGCGTGGAATTTTATACGTGGTTAATTTTCCAATATCGGGCAAAAAATTGTTTTCAGGATCTTCGGCACAAACACGAACTTCGATAGAATGCCCGTTGATGGTGAGATCCTCCTGTTTAAAAGAAAGTTTTTCTCCTCGTGCCACTTTTATCTGTTCCTTCACTAAGTCCAGCCCCGTTATAAGTTCTGTTACCGGGTGTTCTACCTGCAGGCGCGTATTCATCTCCAGAAAATAAAAATTCAGCTGGTCGTCTACGAGAAACTCCACTGTTCCTGCACCGAGGTAATGGCAGGCTTTACAAAGATCCACTGCACATTTTCCCATGGCGGCACGTATTTCGGGAGTAAGACAGGAAGAAGGAGCTTCTTCAATCAATTTCTGATGCCTGCGCTGGATGGAGCATTCACGTTCGAAAAGGTATACAACATTTCCATGTGTATCTGCCAGCAACTGTATTTCTATATGTCGCGGTGAACCCACATATTTCTCAATAAAAACCGAACCATCACCAAAAGCCGATTCTGCTTCACTTACGGCCCGTTTCAGTTGTTCTTCGAATTCTTCTTTTTTCTCTACTACCCGCATACCTTTTCCTCCACCGCCTGCCGAAGCTTTTATCAGAACGGGAAAACCGATTTTTTCACAGATCTTTTTTGCTTTTTCAATATCGTCAACTGCTCCATCACTTCCCGGCACCATGGGGATGTTGTATTTTTTGGCTGCTTCCTTGGCTCCCAGTTTACTTCCCATCATTTCCATCGCCTCTGGGGTTGGGCCTATAAAAGTAATGCCCGCCTGTTTTACTTTTCTTGCAAACCCGGCATTTTCAGAGAGAAAACCATATCCCGGGTGAATGCCGTCAGCATTCAGTTCTTTTGCCACTTCAATGATCTTATCCCCCAAAAGATAACTCTGATTGGAAGGAGGCGGGCCGATACACACTGCTTCGTCTGCATACCTTACAAAAAGTGCATTCCTGTCAGCTTCACTGTAAACGGCAACGGTTTTTATTCCCATTTCTTTGCACGTGCGCATCACGCGCAATGCAATTTCTCCGCGGTTGGCTACCAATATCTTTTTCATCAGCCTTCTATTTTATGTGATAAATGTAAAGAAGATTTAAATGAAGGAGACAAAAAAAAACAATAAATTACCAACGGTAATGCAAACCAGCTGATATTCTGAAAAAAAACTGATAATTGGTATTTTCGGATTCAGTTTGAACATTAGGGGCATAGTTATTAAAAGAATGATTTATCATTTGATTTCTGCAAAACATCATCATTGGAATAAAGTAAATTCCCATATGCTTACCAAAATTCGCCTGGAAACTAAAGTGAGATTGAATTCCTGATTTGAAATGCCTGGTTCGGGTATGACTGGCATAATATCCTGAACCTGTTGCCACACCATTCGGATTATTCGAGTCATCCACATAAATCCTGGTTATGGCGGAATAAAACCAATAATCATCCCATTCCAATACACCCGAAACGCCCGCTAAAAGCTTATCTTTTTCCCCAAAAACCGGAAACTCAATTCCTGCAGCTATTCTCCACTCACTCTCTTTTCCTTTTCGTATAAAACTGGCAACGTTCAATTCGTATGTATATGCCGGAAGTGTATCCGGAAAATCATATTCTCCCATAATATACTTTAACGTATCTTTTTTTGAAACTCTCGAAAATACCGACACCCGGTATTCCGCTTTCCTGTTTTTACCCATTTTTCTTTTATATACCATCTCCATTGGCAATGGCAAAAGGCGCTTACCTTCAAACATATGATTAGAAGCAACTGCTATAGCATTTAATTCAATTCCTAAACTATTCTTTTTTACCGGTAAAGAATCTTCCTTTACAGAAATTGTATCAGCATTTCCATTAAATAAAAACAACAGAAAAATCGAAAAAAAGAATATCCGGATTTTCATATTTTGTAAACGAAAGAAAAAACGAAATAGTATTATACTTTCCAATAAGATTTTTGTGCAACTAATTTCTGAGCCCTTACAATATCCTAATAAAAAATATCAAACACTTTCTGCCTGTATCCGCAAAGAGCACCCACTCCGCCTGTTACGTTGGAATAGATTAAAACCGGTTCGGCAAAAGGATCGGAATAAATTCCCAGTTCGGCTGTGC
>JBMORL010000023.1:0-22720 GCA_049322335.1 Bacteroidota bacterium
AGGGGCTAGCCGCGACTCGCCCCTACTTTTTTTATTCCCTACTCGCCCCTGATTTTTTTGTTCCCTACATTTTTTTTCACCCTGCATTTTACTATCGGGTATAAATACAAATCATATTATAAAATCAAATCCTGACACCAATAATGCAAACATCATCAATCTGCTCAACGCCTTCTTTCCAGGCGTCAAAGCGTTGGATGATGATTTCTTTTTGTTCGTGCATCGGACGGTCGAAGTTGGAAATGAGTAACTCTTTTAATTGCGAGTATTTGAATTTTTTTCCACTGGGACCGCCAAACTGATCGGCATAACCATCAGTGAAAATATACAACGTATCACCTTTCTGTAGTTTTTCTTCAAAATGCGAATAGGGTTTTCTCATTTCAAATTTTCCGATGGGTTGTTTATCGGCTTTTATCTCTTTTACTTCGGTGGGATTATCTTTTTTGATGAGCCACAACGGGTTATTTGCTCCCGACCATTCCACCAGTGATTCGTTGAAGCTAAGCATTTCAAGGCTACATAATGAAATATCCATTCCATCGCGCACATCGCCATGACCCTGGGAACGGAAAGCATCTTCTACAATAGTGGTAAGGTTATCAAGAATTTCTGCAGGTTTCATTAATCCGAATTCGTTTACGGTGCGGTTCAACCCGTTATTTCCTACCAGTGAAACAAAAGCACCGGGAACACCATGGCCTGTGCAATCAACTGCAGCAAACAACACTTTATTTCCTTTCACGCGCATCCAGTAAAAATCTCCTGATACGATATCCTTCGGACGATAAACTACAAACATATCTTTCCCCAGCACATCTTTCATGCGTTCTTCGTCAGGAAGAATAGCATCCTGGATTCTTTTTGCATACCGGATACTGTCAAGAATATCGCGGTTTTTTTCTTCCACGATTTCTTTTTGCTGTTCAATTTCTTCTTTCTGTTTTACCACCTCAGCAGTACGTTCCTGTATAATTCTGCGAAGGCTTCGCGTAGAAACAAAAATAGCGCCCCATACAAACGCAATGAAAAAGATAACATAAAAAACATAGGCCCAGATAGTGCGATACCAGGGAGGAAAAACTGTAAAACGTAATTCCGTTACCGCGCTTTCGATTCCATAAACATTTTTTGCCTTTACTTTAAATGTATACGATCCTTCGTGGATATTGGTAAACACAGCCACGGGTGATGACGACCATTTACTCCATCCCGCATCCTGCCCATCGAGCATATAACTGTATAAAGTTGATTTCTCATCGTAATAGGTAAGCGCAGAAAAATCGATAGTTACATTGTTTTCTGAAAACTCAAAAAGAAATTCATCTTCGGGTAACTGAAAGGGAACCAATAAAGAATCTTTATTATAAAATGCACCTTCGAAAACCGGAACGCCACCAGCCACTATTCTCCTTATGGCAACAATAAAAGGCTGGTCGTATTTTTTTTCGAAAGTTTTATCGTACCTCAGCAAGCCGGTGGCAGAACCCAGCCACGTAATGTTATTATGGTCGTGATAAATGGCCTGTATAATTTCGTCTTTATATCGCAGAAAAGGAGTTTTAAACCACTTTCCGTTTTGCTGATACATTACATCATAGCTATTGTTTTCATAAAACACTACCAGCCAAAGTGCATTATCGTTGTCTCTTGAAATACGGTGAATGCCCAGCTTTGTTTTTTCGTGATCAAGCCCGAGACTTGTATTTTTGAAAAAGTACATTTCTTTTTCATTGAGTTCATATAAACCTGAATCGGTACCAAACAAAACTTCATGATCGGAATTGGGATAAATATACACCGGCCCGGGTGGAAGTTTACGCCCGCGTCCATACCGTTCGATTTTTGTTTCGGGATCGGAAAAAATCTTTGTAGATGTTTTGATCACTCCCGAAGTAAAGGTGCCGAGCCAGAGTGTTCCGTTTTTTTCTTCCACAAAATTGAATACCTGTTCGGTGATCGAATCTACATTGGTTTCTTCTTCCCACATGCCTTCTTTTCTTACAATGGAAGATAGCCCATAATCCTGCGCGATAATCAGCCTGTTTTTATAGGTTTGCGATTGTTTGATATCCCACGGAGCTCCCGGAACAATTTGTTTTGCTGTAAAATTGTTGATCTCATATATTCCATCTACTCCTGCCACCATCAGCAATGTATCATTATCCAATGCAAACGATTCTATCCCATAACAATCCAGCGACAAATTTTCCACCTGCCTGAAAACAGCAGCCCGGTTATCGTTAGATGGACTGAGATAAAACAACCCGTTTTGCGTAGCTACATACAAAATTCCTTTATGGCGTTTTATGGCCTGGACTGTTCCTTTTAGCCCGGTATCATAATTATGAACAGTGATGGGCGTAATCAGTTCAATTTTTGCGATTCCCCGGTTAAGTGCAAGCCAAAGGTTTCCCTCGTGATCAACAAACTGGTCGTTTACTGTTCCATCCTGTAAGCCATTGGTTAAACCGATATGGTAATCGGGTTCGAACCGGTCGTTGAGAATAACCAATCCGTCACCAAACAGTCCGATAGAATAATATTTATCATTGATGCTGATTCCGCAGTTTACGTTTGTTATTCCTGTAGAAATGACCTGAGTTTTTCCGTTTTTCATTATAAAAACACCACTGTCGTTTGTGCTCACCACAAAACGGTCGTTCATAAAACTGATATCATACACCAGCAAACGGCTGAACAGGTCTCCTGAATAATACGGTTCGATGGCATTATTCTTAAACACCATCAAACCCTGACCTTTTTGTTTTACAAATAACTGGCCATTGGTAAAGAACATTTTGTGAAAAGGTTTTTCCGAATCCCAGTGAGACATTTTTTTCCCATCCCATCTGAATAAAAATTTTGCCGACTGAAAAAATATTCCTTCGGGCGTAGCGCATATCTGGTGAATGCGTCCGAAATCTTTTGCTTTTTCAGAAATTTGAGGAACCAATGAAACGTAACCCAGTTTTCCGGCTTTATCAGGTACCAAAAAACCCAGTTCATTATCGGCTCCGGCAAATACTTTTCCGTTGTCATCCACAGCAATAGCTGAAACGCTTGTTTCGTTACTTACCCGGATGATTCTCCAGTATGTTCCGTCATATTCAAGGATACCCCTGTTATTTCCAAAATACAAAACGCCACGGTTGTCCTGCGCTATACATAAATTCTGGGCATGTGCGCCATATTCGCGGGGAGTGTAGTTACGGATATTTAAAACCCCTTTTTCATTTTGTGCGATGAGAGAGGTGCTTGCCAATACCAGTATAATTGGCAGCAACAAAGAAAAGTATCGTGAAACCAGGTTCATTTCCAAGGGTAAAAATGGCTGTTTTTGCTGAAAATAACAAACCCCGGTTAACGTAAAGTTAAACGGGGTTTGTATAATGAGTTATAATCTTCTATTTCTCAATAATTATCTTGCCTGCAAATGATGATGTTGCGGATTGTACGCGGATAAAATACACACCACCTGCTACATGCGAAAGATCGAGTGTTCGCTGGTATCGTCCGATTGTTCCGTTGATGGTAAAATTCACTATTGATTTTCCATCTACTGATATAACAGACACATAAGCTTCTTCTTCACCGGCAAAATCGGCTGCGAAGGTGAACAAACCGTTATTGGGGTTGGGGTAAACAGCAAACCCTTCAAGCAATCCCATTTCATGAACGCCAGTAGTTCCCCCGCTATCAGGAGGTGCCACCGGATTTTGTGAACGGTTGGAACGCGTAGAGTTATTGTTGGCCGCACGCGTTGCTATACAAGGATCGGTGGGTGTTACCTGGATAACATAAAATAGTGTTGAGTCGGTGGGAGGAGCGGGATCGGTATAAGATGAGTTGGCTGATGACACATTTCCGACTACCTGCCATCCGGCAGAAGCGGTATAACGGATGATATCATACGTAGTATAATTAAATCCTTCATACTGATCCCAGATGAGATTGATGGTTCCGCCCAAACCAAGATTCTGGTTAAGGTGAATGGTTTTGTGCGATTCGCTCAATGAAGATTCTTCGCCACAAAAATCCACAACCGAAATTTTATATCTCCACGCAGTAATCATCGGGTTGGCTACATAATCAGTAAATAAACTCAAACTGTCATAATCCACTGATCCTACATTGTAGTAAAGTCCGTTTTGAGAACTTTCGCGGTAGATATTAAAGTGGCTGATATCTGTAGAAGATGGTTTTTCCCAAACTACCTGGTTAACCGAATAGATGGAATCAACTGTAACCATACATATAGTTTGTCCGGCAGGAGAAGCGTGATCAACCGAATATACTTCAATGGCCTGGCATCCGCCCGCACCGGTAACAGTAACGGTATAATTTCCTTCCTGTGTAACAGTAATGTCTTCGGTTGTTGCTCCGTTTGACCATGAGTAAGTAGGAGTACCTCCGGCAGCAAAAACAGAAATGTCGATGGTACTTCCTGCTCCATTACAATCGAGATCGCTGATGGAGTTAAGTGCGATGGCAGGTCCACCGAAACCATTATCTTCATCTACAGTGGTAGATTGAGTTACAATACAACCTTCAGAATCGATCACATTCACTTCGTATACTCCAAGCCCGAGATTGCCTAACATATCTCCCACATAAGAAGGAGAAGTCCAAACGTAGGTAAACGGGCCGCTGTTTCCGTTGGCGGTAACAAATATGCCACCATCGTTATTTCCACAAGTAGCATCGTCAACAAGAAACGAAACCTGAACTTCATCGGGTTGATCTACAGTGATACTGGCCGTTGCCGTGCAACCGTTTGCATCAGTAACATAAACTTCATAAGGACCCGCCACCAGGCCGGCAATATCTTCGGATGTAGAGCCGTTGTTCCAGCTATAGGTATAAGGCCCGGAATTGCCAATCACATTAATATCGATGGCTCCGTCATTTCCGCCATTACACGTAACATCCACTACTGTATTTACAACAATTGCAGGTGCCTGTGCATCACTAACTGTTGCGATACCAAAGTTGTAGCAACCATACTGGTCGGTTACATTGCAAACATAAATTCCTGAAGTGAGGCTGTCTACCAATATAGAATTGCCTCCATTCGACCATGTGATATTGTACGGAGGGTTACCTCCCGTTATAACGGCAATGGCCTTTCCGTCAGCCTGGCCGCATTGAGCATCCAGCGTGTTGGTAGTAATATAAATCCGGTTATCGGGTACAACAATATTAATTTCCTGGACGCCACCATTGCCACAGCTGTTTGAACCCTGTACAGTTATAGTATATGAACCGGGATCTTCGTAAATATGTGATACAGGTTCCATTACCGAATTGGTTACCAGCACTCCTGATCCATCACCAAAGCTCCAGATATACTGGCTGGCTCCCCACCCATAAAAATTAATAGGATCGCCCAAGCAGATGTTTGCTGCTTCGTCATAAAATGCACCGAAATCCAGCGCCATATTTGTTCCTACATCTACATTCATAGTTCGCTGTGCAGACAAACCACAACTATTGGTAACGGTAAGTGTGGTAGTAAAAGTTCCCAAAGACGTATAAGGATGTTTGAAATAAAAGTATTTTGCTCCAAAAATATTCAATATATCGGGCGTAGAAGAAGAGAATCCGTCTCCGAAATCCATTGAATAGGTATTCCCTGTAACATAATAAAGTCCGACAAAAAAGGCACTGTCACCCGGACATACTTCTGCATTTTCGGGAATAAAATAAAAGAACGAATTCACGTCAGGAGCAACACCCGGGCCAACGTAAACATTAAGTGTAGACGTAGTATCCATTCCACAACTGTTGGTAGCCGTTACGGTAATTGTATAATTTCCGTTGGAAGCATATTGATAATCTCCGCTGAAGCCAACTGTTGTATTCCCATCCCCGAAATCCCATGTATAAACATAATTTTCGTTGTTATCTGAAAAGAACTGGCCGGTATAGGTAAATGAAGATCCTGAACAAACCGAATCGGCTGCATAAGGATCGAATTCATTGGGATCGATGGGGATATTGCTTACTACACTTACGTTGGTATAAAGCGTAGTATCAAAACCACAACCATTCTCTACAGTAAGTGATACTACATCCGAATTATTAAACACCTGTTGATAATAATTGGTGTTGGACAAAAGGTTACCCTGGCTATCGCGCCATTCGTAGGAAGCGGCATCGATCCAAGTCTGGAAATATACTTCTTCACCCGGACAAACAGGAGAAGAGTTGTAATAATCATACCACATAGACGGACTCCAGGGAAGATTATTCAACACGTTGATTGTATCCTGGAAAGTATACGAAAATCCGCATCCGTTAACTATGGTTACCTGCGGGTAATAGGTACCGGTTTGAAGATATTCATGAATATGTTCGAAAGTGGTGCTGTACGTTCCGTCACCCCACTGAACAAAAGTGGTGGAATAATCTTCGGGGTAGCTGAAATAAATATCCTGTCCGGGGCAAATATCATCACCTCCGATATATACACTGTTTTGAATGGAAGTTGGAAGCGGAACGCTGGTATTTACATTGAATGTACCGGTAGAAGTATAAGGGCCGCCACAGGTACCGGTAGTTGTTACTGTAATTGTATAATTTCCAGGGTTTGCATAAGCATGGTTAAGGTCGTTATAACTCGAAATTTCCACAGGAGATCCATCTCCCCAATTCCATGAATAGGAATAAGTGGAATTTGACTCCCATCCCTGGCTTACGCGGAAACGAACCATATCACCGGGGCAGGATTGGGTAGCACCATAATCAGCCTGAACGGGGCCGGGCTGTCCATGAATTTCCAGTCTCACATAATCGTATGCAATGGTAGTACCTGAAGAGTTTTGATACGACACCCATACATCCCAGGTATTGGCAGTGGTATAGGTAAAGTTGGTGGTAGCACCTGTCCAGTTTACATATCCGGTATTATCGAAATTGATTTTTTTGGCAATCGCCCCGACAGGCATGGTTAGCGAGGTAAATGTAACTGTAGCCGGGGTACAATCACTGGTGTAGCTGGCATCGAAGTACATCGAAGAACTGCTAACGGTGACAGCTTTTGCCGATACAACCAGGGTAATCATTAAAGAAAAAAGAAGTAATTTTCTTTTCATTTTGTTTGTTTTTAGATGAACAAATATAACCTTTTTGAAGACGAATTACTCTGTTTAACAGATAAAAATGATAAATTATGACAGGAGTTATTTTTTTATATTTATAAATTTTAACTTTATTGTTAAAGAACAGGTATTTTTACATTGAAAATAAATGGAAGACCCCGTATACATTTCATCAAGGCAAATTTCTGAATCGGTTTCGGTAAGAGAAGGCGAAAAAAAGCTGGGGCAGGTTGCCGACTTTGCTTCCGGCAAATTTTCTCAATGGCTGAAAAAAACAACATCCGGTTTTATCGTTTTAGGAATCCCGGAATCTATTGGCGTGAGAGCTAATTTTGGAAATCCCGGAACGGAAAAAATGTGGGATTCTTTTTTGCCTAAATTCCTTAATGTTCAGTACAACGCGTTTTTCGAAAAGAAAAAAATCGGTATTGCGGGTGCTGTAAAAGTGAGCGATCTTGAAAAATTGTCACAAAAAAAATTCAGACACAAAAAAGATGAAGTACAACATCTCAGGGAACTAACTGCCGAACTGGATGTAAGAGTTTCATCTGTTATAGAAAAAATTATCGCCAGCGGAAAACGGGCCATTATAATTGGAGGTGGTCACAATAATGCTTTTGGCAACATAGCCGGCACATCAAAAGCCCTGGGAAAGAAAATATCCGCCATTAATATTGATGCACATGCCGACCTGCGAAAAGCGGAAGGGCGCCACAGCGGAAACGGGTTCAGTTACGCCCTTAAAAACGGTTACCTTGAAAAATATTTTGTCATCGGCTTACATGAAAATTATAATTCTGATTTTATCCTTTCGCAATTCGCGAAAAACAAAAAACCGGGTTACATTACATTTGACAGCTACCTGAGGGGAGAAACAACCTTAGAAAAAATGACAGACACTGCTATTCGTTTTACGGGTATGGTAAATTGCGGGATAGAACTCGACCTGGATGCCATAGCCGGATTTCCCAGCAGTGCAGAAACAGAAACAGGATTTTCTGCCAATGAAGCACGAAAGATAATCTTAACCCTTGCCGCCCGGACCAATCATCACTATCTGCACCTTACCGAAGGGGCGCCATTCCAAAATCCTGCCAGTGCCGGGCGTTATTCCAAACTTGCCGCTTATCTCGCCACCGATTACATTAAAGCAACCCCCGTTAGATAAAAAACACAACCCTTCACATTTATTTGCGTATCAATTAACAAGACACTTAGACTATGGTGAGTGAAAAGCTGACATTTAAACAAAAGGCACGGAGATTTTTTTTCTCCTTCCCTGTTCAGCTGGTGTTCGTTCACCTCAAGCGAAGCCATTTCCTTTTGCTGTTTTGGTTGCTTTTATTCACCATTGTTACCCATACTTTTGGCAGGAAATATGGATTACCCTATCTTTTTCTTTATCCTGAATACCTTGGAGATGTAAATTTCTGGTCGCATGCCATTCTCGGTTTTTCGTGTGGCGGATTCATTATGGCGTTTAATATGTACAGCTATGTGATGCACGGATATAAATTTTCGTTTATTGCCACTGTTTCGAAACCATTTTACAAATTCAGCATCAACAATTTTGTTATACCGGCTTTGTTTGTGATCATTTATGTTTACCAGGCTATCATATTTCAATACAACAAGGAGTTTGTGCCGGTATGGGATATTATACTGAATATGCTGGGATATTTTACCGGGATGTTTATTTTCTTCTTCTTTTCATTCTACTATTTTTTTAAAACCAATAAAGACCTTTCAAAGCTCACCGGGAAAAGCGAGGAAAGCATGGAAGAAGAGATTCGGGCAAAAAATATTCAAACCACTTTACACAAAAAAATAAAATGGTACGAAATATTCAACAGCGACCAGGGGTGGCGGGTAGAAACTTATCTTGCCTCGCCCTTCAAAATAAAACTGGCACGCGACAGCAAGCACTACGATATCGATTTGCTAAAAAAAGTATTTGCTCAAAATCATATAAATGCTTCGATTTTTGAATTCGCAATGATTTTATCCTTCCTTCTCATTGGTTCGATGGGAGAATATTCGGTATTTATTATCCCGGCCGGTGCGAGTGTATTTTTATTATTTACGATGCTCATTATGCTTATAAGCGCTATTTATTCGTGGCTTCGCGGCTGGACAATAACATTCCTGATTTTTATGTTCATTTTTCTGAATTATCTTTCCACTACAACCGATCTCTTCAGTTATAAAAACTTTGCTTACGGGCTGGATTACAGCAATGAGCTGGCCGAGTATTCACACACCCGGATTCACCAGTTACAAAGCGACAGTATCGCACAGCAAAAAGACATCAAAAACGCCATTGAAACGCTGAATCTGTGGAAAGAAAAAAATACTTCTTCTGATTCGGGTGTTGTGAAAAAACCAAAAATGGTTATCATCTGCACATCGGGAGGCGGATTGCGGTCTGCTATGTGGACCTTTCATGTATTACAAAAAACCGATAGTGCGCTGAACGGAAACCTGATGAAACAATCTCACCTTATCACCGGTTCTTCGGGAGGAATGATCGGAGCTGCGTATTACCGCGAACTATTTATGGATAAACAGATGAATTCTTACATGGATCTTAACAACCCGAAATACACCAACAAAATTTCGAAAGATGTTTTGAATGCTGTTTCATTTACCATTGCCACCAACGATTTGTTTATACGTTACCGGCATTTTGATGACGGCCCCTACTCCTACACTATCGACCGCGGCTATATGTTCGAAAAACAACTTAACAACAATATCGATTCGGCTTTTGATAAACGGTTGTTTGATTATATCGTTCCCGAAAAAATGAGCGAAATACCAACGATGATTATCAGTCCAACCATCATCAATGACGGAAGAAGGCTGGTGATTTCATCACAACCGATGTCGTTTTTATCACAGTGCAACCCGGGAGAAAATGTTCATTCGCAAACTTCGGATGAGTATGTGGAATTTACCCGGATGTTTTATAAGCAAAACGCTTATAATCTCCGCTTCTCATCTGCCCTGCGCATGAGCGCTTCTTTTCCTTATGTAATGCCAATGGTTTCATTACCCAGTGAACCCTCTATTGAAGTGATGGATGCCGGCTACCGTGATAATTACGGTGTACGGCTTGCTTTACGTTACATTTATACTTTTCGGTATTGGTTAAAAAGCAATACCAGTGGAGTAATTATACTGCAGATCCGCGACCGGCAGAAGGAAGTGGAAGTGCCGGCACAAACCAATTCAGTTACCAAACGCCTTACCAAACCACTGGGTAACCTGTATGACAATATTTTCTATACACAAGATTATGATAATGATCAACTGCTGCAATTCGCATCGGGTTGGTTTGAGAATGAAATTGACGTGGTAAATTTTTGCCTGCCCATCACCGAAAAAAACCGTGTTTCACTGAGCTGGCATCTTACCCAACTGGAAAAACAACAGGTAGCCAATGCTTATTATGAGCTGGAAGGAAACCGACAGTCAGTACAACGGTTGAAAATGTTACTTGAGTAAAACTATCCTTTCATTTTTTTGGGGTCTTGCCTGCTATCAAAAATATCGGTAATAAAAATCTTTTTACCCTCAATACGATATATGATTTTAAAATGTCCTGCCACTATCCTCCTGTGATTTAGTCCCAGATGTTTAAGGTAGCGTTCTTTTTCCAATCTGAGGATTAATCAATAAATCATCACATCTGTCTAGAATAGTGTCTATAATAGAGTTTACTTGTTTTGCAGAAAGGTTTTGGATAAGAAAGGTTGTTGCATCATTCAGGCTTGAAATAGCCTGTTCAGTAAAAATCAACCTCATTTAAAATCTTTTGATTTTTTTTAATGCCCCGGTTTTGGAATAAACGTTTCCATCTTTAATATTTTCTTCAGACTTTAAAGCCCTGTTCGACAATTTATATTTTAAAACCGGATTCAATGCAGCTTTGTCCAACAACTTATCTATAATTTCAAGGATTTCCTCATCCAAAGCTTTGTCCAGTTTTTTACGAATCTGCTTTTTAAGGGCTATGGTTGTCATACGTGTTTAATATTCCAGTAATGATAAAGATACGGAAAAATACTTTTAATGGTTTCCATAATATGGAAATATTACTAAGACTAAATTAATCCTTCAGCGGATCTTTTAGTTCATCTTTTATATTTAATTCGTTATTGAGATCGAGTTCCCGTTTCAGGTCTATTTCCTGTTCGGCTTTGTCGGCCGATTTTCTTATTTCGTTCTGAATTTCATTGGCAGCATCTTTCACCTGCCGGATTCCTCTTCCCAATCCGCGCGCGATGGAAGGGATACTTTTCGGTCCGAAGAGCATCAGCACGATGAGAAAAATCACCACGATTTCGCCTGTGCTTATATTGAGGAAGAGCAGCATTTTTTTTACAAAAATAGAAAAGCCTTCCCGGTAAAGAAAGGCTTTTCGTTTATCAGCAGTATTTTGTTTTATTTTTTATCTTCATTCCTGGTCAGTTTTTTCGCAAAGTCGAACACCAGCGGGCTGGCTACACAAAGCGAGGAATAAGTTCCGATTCCAATACCCACCAACAGCGCAAAAGAGAAACCTTTAATGGCTTCACCGCCAAAGATAAAGATGACTACAAGCACAATAAGCGTGGTGAGAGATGTATTGATCGTACGGCTTAATGTGCTGTTGAGTGCATTATTGATCATAATATCCGTGTTTTCGCGTTTCTGTTCGCGCATATATTCACGAATACGGTCGAACACCACCACGGTATCGTTAATGGAATAACCTACCACGGTAAGTACAGCCGCAATAAACGCCTGGTCGATTTCCATGGAGAACGGAAGTATTCCATAGAAAAGGGAGAACGCACCGATTACCACCATAGCATCATGAAAAAGTGCCAGCACAGCAGCCAGTCCGAACTGCCATCTGCTGAAGCGGATAAGGATGTAAAGGAAAATGATAACCAGTGAAAAGGCAACAGCAAAAATTGATCCCCATATCAATTCATTTGAAATAACAGGGTCAACGCTTCTCTCCGATTCAATGATGTAACTATCGGTTTTAAATCCTGCATTGGTTAATCCTTTTTCCAGGTTGGCTTTTACAATCGAATCGGCCTGGTCTGATTCGTCTTTTGAAAGGTATTTGGTTGTGATTTTGGCTTTATACTTGTTCTCGATTGTTTTTATCTCAGGAGTAAGTTGCTGTCCTTCTTCAACAAAAACAGCTGCCAGTTCTTTCCTGAGCAAATCATGGTCAGGTGCTTCCTCAAACTTTATTTCATACGTACGTCCTCCTGTAAACTCCACACCGTAATCCAATCCTCTTTGTGTAAGGGAGATAATTCCACCGATAACTATGAGGGCAGAGAAAGCATAATACAGTTTTCTTCTTCCCATAAAGTTATAATTCGCGTTAACGAATATTTTTTCGGTGATTTTGGTAGAGAATGAAATATCTTTTTTGCGCTCCAGCATTTCGATAATGATGAGACGTGAAATAAAGATAGCAGAGAAGAGAGAAGTAAAAATACCAATGATAAGAGTAGTGGCAAATCCGAGGATAGGCCCGGAACCAAACACAGCTAATACGATGGCCGTTAGTAAAGTGGTAAGGTTTCCGTCAATAATAGAAGAGAGAGCTCTTGAGAATCCTTCGTTCACTGCCATTCTTATTCCTTTTCCTGCTCTTAATTCTTCACGGATTCTTTCAAAAATCAGTACGTTGGCATCCACCGCCATACCGATAGTAAGAACGATACCGGCAATACCGGGTAATGTTAACGATGCCTGAATAGACGCCAGCGAGCCAACGAGGAAGAAAATGTTGGCGATAAGTGCCACGTTGGCAATTAAACCGGCTTTATTGTAATAGATATACATATAAAGCAATACAACGATAAGCGCCACAACAAAAGAAAATAACCCTGAATTGATATTGGCTTTTCCTAAAGAAGGCCCAACGAGTACGCTGTCAACAATACGTGCTTTTGCTTCGAGGCTTCCTGATTCCAGGAGGCTGGCTAAGTCTTCGGCTTCTTCTACTGTAAAATTTCCTTCAATCACAGAGCTTCCACCTGTAATCTGGTTTTGAACTTTGGGAGCAGAATAAACAAACTCATCCATTACAATGGCGATATGTTTATCTTTATTCGCACCGGTAATCGTTGCCCATTTTTCAGCTCCATCCGAATCCATTTTCATATTCACCATTACTGATCCGGTTTGGTCGTAATCCTGGCTGGCATCGGTAATGTAAGTTCCGTCTAAAACAGCTGTTTCATCAGAGTGGGTTACTTTTATGGCATAAAGCGGGAGAAAAATCGAGGTTTTACCTTCCAGAACTTCTGTTTTTGCACCCCAGAATAATTTCAGCGCCACCGACCCGTTGGTTTGCTTGGGCCATACATTGGCCAGCGAAGGGTGATTGAGCATCATACTCACTTTTGCCGTATCGCTGATCGTAACGTGTCCCACAACAGGAGTACCGTTGGGAACCACACCGGTTTCTTTTCTTTCACCTATAAGGTCAAAAATCAGGTAGGATAGCAGCGGATGCTCTTTCCTGATTTCTTCCATGCTTTTTTGGGTAGTATCAGCAGTATTTTTAGTGGCGGCTGTAAGAGAGTCTTCCTTAATTTTGGTAAGCGAATCTTCTTTTGTAAGCGGGGTATTTACAGCTACAGTATTCGTATCATCCGTCTTTGCAGATGCACTGGTATCTTCAGCCGGAATCTTCATGTTTTCCGACTCAAAAGCCTTAGCCAGTGTCAGGTCGAATTTTTGAAGAAGCGGAATAGCATCATAATTATGCCAGCACTCCCAGAATTCAAGTTTGGCAGTACTTACCAATTGTTTATCCACCCTGGTTTTGTCTTTTACACCGGGTAATTCTATCACAATTCTTCCCGATCCGGTTTGACGCTGAATAGTGGCATTGCTCACACCAAATCGGTTGATCCTCCTGTTCATCGTTTGCTCGATGTTGTTAAGAGCCGATTCTTTTTCCTGCTGAAGAATAGTGATTACTTCATCGTTGGTGGATTTGGGAGGGAATTTATCCTTATTGGCTTTGGAGAAAACGGCAGCCAGTTGTGCGTTGGCATCAATGGAAACAAACTCTTCATAAAAAAGGTCAACAAAATCACCTTCTCCTTCACGGTACCTGTCATATGCAGCATCAAAAGCTTTTCTGAATTCCGGGTTTTTGCTTTTTCCTGAAAGGTTATTCACCAGGTCGGGAATAGAAACTTCCAGCGTTACAGCCATACCGCCTTTTAAGTCGAGGCCGAGGCTGAGTTCGCGTTCTTTACATTCCTGGTAAGTTTCTCCCAAAATAGGATAAGCCGGTTCATGAGCCACCTTTCGCAGGTATTCCTCAATGAAAATATTTTTCAGGTTTTCGTATTCAGCCGAATCGGTAAGATTAAATGTGTCTTTTCCATAGGGAATAACGGTTTTTCCCAGCCCTTCAATCGAATCCATTTGGGTTTGAGCGAATTCCTCGGCATCGTTTTCGACACTGTTGGTAACCCATGAGTAAGAGATCTGAAACAAACAAGCTAAAGTCAGCAGAATCGTAAATGTCCAGATGGCGCCTTTGTTTTGCATTGATACAGTATATTGGTTAATTAAAATTGGGGTGCAAATATAGAATTTGCCATTTGATTTACCAATAAAAAGATTCCGTTTTTGGAAGCTCGAAAGCCCCTGTTTTTCAAGACCATCCGCAAACCCGGGGAAGCGGCCTTTGGATCAATAAGCAACATTCGGTGTCCTGAAGCGTCTTTAATTAGGGTATATTTGTGAAATTTAACTTCATAGCCAATGAAACTGCGTGCTTTTTCCTTTCTGATTTTTTCATCCCTGGCCTTTACTTCATTCTCACAGGCAGATTACGCCTTTGAACGAAAAGATACGATTATAGTGAAAAACGTGAACGACACCCTGAAGCTGGCCTGGGCTGGTGGCACCAATTACGCACAGTTTTCGAACATTGACCTTAATTTTGACGGTATCCAGGATCTTTTTCTTTTCGACCGCACAGGCAATAAAGTGCTCACTTATTTACATGTTAATCAAACCAATTCTTCACAATATACTTATGCCCCGGAGTACGAGAGTCGTTTCCCGCAGGACATGATGGCCTGGGCGCTTCTTAAAGATTATAATTGTGATGGCAAACAAGACTTGTTTACCTATACACCAGGCGGAATAAAAGTATATACTAATACTTCCACTATGGCAACAGGAATTTCTTTCCAGTTATTTAATTCTATGGTGAGGTCGTGGCAGGTAGGTAACTGGGTGAACCTATACGTAAGTTCGGTGGATTTACCCGGACTGGTGGATATGGAAGGTGACGGAGACCTGGATGTATTGACTTTCGGAGTATTTGGAACTACAATGGAATATCACCGTAATTTTTCTGTAGAAAACGGTTATGGTTGCGACAGCATGCAATATACTATGATGAACCAGTGCTGGGGATGTTTTGAAGAGGATGCAGCCACCAACAATGTATTCCTCAACGACACTTGTCCCAATACCGGTATAACTAATCCGGAGATGACAGAGATTATGAACCGCGCAGCCCGGGAAGATTATGAAAGCCTGATAAATGAAGACCGCAGTGCCAGCCGCCATTCCGGCTCATGTATTTGCGGATTTGATATCGACAACAGCGGCATTCCCGATATTATTTTGGGAGATATTTCTTTTCCCAATGCAGTGGCTGTTATCAATACCGCTTCCACACCCAATATGAATCTTTGTGCCGATAGTATGGATGCCAGTTATCCTTCCTACAGCGATCCACTCATTCTTGAATTATTTCCCTGCGCTTATTTCGTGGAAATAAACAACGATAATAAAACCGACCTGGTATTTTCACCACAGGCCACGGGGCAGTCGGAAAATGCAAAGAGCAATACTTTTTATTATAACAGCAACACCACGCAGGATCCTTTTTTTAATTATGTTACCGGCAGCCTGTTGCAAAACGAAATGATTGAACGCGGAGAAGGAGCCATGCCTGTGCTTTTTGATTATAACGGAGACGGCCTTGCCGATCTTTTTGTTGCCAACTACGGTGAGTTTAATTCGCCTACCGATACCTATATTTCACGGATTGCTCAATATGAAAACGTGGGAACCGTAAATATGCCGGTATATAACTTTGTTACTGCCAATTACGAAAACCTTGATGCTGTTATAGGATTTGACAACCTCTATCCCGCTTTTGGCGACCTGGACGGGGATGGAGATAAAGATATGATGGTGGGGAACGACCAGGGAACACTGAGTTATTTTCAGAATACGGCTCTAACAGGAAATGATGCCGATTTTACACTGGCCAGTGCCACTTTGGTAAATGATATTGGTGCTACGATTGACGTAGGGCAATTTGCTGCACCTTTTTTGGTTGACCTTGACCGTGACGGAGACAACGATCTTGTAATCGGAAACAAAAGCGGAAGATTGACCTATTACAGGAATACCGGAACCACCACTGCCTACAATTTTAAATTTATTACCGATACGCTTGGCAAACTCAATGTAAAAGAGTGGTGGGACAATTCGGGATACAGCATTCCCTGGTTTTATGATGACAACGGGCAATATCGTTTGTTTATTGGTTCGAAAAACGGAAACATTCATTACTACAAAGACATTGACGCCAATCTCAACGGGTATTTCACATTGGTGGATTCAACCTATTTTGAACCAAAGGAAGGCATAAGGGCAGCCTGCGCGGTGGCTGATGTTACAGGCGATGGATTTATCGACATGTTTACCGGCAATTACCGTGGCGGACTAACCTTTTGGATGGGAGTTGACACTACCGGTGTGGGGATTAGTGAAGAAGAAAAAAAAGAAATCTTACTTTATCCCAATCCTGCAAACGAAACCATCATCATTGAAGGGCAAAACATAACCGGTATGAGTTATGAAATAGCTGATATTTCGGGGAAGCTGGTTGTGAAAGGAAAATGTTTTTCCAACCGCATGGCTATTCCCCTGCAGGCAATGGGCAATGGAGTTTATTTTATCAGGATGTATGACCAGCATTCCTCCTTTACCCAAAAATTCATTAAAGCCGGAAATTAGTGGACACCTCTTCGCTGCCCGGACATCTTGTTTTGTTTGACGGAATTTGTCATTTCTGCAATTCCACTGTTCAGCGCATTATTCGCAACGATCCATCCGGAAAATTTTATTTTACCCCGCTTCAATCAGAAACCGGAAGTAAGATGTTAGATAAATGCAGACATAAGATAAATGCAGATACGATTATTTTTGTTAAGCACAATAAATGTTACACAAAATCGGATGCTGCATTATTGATTGCTGCGGAGATGAAATTTCCTTATCCGTTGTTGTGTTTCGGGTTTATTGTTCCTCGTTTTTTGAGAAACCTCATTTATGATTACATCGCCCGCAACCGTTATAAATGGTTTGGCAAATCGGAAAGTTGTATGGTTCCGGATGAAAAACAGAAAGCAAGGTTTATCGGATAAAGCAAAGGGTTCCCTTTTATTTAGAATAAAGGATGGATAACTGTAATTAATAGAAAACACAATAGAATAACGTTTTGCCCGCTCCGTGGCAAAGAAGGCACGGTAAGGGTTAAATTAAAATGTTTGGCCACTCTGTGGCCGATAAAAGCTTTACTGCTTTCTTAATCGTATAATTTAATTTGTAATTTATTGGTCAGATGTCCGGCACCAGAGGTGCCGGATGTTTTTAAAACCCTATAGAAAAAGAAATTGCCCCGGGGCGGGCAAAACGTTTTGAAAACTGATGGTAATCCCTATATGATTTTCACAACTTTTCCAAACAAATTCAGCTATCAATAAAACGGCCTGCATTGTTTGATGTATAATTTTCTGTTTCCTTTTTCATCTTTGTAAATTTTAAATTCCACATCCAGCGCGTACTCTTTGAATACATATTTGAGTGAGGCACCGGTTTTTGAATAAAAATGTTTTTTAATGGCCGACAGTTGTTTGGTAAGCTGTTGAATTTCTTCGTCAGACAAAACATGAACTCCTTTGCTCAGGGAAGAAAAAGACAAATACTCAATGGCATTTTTGGTATTGAAAAAATCAGAATCGGTATTAAGAAAGCTGATCAGCTGATCGCAGGTAACGGTATC
This sequence comes from Bacteroidota bacterium, assembly GCA_049322335.1. Lineage (GTDB taxonomy): Bacteria > Bacteroidota > Bacteroidia > Flavobacteriales_D > UBA2798 > JBMORL01. The sequence goes on from JBMORL010000023.1 coordinate 18,235, forward strand.
GGGAGGAGCCACTACGCTTACTTCTCCCAGTTGTGCGTTGATAATGTATCCCGCTTCATAATCGCGGTAAATATTTTTGGTGATGGCTACACCATTTACCAGTTCATCGGGAAAAGCGCGGTGACATAAAACACCCATGGCTATAGAAAGCTGGTCGATATGAAAATGTTCTCTTTCATCAAAAGCCCGCATATTCCATAATGAGGCCCATACTGTTTTAATAGCACGCTCTACAGTTTTCGCTGTATCACCGGGAATTCCTGTCTTGGAATCATACAATCCGGCCCCGTTGAATCCCTGCAAATCTTCGGCATTGGAAGATGACCGGAAACGAAATTGATTCCCGGCATTTTTACTCAACACTTTTTCCTCCACCACCTTAATAAAATGTGGATTGGCGGGCGATTTCATAATGGAATCACGGATCCCGGCCAGCAATTTTTCCAGTTGCGGGCGGTCTTTTTTCACTTCGGGACTGCAAGCCTTTATGATCATTTTATCAATACCATATTTCCTAACGTGTTGCGCATACCAGTAAAAGGGAATGGAAAAAGCACCTTCGGGAATATGAATGGGCGACTCAATACTCATTACACGATTCAGTTCACCAAGATTCGAAGCTTTGGCACCGTATGTTTTTATGGATTTATATTTGAGCTGTGAAATATCAGCAATAACAGATGTAGATGTATCACAGTCCAGTTTTTTGTATTTGATCTCTTTTCCTGCAGAGTCGGGCAATGGCCGGGGCAGTTCTTTTACAAAAAAAGTGTCGGCATTTACTTCCAGCGAGATGAATTTTCCTTTCAGCTTTTCCAGCTCCCCGTTTTCCCAGGCGTTTTTCCAGGCTACTACCGGTATTTTCCTGTTGCGGGCAAGAATGGAAATATGGCTGAGAGGCGTTTGAAAATCGGTGGTAATGATTCCGGCACAAAAAGGAATATAATTGGAACCTCCTTTTATCAGTAATATCTTATCGCTGCAATCACCCAGTTTTTCTACTTCTGCACCGGTTACTTTCAGCAACGTGCCTTCGGCTTTTTTACTGCTGATGACCTGTAACTGCTGTTTTCCATAAATTTCAGCCGGAAAAACTATGGGAAAACCGGTGTTTTTCTTTTTGGCATCATCAATGAGGCGTGTGGTATTCATATATACTTTCAGCGAATCGCCTGCAAAGAAATTTTCCTTTATCGCACGGTATAAAATCTCAATATCTTCTGTACGGATTAAATCGGCAGGCGAAAATTCTATAACGTAGCGCCCGCTGCTTTTAAAGTGGTTAACGTTACACAAATAGTATTTTCTTCCGGTTGAGTTGGAATAATTGTTGTAGTTATACCGGTACAGATCCTGCTGGTCGCCCAGGTAATCGCGGCAGAAATCGTAATGGTATTTAAATCGTGTGGAGTGAATGAAATACAATTTTTTGGTACGGAGAACATACACCACTTTTACTGCATCCACCTGTCCGAATTTAGCCGACAAAGGTTCACCCGCCAGTTGATCGAATTCTTTTTGATTTTTGAGTTGCGAAAGGAAAGAAGGAACAGACTGGCCTTTCCCCGGAAAAGGGAAAAAAACCAAAACAGCCGTTACTAAAAAGAAGTGCCGCATGCCCGTAAAAGTACAAAGCAGATGCCAACCTGCAGATGAATTTAAGTGAATGGCCGTAAAATTATTATTCTTTAACTACTGAAAGGAAAACGCCTGAAATGATTGATCAAACGAAACCGACAGGGCCGGAATTTTACATTTTCTGTAACCACACTCTTTTGAATTCGTTAAACCCTGCATCACATAAAATAATCCGGGTATTGCTGCGTTTTTTTACCTTTGGATGGTGTTGGACAGACTGAAAGACATAGAACTCATAAAATCCCGGTATGTATTTGCCGTTTTAGCCCTGCTGGTGGCCCCGTTTGGCATGGCCCAGAAAGACCTGCCAAAAAACCTGCCCAAATTTGACGAACGCAGGTATCATTTCGGTTTCATCCTGGCATATAATTCGGCTGATTTTATGATTGACCTGACGCCCGATTTTACGTTTGGAGACTCTCTTTTATATATAAAAACCGAAAGACAACCCGGTTTTAATCTCGGCCCGCTGGCCTCACTTAATTTCAATAAAAATGTTTCCCTCCGGTTCATTCCTGATATTTCGTTCCAGGACCGAAAGATTTACTATGGCTTTTTAAAACCCGATTCAACCGTGGAAGAGATCGACCGCAGAGTGGAATCCACTTACATCAATTTTCCCCTTAACCTTAAACTGCGTACCGACCGGGTAAACAATTTTGCTGCTTATGCTTTGGGTGGCTTCCAGTGGGGCCTGGATATGGCTACACAAAAAGGAGTAAATAACGTGGGCATTAACACCATTGTAAAAATAAAAGATACTGACTACGCTTACCAGGTAGGTGGAGGGGTTGATTTTTTTCTTCCTTATTTTAAATTCGGACTGGAACTAAAGCTCATCCGCGGAATTCCCGATTTACTGATCCATGACGGAACACGATATGCCAGTCCGATTGAACGGATGCGTTCGAGAGTTTGGTTGTTTTCACTCACGTTCGAGGGATAAACGATGATCACCGAAGTAACACTTTCCCTTTCCCCTGCCGAAGCGTTTGATGCCGAAAAAATTACATCTGCCACCCGGAAAGAATTATCTCTGAAATCTGCCAACAGTCTTTTCGTAACCGTAAAAAAACGTTCGGTAGATGCACGGGGAAAACTCCCGAAGTTTATTCTGAAAGTAGAAGCCCGCATCAATGAAAAGGAGCCGGAGAAAAAAACTTTTGTATTTGAAAAACGCGATATAAAAAATGCCGAACCCGTTTTTATCATTGGTGCCGGCCCGGCAGGAATGTTTGCAGCATTGCGGCTGATAGAACTCGGGAAAAAACCGGTGTTGTTTGAACGCGGAAAAAATGTTCGCGACCGGAGGAGAGACCTGGCGGTGCTCAATAAAGAACATATTGTAAACCCCGAATCCAATTACTGCTTTGGTGAAGGCGGTGCAGGAACTTATTCTGACGGAAAACTATATACCCGTTCCACCAAACGGGGCGATGTAAATAAAATCCTTGAACAACTGGTAGCCCACGGAGCGAGCGAAGATATTACGATAGATGCACACCCGCACATCGGCACCAATAAATTGCCGCAGATTATCGTCAATATCCGCGAAACCATAAAAGAATGCGGAGGAGAAATTCATTTTCAATCCAAACTAACTGATATCACTGTAACTAACGGTGAAGTGGCTGGTGTAGTCATCAACGGCAATGAAAAATATAAAGGAAAAAAAATCATCCTTGCCACCGGACATTCTGCCCGCGATATTTTTTACCTGCTGTTTGAAAAGAAAATACAGGTAGAATACAAGCCCTTTGCCATGGGAGTACGTGCCGAGCATCCGCAATCACTTATCGACAGCATACAATACAAATGCGCCACCCGTGATGTTTTGCTTCCTGCCGCTTCCTACAGCCTGGTGGAACAGGTAGAAGGACTGGGTGTATATTCGTTTTGTATGTGTCCCGGTGGCATTATCGCTCCCTGCGCCACATCGCCCGGAGAAATTGTTACCAACGGATGGTCGCCATCCAAACGCAATAATCCCTATGCCAACTCAGGTATCGTGGTTACAGTAGATGAAAAAGACCTGGAAAAATATTCGTCTTTCGGACCGCTGGCGGGATTAAAATTCCAGGAAGAAGTGGAAAAATCCTGCTGGGAAGCTGGCGGAAAAACACAAACTGCACCGGCACAACGGTTGGCGGACTTCAGCAATAACAAATTCTCTTCTACCCTTCCCTCCTGTTCTTACCAGCCGGGGATAAAAAGTGTCAACCTGAAAGATGTTCTCCCTGTTTCCATTGCATCGCGGCTGCAAAAAGGATTTATTGCTTTCGGAAAAAAAATGAAGGGATATTATACCAATGATGCCGTGCTGGTAGCTCCCGAATCAAGAACCTCTTCACCTGTAAGAATACCACGCGACAAAGAAACATTGCAACATCCGCAGGTAAAAGGCCTCTTCCCCTGTGGCGAAGGAGCCGGTTATGCCGGTGGAATTATTTCGGCCGCCATTGACGGACAGAATGTGGCGGAGAAATGCCTGTAATTATTGCCATTACTTCCATTCTTATAGTGCTTCACTTATTTGGTAAACCGTAAAACCCAACCGGTGGACGCCTGCGGTTTCCGGGTCGCAGATACTGCCCGTACTTCCGGTGATAATACCCATGAATACTTTTGTATGTATCATGCCGGCAGCGACAGGAATACCGGTGGTTTTACCTGTCATACATTCCTATATCCTTTACAAAAAACTCAAAGGGGCCAATAGCTGAAATTGAGAAAAAATCACCATCTTTGCCACCTGAAAACCATGCCCTGGTGGCGAAATTGGTAAACGTTGCGGTCTCAGAAGCCGTTGGTGTAATTACCTTGAGAGTTCGAGTCTCTCCCAGGGCAC
>JBMORL010000023.1:22820-27284 GCA_049322335.1 Bacteroidota bacterium
TCGAGTCTCTCCCAGGGCACTTTAGTAAACAGACTGTATTTTATTAACGTATTTAGCATTTGAATGATTTGTGTGTGACGAGAAGTTTATCCCGATCGACAGCATCGGGAAGTCTCTCCCAGGGCACATTAGTAAACAGACTGTATTTTATTAACGTATTTAGCATTTGAATGATTTGTGTGTGACGAGAAGTTTATCCCGATCGACAGCATCGGGAAGTCTCTCCCAGGGCACCCCTGAAGCAGAAAAAACCTACTCCGAACGATGTCCGGGGCAGGTTTTTTCGCTTCAGGGAGTGAGTTAAATTGAGATAAGTGATAAAAGAAGTTTCGATTCCACTATAAAATTATCAGTTAATTCTGAAATCCTTTTTCCTGATCACATAATATCCTTTTTTCTTTTTGTATTTCAGTTTATCAGTATCGATTTTAAGAATAACGTTATTCTTTTCCCCGTCTTCAAACTGAATTCTCAGGTATTTTTCTTCTTTATTAGGTAAATCAGGAAACAGCGCTATCAGTTTTTTATTGCTTTCCACTTTTCCCTGAATCATGGCATTTGCGTGGGGAAAAACCGTTAGTATCTCATACGGAATGAATCCTTTTGCTTTTACTATTAATGTGTCTGATTTTGTTTTTTTCGGTTTACAATCAACATTTTTACATGGTGGGCAAACCGAACGCACCAGGTATTCAAAAAATTCCTGGCCATCTTTTTCGACTACCGTAAGCGAAGTATCCAAAAGATTCCAGCGCAACTTACCTTCCTTATTTTCTCCATCGTAAAACTGCATAGCCGGGCCACTGCAATAAGGATTGGTAGAAACCGGAACATAAATTTTAACAGGAACTTTAAGTTCACAAGGCTCATTTTTTGTACTGCTTACGCAAAACATCACATTAGAAACAAGAGGCTCGTCTTCTGTAGTCATGGTAACAATATTATTCTCCAGCATTTCCTCTGTGTTTTTGATCAGCTTTACTTCAATCCCGGGATTACCGCTCCCGTCAGTTTCTATTTTCACACCATTGGGAAGTGTTATAAGTTCAGGTTTACGAACTAAAACGGGCATTGGCAAATGCACTGTTTCATGAATAATCTCCAGTGTAATCTCCACCCTCCTGTTGCCGGCCTTTCCGGTTGTGCCGTTATTATCATTAAGCGGTTTTGTTTCTCCAAAAAAACCGGAATGAATCATCGTTTTATCTATTCCGGCAGAATAAATAATATCCGATACTGCTTCTGTTCTTTTTTGGGATAACCTGATATTGTATTCCTCTGAACCATCATTGTCAGTGTGGCCGGAAATCGTAAATACAGCATTTTCTTCATTCAGTGCTTTTATCGCAAAGTTCCTGATGTTTTTCGCGGTTTCTTCATTTATGCGATAGCTGTCAGAATCAAAGAGAATGATCATTTTTTCCACTGTTGCCTGTGCGGATAATGAATTATAAGGCCCGCCAGTTAAAATGGAAATACAAAAAATAAAAAAAAGTTTTCTGCTTTCTTTCATTTTGATATTTTTTTATTTTTTGTAATTGCTTTTTTCGCTTTCTCCTCATTCTGCTTTATTCTGAATTCTGTAATTTTTGTAATTAGTGATAACGGCATCGGTTTATCCAGCGGAAACTGAATGGAACCTTTTGCATTTTTATATCCGGATATTTCTTTTTTGAAGTTCGCAACTACTGCTGCACCGGGATAAAAACCGATGTGATGGTTATATCCCGCAAAATGAACCAGGTTTTTTCCATACAGCCGGAATGTGGGGATAGCATAACTGATAGCTTCCTCTGCTTTTGGCGCTGCTTTTTTGATAGTGGTTCTTACCTGCTGAAGAAGTTTTTGTGTCTTTTCGGGAAAGTGAGCTATATAGTCATCTATATTTTTTACTTTTATTCTTTCCATCAATCTTTATTTTTTGATGATCTTCCTGCTAACGGCCCCATCCACTTCTGCCACGTAAACTCCCGGTGGAAGATGCCTGATATCTATCTCCATTCTCCCGGTATAACGTTCTACGGACAATAGTTGACCAAACAGGTTATATAATTTTACCTCGTGAAAATTTTGGTCATGAGAATCAAAAACCAAAAATTGATCTGCAGGATTCGGATAAATATACATTTCATTTTTTTCGTTTTCTTCAATCGCATTGGGCACATCACCACAGTTCCACTGGCTGTATTGTAAACCGGTGTTGGTTTGCCATGTTTCAAAGAGTGTAAATTTTTCAGTAAGTTTTTTCCACTGGATTTTTGAAGTGCCCCAGTTATTTATTGTATCACACAACTGGGATATTTTCTGAAACAATGTATTTCCGAATTCACGTTGATTGATCGTCACAGAATAGACATAAAATTTATTCTGGGGAAGTAACCCGGTTTGAATGCTGTCGATAAAATCGCGCAAAGGGTTCAGGATATCGTTGATGTTTTTAGCTGAATCCAGGGAATTAATGGGCTGACAACCATTGCCGATATACCAAACCGTTTTGTTGGGATCATGTATGTAAAATGAATCCAGTGTATTGGTATTGGAAGGCGCGTGAGGTTTCCAGATTCCATAATCATTCAGGTCGTTGGTATGAGGCTGATAACTTCCGGCTCCCCACATCAGTTTTGCTTTCCACTTTATCCAGGGAAAAGTAATTCCTGTTATCGTATCCTGGTATCTCCACCAATCAATCCCCTGAACGGGCGGATTCTGTGAATAATATAAAAAACCACCGAGTGTTTGGGTGGGAAAGCATCCCAGCGTATCAAGATATTTCCAGGTGTCGGCAATGTTGTAAGAGGAAGAATCAGAAACTTTGGGCCGGGGATCAATTTCTATATTATCAGCATAAATTCCCGATGTTATTGTTTTAAATACATTGGAAACAAACGGACTGGGCTCGTTGTTGTACGCGCCCCGTGCAAAACCATCACAGGTTTCAAGGTTCCATGATGCGCCTTTTGTATTTATAATTGAGGCAAGTTGAAGCACTTTGGTTTTCATTGCCTGGTAATACAGGTTGTTTTGCAGCATTTCGTTGGGCTCATTGTGCGACACAAAATTGATGTACACAACGGGTTGTGATAAAAGAATGGATGGAAAAAGGAAAAAAGAAAGAAGGATTTTTGATTTCATACTTTATAATTTGAAGGAAGTAAATTTATAAAAAAAATCCGAAACCACAATACCCTGAAACAATTATCTGGAAGAAGTATCAGGAACGTGATTATTGTTTAAATACTCATTCATTCTCCGGTGTTGTTCCCATTCTTCGGGAGTAAATTCCCTGACAAAATATTCTACCCCGTTTTCCCAGCGATACACCCCGGGTTTATCAATGAGAAACTGGCTGGATTCATACCCGTCATAATATCCCAGCGTATAGGGAATGCGTTTACCGTTTTGATACACTTCCAGTTTTTCCCTGTGGTTTTTATCAAACGACCGGTAAATAATATTATCAGGAACAACTATTGAATCGTTGTTGAGGAGATATTTACCTTCTTTTATTACGGTAAAACCATTTTTACTTACCAATTTCCATTCGTTATTGGGCCATAGCTCATAATAGATGTCAGATTCCCACAGCCAGCCGTCTTTGTAAACATTCACTTTAGAAAGTTTTCTTTTTCCCGATGGATATCCGTAAATTTTCATCACTTCCCATTGCACTCCGTCTTTTTTATACGAACGTATCACCGGCCCGGCTTTCGGGTGGCAGGCGGAAATGAGCAGTGAAAAAATAAAAAATAATGAAAAAATGTTTTTCATTTAATTGTTGCCTGGAAAATTTCCGGTTTGTGTCACTGTTTCCCTTTCTATTGTGAAGGTAAGAAATCCGGGTGAAATTTACAATATCAACGAAAAAATAGTTGCCAGAAATTAATTCTGCACGTAGGGCTCATTACTATAAGCCATTTCCCTTATATTTTCCATCGCATGTTTCATATAGATTTTCCAAAAGGTTTTGGTAAAATACCAGTGAAAAAGATACATCCAGCTGTGTTTGGAAAACAAATGATAGGTATAAATCACCTGAACAGTACCCTTTTCGTTTTCCTGCACTTCCCATTCACCCTGCAGTTTTTCAATTCCGATAAACGGCATTTTAAAATCGCTGATCTCAATTTTCCAGTATTTGTTCTCTTTGCGGATCAGCACGGTATCCAAAGCCGCTTCTCCGCCTTTGAAAAAAATATTCTTCTCCATAAACACTTTTCGGCTTCCACCCGTTTTTCCCCAGTTTTCATCTTCTGTGCAATGCGTAACACGAGGCATAAAAAGAAACCCGGAGTGCACTTTCGTGACATCGCATAACATCGGTGTCTTAAACGCTCTTTCAAGAGAACAATTGAAAATAGTTTTTATATGTGTTTTGTATGTTGGGATAAGAGATGGAGTTATTGTGTTATTGAGAGATGGAGTTATTGTGTTATTGGGGGATGGAGTTATTGAGTGTACTAAGTT
>JBMORL010000024.1:0-26403 GCA_049322335.1 Bacteroidota bacterium
TAAGTTACGATGCAAATATCTCGGGCTTTAAAAATGTTACTTATGGCAGAGGAGGAATCGAAATCTCTTTGCGCTTTAACAGCCCCAGCCCTTTCCTCTATCAAAATACTAAAAAAAGTTTTTAAAACATACTGATCATATCTTTTCCGGAGAGTTCAAATAAATGTCCCCGCAGCAAGCTGCGGGGTATTCGTAAGAGGAATATTTATTTTTTTGTCGCAGTAAACTGCGGGGAATTAAACCCTGTCCAAGGCTCGTCCGCCATTTGGCGGATTAAAAAGCCCGTTGATCGGAGAGTTTTTTTTAAAACGCGTGTAATTATTTCTTCAGGCAGTCATTTACCAGCTCCTTCGCCAAATCCATATCATTTCCTTTTGTTTTGGCAAACTCTTCATACCGGGGATATTTTTGAGTGGTTTTTTCATAGGCACATTCACAATCCAGCATTTCTGCTTTTTTGCAGGACTCCATAAATTCTTTTTTTTCGGCAGAAGTCCAGCCGCTGTTGCAGGAAGAAATGATGAATGACAGAGCAATAAACGGCAAGAAATTTTTTTTCATAAATTGTTTCAATTTTTTTAATGATTCTAAAACGGATAACCAATTCCCAGGTTCCAGTTGAGCCTTGCTTTGTATGGATCGGCTCCGTTGGTGATGAGATAATTATTGGTATTTGATTTTTTCTCAAATATCCATCGTTCGCCTTCAAACATAGCCGGGTCGCGGATAGGAAGTGCGAAATCAAACCGGACAATAAAAAAATCAAGATCGAAACGTAATCCCAGTCCGGCATCCATTGCTATTTCCCTGTAAAAATCAGTAGAAAATCCGCTTCCTGGCCGCGCTGGATTTTCTTTCAGATTCCAGATATTCCCTGCATCAACAAAAAGAGCTCCTTCGAAAAAATCTACAAGATCAAAACGGTATTCCAGGTTTCCTTCTATCAATATATCGCCAATTTTATCGAAAGTGGTAGTAAGCGGAGTATAGGATCCCGGTCCCAGTGTACGCGCTCTCCAGCCTCTTAATCCGTTGGAACCACCGGCAAAAAAACTTTTTTCAAACGGAAGCGCATCGTCAAAGTTTCTGAATGGTTTTCCAACACCTCCCGCCATCCGGTAAACAATACTCGAACTTCTGTTGAACACAATTTTATAGCGTATATCAGTATCCATCTTCACATAATGAGCAAACCGAATCCCGAAAATCGTTCCCGAAGAATCATGTGGAACTCCTCTCCAGTCATAAAGCAAACGCATCCCGTTACCTGCCACATCAGCTGAAATACGAAGATATAACCCGTTTCTGAGTTTGTTCTGGTCCTGGTTATTGTATGTCCACGATGCCTGTGAACCAAGAATAAAGTGGTCGCGGTAACTGTTCAGCAAAAACTGGTCGTTAATTTGATTAAGCCGCGCAGTGAAACTTGAATCGGGTTCAATTTTGATGGCACTGATGGATAATAGTTGGAAATGTTTGGTTATAAAATCTCCTTTTCTCCAATCATATCCCAAAGAAACATCCTGCACAATGCGCTTAAAGTCGGGACGGTTTTGATAGTTTAGTGTAGCGGTAAAAACTGTTTTCGGACTTTGATATTTCGACAATTTTTTCAGCCTTTCAAACCGGATGGGAGTAAGAATTTTCGGAATAAACAGCGACATCTCGGGTCCGAATTCGAGTGTATTGAATGTTTTTAATGGTTTGATATTGGTGTTTTCTCCAAGAATACTTTCATCTTCATTGGCCAGAAGTTGCTGTGCTTCCAAACCACCCGTGATGGAAAAACGATAGGTTTCTGCACCTTTAAAACTGTTTTTATTCTTGTAGGTATAGTTACCCATAATACCAAGATTGCCGCTTTTGTTGGTTCCATTAGCTTCGAGGGTAATGGATTGCTTTTTATTGGGTACAAGGTTGATATAGCAATTAAGGGACGACTGCGTGGGATCATCGGGATTGAGCTCGAACTGTATGTTCACCGATTTAAAAACTCCCAGGGAAGAAAGTTTTTTATAAGTTGCTTCCACTTCCTTGGCGCGGTAAGTATAGGTTTTATTGATATAAATAGCATCCAAAAGAGTAGAAGTTTTAAATTTCAGGTTATTCCTGTAAATAAAATAATGTTCTTCTGATAAAAGCGTGTCATACTTGTCTTTCAATGAATCAATGTTGGCCACACGCGGATCGAAGTCGGTGTTCACATAAATCTCATTGATAAGAAACCTCCGGTGCGGGACTTCTGTCAGTGAATCGGGATTGGCAGCAGAACTTTTCAGCATATTGTTTACACCCATCGTTACTTTCACTCTCCTGCTGTTCATGGAAGAATCAACATCATAATAGATATATTCCTTGCTGAAAAAATAATATCCTTTGTCTTTCAGAAAAGTGGTGATTCTTGCCCGTTCTTCATCCAGCTTTTCAAAGTCGAGGTTATTTCCCGGCTTTATCAGCGAATTTTCTTTTGATATTTCAATCTGTTTGGCCAGTTTCGGATCACTTACCTTGTAGGCAAAACTGTCGATGATATACGGAGCATTCAGTTCCACAAAATAATATACGCGTGCTTTTTTTCTTGACGTATCCACTCCTACAGAATCGCGCACCACATTATTAAAATATCCTTTTTTAAACAGAAATATGGTAAGATTCTTCCGCGAAGAAATAACTTTTGATGAATCGAGAACCACCGGGGCTTCTCCAACTGAATTTCGGAGCCATTCTCTTACCCGTATGCCAAAACGCGGCTTGTATTTTTCTACCTTCTCTTCTTTTTCATTCCGGTCAACAAGCATTTTTTCCACTTTCTTTTCCAGCTTTTTTCTTTCCTTGCCCGTGGTGCCGGGAATAGAAAGTCGTGTTTGGAAAATCAGGCTGTCGAGTTCTTCGATTTCGGTTTTCAGCTTTTTTTTTCGTTCCTCTTTTTTTAAGGCATTTTCGGTGGAATCTTGTTTCAGTTTTTCGGGATTGGGCAGGTTATACATGAAAAGATGGAAAGGGATAAACCCGAAAATTTTGCGATTGGGTTTTTGTTTCAATACATAATCAAGGTCGGAAGCAGAAACAGTGCCTTCTTCATCAAGAATTATTTTATTTCCCACCAGCAGGTTTTCGCCTTCCTGCAATCTCCGTGTGGACTTACAGGCCGACATATACACCAGCGGAATCAACAATAACAGAAATACACTCTTTTTCACCTTTGTATGCCCTAAATTTAAACAGAAAACAATATCTGTTCCAATAGTTTACGAAGTAAGGGAAAAATTAAGGAAATTTGCCCGCCTTTTATCATTTGAATTGAACGAAATACTGTTAGCATACAGAACACTGCTTCACAATTATTGGTGCATGGTTTGGGAAAAAACCGGCCCGGTACTGAGATTTATTTTCCGTTACAGCATTTATAACTTCAAACGTTTCCGGAAAATCAGGTGGTATCGAAAAATGGGCAGCCTGGCCTATTCTTTTTTTCTCACCATCATCTTGCTGGTGATAGCTATCGAAATTAACTTTTTATGGCTTTTCGGCACAATGCCGGGCATAAATATGGTTTCTAACCCCGATCTTAACATTGCCTCCGAGGTATATTCTGCAGACGGAGTGTTACTTGGAAAGTTTTTCCAGGAAAACCGCGACCCGGTAGAATATAACGAATTGGGAGAAAATATAAAAAACGCATTGATTGTTACCGAAGACATAAGATTTTACGATCACTGGGGAATTGATCCAAAAGGGGTATTGGCTGCTGTTTATTCAACGGCCACAGGCCAAAAAAGGGGAGGCAGTACCATCACTCAACAGCTGGCTAAAAACCTGTTTAAGACCCGAAGGAGAAAATCTACAGGTTTACTGGGGTATATTCCGGGTGTTCGCACTTTTATCTCCAAATCAAAGGAATGGATCACTTCTGTTAAACTCGAGATATGGTATACCAAAGATGAAATTCTTACCATGTACCTCAATACGGTTGACTTCGGCCATAATACATTTGGAATTAAAGTAGCTGCCGAAAGTTATTTTGGAGTTAAACCGGCTGATTTATCTGTGCCCCAGGCTGCTATGCTGGTGGGAATGCTTAAAGGCCCTACTTTATACAGCCCTCTTAAACATCCCGATAATTGTTTGAAACGAAGGAATGAAGTGATCGGAAAACTGCTTAAATACGGGAAAATTTCAAAAATTGAACATGATAAGTATGTGAAACAACCGCTTGGAGTAACTTATAAAGTGTATAAATACAGCGAAGGAATGGCTCCCTATTTCAGAACAGCGGTGGCCAAATCGCTCGAAGAATGGCAACGGGAAAGCGGGTATAATATTTATACGGATGGGCTTATCATTCACACCACCCTCGATTCACGGATGCAAAAACACGCTGAAGAGGCCGTGAAAATACAAATGAAACAATTACAAAAACGTTTCAACGACCACTGGGCTGGAATGAAACCCTGGAAAATGAATGCCACAGCATCGAAACCGGACGGTTTTTTGATGGACGTAGTGAAACAAACCGAGGTGTATAAAAAACTCTCCATTCAGTTTAAGAATGATGAAGAAAAAATTATGGCTGAAATGAATAAGCCAAAAAAAATGAAAGTGTTTTCGTGGGATGGCGAACTGGAAAAAGAGTGGAGTTCGATGGATAGTATCAAATATTACCTTTCATTGCTTCATTGCGGGATGATGACCATCGATCCCTATACCGGGGAAATAAAAGCGTATATCGGTGGAATAAATTACGATCATTTTCAATACGACCATGTGAGTGTAGCAAAAAACCAGCCGGGCTCCACTTTCAAACCTTTTGTTTATACCACAGCCATCGAACAGGGCTGGGGGCCTTGTGATAAATTGCCGGATGCTCCTATCACCATCAAATACAAAGAAAACGGGGAAGAAAAAAAATGGACGCCTCATAACGCAGACTGGGTTACTACAGGACAAAAGATCACTCTTCGACATGCCATGGGAAAATCGGTAAACACGGTGACTGCCCGTTTAACTGAGAAAGTAGGGTGGGAAGCAGTGGCGGTAACGGCCAAAAAAATGGGAATCAAAAGCAAACTGGATGCAGTGCCTTCTATTGGTTTGGGATCGAATGAAGTAACCTTATACGAATTGCTGTCGGCATACGGAACCTTTATGAACAGGGGAGTTTGGCAGGAACCCATCTTTGTAACCAAAATTACCGACCGCGAAGGAAATATAATTGCAGAATTTTCACCGGCAAAGCGAAGAGCGCTGACAGAAGAAACGGCCTGGCTAATGACGTATATGTTGCGCGGAGGAATGGAAGAACCGGGCGGAACTTCACAGGCGTTGTGGGAATATAAATTTGTTTATAACAATGAAGTGGGAGGAAAAACAGGAACTTCATCCAATTATTCAGACGGATGGTATATTGGTATTACAAAAGATTATATAACCGGAGTTTGGGTGGGCGCTGATGATAACCGTGTCCGTTTCCGCAGTTCACAAACAGGTGAAGGGGCCAGAACAGCATTACCCATTTACGGAAAATATATGGACAGGATGTATGAAGACAAGTCACTGAAGCTTACAAAAGGAAAATTTCCGAAAGCCCCGTTGTTTGTAAAAAAACCACATAATTGCCGAACTACTGCTGATCTGGCCCCGGCTAACGTAACAGACACTTCAGCAATACCAGGTAATCCTGCCGATTCTGTGAGTGTAAATGGTCAGTAGTTATTGGTGGAATGGTGAAATAGTCATTAATCATTGGTAAATAGCTATTAACTACTGACCAGTTAACCACTACTTTTTTTCCAATACAATTTCCAGTAATGTTCCTTCTCCCGGAGCGGAGTAGAGGCGGTGAATGGCGCCCATCAGTGATATCCGGTTCAGGATATTGGTAAGGCCGATTCCTTTTGATGTTGATTTATCCAGCACTTTTTCAACATTAAATCCTTTTCCGTCATCACGCAGGTAGATATTTATTTTTGATCGTGAATGTTCTATTTCTATATCAATTTCTTTTGCATTGCCATGTTTGATAGAGTTGGAAATAAATTCCTGGATGATGCGGTAAAGGTGGGTGCTTAATTGTTGTTCGGGAGTGAAATTAGGTTGATTGGTAAAAAACCTGAGCGAAATACCTGTAAGTGATTCCATCCGGTTTACAAGAAGCTCGATAGTTTTTACAAACCCGAGGGTTTCTATTTCCAGTGGCATAAGGTTATGGGAAATAGAGCGTACATCTGTAATTGATTTTCCAAGCAATTCTTTTATTCTGTTAAAGTAAACTTCATTTTCACCGCTAAAGCAATCCCTGCTAAGTGAGTTGAAATTCATTTGTGTGGCTGCCAGCACCTGTCCAAGGCCGTCATGGAGATCCTGCGCGATTCTCTTTTTTTCTTTTTCCTGTGCTTCCAAAACAGCGTTTATTAGTTCTTCCTTGGCCTTTTTAATAGGAGTGATGTCGATCCATGCAGATATTTCACCCCAAAACTTTCCTTCTTTGTCACACATGGAATTGGCACGTATAAGCAGCCAGTATTCTTCACCCGATTTATTTTTAATCTTCACTTCAAAAGAATTTTTCGCTTCGTTTGACTGGTGAGCGTCAAGATGAGAAAAATACAATGCCCGGTTTTGCTCATCCATTATTTCCCTGGCCAGGTCATATAACGTGGATTTGATCAGGTCTCTTTTGTTAATACCGGTGAGATGGGCAAATTGATCGTTAAAATAGATAAGCTCAAATTCCCGGTCGGTCATTACGATCCCTTCATTTACAGTATCGATAAGGTATTTATAACGTTCTTCGGATCTCAGCAGTGCATCAAATATCCTTTTACGTTCGATAGCATATTTAATGGTTTTTTGCAACAGGCGGTCATCAATTTCACCTTTAACGAGATAATCCTGCGCTCCCAGTTTAATAGTCTCCAGCGCAATTTCAGTATCGGTTAATCCCGATAAAAGAATGATAGCCGCATCGCCAGCCAGTTGATAGGCTTTATGAAATGTTTCAATTCCATTGGAATCGGGCAAACCAAGGTCGAGTAAAACGATATCGGGCTGGCGTTGTTGCCTCTTTTCAGGTATTTCCGATAACCTTCCTGCATACTGAATGTTTTCTTCAGCTATTCCGGCTTGCAGCAATATCTCCTTTACCAGGATAAAATCCGGGAAATTATCTTCTACTACCAGTATTTTAACATCAGTAAGCAAGGCTCAGATAGTTATGGTTTCTCCCGGAGTTTTTACCACTTTTGTCCAGAAATTATCAATCAGTTTCACCAGTTCTGAAAAATGTTCGTAACTGGCGGGTTTGGTAACGTAACAGTTGGCGTGATTTTTATACGATTCACTGATATCCGATTCCGAAGAAGAGGTGGATAACATGATAACCGGTATGGTTTTAAGAAGTGAATCTGACTTAATAATGGATAAAACTTCTTTCCCGTTCATTTTGGGAAGGTTAATATCCATCAGGATAACGTCAGGATACACAAAGTTTTCATAAGGTGTGTTTTTTCTCAGCATATTCAGTGCTTCCAATCCGTCACGTGCAACCGTAACTTTGTTGGCCACGGGAGCTTCCTTCAGGGCCTCCATGGTTAACACAACATCTCCTTCATTGTCTTCCACCAGCAGTATGTGTTTTACTTTTGTCATATCATAAAATTTTTGCGATCGTAAAGTAAAAAATACTTCCCTTACCGGTTTCAGAGGTTACCCATATTTTTCCCTTATGTTTTTCAACAATTTTTTTACAAATCGCCAAACCGATGCCTGTGCCCGAAAACTCATTCCTTCCGTGAAGGCGCTGAAAGATCACAAATACCTTGTCGTAAAAGTTTTCATCAATCCCTATACCGTTATCTTCTACTGCCAGTTGCCAGTGTGTACCTTTGTCTTCGCACGATATGCGGATAACGGGGTCGCGCTTGCTTTTGTACTTAAGGGCATTGGAAACAAGGTTTTGGAAAAGCTGGTGTAACTGTGTCTTAAATCCCATCATTTCGGGCATTTCCTCGGTAATGATCTGTGCATTGAGGCTTTTGATCTTGGCCACAAATACATTGTCACAGAGGTTTTTGATCATCTGATTGACATTCACCAGCACTGCTTTTTCTTTGTCGGTGCCCACTCTTGAATAATTCAACAGGTCGGTAATCAGTAATTTCATTCTTTCCGAACCTTCCACAGCATAACGGATATACTGGCGGGCGGCATCATCCAGTTGGTTGTCATATTTTTTTTCGAGCAGTTGAAGGAAGCTGCTTACCATTCTCAGCGGTTCCTGCAGGTCGTGCGAGGTAACATAGGCAAAACGTTCCAGTTCTTTGTTTGACGCTTCCAGTTCCTGGGTATATTTATTGAGCCTTTCCTCAAATTGTTTTCTTGCTGAAATGTCCTGGAAGTTAGTAATAACGGCTTTTACGGAAGGCTCGTGAAGTAAATTTGAACCAATTCCTTCCACCCAAACCCAATGTCCTTTTTTATGGCGCAGGCGGCATTGGATGCCCTGCACAATGTTTCCCGGTTTTTCAAGCATTTTACTTACCTGGTTGAGAATTTCCGGAAGATCGTCCGGATGCATAAATTCGTGGGTAAATTTTCCGGCTACTTCCTCCTGCGTATAACCCAGAACATTTTTTACGGAAGGGCTGATGTATTTTATTTTTCTTTTTTCATCGCTCAGCAGCACCACATCACCACTGTTTTCAATCAGAACCCTGAAGCGGTTTTCGCTTTTTATAAGGACTTCTTCAGCCATCTTTTTTTCGGTAATATCCTGGAACAACCCGATTACCCTGATGGTTTTACCATTTTCAACAATGGGTTTTCCAATGGTACGAATCCATTTGTTGACGCCTTTTGCACTAACAAGCTGAAGTTCGAGGTCCATAGGCATTTGCTGGTATATGGCCCCGTTCACCGCATCAATAATGGATTGTCTCGAATTTTCATGGTAATATTCTATTCCTTTATTAATATTAATGGATGTTCCGGGTTCAAGGTCGTAGATACGTGCCACTTCATCTGTCCAGGTGGCCGACATGTCTTCCACATTAATCTGCCAGCCGCCAATCTTTGCCATAGGCCCGAGTTCCGAAAAAAGTATCTCATTCTCTAACTGGAGTTTTTTACTGATGTCTTTCTCAGACTTTATAGAGGCAGATATATCTACTAACGTGCTGAGAATATAGGAAACTCCGTCTATTTGGATTTCGCAGGAAGAGATGGTGAGTTCGAATGACTCACCTTTTGAATTGGAGAATGTGGTTGACCAGGAAATACCCTTGAATTCGGTTTCACTTAAAATTTGTTTACGGTGCTCCTGGCTTTTAAAAAAACCTAACGAAACAGAATCTTTTCCCGTTATTTTTTCAAGAGGTAAATTGACCAAACGACAAAAAGCAGGATTGACATAAGCCACGAATCCGTTTTCTTTTCTTGCCAGGCAAATGGGCACCGGCACAAGGTCTAAAACCGTTAGGTCATCCCACTTTTTCAAGACTGTTGGGCTGCTTTGGGGTGGTTGTGATAAGGAATTTTGCAATCGGGCTAAACTTGAGGTTAAATTTAACCAAAGTTTCGCCACAAAAAAGGCATATTCCCGATATTTCAGGCCTGTTCCTTAATAATAAGTATAAATACGTAAAGCAATAAAAAAAGGCCTCTAAGTAAAAAAGCGTAGAAAAGTTTCAGGGAATTAATTTAATTTTGGGCAGGCCATAAACCAAAACTACCCATATGATAAAACTTTTACTCGTTGACGACCATAAAATTATACGTGATGGTATCAGGTCGTTACTTTCTTCCAGTTCAGAGATTGAGATTTCAGGGGAATGTGAAGACGGGGATGAAGTAGAAGCATTTTTGAAGGATACTCCCGTGGATGTTATCCTGATGGATATCAACATGAAAAGGATGAACGGAATTGATGCTACGGAATACATTATGAAAAAATTTCCGGGCACCAGGATTCTTGCCCTCAGTATGCATAACGAAGAAGTATATATTGCCAAAATCCTTAAAGCAGGAGCGTTGGGTTATATCCTTAAAAATACCGGGAAAGAAGAACTGATAGAGGCTATTAACAAAGTAAACGGCCAGGAAAATTACTTCAGTAAAGAGGTGTCTGATATAATGATGTCGAAATACCTGAAAACCCAGAAAAAGTCCAATACTTCCAAAAGTCTTATTACCCTTGAAGAACTAACCAAAAGGGAAATTGAAATTCTGAAGCTGATCGCCACGGAAATGACCAACACCGAAATTGGCGAAAAATTGTTTATCAGTTCGCGTACCGTAGATACCCACCGCAGAAACCTGTTACAAAAACTCCAGGTAAAAAATACTGCCGGGCTGGTGCGCTTTGCCCTTGAAAACGGCATTACCGAATAACCAGGAGCTTTTTTTGAACCAGCGTTTCTTATTACGCAGTTAAGTTTCTAAGCATTTCCACCTATTTTCTTTTCCCTATTTCTTATTTTTTTTAAATACGGTTTTCACGGCTGGTATACCTTTTTGAATAGGCATAGTTTTGAATCGTAAAAAAACAAAACAGGCCATGCTGAAAAATCTACCTTGTTTCTTATTCTTTGCCCTGCTTGCCGGAAGCAGTTTCTCTCAGCCGGTAGCCTCATTTAATGCCGACCTGCAAAGCGGATGTGTACCATTAAGCATCACTTTTTCTAATTTTTCTACCGGTGCAGCAACCTATAGCTGGGATTTTGGAAACGGATCAGGCTCCACGGCCACCAATCCATCTGCCGTTTATAACGTTCCCGGTACTTATACAGTAACTCTTATTGCCACCAGTTCAACAGGCCTGTCAGACACTCTTGTCAGGACAGCCTATATTCAGGTTTCGGCTCTGCCAGTAGCGTCATTCACGCAAAGTGTAAATTCGGGTTGTCCTTATATGACAGCCATATCCTTTACCAACACTTCCACCAACAGCTCTTCCTGGCTGTGGGATTTTGGCGATGGAATCACTTCTACAGAACAGCACCCCGTACATATTTTCCCCGTTAGCGGAACCTACAATGTAAAACTGATTGCCTATAACAACGGAGGATGCAATGATATGCATATATCTTCTGCAGCAATTACCATTCACCCGCAGCCCGATGTGCAATTCAGTGCTTCACAGCAATTATTGTGTTCGCCCGGCCAAAGCGTTACGTTTACACCCAATACAACCACCAACACCGGTTACAGCTGGAATTTTGGTAACGGTAACACTTCTTCTGCTATAACTCCCGCAACAATATATAACCAACCGGGCATATACGGAGTTCAGCTGATAGGCACCAATTCTTTCGGGTGCAAAGATACGCTGTCTTCACCGGCTCTTGTAACTGTAAAAAATCCTGTTACTCCCGCAATGAGCATTTCTGACAGCACAGGATGCGCGCCATTCAATACCAATTTTATGACTCCCGCTTCATCGGGAATTTCATCGTGGATATGGGATTTTGGAGACGGAAGCACAGCCTCATTTACCAGCGGAACCCATACCTATAGCAACCCCGGAACTTATACCGTTACACTAACTATCACTACGCTGGATGGTTGTCAGTATTCATCCGTTAACGCTAATGCCATCGAAATTCCTGCACCAGCCATACCTATGTTTACTTTATCCAATAATAACGGTTGTGCCCCTTTAGCAGTTTCCTTTACCAATCAATCGCAAAATGCGGTGAGCTACAACTGGGATTTCGGCACAAGTAATTATTCCACCCAGGTAAACCCAACCTACACCTATGGAGGACAGGGTAATTTTACTGTGACGCTTCATGCCTTTAATTCTGCGGGCTGCGAATCAGTTTATGCAATGCCCAATGCAGTTAGTACAACCCGCCCTTATGCAGCTTTTACGGCAGCCAATGTGGCCGGCTGTGGTCCGCTTACCGTTAGTTTCGGAAACCAGACAACCGGGGCCACTCAGTATTTGTGGTATTTTGGTGACGGAACCACCTCCACACAAGCTACACCTTCGCATACTTATTCTCTTCCCGGAACGTATACGGTTTCACTCGTAGCCACATCAGCAGCAGGCTGCAGGGATAGTGTGGCCCAGGCAGGAGTAATTAATGTGTTTAACCCGGCTGCCGGATATGTTACACCACCCGTTACCGCTTCCTGTGTTCCCTATACCGTTGCATTCAATGACAATTCACCGGGAGCAACGGGTTATTTGTGGGATTTTGGAGACGGTACAACTTCTACTTTACCTAATCCATCTCACACCTACGCAACTCCGGGAGATTATACTGTTTCGCTGATCATTTACATGGCTGGCGGATGCAATCATTATTATCCCGATTATCATTCCTACCACCTCGAACAAATGAATGCCGGTTACACTTTACAGGTAGATTGCGCCAATGGGGGAGTACAATTTAATGATACTACTTCAGGCGCTACAACATGGTTTTGGGATTTTGGCGATGGCTCCACTTCTTCAGAACAAAATCCTTTTCATTCTTACAGCGATGATATTTTTTCTTTCAGTCTTACTGTTGGAAATACCATAGGCTGCACTCAATCCATTTTCGGATTAAACCAGGCGGATATGACTGTATGTTCCGGTGGGTCCAGTTCTCCTGCAAATGGAAGCGGAAATTCTGTTGTGATGAATAATATAAATATAGAAGGATGTGCCGCCTACCAGGGCGTATTTATCAATCCCTACAATTCTACTTCCACTTTGCTATGGGATTTTGGTGACGGGGGAACTTCTTTACAACAGGACGCTACACATACCTATACACAAAACGGAAACTATACGGTGAAGCTGGTAATACAGGAAACATCAGGCGATATAGATACCATCATTTATCCCAATGCTTTAAAGATCGGTTATGTTTCTGCAGGTTTTTCCATCACCAATTTTCCCGATTGTAATAATCCGCAGGTTACTTTGCAGGATCAATCGCAAAATGCCGTTTCGTGGTTGTGGCAGTTTGGTGACGGAGGATTTGATACCATTCAACATCCTTCTCATACATACTCCAATATAAATGCGTATACTATTCACCTCACTGCCCGCGACTCGATGGGGTGTGTGTCGCAAACCTCTGCTTCTGTATTTAATAATCCATTCAATACGCTTTGGGCTGATAAATACAAAACATGTAAAAACGGAACTGTCAACTTTACTTTCACCTCTTCCAATTTTAATACCTACCTGTGGAATTTCGGTGATGGCACTACCGCATCAGTTCAAAATCCATCTCATACTTATCTTACCGGTGGAAATTTCCAGGTGAGTGTTACCGTAACAGATAATAATGGTTGTCCTTTTACATATAACCTTCCTCAACCCATTCTGATTTACGAACCTATAGCAGAGTTTTCGTTTGCCCCCACAGGATCCTGCTCTTCCAATAGTGTTGCCTTTACCAATTTATCTACCGGCACAGGTACACCAATGATGTATTTTTGTAACTGGAGCTATGGTGACGGAATTACACAATGGGCTGCCAATCCCTCGCACAATTATTCTTCAGCCGGACTTTATCCTGTTACATTAACAGTAAGTGCACCGGTGAGCGGATGCAATAACAGTATTGTCCACATGGTTTCTGTTGGAACACCCTATGTTAATTTCGGATTTTCACAGGATAAAACCTGTCTTCCGGTTACTGCTACTTTTACTGACTCCAGTATTAATGCCGTTAGCTGGTTATGGGAATTTGGTGACGGAACCACCTCCACACTTCAAAACCCCACACATATTTATACTACAGTGCCAACTAACCCTGTTCGCCTTACCATTACCGATAACCGCGGTTGCCAGGCATTTATAGTAAAACCCGGAATCCAATTGTTTAATGCCGGATTATCGTACTCACCACTTGCCGGTTGTGCTCCTTTTTCGGTATCCTTTACCGATACCACACAAACTGCTGCCTCATGGGCGTGGAATTTTGGTGACGGAACTACTTCCACTCAACAAAATCCCTCACATATTTATACAGCAGGAGGCCAGTATACAGCAGAAGTGGTAATAACGCGTGCTGACGGATGTGTAGATTCATTAGCCATTACCCCTATAATTGTTGAACAACCCATTGCGGATTTCAGCAGTTCTTCGGCAACGTCTTGTGCCCCGGCTATTATAGAGTTTACCAATTTGTCTTCCAATGCTAGTTCGTATTTCTGGCATTATGGCGACAGCACTCAATCCAATATTTGTAATAGCAGCCATGTATATAACAGCCCGGGTTACTATGATGTTACGTTAATTGTGTTTTCACCACTGGGATGTGCAGATTCAGTTACCATGAGCAACATTGTCCATATTCCGGGACCGGTAGCTGACTTCACTTCCCTGGTGGAAGCACATTGCGGATATGCAGAAGTAAATTTTCAAAATACGTCTTCCGATTATGATTTTAGCCAATGGAATTTTGGAGACGGAATAGTGGATTCGGTTTCTTCACCGGTGCATATTTATAACAATCCCGGTACGTATACAGTAAGTCTTTTTGTTTCCGATTCGGCAGGCTGTGTTTCGTTTGCCAGTTTCCCTGTGCAGGTAAATGAGCTTACTGTTCCCGAAGCCGCATTTGCTCTCAGCTCTTCATCCGGCTGTAGCCCGTTTACCGTTAGTGTCAGCAATACCTCACAAAATGCATCGGTAAATTCCTGGAACATGGGCAACGGATCTGTATTTGTAAATAATAACCCGGGATTCAGTTTCACCTACAACAGCCCCGGCACTTATCCCGTTCAGCTTATCACTGAGTCGGCTGATGGATGTACGGATACACTAAACCTTTCACCGATAGTGGTTCACAGTGCTCCTCATGTATCCATTTCTTCAAGTGAAACAACCGGTTGCCCCGGCACCACTTCATTATTTACCGCAGTTGTGAGTGGTGCTGATATTGCATCATACAACTGGTCATTCAGCAACGGGCAAACCAGCACACAACAACAACCGTCTGTTACTTTCGGCCCCGGAGTGTTCAATGCTTCGCTTACCGTTACAGATATCAATGGTTGCAGCTCTTCCACAACCATAAATGCTATCGTTTCCATTGCCGACTCGCTGCCACCGGCTTTACCTGAAATAAAAAGAGTGAGCGTAGCCAATGATCAGTCGGTTACACTCGAGTGGTTTGCTTCTGTATCAGGTGATGTGGCTTCGTATTCTGTTTATCGTAAGAATCTTTCTACAGGAAATTTTGATTTCATCACAACGGTAAATGCGTCACAACTTTCGTATATTGATAATAACCTTACAACACTCATCAATTCATATTGCTACAAAATAATTTCTTCAGACACCTGTGGCTTTTCTGCTTCTCTTGATTCGGCCAATGCGCATTGCTCGGTTGAAATTACTGCCTCACGTGTTTCCAGCCAGGAAGTGCTGGTAGACTGGAATTTTTATGCCGGCACCAATGTAGCAGGCTATGAAATTTACAGAAGTTATAACGGAAGTGCATTCCAGTTGTATACTTCGGTAGGAAGCCAGGAAAATCAATGGACAGATACTACCAATTACTGTAACGGAGTATATCGATACAAAATCAGGGCCACCGGTTTACACGGGCAGAACATCGTTTCATGGAGCGATACTTCTGCTGTGTTGCCGGGTGGAATAGACTTTACACAATACCAGGCCGAGATGAAACGTTCTACCGTTGTGAATAATCAAACTGTACTAACGGAATGGATACTGCCGCAGGAACTGGAACTGGTAACCACTTCGGTAAAACTATACCGCAGTACCGATAAAATGAGCTGGACCGAAGTAGCGGATATTCCTCTTCCGTATACTTCTTATGTTGACGAGCATGCGGATGTTCATACTCAAAACTATTATTACAAAATTGAACCCGTAAACACCTGCCTGCTTGAAGTGCCTGTAAATATCAGTTCGTCTGTATTGTTGCAGGGCGAGCGTATAGATGATTTCAAAACCGGTTTTACCTGGACTGAATACGAACAATGGAGCCAGGGAGTAGAGGAGTATCATCTTCAGAAAAAAGATCCCAACGGAAACTGGATCACCATTAAAGTGGTTCCGGGAAATGTGACTTCGACTGAGATTGATGAATAATTTGAAAGAAGCGGATAATATCTTTGTTCGCGAAGAAAAAAAATATTTAACCCTGGTTTAAAGATATCTCGAAAGAGAGTCTATACTATTTTTTCCCTGTTTATTTATTTTTATTGTTTCAGAGCTGTTTTTTTCTATATAATAGAGTAGTTCCAAAAGAGTTTCCCGGTCTTTTTCAGCGTCCCATAGTTTGTCTTTTTTTGTGGATAAAATAAGTTCTCCTTTCGGGCCGTAAATTTTTATTGCATCAGTAAGAAACCGGTCACCTTTAATCTTAACTATTTTAAATATTGAATTTTTAAGATCAAATGAAGTTTCAGTTATTGTTCCCAATCCGTTTTGATGCTTCAGATAAATTGAAATCCCGTCAGACCGGACTTCCAGTAAATTTTTTCTTTTTAGTATTCGGATGGAATATATGATAATGAAAATAAAAGCAATCAAAAGACAGGACATTTCAAAATAAAATATCGTAATGTCGCTGGTGTAAACCGGAGCAATCACATTTTCATAAAATGAAACTGCGGTTTTATTTTTTGGGTTTCGGCCGGATACAAGTCCACCCAGGATAAGAGGAACAATAAAAGCGGCAAGTGCCGCTATTGAAAAAATAATAACATGATCGATAATGAAATGAAATAAATTAAATGGTTCGGGTTTTTTAGCAGGATAAAATACTTTTTCCATAGGAAATCATTCTGCTTTCATCGCCTTATCAATTACAATAGATGAAACGATAGACAACATACAATAAGCCAGGAAAAAATAGAGGCCGGGAAGGCTGGATGCATCGGTTTTTATTTGTTCGCCTGCGCTCATATTGTGAAAGGAAAGATAAGCGAGGAATGCTGCGGCTACAAATACATCTGCCATACTCCATTTGCTCACAATCGATATAAAACTTTTCATCATTGTGCTCTCATGGGCATTTTTTTTCAAAACGAGATAAAGCGAAAGAATGAGTTTGGTTAAAGGCATAATTATGCTGAATAAAATAATACAAAACGCCACAATGATGTTGTTGGCTTTAAACAGTATGCCAACAAGATCAATCACTGATTTATTCTGGTAGTAATAAAACATTTTCCCGGTAAACTCTTTACTGAGTTTAAATTCATAATCAATTACGGGGACAGTTGTGTTAAACGACATCTCCAGGTCTTCGCTGTATGCGCCAATTTCGAGAAAAGGGTAAGTAATACCCACCAGCAGGCAGGGAATGGCAATAATGACAATGCCGGTAGAAAGAAATTTGAGGTAATGTACATCGGGAGCAAAATAAAAAAGCACGAACAAAAAATAAATCAGCGCAACAAAACTAAACAATAGCGACAGGTCTTTGGTGCTTTCACGATGTTCTCCGGCAAAATCGAGATGGGTAAGAGCTTTATCGCTCCTTTTTTTAAATCCCCAATCAGTAAGCGAAAATTCCTGGCCCTTTAAAACGCGGTCTTCGAAATTAAGCGTGCGCACATAATCATGCATGTTTTTCTGGTAAGCATGCCCATGTTTTTTAAACTGAAGGAAAAAATACGCGCTTACTGCGATAAAGACAGCAGAAACAGCAATAAATAACCAGTATTTCCTGCTTTCCTGCATCAGCGAACCACCACCTTTTGAGTTTGGGTTTGTTCTCCGGCAGTTAGGGTTACAAAATAAATACCGGCCGCGTTCACTTTAATTTCTGATGAATGAGAAACGATATTCCCTTTTTGAATTATTTTTCCTTCTGCTGATGAAACAATATAAAAACCCTTTGCATCATTACCCGGAAAATGGATAGTAATTGTTCCCTCCTGGCGTGAGGATAACAGGAAAAGCGGGGTTGTAGTCGCGTTTTCAACAACACCGGTAGCCAGGCATGAAGCATAATTATAAAAAGTTACGGTATTATTTCCCGAATTGGGAACACCCAGTGTATCGGTATCAGTATTAAAAACGATATCTGCAGGCGAACTTAATCCCGAAGCATTCATATTGGTAGCTCCGCCTGAAAAGTCGTTGGCAAAACGGCTGATGCGGTTAGGGCTCCACGATGAAACATAAAATCTTCCCTGGCAATCCATTGCAATACCATCGCAGTTTCCTAACGTGGTGGAGGTTGCTTGTGTAACGGAAGAATCGCTCATGCTGATTGCGTAAATGGGAGCATTGGTTCCCCAGCTTACCATCACCAGGCGGTTGTTGGGCTGGTCGTAAATAATTCCGTTGGGTGTTTTGGTTAGCCCGGTTACAAAAATGTTGTATGTATTGGCCGAAACATCAAAACGAAATACTTTTTTCTGACTGAAATCAGTTATAAATAAATCGGTGCCGTTATTTGTAATTCCATTTAAAAAAGTGGCACCGAGGTTTTGATTCAGCACCTGGTTTCCGTTAGAGAGGTCATATCCTTTCAATGAACTGCCGTCACAGGCATACAATACATTGCCAAGAATTTCCAGTCCGTGAGGGCCGGTAGAAAAACCACTGGCAAAAACAGATAGTGTTCCTGCTGCATTGCGTTCCAGTATTTCACCTGAATTGGTATTGGAAATAAAGTACCGGTTACCGGCATAGTCATATTCCACGCTTTCGGGGCCGCTGTAAGTTTGCGCTTCAACTGCTGCCGATGCAAAAGTTAATGCCATAATAGTAATTGTCTTCTTCATTTTATGTAGTTTTGAAAGGATGAACAAATTAAAGAAATATCTCAACAGCCTTGCGCAATGGAAGCAATTTTTATTAAGAATGATCTATCCCATTGTTTTATACAGTATCATTCATTTTTTATGTAAAGCGGCAGGAGTAGAGGACCTCCGGCCTTTCCAACTGGTTTTCATTGGAATATGGTCGGTTTCGGAGTATTATTTTTTTCTTACCCGGAATAAGGAAAAATGAGATCATCCACTTATATCAGGGGATTTGACGGATTAAGGGCTGTTTCCATACTGATGGTGGTCATGAACCATGCCGGTATCTACGAATGTCTTCCTGAAGATCCGTTTGTGAAGGAAAGAGTCTGGCACCTGTTTTCGGGAGCCACCGGAGTGTTTTTCTTTTTTGCCATCAGCGGATTTCTTATTACAACGTTATTGCTGAATGAAAAAGAAAAATACGGAAAAATCAATATTCCTCATTTTTTCATTCGCAGGTTTCTTCGTTTACTTCCGCCTGTTTTGGTGTTTTATGTTGTTATTATTGTTTTTTCCGTTTCGGGGCACATTGCTGTCAATGGCCTGGCATTTACAGCCTCATTATTTTATATCTATAATTACATGCCGCAAAAATATAATGTCACCGAACTTACTCACACCTGGTCGCTGGGAGTGGAAGAACAGTTTTATTTGTTATGGCCTTTTTTACTGGCGCGAAAAAAACTGAACTTTATTTTTTCATTTTGTGTCATTATTATTCTGCTTGGGGCAGTTGCCGTTTTTGTTTATCCGCTCATCAGTTTTGATACAGGTGAGAAGACAGTATTCCTTTCAAATGCATTTCGCCCCGAACGATGGTTTATCCCGGCATTTACTCCTATTATGGCAGGTGCTACAGTAGCAATGCTTGGGTTTTATTATAAAGAAAAACTTTCCGGATTTTTAGGCAGTATTAATAATGTACTGCTTTCAGTTGTTTTGTTTCTCTCTCCGCTTTATCTTCCTGACACCATTCTGCCTTTGTATTTTATTCTTCAATCGCTGGGTGTGGGATTATTCCTGGGGTGGATTTTTTTTCGCGGGGAAAATACTTTTGTGCAACTGCTGGAATGGAAACCAATTTCTTTCACCGGTAAAATCTCGTATGGAATTTATATCTGGCAGGGACTTTTTCTAAGAACAGGCCCCGGAAGTGAGTGGTGGCCACAACAATTTCCGCAAAACGTAGTAATAACGTTTTCGGTTGCGCTAACTTCTTATTTCATTCTTGAAAGACCGGTACTGGAATGGAAAAAGAAATTTTCTCATCAATAGGCACCCGCACGTTTGCGCATTACCCATTCGAAAGTTAGAAGAGCGAGTAAAAGGAAGAATATCCATTTGATGTTTAACAAATCGGACAAGCGTGGCTGAACATGCGACACTTCCACAATATCGGCTTTTGTTTCGATAAGTGAAAGCAATTTATCTGTTTCACGGGGATAAACCATTTGTCCGCCTGTTTCTGCCGATAAATTAAAAAGCATCTGGTGGTTGGCCACTGCTGAAGCCAATTCTGCCAGCACAGCGCTGATGCTGAATCTCCCTGAGGCAGTAAGTGTTTTACCGTTTATTTTTGCGGTTGCGGTGTAATTGTATTGTCCCACCGGAAGTTTTCCTGCATCTACCCGGTAAGCGTTAGTTGTCCGGCTGAAAACAGGGGTAAATTTTTTACCTTTTTCATTCACTATTTCCAGCACCACTTCCGGTTTGTTGATCAGTTCATAGCTTTCGTTATACAATTCTGCATCTATTATCACCGGTTCATTTTCGGGGTAATTATTTTTTGCAAATACACGGAAATAACTTTTGTTTTCCCGCGCAGCAAGAAACTGAACTGATTTCTGGATAACCTCATTCACAATATCACTGTTGCCGTTGTCCGTATATTCCTTCAGTTTCCATCTCCATATTCCCTCACCGGCAATAACGCCTTTTTTCATTTCCCCTTCTTTGTTGAAAAAAATAAGAGGAAAAGTGGTTTCCACCGAACCTATTTTTTGATGGAAAAGCGTGTTCACTGCATTCGACACATTCATTTCTCCGAAAGGAACATGCAAAGGCGGGAGTTTGCTGATGATGCGCTGGGTATTTTCGCTGATAGTAAAAAGAGAAAAACCGCGGTTCAGCATTCCGTTGGCATTGCTCATGCTTCCTTTAAGAGATGAAAAACTTAACCCCGTATTCAGGTTATTAAAAGCCGGCAGATTGCTTTGCGAACCCAGTACAAACAACACCGGAATTTTTGCCTGGTAAATTTTTTCAATCAAAGGCGCAACAGCGTTGGAAGAGGAGGGAAGCTGGTGCAGGATAATCAGGCTATAGGTACTTATGTTCATATCAAACTCGCCAATCAGCCTGCTTTTTACCTCATAGTTTTTATTTACGGAAAGTGCAGCTTTAATGGCATTTATGTCGGGATGCGGTGAATTGGCCAGCAGTAAAATTTTTTGTTTGCTGTCGAGCACTTCAATAAAAATATCTTTCCGGTTATTGAGATAAGTGAGTTCTCCATCGAGCTCAGTAACCTGTATGGAATATTTTGCCAACCCGGTTTTTCTGGCCTCCAGCTTAAAGGGAACAATCTTCGTAAATGCCTTTCCCGTTATATTAATTTCCTGCAGGGCTATAACATTTTCACCTGAAAGAATTTTTACTTCCACCCGTTCTCCTTCACATTTGCGGGCATCCAGCATCACTTCTACCGGGAACTCATTACCCAGGTAAGCCAGGTGATTGAACGCCACATCACTGATTCCTATATCTTTTCTAATCGTGGTATCACCCATGGCAATGGTAAAAACCGGAACGTGTTTCAGTTTTTTTGCAAAAGACACAGGTTGTGCGCCTGCGTTGTAAATTCCATCGGAAGCGAGGATTACAGCTCCGAGGTTACGGCCATAGTATTTGGTATACAATTCTTCAAATACCGAAGACAGGTCGGTGAGTTTGTCTTTGTAATCAATCGCCAGGTTTTCTCTTGTTTTTTGACCGATGGTATATGTTCGCACATCGTATTTCTGAGAAAGCGAATTTTTAAGGTTTTCTATTTGTGCAAGGTAAGCTGTTCGGTAAAAAACCGAATCTCCGGAAAGCAAAACAGATTCGCTGTTATCCTGGGCAATAACAATTACCGGTTTTTCTACTGTGCGATATTCAGCTTTTAGCAAAGGTTCGAGAAGAAGAAATGCCAGGAAAAAAACAGCCATTCCCCTGAAAAAAGCAAGTATATATTTTACAGCCGGGTTAATTTCGGTTAAATATTTTTCACGATAATAAAATAATAAAGCATATCCCGCACCAAGGGCGATACAAAGAAAAATATACCACTTAGGGTAAGAGAGAATAATATCCATTTATCAGAGATCAGGTAAGCATTCCGCCACAAACATGCAGCGTTTGCCCGGTAATATAGGCCGACATATCAGAAGCCAGGAAAAGCGCAGCATTAGCCACATCATCGGTCGAACCGCCTCGTTTCAGCGGAATAGCATCGCGCCAACCCTGTACTGTTTTTTCATCCAGCACGCCTGTCATTTCCGTCTCAATAAACCCGGGAGCAATAGCATTACTGCGGATGTTACGTGAACCCAGTTCAAGTGCCACCGATTTGGTGAAACCGATAATTCCTGCTTTGGAAGCCGCATAATTGGCTTGTCCCGCATTTCCTTTCACACCCACTACCGAACTCATGTTGATAATAGAGCCTTTCCGTTGTTTCAGCATAGGTTTTTGAGCTGCTTTGGTGAGGTTGAATACGGATTTGAGATTGGTAAGAATTACCTCATCCCATTGTTGTTCGCTCATGCGCATCAGCAAGGTGTCGCGCGTTATGCCTGCATTATTCACCAGCACATCCACGGTTCCGAAGTCGGCTGAAACGTCATTTACCAGTTTTTCGGCCTCAGCAAAAACGGCCGCGTCAGAACGGTAGGCTTTGGCTTTTATTCCCATTCCGCTGAGTTCCGCTTCCAGGGCTTTGGCCTTATCTTCGGAGGAGGCCGACACATAAGTAAAAGCCACATTTGCCCCCTGTTCTGCAAATTTTACTGCAATTCCCCTGCCTATCCCGCGGGTGGCCCCGGTAACAATGGCTGTTTTTCCCTGTAACAGTTTCATAAATGTAATGTGAGGTGTTTTTTGTACTTTTGATTATTAATTCCAAAGATAATGAGAAAATTATTCCTGCCTGCATTTATTCTTTTGTTCACACTCCCTTCATTTTCCCAGCGATGGGTAGACATTGGTTTCAAAGGTTCCTGGGGCCCCAACTGGCTTTTTAACAAGAATATACTCGATGACCAGGAGTTTAATAACCAGCTTTCCTACGGGTATAATTTCGGTGGAAAAATCGGGCTGAATTTTAATGACTTTCACGAGGTGACATTTGATGTTTTATCCGGACAGTTTACCCAGAAATTCAAATTTAACGTTGATGATACGGCTACCGGTGCAAGTCCCCTGTTCGATAAAAGTTTTAAATATTCTACCCTGGATTTTGCACTTTTATACCGTCATAATAAAGACGGACGTTATTTCGAGGCCGGCCCGCAATTTTCATTGCTTAAAAAAGCATCAGGAACCAATAGCTATGACGCCACCGTGGATGGTGATGTAAAAGAAAATTTTGTTGACAATTACACTTCCTTTGTTTTTGGATTCGGAGGATATTTTATCGGAACAGAGAATTTCGGAATCACATTTGGAGCACGATTTGCCTATACTTTTACAGATGTGATCAGTGCACAGGGACAAATCAATCATTATCCCGCCAATCAACCTTATCCTACCTATGCCGAATCACATCCGTTTACCGCTATGCTGGTAATGGAATTCAACTGGGATTTTGCCTATATGGCCAAAGCAAAGTGCAGTAATAAAAGAAAACTGATTCTTTTTTAAATTCATAAGGGTATGTTTTGGATCTATCTCATAAAACTTACCCGTCCCGCCAACCTGCTCATCATTGCGCTCACTATGTATGCTTTTCACAGGCATCATTATTTCTGGGCGGCAAAAAATCCCGCCATTACTGATGCAGTGGAATTCTGGAATATGGATTTTATCCTGCTCGTATTTTCCACCGTTCTTATTGCTGCAGCAGGAAATATTATCAACGATTATTTTGATATCCGTATCGACCGCATCAATAAACCCGAAAAAATTATTGTAGGGAAATATGTAAAAAAACGGGTGGCTATGTTGGTGCATATCCTTTTCAATACGGTGGCTGTAGCCATTGGTTGCTACCTTGCCATTCGCTATGAAAACCCGGTGCCGCTTATTGTACACGTTATCACTACTACCTTGCTCTGGATGTATTCGCTGTATATGAAGAAAAAATTTCTTACGGGGAATATTGCCGTAGCGGTAATGACTGCACTCATCCCGCTGCTTACCATCTGGTTCGATAAATCTATTTACGGCATGCTGTATTCGGCAAAAGACTGGGACTACGTGAAAAATGTGGTGTATGTGTTCAGTTACTTTGCTTTTATTACTACACTCATCCGCGAAATTCAAAAAGATTATGCTGATCAGAAAGGTGACGAAGCTTATGGCTGCAAAACAGTGCCGGTGATTATGGGAAATAAAAAAGGAAAGATAGTACTTACCGCTTTATTTTTGCTTGCATCTGTTTCGTTGTTATACCTCACCTTTACTTATCTTTCTTCACAACTGCACATGCTGTATGTTATTCTTGCAGTATTTGGCCCTATCGTGGTAAGCTGGGTATATACCGTTTACGCTTCCGAAAGAAAAGGATGGATTTTGGCATCCGACCTGATGAAAATAAGTATGCTTACTGCTATCCTGTTTTTTACGTTTGTGATTTATGCTGGATAACCTGAAAGGAAAAAAAATTATTCTCGCTTCCAAATCGCCAAGAAGGCAGCAACTGTTGCGTGGTTTGGGAATTGAATTTGAGATCCGTACCAAAGATACCGATGAATCTTATCCCGAACTGCTGAAAGAACAGGAAGTGGCTTTGTTCCTGGCGGATAAAAAAGCTTCGGAATTTGACAGTGAAATAAAAAACAACGAGATCATTATCACCAGCGATACCATTGTATGCATAGAAGGCGTGGTGCTGAACAAGCCGAACGATTTTGATGAGGCTTTAAGTATGCTTTCCTTTCTCAACGGAAAAATGCATGTGGTACATACAGGAGTTTGCATTTTATCAAAGGAAAAAAAAGAGTTGTTCTGCTCTTCCACCAACGTATATTTTAAAACGCTTTCCCGTGAAGAACTGACCTATTACATTCACACCTGCCGGCCTTATGACAAAGCCGGTTCGTATGGTGTACAGGAATGGATGGGATATGCAGGAATTGAAAAAATTGAAGGTTGTTTTTTTAATGTCATGGGAATTCCTCTCAGTCTCGTTTATGAAAAATTAAAACTGTTCTGATGAAAATACATCTTTTTGTTTTTTTCCTGCTTATAACGTTATGCGGATTTTCGCAGGATACGGTTGTTGATCCATATACCTGGAACGTTCAGCACTTCAGGGCCGAGGAGGATAAAGAATTCAGGGATTCAGCACGATCACCGCTGAAAAAAGATGAAATAAAAAAGTTTACAGGAAAAAAGTATTATGCTGTTGATTCCAGTTACCGCGTAATCGCCAAAGTGAAATTGCTGAAGGGAAAAAAGAAAGTGATCATGAAAACTTCTTCACCCAAAGAAAAAGAATTTATTGAGTATGCACAGGTAAGTTTCGAACTCAACGGAAAAAAATTCAAATTATATCTTTACCAGAATGCTTCTCTCGTTAAAAAAGAGGAACATAAGAATAATTTATTTCTTCCGTTTATCGATAATACCAACGGCAGTGAAACCTATGGGGGCGGAAGATACATTGATCTTGAAATTCCCGATGGAAAAACGATGATCATTGATTTTAATTATTGTTATAATCCCTATTGCGCATTTACCACGGGTTACTCATGTCCCGTTCCGCCTAAAGAAAACTATCTGGATACGGAAGTAAAAGCAGGGGAAAAGAAATACAGGGAATGATGATTTACGAACTACGATTTGCGAATGGCGACAGCGGAATATTATTTGATTGATAAGCTGGAAAGCAATTTCCGCGCTTTATTCTTTTTCAGTCATTAAAAACTTAAACTATCAAACCTCAAATCCCAAACAAAAAATCCCCGGAAATCATTCGCGGGGATTTTTCTTAGGGAAAAGTATTATTTTTTCGTAACAGACTTTTTCATAATATAGTGATACTCCACATTTCCGCTTGAATCTACTACGGGATATGAACCTACCAGCATCCAGCCGTCAGCAGCCATAAAATTCAGCGCATCGATCATGGAATTGAATTTTTTAGGTTTTCCGGTAGCAGGATCCTTGATCACGTCATTATTGATACCTTCAAAAGCTTTGTTTTCCTGTCCGAAATCCACATCAATTTTGATTTTTCCGGTTAAGCTGAGGGTAGCGCGGCCCACGATTTCGCAGTATGCTTCCTGGGTTTGTGCCATACTGGCTGCGGTAATGCCCACGAAAAGGGCAAGGGTGAGGAGTAATTTTTTCATGTTGTTTAAGTTTTTAGATTGCCCAATTTAAGCAAAATTCATACCAAACAACGGAAAGGCTACAAATTCTTCAGCACATAATCCGTCATCATCGTATACAGGTGCA
>JBMORL010000025.1:0-2835 GCA_049322335.1 Bacteroidota bacterium
GGTGTTTTCTACGTCTTGCCTACCTCCCGCAAAAAGTCCTTTAAAATGTCTTTTTTTCCGGATATATCTCCTGATTTTTTGAACAAAATGGGGATAAGGAACTGGAAAAAAGCCTATTGGGACTTCCTATACTCCCAAACCCAAATTACAACTTTAAAGAGCCTTTCACACCATCTGCGAATTAGTGATGAGTAAATATTAATCTACCGTTTCATCAAACGTGAGTTTTTATGAGAAAAAAATAAAAACTCACGTTTTAAATTCTGCCCAAAGCGGCAGATGGTCTGAAATTCGCCACTGGAGATCGGTGGATTTGTAGTTACGACTAATTAATACTGTTTTTTTAAAATCATAGGAACCACCCGAGAGAAATTCCATGGATATTTTGTTTTCCTTTTTTTCGCGGAACCAGGAAATCTGGTCATAAAATTTCGCCTCACCGGCTGCAATTCCGCGCAGTGGTGTTTCAAGTTCTTCCGGGGTATAAAGACCGGTAGACGTAAATGCCTTATGGGCGGGATCATCCTTGCGGTCGATATTAAAATCTCCCAATACAAAAAGACTGTGTTCCCATGATTTTAATTCCAACGCCCATTCTTTGGCCCATTTTGCGATTCCACCTAATTCATCGTATCGGTCTTTGGGACTGTCGCCATAATAGATATGAAGTGAAAGTAAAACAAACGTGTTACCGTAAACATTAAACCCCACTCCATAGGGAGACCGGGCAAATTGCCGGGACAAATCGTATTTTTTTGATAATAAATATTCGTCCGGAATACTGATCTCACAGGCAAGACCGGAGAGTTTTACTTTTCGGGTATCGAACAAAAAGGCAAACCGCTCACCTCCTCCGATACTACCTTTATTATTGTCGGTAAGCAAAAAACTCCAGTGTGCTCCTAATAATTTCATCAGGTGACGGAGTGCGCGGAGGTTCCCAGTGACTTCCTGTACAGCCACAATATCAAACCGGGAGATGATTTCTTTTATACAATACAGCGAATGCATGTCTCTTTTTGGAGATTGGTTTTTTGCTCCCACCCAGCTATCATTCAGATCACCAAACTCCTTAATATTCCATGTGGCGATAAGCAGGTTTTTATCAAATTTTTTTGGCGGTATTTTTTTATCAAGATCCTTTTTCAGGATGTTTAATTCTTCCTGGATGGGTTTTGGAATGTCGGTTTTAGGCATTTTTAGTTTAAATATGGTTATTATTATTGTTAAATGAATCAGTATCTCTTCTTTCTAAGAAAACACGATTTTTTTTCAAAAATTTGATCACACTGGTCGTTTTCTTTTTTATGGTTATTCTACGATAAACTGAAACAAAAGCAACCGTATTAAAAATCGTCACATTTTGTCGAAATTATTTATTCCAAATACGGTTCTTTCCATGTTTTGACATGAGGCGTCCGGATTTCTCGCGTGGCGTATTCAATTTCCTTTACTATGGCCACCACTTCCACCGCTACGGCAATACCATAATAAGAATCATTGTTTTTCATGGCAATATTCCAGCTGCCGGAAATCAAATTACTTCCGGTTACCTTTATTACTCCCGACTTATAATTCTCGCGGCTGGAAGAAGGGAAATAGGAAAAAGCATATCCTCCGTGAAATAAAGTACCGTTGTCCGGAGTACACAAATAAATATCGCAATAATCCGATCCCGGGGGAACGGTGAGCAGATCAAGTCCGAATGAAATCGCCCCGGTTTGATCAATCAGCGAAGCAAGATTGCCCACCAGGTTAAACGTCATTTTTGTTTTTGCCATTTCATCCTTACTACGAGAGGCCGAAAACTGGTAATACCATTCCACGGTATTGGCCGGAAGGGAAACCGGTAAAACAATCCGGGTGGTTCCGCCCTTCCAGGTTTCATTCGATGTACTATTGATCCAAAACTCCTGCACGGGATGAACCTGTTTGGGAACATAACTGGTTTTGGAAATATATTTCTCCTGGTGAGTTGTCCATGTCGTATCACTCATTTGGCGCCATTTCACGGTAGTATTAAAGTTTTTAGTGGCATCGGAAGCCGGAATACGCTGAATTTTTATATTACATATTCTCCCTGACAAAGAAGAATTGCTAAACACAAACTGGTAGATTCCGGTCTTGTTCACTTGTATGCGTTTTTCCTTGATTTCTTTGGCCTCAAAATCTTTGAACTTGGAAGAAGATGGATATTCCAAAACCTCCACATATTTCAAACTTTTTCCTTTTTCTTCATTGAAATTTAAAACAATAATATCCCCTTCAGAAAATCCATAATACTCCACGTCATCCATCATAGCCGGGATTTTAATGTTCAAATCAGCCACATCCACCGGTGGTAATTCATTTTGTGCCGCAACACAAAAGGCACAAAGAAAACCCCATAAACTAAACAATCGTTTTTTCATACCATAAGAGTTTAGATAAAATTTAATCACACATCGCAAAGTAAAAACAAAGACCAAAAAAACCCGTAAAACCACTTCATTCAAAAACGTTTTAGAACAAAAGCGTATCATCGCGTACTATCGGAAGACTAAAAACCCCGAAAAAACAACGGAATGGCACCAAACTGTTTCATAACGTTATGTTTTTACCTTTTTCGGTTTTGATTTCCCCTTCTCCACCAGTAAATGAAGTTCTATTTTTCCCGCCACGCTTTTCATTGAATTAATGATCATAATCCCCGTAACATCTTTGAGGCCATGCTTGATTTTTTCTTTGTGAAGAGATACCATAAATACCCCGTCTTTTCCGGGAACATTTTTGTTTTTCACAATACGGGCCGATGAATTCCTGGAGTAAACCATAATATCAATGAACATTTTTTTG
>JBMORL010000026.1:0-2826 GCA_049322335.1 Bacteroidota bacterium
CCCCCGTGCATCAAATACAACCAGAAAACGATGAAGAAAATTTTT
Source organism: Bacteroidota bacterium (assembly GCA_049322335.1). Classification (GTDB taxonomy): domain Bacteria; phylum Bacteroidota; class Bacteroidia; order Flavobacteriales_D; family UBA2798; genus JBMORL01. Next base: position 46 of record JBMORL010000026.1, read on the forward strand.
TCCTGTAATTAACCCCAGATGGGTGGCAAAAATACCTCTTCCTATCACAACCGAAGGACGAAAAACCATTGCCGTTATACCCACCAGCCATCGGTTCATCTTCCAGTTTTTCACTCCGGGAAACATGGGAAGAACAACCGCATACCTACACATTTTTTTTATTTCAGAGCGGGAATGAAAAAACGAACGCATGGAAACCATGGCTACCAACCTGATTTTTATTCCCTTTTTCCGCAAAAAATTTACCGTATCAGCTACCTGGCTGTTGTATACCCCAGAAGGAGAATCATTATATGTGAGATAAATGGTCAAACTACTTTATTTATGATTTCCAGTATCCTCTCTGTTGATTTTCCATCCCAATACACAGGAACTTTCCCTTTTTTATAGTTCCCCGACTCTATCTGTCGTATATATTTTTTAAGGTTATTTTTATCAAACGGTAAAAGTGTATTGGTTCCTTCGGTAACTGTTACGGGCCGTTCGGTATTGGGTCGTAATGTAAGGCAGGGTATTTGCCTGAAAGTAGACTCTTCCTGTATTCCCCCGCTATCGGTGATAATAAAAGCCGACTCAAGCACCAGTTTCTGGAAAGCAAAATAATCCAATGGTTCTGTAATCTCAAACAATGATTGAATTCCGAAGCGGGAAATATTTGATCTTGTCCGCGGATGAACCGGGAATACCACATGATATTTTTCGGGAATAATTTTCACTGCATCCAATAACGCAGCCAGTCCTTCAGGATGATCTACCGTTGCCGGACGATGCATAGTCATCAGTACAAACGGATGGTGTATACCAAGGCGCTGAATAACATCAGATTTTTTTATCTCTTTATCAAAAGCCACAATAGTATCTATCATCGTGTTGCCAACAAAAAAAATATTTTTTTCATTTTTCCCTTCACGAAAGAGATTTTCTGTGCCGCTTTTTTCAGTAACAAAAAAATAGTCGGTAATACCGTCTGTTGCCACCCGGTTTATTTCCTCAGGCATCGAGCGGTCAAAGCTTCTCAATCCGCTTTCAATATGCCCTACGGGTATGCCACATTTAACGGCTGCTATTGCCGCTGCAAGCGTAGAGTTCACATCTCCCACTACCAAAACAAGATCAGCTTTAAAATCACCCAGCAGCAGTTGTTCGAGTTTTTCAATTACAGCTGCTGTTTGACTACAGGCTGATCCCCCTGAAACATGAAGAAAATAATCGGGATTTAGTTGAAATTGATTAAAAAAAACATCACTCATACCTGCATCATAGTGCTGACCTGTATGGGCAATTTTTATTTCCAGTGAAGGAAAATTCCCGGCAAGTTGTTTAAACCTCGTTATTTTTATAAAATTCGGCCTTGTTCCTACAACTATCAGTATTTTTTTTGATGAGGGTCTCATTCCATATAAGAAATTAATTGTCGGGTTGCCGAATCCAGTGAAAATATGTTTTCATCAAATGAACGGTTGAATTCAAATTTTCCTTCTGCCATTTCGCAAATTGCTTCTGCCAGTCTCCGGGGTGAGGTTTCGTCTTTATAGTCAAAAAAGAATCCCAACCGGTGTTTTTCCACAAAATCTGAAACATCGCCTTGGGCCCCTATCAGAATAACCGGTTTTTTCAGTGCCAGGAATTCGGTGAATTTAGTAATAAAAAAATCTTTTACATCTTCGGGTAAAAAAATCATCAGGAAAGATGCTCCCGAAGCTTCTTTGAAAAACTCAGTGGCAGCAAGTTTATTGCGAAAATGTATAAGCGGTAGTTTTTCTTTTTCGAGCAGGGGAACCAGTTTCACGGTAAAAGAGCGGAAAACAACTTCCGTTCGCAGAAAAACCCCGGGCGACTTTTCCCTGAGCAGATGAAACGTTTTCAGAAAAGGAGAGAAAATTTCTTCAATCCCGTTCAGGTCAATTGTTCCACCGGAGAACAAAACGATGCGATTATTTTTTTGCGGCTCTTTCGTTCCGCTTACTTCAGATAAATCGAAAGGATGGAAAAGTGTTTTAAATTTTTCGCGATGAGTAAAACCGCCATATTTGTTTTCCAGGTATTTTGTCATTGAGGGGGCCGGACACAATACATAATCTGAATTTATCATTACCATTTTTTCATACTCCTCCTCCTGTTTTTTTCTTTTTTCACTCAAAGATGAAAACCCGTAATAATGCCCGTTGGTCCATGGGTCGCGGAGATCGGAAATAAGCCTGATATTTTTATTGATGGATTTGAATTCGGCAGCATAACGCAAAAAACTGAATGGGGCTCCTACAGCAATTATATTATGTACACGATATTGAGTCACCAGTTTTTTGAAACTATCCAGCACATCTTTCCGCAGAAAAACGCCCCTGTCGAAATACGTCCCTTTTGTTTTTAGTTTTAGTAACAGCAGCTGAAATTTCTTTTTTATTTTTTCCCTGAAGTTTCCGGCCGGAACATGAAGATCGGAAGGGTGATTGCTTTCCAGGTAATGAATATAAATTCCGTTTTCCAAAGGCGGGGATAGTTTATCTTTTTTTACTGATGGTTCTTTAACGGCAATTACATGAACTTCATAACCTGAACGTGCAAGTGAGAATGCCAGCTTCGTCCACCTTCTTGCGCCAATTTCCTGTGAAGGCCAAAAACTATAGGTAAGCACTATTATTTTTTCTTTTTCCTTCATTTGATCATCCGTTTTATCTCCGGGATATTTTCGAAAATAAATGAATTGAATTTTTTTACTCCGTTTTGATTCAGGTGATGCGCATCATAAAAATCGAAAAAAGGGTGTACCCAGCTTTCTCC
>JBMORL010000027.1:0-24883 GCA_049322335.1 Bacteroidota bacterium
TTCCTCCACACTCACCAAAAAAACCGACTGCACGGCAGCATAGGCATTTACTTTTCCCCATCCCCAGCGCGTGCTGCCCCCGGGAGGAATGGTTCCTGTAAACGAATCGGTGCGGGCAGTGTTAATTAAAGCATCTTTTACCTGTTGCGGAGTAAGATTCGGATTGGCTTCCAGCAGTAACGAAACTATTCCCGTTATCATGGGTGCCGACATGGATGTTCCCGACAAACGGATAAAACCATAATTCAAACTGTTGAATGTAACAGTAGCAATAGGAGAAAATGTTCCCGGTGAATAATAATTTAGCGATGAACCAATATTGTTTCCCGGGGCTGAAATATCGGGTTTAAGCACTTCGTCCATTCTCGGGCCTTTGCTGGAAAAAGAAGTAATTCCTCCGTTTGTTACATGGGCGGCTGCAGAAATAACACCGGATGTGACACTGGGATGTCCTATTCCGTAATTATCATCTCCTGATGTAGTGTAAATGCTCGAATAATACGTAAACACATTTCCCCAGTTGCCACCGCCATAAATAGTTTTCCGGGTGTTCCAGTAATGAACAGTGCCCGAATCTGCAGAAGAGATCATGCACACCTTAAAATTTGCATTGGTGCATTTCACATCAATCGACATCTGTGGCCTTCCGTTCAGCGCATGGGCGGAGTCAGTTATAGCAATATACCATATCGTATCCACACCGGTAACCATAAATGTATCAATATAGGCAGGATTTGTATTGGTATTCATCACCGGTGTTTGAACCAGTAACTGGCCAACGCTGCCTAAAATCCGTATGCGGTTCGAGAAATTATGACCCTGTTCTCCCCACATCGTAATGGTTTGGCCCCATAAGAGAGTATCGCCTCCATAGGCAAATCCTCCTATGCGGGTGCGGATAGAATCGTTGGCAAAATCTTTCCGGATATGAAAATTTACTCCTGCATTGTTGGCAGCGCTCACCACAAACACCACTCCCGAATCGATGTAAGATTCTATCGCCTGCGAAAAAAGCGAAGTTCCATCGAGCGGGTTATTTCTGTATGATCCGAAACTGTTATTGATCACGAGGCGTTTTCCCAGTGAGTCGGCAATGCGATACATCCAGTCATACGCATCCAGTGAATAGGAAATATTGCCGCCCATCTGGCTGAAAAGAAGGTCGGACTCAAATCCAACACCGCGATAAGCTGTTCCTGCACCGGCTCCTCCGGCAATCCCCGCCACGTGAGTTCCGTGATAATTGGAAACATAAGAAAAAGTATCTGCCTGTGCTGCGAGTAATTCTGTTTGCCCGTAATAAACCGTTCCGGTCGAAAATCCTGCAGGAGGAGGACCGCTGGTTTTGGCCTGGTCCCATGCTGCCAGCACCCGGTAATTTGTCATGGAAGTATCATAAAACACCGGGTGTGAATAATCAAATCCCCAGTCGACTATGCCTGTAATTACATTTTTTCCGGTATAGGATTGGGGAAGATTGATGCCGAGATGCACACTGTCGGCTCTTGTATCGGGAACAGCACCATCCAGAAGAGGTTCTGTTTTTTCGGCCATTTCCATGTATTCAATTCCCGGAAATGAAAATTGAGCATGAAATAACTCCACCGGAACACTAAGGCTGGCTACGTTACCCACTAATGCTCCCGGCAGGAAACCATTTTCGCGGGCGATGGTTTTGTTGTAGGAAGAATTTACTTTGCATAAAACCGAGACATAATAATTTCCGTTTATTTTATTCACAGGGTAACACTGCTGAATTTTTTTGGATGGAATTCCGCGGTTGGCATCCAGGTCTTTTTGAATCACTTGCATGGCGCCAATGGTAAAGGCGGGAAAACGGGTTTGGGAGAAACCACCGGAAGTAATAACCACCAGTAAAAAAAGGATAAATGGCTTTTTCATAGCGCGGGCTTTGCGGAAAGATACAAAATTATTTTTACGCCCCCTTAATTATATCTCATATAGAAGTGTTTTTAACAGGACTGCAAAAAAACGACAGGTTTTTGTTATATCCGTAGCAGAATTATTTATATTTGATGTAAACACACCCTATGAAAAACCTGCTGTTTTCATTTTTTTTGCTGATCCAGTTTTGTGCAGTAAAAAATGGTTTCTCACAAAATTATTATGAAAGATATTACAACCTCGGAGTCGTAAGTGATGAAGGCCGTGATATGATCCAGTTGCAGGACAGTGGTTTTGCATTGATTGGCCGCACTTATAATACACCCGGTGGCGATGCGGATATATGGCTGGTGCGTACAAATCAAAACGGAGATACACTCTGGACCAAACGATATGGGGGAACAGGTGGCGAGTGGGCTTATTCCATTGATACCTGTGCTGGCGGAGGATTTGTGATTGCAGGCAATACTACCAGCTACGGTTCGGGTACTCCTTCAACCAGCAACTGGTATTTTATCCGTACTAACCAAAATGGCGACACCCTTCTCACAAAAGTGTATGGAAATACACAAAACGACCGGTTGTATCATGCCATTCAAACCAACGATGGCGGATACATTCTTTGCGGATGGATAGGAAGTGGCGGTGCAATAGGATATATGCGTAAACTGGATATAGCAGGAAATACGGTGTGGACTGCCAGCTATGGGGGCGGGATTAATTATGCCGTGGAAGAGCCCAGCGGGGATATTGTGGTTTCGGGAAGCGTGTTTTCTTCTACGTGGGATTTAAGTATCAGGAGATATACTTCTGCCGGTGTATTTGTAACAGGAAAAGTGTATCACTCGGGTGCTACATGGGGAGATGGAGGGCCTTTTCTGAAAGCGACTCCTGATGGGGGTTATATTATTGGTGGAATATCCGGTTATCTCGGTTCGATGGATCCGTGGATCGTGAAAACAGATGCGAACCTCGACTCTACGTGGGCAAGGAAAATTTATTCTCTTTTCACCGGAGTATACGACTGGACCAGTCGTGATTTTTCTATATATCCCGTTCAGAATGGTTATATTCTCGGGGGAACTTACCTGAGCCAGCTGAAAATTGTAAAACTCAATATGAATGGAACCACAGCATGGACACAATCATTCGGGGGAAGTTCTTCCTCCGAGTATGGTTATACAGCTATTCCCACTCTGGGTGGTGGACTGGCAGCTGTCGGTTTCAGTAATTTTATTGGTGGGGGTGGTAATTACGATTATTACCTGGTGAAAACAGATAGCGCAGGATGTACCGGCCCTCCGCAACAACCGGGTTCTATTTCCGGTTCAACTTCCCTTTGCGCCAATGCAAATACTACGTATTCGATAACAGCAGTCCCCAACGCTACATCCTACATCTGGTCATTACCTTCGGGATGGACGGGTACCAGTACCACCAATTCCATAAATATCACTATCGACACTAACCCGGGTACCGTTAGCGTAAGCGCTGTGAGCTCCTGTGGAGTTTCGTTACCACAAACACTTTCTGTCAGCATCCAAACGGCTCCTGTCACACCTTCTGCTATTTCAGGAGATACGAGCTATTGCGAAAACAGCGGGAATATGGTTTTCTCCATTCCTTCCGACCCCAATGCTACCGGATACACATGGACTTTGCCAACTAACTGGGTAGGGACATCCGCTACCAATACCATCAGCGCCACACCCATTTTTAATAGCGGTACTGTAGCAGTAACGGCCAATAATGCCTGCGGAAATTCTTCCCCGCAAACATTGTTTGTTACTTATCATGCGCTTCCTGCTATTACTTATTTCCAGGATCCCGATGTGATTTGTGATGTGGTGGATTCGTTGTTGCTGGATGATGCCACACCGGCAGGAGGTACGTATAGCGGAACGGGAGTAAGTAACGGTTATTTTCATCCTCCCGTGGCCGGAACAGGGATGCATGTAATTTTTTACAATTATACCGACCAGTTTGGTTGTTCCAATATGGATACGGAAAGTATTACCGTAACCACCTGCACAGTCGTAGAAGAAAATGAAAAGGAAGAAATGATTGTTTATCCCAATCCCGCCAGCGGATTTTTATATATCGTGCCATTTTCTTCTGTTTATTCTGTGCGCGTATATGATCCCTGCGGTAAGTTAGCAGGTATTTATACCAATGCAACGGTTATCGAAATCAGTAACCTTTCTCCGGGAATGTATGTACTGGAACTGGAAGATGAAAACAGCATACGAAGGGAAAAAGTATTGGTTTACTAACCTGTTTCATGCGCAACACCACCAAACTCAAACATATTCTTGTCCATTACAGCATTTGCATGGATATGGATGAAAAGCAAGCCATTTCCATCCACATGGTAGCCAAAGAAAATCCTGATCAGATGTTTACAGTAGAAGCGGAATCCTATTCACGTGCGGTGGCGAAGGCGTATGCGGAAGCGATGAAAAGAGTGAAGAAAGGAAAATGATCTTTTGCATGGAATTTTAAAAAAAACATTAAATTTACGTTGCCGCAATTTCAGAAGATGAAAAACAAACGATTACATCCGTTTATATTCGTTTGAAAACGGGGAGTGGCGGCTATACGCTAGTTACCCGCAAGCAATTAAAGAATGACACGACAGATTATAATATCGTTCAGTTTAGCGACATTCTCATTTGCTTTTTTTCCCTTTTATTGGTTCTATGAAGTTGGTGACAGACTTTATGACGCAAACAAATTATATTTTGTAGCTGAGGGCTTTCCACTCCCTTATTATTGTAGTACATCATCAATTATTGGCAATTCAGGCGACCATATGTTTAATCATTTTTACCTTTTTTTGGACTTCACCTTTCACTGGACATTTTGGCTTTCTCTCGGACTTTTGTTTCGCAAACGACTGCAAAGCTTTTATCAACGCAAAAGGACTTTTTCACTTTCAATTACATGGGCTTTGGGTATTTTATCTGGACTGCTGTTCATTTTATTGATAAATTTTTATTACTTCACTAAGCTAGGAGAACGTTCGGACTGGTTTAATTTTGATAATGTAAAAATAACCTCAGTATCCTTATGGAGATAAAGCCAATAAATATTAATTTATTCCTTATTGCGCTTACAATTTTGTTTTGTAATTACACATTTCAAAAAAAGGAAATCGTAAAAACATACTGCTATGAATTTTCTCCATCATCTATAGATTGCACGTCTTGTAGTTATAGAACATTTTATTTTATTGAGTTAAACATTTCCAAAAAGAAATTTAAAAAGGAAACTTACGGAATTTGTAGAGGTTGCGGGTGGCAGCCTGACAATTTATATTATAGTGAGGAAAGCGGAATAATTACAAAATATAACGACACTATTAATTTTTTGAAAGGGAAAAAAATCAAAACTCTTTCGTGGTCGACAAAACAAAAAGAAATAATTACGGAGTATCCTTTCCTATTTAACAACTATATCACATTAACAGACTCGAGTTGTCTTGTGTATTACGACCTTGATGATGTAAAAAGACAAATGAAATATATTAACTCCACACATTACGACAATTATCTTGCTTGTCCAAATACAAAACTTGGCGACTTAAGAAAAGATTATGAAAAATGGAAAGACACATTAATTAACAATTGGTAGCGTTTTGCCAGCGGGTAACAGCGTGCGGTTGCTATTGCCGGGACAGTGGAACCTTTAATGGTTCGTTTCCAAATAAGCTGTGGGCGTTAAGCAAAAATTACTTTTCAAAGGCAGAAAACTTTAATTATTTTTGCTTAACTTGTGCTCTGAACGGAACGTTTCCAAAAACGGCAACAGCAACCAGCACGCAAAACGTTAGTAGCCATTATGACAGACATTAAGACCATACAAGTTGTTGACAGTTGGGACTTGACTTCTATTGGAATAATTGCAGAACTGAAACATTCATTTAATGGACTTCAGAGTGGCTTAATAATCAAATCTCAATCGACAGGAAACGAATGGAGAATTAAGAAAAGAATTTTATTTAGCCACACTTATGGTAAGCAAAAAACGTTTTCCAATGAAACGACTACTCAGTCCTTTCTAAGTTTCGACAGTATGGAAAAACAAATTGTTTCCGCAAAAACCATTCTTGACAAAGAAGAAGATAATATTTTTCAATATCAATTGCAACCCATTGGACACAAATCAAAACCATTAATCGGTGACATACTTGTAGAAATGGTTATCCATAAATTTGCATGCCCTTGTTGTGGCTACAAGACATTTGGACATGAACCTGATGGCTCATACGATATTTGCAATGTGTGTTTTTGGGAGGACGATCCTATACAACTTGCAGACCCTGACTATGAGGGTGGTGCAAACAGAGTTTCTCTACGACAAGCGCAAAAGAATTTTCAGAAATTTGGCGCGTGCGAAGAAGACATGATAAAAAATGTTCAACAACCAAGTAAAGACGAAGCGAGAGACGAAAACTGGACGTGGTTAAAATAAATAACGGCTACTAACAGCACCTACTGGCCATTGGGCAGAATCGGTCATCGTTTGCGAGCAAGACATAAGGCCACTTCGTGAAATTTATTTGCTGCTCACTAAAAACCTAAGTATCTTTAAATAAACATTTGAGGTTATAGAAAGTTGATGCTTCGAAAGCTAAGTAAAATGGAGTGCGGATATCCAAATAAGCATTTGCGCTACAGCAATTTCTATTTTTAAATAAAATTAAAAGCGTTGAATATGATTAGGATGAAAAGAATATTATTTTTGGTTACCTTTATTTTGCTGTTTTCGTCTTCAAATGCACCCAATCAAAAACTTATCTCTTTTGATAGCAGTAAATTTTATTCATGTTACGTATAATTCAGAAGTCCACATTAAAGTAAGACACAGATGGCATCAGAACAGAAATTTGTAGATTTTATCCTTGACCAGGTTGGGTTTCCCCGGCAGGTTACAAGCAGGAAAATGTTTGGTGAGTACGGACTGTATTTCGACAACAAATTATTTGGCCTTGTTTGCGACAATAAACTATTTATAAAGCCTACACAGGCCGGAAGGGAATATATAAAAGAAGTTACCGAAGCCCCGCCCTATCCGGGAGCAAAACCGGTTTTTTTGATCGAAGAAAAACTGGATGACAGCGATTGGTTAAAAAAATTAGTAAAAATTACAGTTGACGAATTGCCGGAACCAAAACTTAAAAAAAATAAAAAGAAGAATAAAAAATAGAATTTGCTGACAAAACAAAAAGCTTACAACATCTGTCCAAAAGTAATCGGGGAAGTGAGAATATAGACGTACCTGCGCCTGATAAACATTGGACACATCGGTAGTTTGTGTTCCTGCTTGTAAAAATATCATTTCTTAATTTTAAAATCAAGGCAATTTATTCTGATGTTCATCCGCTTGAAGGAGGTATATCAATTAAATACAGAATATAGCATGGAATAAATTAAACCTTTTGCATCGTTGTGTGTCAAAACCGCAAAAGGCAATGAAGTGGTAAACGGAGTGGTGTTTTCCACGGTTCTTTCGATTGTACATCAACTGAATAAAAAAACAAAATGAAAAAAATAGTTACTTTCTGTATTTTTTTGTTCATAGCAGGCAGTATAAAATCCCAGGCCTATTATGTAGACGTAACTAATGGAAATGATACTTTTTCAGGATCCATGATACAGCCGTGGCAAAGACTGGACACCGCAATAAACCGTCTGTCTGCCGGTGATACTTTGTTTGTTCGCGCTGGTGATTATACCTACTTGGGACAAATAATAGTTCAAAAAAACGGAACTTCAGCACAGCCTGTTGTTATCAGCGGTTACCAGAATGAATACCCTTTGGTGCAAGGATTTACCATTGCCTATAGCAGTTGGCTGACTATCGAAAAAATTGATTTTAAAGGGCCCGAACAAATTCCGGCAGGTTGGAGCGATATGGACACGGTTGTAATTGATAATCCTTCGATAACCATTGATCCGCTCGAAGCGTGGGACACACCACCATACAGAATTGACAGTGTTCTGACAAAATATTCCACGTATGCGAATTTTTTTAATTATGGCTGGATAGCTGTTCCAACATGGGAGAGCAATAATTCTAATGGACTAAATATTTTAAATTGTACAAACATTCAGCTATTGAATAATAAGATTCATCATCATACGTATGGCGTAAGATTAAAAAATGAATCCAAAAATATAGCCATTATGAACAATGAAATCCACCATTGCCTGGATGCGATATCAGCATTTTGTGCAACACCAACCTATATTTATTCTTTTGGCTATTCAACAATTTCAAATAATACCATTTATCAGAGTTTCAGAAATGGTATCATGCTCAATTATGGAGCCCATCACTCAGTTATTGATAATAATTTTATAACCTTCACCGGACAAAATCATATCAGCACTTACAACCTCGATATTTTAAGTGATTCCGCGGGCTACAATACTATTTCAAATAATACACTGGCTTATGGCGGCTACTATGCCGAGTTTATGAAATACCCGGGCCCGTCCGGAATAAGTTTACACTCTCCTGGCCCAAATTGTATGGCTGTTGGGAATTTTATTGCATATCATTTTTCAAACGCCAGGGTAGGAAATAATCTTGTTGATGGTAACGGTATGATTTCTGACAACAACCCCAATGGAAGTGATTTTATAAATAATGTATGTTACCGGAACATGGGTAACGGAATTACCATTATAAAATCTAAAAACAACAAAATTATTCATAACACGATTCTTGAATCAGGCTATAATGATGTTACTTCCGTTTCAAGTGGTGTTGGTATTTCCATTATTGAAGCAGCAGATTCTTTGAATATTATTTCCAATAACATTTTGTATAATTCATCCCGCGGAGGTATCCTGGCTAAATCAGGAAATTTAAGTTCGCAGGCGTATATTGATAATAATTTGTACTATTTTATTTCCGGTGCTCCATACGCTGGAGATCTTCCGGCTTTATATTACTCAACACCCTATTTATCTTTTGAAAATAATGCAATAGCGGCCGATCCTTTTATTATGGACTCTCTTGGCCATTTAGCTTCCGGATCTCCCGCCCTGCTGGCCGGGGGAAATCTTTATTCCTATCCAACAGATAAAGACGGAATAAGCAGAAATAATCTTACTCCTTCTGTGGGCGCTTATGAAAATTCAATAACTACAGGTGTTGTTGAACCGGTTAGTTCCAATACAAATTTTAAAGTTTTTCCTAACCCGGTAAATAACATTCTTATTGTGGAAGCGATTGATATTGGTAATCCCGGGGAAGAAAATTTCTGTATTTACGATATTTCGGGACGACTGATCATCTCTGAAACCTTCAATAGTTCAAAAATGAATTACTTAAGGCTAAATTCATTTAGTCCCGGAGTTTATGTTTATACATACGGTAGTTATTCCGGCAGGTTAGTGAAACAATGAATCAATTCGCATAAACAAATTATAGATTGCGCAGGAGAGAGTAAAGAACAAAAACCCGCCAATCCTTTCCCGCACAGAATTCGACAGATAAAAAATCACATTTGTTAATACAAGCGTTTCGCTTGCGCGAAATTCATTATGCCTGTTTTGGTATTCCGTTTGGCATAAGTAAAAAAAATGTATCTTCGGTCAGAGTTTTTGATAACATGCGGTAGTAGTGTAGTGCAAACCCCGTTCATAACAAACCTGTAAAACAATAATGCATGTATTGACACCGGTTTTCAAATGTAAACGTATCAGAAAATGAAAACTCATACGACCAACTATTTTAATACTTTTATCCTGGTTGCAGACGATTGTCCGGCTTCAGTTGGTGAAATACCACCTGTTAAAGACAAAAACAAAACAGTGGCCAATATACAGTTTGAAATGATCTTCAAAAACCCCTATAAGTATACTTCTGACGATGTAATATTCCGGGTTTATGTTGAAAAGAACAATATTCCAACAGCGGAGCATAAACAGGCAAGGGAAAAATTTTTCTCAAAAGGACAACCCTGTTTCAGATCTTCACCATTAGCGAAAAGATATGGCTGGGGTATTCATAGCAACAGCGAAGGAAAAATCGCTATTTTCGGTGCAGATACCAAAGAATACAAAAAACTATCATCCGGCAAAAGTTTAAAAATCGTGAAGGCTATGAAATCAGGTAAATAATCCGCATATGAATAAATCAATAACGTTGTTCCTGGTTGTAATTTCAGGTATGGCTTTTGGGCAAACTCAACCGGAAAAAAGAAAATCGGTTTATTTTGAACTTGCCGGCAGCGGAGGAATAGGATCTTGTAATTATGAAAAGGTTTTTTTGAAAAAAGAAAAAACTGAATTTACCTGGAGAGCCGGTTTAAGTTTTGCACCTATCGACAGGAATAACGGCACAGGCGTCATATTTCCATTGATGATTAATTCTGTGACAGGAAAAAATGCGCATAAATTAGAACTGGGCATAGGGCAGGGTATTACGGTTACAACAAAAGGAAATTTTTTTGCCCTTGCTATTGCGGCAATCGGATACCGTTACCAGCCCGAAAATAAAAAAATCTTTTACCGGGTAACATACACACCTCTTATTTCTTATATCGTAGACTTTCAGGTTCAGCAATGGGCAGGACTTAGTATAGGCTATACGTTTAATCACAAACCGGAATGAAAAAAATTATATTTATATTTTTTTGCATTATTTTACTCAATAGTTGTAAAAAGGAAAAATATTTTAACGGCCCCGATTTTTTTCAGGACGACTTTGAATCCTATGCTTCTGCCGGTGATTTGTTTCCGCCCGGAGATCAACGCTGGTCTCTTTCCCAGCTTACAAGAGATGAAAATAGTATGGCTGTTGACACTGCCCGTGTACATTCCGGAAACAAATCGTTAAAATTTACAGCTAAAAAGTCAGATAGCGGAGGGGCCTCCAAATGCAGTATCGCAAAACAGAATATGGCTTTTTGGGAAGGTGAAACAGTGAGAATGACTGTATGGTATTTTATAGAAGGAACCAACTCACTTGAATGGTTGTTTTTAATGGATATGGAAGAACAGGCGGCTATAGGCGCGGGCCCGGGAATGCGGCTTGCTTTGGTAGAAAATAAGTTAAGAGTTGAATATAAATTTTATGAAAAAGACATAGTACAACCACCCGGACAGGAAATTAACTTTCCAAGAAATCAGTGGGTAGAAATTGTTTGGGAAGTTAAACTGTCGCGCAAAAATAAAGGAACTGTTAAGCTGTGGCAGGACGGGCAGCTTATAATTGACAGCAAAAACAACAGAACACTTCCCAGGGACTTTTTGTATTTTCAGCAAGGCACAAAAGGAATGTATAGCAGTTGTGAAATCGGTATTACGGCAAATTCAGACGACAGCGACCTGGTAATTTGGGCAGATGACATAAAATTTGAAAAAGTAAACTGATTAGGATACAACTATTACGAACACCAATGGTAAGCATAGCAATAAATTATTAAATTTACGCTGCTGTAATTCTCTTATTAAAACAAACGACTATATCCGTGTATATTCGTTTGAAAACGGGGAGTGGCGGCTATACGCTAGTTATAAGCCATTTTAGAAGAACCGTGCACACAAGAAAACTGACCATATTAATCCTTACAGTTGCGACTTTAATAAGTTGTGCTGCTGGACTGACTTCGCAACCGAGGCAATCAATTTATCTGTTCAAAGACAAGGACGGACTTTATTCTTACGACCCCAAAACAGATAAAGAAACAATTATTTTTAAGGCTACGGACAAACAAGTATTTCTTGACGAACCTTTAAAAATATCTGGTGACACTTTGACTTTTGGTATTAAGGGAGAATTAGTTTTTGCCGAAACATCGCCATCAGAATCAGGAGGAGAACGATATTTCAATGAGTATTATTCCGTTGATCTGAAAACCGGAAAAAGTTGGTTATCCCAAAAAATACTTTACGAAGTAATTGGACATTCAACATTGAATGTAAAAACTCTTTCATTTGACATCAACGGCAAACAAAATGTTGTCTTAGACACATCAATGATTTATCAAGGGTCCTCTTCGACTTCAAAAGGAGTTTCTTATAATAGCTTCAAACCGAGATTTTTTTCAAAACAATCTTTAGGCGACAAATCTGTTTTTTCACTTCGTGGCAGTGTTTATTACACAGACAAATCTGACACCACATTATTAGTTGAATACAAAGGACATTTTGACCCCAAGTTTGGTAGCGGTTATTTTCAACCACAGCTTGACCCCACAGGACAGTATGCGGTTTTCCGGTATTTGCCAGGCTTTATGAATTTCAAAGAAGACGCTTCATTACAAAAGGTAAACATTCAGACAAAGAAAATAGAGATATTAAAAACTGGCGATTTTAACAATCCAACGTTTTCTGCTGACGGAAAATTCATTTTGTTTAGCCGTGACCAAAAAGAAGGGAAATTAAATACATGGATTAGTAAAATTTACTTGCTTGACTTGACGACATTGAAAGAACAAAAAATTGGTAACGCATATTCAGCACAATGGGGACAATAAAAACGGCTTATAACAGCACCTACCCAAAAGTGGCGGTTCAGTGGTTAAATCAATCTTTGTGCTTCTATCAAAGTTTGTGTTTGGTTGACAGCGAAGTGCTCCGAAATCGCCACCTTCGGGTAGCTGCATAACGTTGGTAACAACCATAACGAACGACAGGAAACATAAACAACCGGACATTTAAAAATTAACAACCAAGGAATGATGAAAGCTGTTATTTGCACGAAATACGGATTGCCTGAGGTCTTGAAAATACAAGAGGTCGCAAAACCCATTCCAAAAGACAACGAAATACTTGTCAAAATAATCGCAACGGCAGTAAATTCAGGTGATGTAAGAGTTCGGGGACTGGCAGTTGAAGGATTTTTGAAAATAATAATGCGATTGGTTTTGGGATTTTCTAAACCAAGAAAGCCCGTTTTAGGAACAGTTTACGCAGGTAGTATTGAAAGCACAGGTAGTAAAGTATCAAGGTTTAAAACAGGAGACAACGTGTTTGGCATGACAGGCTTTAATTTTGGAACTTATGCAGAATATATTTCCGTTAAAGAAAACAGCAATGTTTTATTTATGCCTGAAAACGCCACTTTTGAAGAAGCCGTATCATTAATTTTTGGCGGACAAACCGCAATCTGTTTTTTAGAGAAAGTAAAAATATCAGGAAGAGAAAAACCAAAAGTATTGATCATTGGTGCGACAGGCGCTGTAGGTTCAGCAGCAATACAAATCGCTCAATACTATGGAGCTGATGTTACTGTAGTTTGTAGTTCAGAGGGAAAATCATTGGTAGAAAGCCTGGGAATTTCAAAAATTATTCTGTACGACAAAGAGGATTTTATGAAACAAACCAATAAATTTGATATTATCTTTGATGCTGTCGGTAAAACAACAAAGAAACAATGTAAGCAACTTTTAGAAAAGGGGGGTATTTATAAAACCGTTGGAGGTATGGAATATGCTTCAGAATCTCAAAAACAGTTGGAGTTAATTAAAGAACTTTATGAGAAGGGTAAATTAAAAGCTGTAATTGACAAGACCTTTCCGCTCGATAAAGTGGTTGACGCTCACAAGTATGTTGATACAGGCAGAAAAAAGGGAAATGTAATTTTAAAAATCAACGAATGACAAGGCACCAGCCACCAACATCGGTTCGTAATGGCGGATGTCGTGTTTCCCTGGAAGATTTGAGCAAGGTTCAACAGGAATTCTATTGAACTTTCGTCCTGAAAATCCGTCCTGTCGCCAGGACAAAAAACGTATAGCGCATGTTAAACGACTTCTAAGTATGACGAAAAACAGCAACCTACTCCCGAAGGTTATCGTGATAATTTTAAACAAAAACAAATAGTATGAAAAAATTACAATTTAAAGTAAGCATCAATGCACCCGCGGCCGGGATTTATGATTTTATGCTTGGCATCAACAGTAAATCAACTTATGAGCAATGGACTTCTATGTTTAACCCGACATCTACCTATGAAGGAAGCTGGGACAAGGGAAATAAAATCCTGTTTGTTGGAGTAGATGAGAAAGGAGAAAAGGGAGGCATGGTTTCAAGGATAGCTGAAAATATTCCCGGAAGGTTTGTTTCAATTCAACATTATGGCCTTGTAAAAGAGGGAAAGGAAATTACAGAAGGACCCGAAGTGGAAAAATGGGCAAACGGATTTGAAAATTATACCTTCGAAGAAAATAATGGAACTACAACCGTTATTGTTGACTTAGACATCACTGAAGAATTTTCAGATTATATGAACCAAACCTACCCAAAAGCGCTCGGTAAGTTGAAAGAAGTTTGTGAAAAGTAGTAGCATCGTGAAATTATCAATATGAAAAACTATTTTATTTTATTCATGTGCCTTTTCATACTTTCCTGCTCAACAAAGGAGCCTGATTCTGAAAGTGCTGATTTGTCTTTAAGAATTGATTTAAATACCATATATGACAGTCCGGGCCAGGGGGCTTTGGTTCTCTATCCTATTTCAGAAATGGAGGATAGCCTGTACAGTAAAATTACATTTCCCGATTTATCCAAAATGAAGGATACAACTTTTGCACAAATATTTTTCACGGGTAAAAATCATTCTGCCATTGAAAATAGTATTTTGTTATTGATGGGAGACCATGCTTCCGAATCACCTTTTATCTGGGTGGACTACGATAACGATCTTGATTTTTCTGAAGTGAAGGAACCTCTTCGGTTTTCAGAAAATTTTATTGAAGTTTCTATACCTGATATGGAGAAACCCCGGTTGACTCACACTATACGGTTCCATAAACCTGATTCCAAAAGGAAGGCCGAAATAAAAGAATCGCTTGAATTGTATGTTTTAAAAGGAGAAAAGTATACTGATTTTTTCCTGGACGAACGCAGAAATATCAGGGTAGGAGACTTTGTCTACAAGCAGGATTCTTTCAGAATTGGATTGATGGATTGGAATATAAACGGTTCTTACAGTGATTGGGGGACAGATCGGGTGGTAATCGGAGCGTATGGAGGCGACATAAGTGGCACAGACGAAGCTTCCGGTGCCGTTGTTCTCGATTCCATTACGTATTTCCAGGGAGGATCGTATGCTTTTGAAATAATGGAAGTGCCTGATAACGGCACATCGGTTTTAATTAAACCGGCTTTAGCAGATAAGATAGAAGATCGGATTACAAAAGGCGAAACTATTCCCGACTATGCATTTCAATTATTTTCCGGCAAGAAAACATCTGTCTATAATTACCTCGATGGACATAAGTATTTATATCTTAGTTTCTGGGCGAGCTGGTGTTCCGGTTGTCGCCAGGAAGTGGAGGATTTAAAAAAAATTCATTCCGGTTATCCGGATAAGTTTACGATTGTGAGTTTAAATTATAATGAAGATGCAGAAAAAATAAAATCTTTTTTAGATAAATATGATATCCAATGGCTGAATGGATACTCCACTACCGAAATCAACGAAGAATTATTTATACAGGGTTTGCCCAGGAATATACTGGTGGATCCCTCTGGCCGGATTTCTGAAATGAATATTCGTCCATCCGAACTATTAGAGCGGGCAGATCAGTTTTAAATTTTAATATTCACATTCAATGAAAACAAAACTAATTCATTTTACATTTTTGCTAACACTTGTGTATGGCTCATCCTGTAACAGTGAAACGGCTGAGGAAAAAACAAAACCAACGGATACTTCTGTTGCCACTGTTGCACCGGTTAAAAAAATTCCGGATGAAAAAAATATGGATCTTTATATTTCGGGTTACCAGAACTGGACACGTAATAATGAAATATATGAAACCCTTTCAGTCGCGAAAATTTGGTATGACGGGGAATTCATTATTATCAACGACAGTGTTCAACCTAAATTTTCGCTGGAGATCGGTAAAAAAATCACCGGGGAAAAATCAAATCTCGCAAAAGATTTGGGTGGAGCCAGCTCAAGAACTGTTTACGAATTGCAACCGAATGAACAAGGGTATAATGAACTGATCATTTTTACCAATGAATTT
Source organism: Bacteroidota bacterium (assembly GCA_049322335.1). Classification (GTDB taxonomy): domain Bacteria; phylum Bacteroidota; class Bacteroidia; order Flavobacteriales_D; family UBA2798; genus JBMORL01. The sequence continues at coordinate 15,902 of JBMORL010000027.1, forward strand.
GAAATGAAAGTGCTCGGTTTTGCTTATACCATCAATTTCACTGTTTCCGGAAAAACAATGACAAAATCGTATTACGCGAATAAGAAAAAACAATAAAATTACCCGGGGTCTCTATACGTCAGAGTCCGCAACAGGCCCGGCCTTACATTGCTAGTGAAATATGCTTTTGAGATTTGTAAAGGATCATATCAACCATTATTTCCCTTCCTTCACCATCTTCCTGTAATCCTCCAAACTGCACCCGATAATTTCTTTTGCTTCTTTGGCAGTATAGGTGTGTGTAATTTCTACAATGCGGTTTTTTTCTCCGGGCATATTTTTGTAGGTAAGAAAATAATGTTGCAATCGTTTTACGAGCATTTCGGGTAACTGGCTGATATCGGTAATCTGTCCGTAAACCGCATCGTCTTTCATTACAGCAATAATTTTGTCGTCTGCTTCATTTTTATCAATCATCCGCAATCCGCCAACAGGAATGGCCTGCACAATTATATTTCCATGTGGAATAACACGTTCGCTCAGCACACAAATATCCAGCGGGTCGCCATCGCCTTTTATGTTTTTCTTTTTTGTTTTTTTCATGCAGTGTTTGGCCACTTCGTTTCCGCAATAGGTTTTCGGAATAAAACCATAAAGTGCCGGCACTACATTCGAAAATTTTTGCGGACGATCTACTTTCAATATTCCGCTTTTTTTATCAATTTCATATTTCACCGTATCAGACGGAACGATCTCGATAAATGCATTTACGGTTTCAGGTGATTTTTCATGAACATCAATCCCATGCCAGGGATGCAACATAAAAGTGGAAAACGATTTGCTCATAAATTTTGTGTTGAAATGTATAATCCGCATCCCAGTAAAAGTGAAAATAAAAAGGTAGTAATGGCCAGTTGTTTGAGCAGCGGATCGAGTTGTTTGGGATCGCTGGAACGCATTACTGTCATCCCGTTTTTAAATAACAAGGGCAATATAGCCAGGAAAATAAATTGCCAGGGAGAAGAATAGTTTTTCATTATAAAGATTACTGTTGCAATAATTCCTGCAAAAAGTAAAAACAAGTGATAATATTTTGCTTTTTCAAATCCCATTTTCACCACCAGTGTGTTTTTTCCCGAGGCGTGATCGTTTACATGGTCGCGCATATTGTTAAGATTTAAAACACCGGCACTGAAAAAACCAATGGAAGAAGCGGGGAGTAATATCCAAACATCAAATAGCCGCGCCTGCAGATAAAACGATCCGGTTACGCCCACCAGTCCGAAAAAAAGAAAAACAAATACATCGCCCATGCCGTGATAACCGTATGCTTTTTTTCCCACGGTATAAAAAACTGCTGCGGCAATAGCGCCTAAACCGAGCACCATGAAAAAAATAAAATCATCTTTCCCCATGCCTTTGGTTCCTTCATATACCAGCCATGTGCCCGATGCCAGCGAAAGTAAAATCACCAGGAGAATAGCTGTTTTCATTTCATTTTTTGTAATCTCTCCCGATTGTAATGTGCGTGATGGCCCTACGCGTTGCCGGTTGTCGGTTCCTTTTACAAAATCACCATAATCGTTGGCAAAGTTGGAGAGTACTTGCAGGAACAGGGTAGTGGCAAGGCAAAGAACAATTACGGTGATATCTTTTATGCCGGCAAACAAGGCGAGTGCCGAACCCGTGATGGTAGCGGAAAAGGAAAGGGGAAGCGTTCGTAAACGGGCAGCTTTTATAAAGGCTATGGCTTTTAACATGCCTCAAAAATACGAATGATAGCTTCACAGGAATCGTTAAAAACTCAATTCTTTATTTGATGGTGCAGCTTTCTTTTGTATCTTGTAACAGGTTAGTAATCAACTTTTATAAAGAAGAAAACTACGATAAAGGTTAAATGCTTTGAACAGGAGAAGCTGGTTTTCCGTTTTCGTTCGGACGGCATTGTGCATATTATATTTAAAAAAGACCAGAGTATTGATCTCGAAGATTTTTTTGCCGGACTGGAGCTGATTAAAAAAGTGGGGAAAGGAAAAAAGTTTTTATATCTCTATGATCCGGAAGAAAATTCTGATGTAACTCCCGAACTCAGAAAGTATGTTTCGTCCGACAACGCCAATAAATACACCATTGCCGATGCTATTCTTGTTAACCGGTTATCACAAAAAATTATCGCCAATTTCTATCTCAAATTTCATAAACCAATAATGCCTACTGCTGTTTTTCTCCATAAAAAAGAAGCAATAAAATGGCTGAAGACGTTTAGTGAGTGAAATGGACAGTGGTTATGAGTCATTGGTTATTAGTCACCAAAATGCAGATTGTACGAGTGTTGATTACATAATTTGTGATTTTTGAATTGTATTATATCAAAAATCACAAATTATGTAATCAAAAATAGTTCCTGTCTGCCGTCACATTAGCCCGCGCATTGGCAGGCAGGTGATCCGCACTTCATAATTCCGGAAACGGATATCGTCTTTTAACCCCACATCGTAGTTCTGTCATTCGGCATTTTTGCATTTTACCGATAACGCTATCTTTGCCTCATGTACATCTCCGAAACAAAGATCCGCGTCCGTTATGGCGAAACCGACCAGATGGGCTATTGTTATTATGGAAATTATGCCCAATACTTTGAGGTGGGCCGTGTAGAGGCATTACGCGGGCTGGGGATGAGTTACAAATCGCTCGAAGACTCAGGGATTATGCTTCCCGTGCTGGAGTTTAAGATCAAATACCTGAAACCGGCTTATTATGACGATCTGCTCACCATCAAAACCATTATAAAATCCCTTCCGGCTGCCCGTATACACTTTGATTATGAAACCTATAACGAACAAGGGACACTGCTCAATACCGGTGAAACTACCCTGGTTTTTATAAGTAAAGCCAGTAACCGCCCTTGTGCCGCACCCGCTGCAATGATCGAAAAATTAAAGGAATTTATTACCGCTTAACGAATTTTAACAGCATCCGGGCACAGATTTTGAAGCAACTTTGTTGTTATATAAATGTCTTTAAATAAACAAAACACCATGAAAAAAAGCATCCTGTTCCTAACCCTTGTTTTTTGCGGAATCCAGTTTTCGCAGGCCCAGATCAAATGGATGAGCTGGGAAGATGCTATCAAAGCCAATAAAAAGGAACCCAAAAAAATATTTGTCGACCTCTACACCAGCTGGTGCGGATGGTGTAAGGTGATGGACCAAAAAACCTTTACTGATGAGAAAGTAATTAAATACATGAACGATAATTTTTATGCGGTAAAGTTCAATGCCGAATCGCAAACGCCTATCGTTTATAATAACTACACATTCAAATACAAAACCGAATACAAGGCGCATGAACTGGCTATTTCACTGCTGGATGGAAATATGTCGTACCCCAGTTTCGTAGTGCTCAATGAAAAAGAGCAGCGTATGTCCATCATTAAAGGTTACCAGGAAAAAGATGTGTTTTTCGAAACCATTAAAAAACTGGCAGAAACCAAATAATTTCATTTTATGAAAGGAAGAGACAGAAAAAGACAGTGGTGGGATGTGAAACTCACGGGTTTTATGCCGCCCCGCGAAGAAAACCGTATTATTATGTATACGCTAATCGGGGTGATTGCCTTCCTGTTGCTGTATGTTACCCTGCTTATTGTGAAGAATAGCTGATTCCGGTCCTTCAAAAAACTCACCAACAGACTGGTTTTCTTCCCGAAAAGTACGGGCGAGTCGCTACTCGCCACTACATTCAAATAAAGCAGATTAATTCGCTCAGCTTTCCCGGCCTGGTAACTTTCTCAGCCCCGTAACTTTCCCAATTTTTCAACTTTCAACCTTTAACACTTGTCCTGCCTGCCCGCCAAAGGAGGGTTCGCAGCATCGGGATTCAACCTTTTTCCCTACTTTCATACCTGAAAACCGGTCATGGCAAGGCAGTATCATTCCTATTCGACAGAGATTCTTGATGAAACGTTTGTTTCGGGAGAGTTGTCCTATAAGCAAACCGCACATGTCAGATTTTTTAACCGCAATCACAAACTCATTTTTAGCGAAAAATACGGGGTGGCCGACCCGGAAGCAATTTATTCCAAACTCAGCAGCGAAGGCATTATTCATTTGGATAACTGTTATGTAAAGAATTTTTCACTGGCAGAATTCAGGGCAAAATCCGGACAGGGAAAGATGCAGATGATTCCCATCAAACAATTTTCGGCAATCAATGCTTTTTTCGAGAATGAAGACAATACCGATTTTTCGTATGCCGAATTTGACGGTATTTCAGCTGATTTTGTGAATTCGCATTTTGCCAGCGGGGGAGTGGTGTTTTATAAAAGTATTTTTAAAGATATTGATGTCGATTTTTCCAACGTCAATTTCGGAAATGAAAGTGTAAATTTCCAGTTTACCGAATTCGGAAAAGGCAGTATCAGTTTCGAAAGTGCCATTTTTGGCGAAGGAGATGTGTCGTTTGTTAATACTCATTTTGGAGAAGGGAAAGTAAATTTTAAAGCCGTTGATTTTGGAGGAAATGTCGATTTTCATTTTGCACGGTTCGGAAAAGGAGACATCAGTTTTGATAAAACACGTTTTGGCGGACAGAAAGTAGATTTCCGCAGAGTGGAATTTGGTGAGGGAAAAATGGAATTCACCCGGACCAATTTCGGTAATGGTGAAATTAATTTCGAAGAAACTGAAGGGGGAAAAGGAAGAAAAAGTTTTAAAAAAGCTATTTTCGGTGAAGCCAATGTTTCATTTGAACTTTCGGTTTTCGAAGAAGAACTTAATTTTGAAAATGCTGAATTCGGGCGCGGAAAACTCTCTTTTTTCAATTCCGGTCTCAAAGGTATTTCTTTCAAATCATGCCAGCTGAACAATTACCTCGACCTCCGCGTCAACAAATGCGAAAAAATAGATCTTTCCAATACCGTTATCAAAGACATTATCGACCTCAAACCCGGATTTTCGAAAGTAGAAATAAATGAACTGAATCTTGCCGGTGCGCGAAACCTGGGAAAAATATTTATCGACTGGGAAGATAATCACTGCTACAGGATGATCACTGCACAGGCGGATACCAGCAATATTGAAAAAGCAGAGCAGTTCAGGATGCTGAAGGAAGACTTTAATTCCAGCGGTCAGTATAACGATGAAGACGCTGCTTATGTAGAATTCAAACGGTTTGAACTGAAACATTACCGCGAACTCAATAAGAAAAAGTGGTGGGCCGCACCTTCTTATTTTGCACAAAAACTCATCTTCGACCGTATGGGATTGTATGCCACTTCACCTGTTCGTGTGCTGGGAAGTATGATGCTGGTATATTTATTTTTTAGTGTAATGTATATGGTACTTCCCTTTATAACCGGTTCAGAAATACAAACCGGGCTGGCCGAACCCGAACCGCTCAGTTCTGTTGCCCTTTCACTTTATTACAGCGCCATTACATTTTTTACTATCGGTTACGGAGATTATTTTCCCTATGGCTTCATCCGCTGGGTAGCTTGTGTGGAGGGTTTTTGCGGAGTGTTTATGATGAGTTATTTTGTAGTGGCCTTCGTGCGTAAAATGCTGAGGTGATTTAGTTACAAGTTTTGAAAGTTCTGATGCCATACTCCCGGGTCTTCGGTTTCAACTTTCCGCTCCGCAAAGCTACTCACGCAGGTTTTTTTCTTTCAATAATCACATTCTCAACTCACCTGCTTTCTCAACTCGCTAACTTTCTCAACTTTCAACTATTCCCTTATCTTTGTTTCCCGTGGAGAAAAAAATAAATATTGCCATTGACGGATATTCCTCGTGCGGAAAAAGTACGCTGGCCAAGCAATTAGCCAAACACCTTGGCTATATTTATGTGGATTCGGGTGCCATGTACCGTGCTATAGCTTTGTATTGCCTTCGAAAAGGATACATCAAAGACAATTTCATCATGAAAGATGAATTGATCGCTGATCTTGGAAAAATATCCATCCGTTTTCATTATAACTCAGACACCCAGCGGTCTGAAACTTTTCTGAATGGAGAAAATGTGGAAAGCGAAATACGGGGTATGGAAGTTTCCAAACATGTGAGTTACATCAGTCTCATAAAGGAAGTACGCAGAAAGTTAGTTGTTTTTCAGCATGAAATGGGAAAAAACAAAGGAGTGGTAATGGATGGACGGGATATCGGAACCGTGGTTTTTCCGGATGCGGAGTTAAAAATATTTATGACGGCTGATAAACACACCCGTGCAGAAAGAAGATATGAAGAATTAAAGGCAAAAGGGCTTAATATTACCATGGACGAAGTAGCCGAGAATTTATATATGCGCGATTTCGAAGACACTACCCGCGAAGAAAATCCGCTGCGACAGGCTGAAGATGCACGTGTTATCGATAACACTTTTCTTACACATGAAGAACAATTGAAACTGGCGATGGATTGGGCGGAGCAAATTATAAAATAGAGGTTTTTAATTTTAGATGTTGAAATCCTGAAACTTCATTTTACCCATGTTTTAAATGAGGTAAAGATGAATGAACGAATATTAGAATAGCGAATAACGAGTTTTGAATTTTTATTTCTTAACTTATCATTCGTTATTCTTCATTCAATTATTCATAAATGCTAAATGGGAAACTTTAAAAAATAAAGTTAAAGCAGGCCATCTCACTTTTTTCAACTTCTCAAAATTTTAAATCCCTCATCCTCCCAGATAAGCTTTCAATAACTTGCTTCTCGAGGTATGTTTCAATCGTCTCACGGCTTTTTCTTTTATCTGGCGCACGCGTTCGCGTGTGAGATCAAATTTTTCGCCAATTTCTTCGAGTGTCAGCGGGTGATTACCGCTTAATCCGAAATATAATCTCACCACGTCTGCTTCGCGGGGAGTGAGGGTGGTAAGCGAACGTTCTATTTCCTTTCGGAGTGAGTCTTTCAGCAGTGCGTTGTCGGGTTTGGGGCTATCATCACTCATCAGCACGTCATACATATTGCTGCTGTCGTCTTCACCTTCTTTCAGCGGGGCATCCATCGAAACGTGCCGTCCCGAGTAACTCATCGCATTTTTCACTTCTTCGGGAGTAATTTCCAACACTTCCGCCAGTTCGTGGCTGGTAGGAATGCGTTCGTAGGTTTGCTCCAGTTTCGAAAAAGCTTTATTGATTTTATTGATACTTCCGATCTTATTCAGCGGAAGGCGAACGATACGCGACTGTTCAGCCAGCGCCTGCAAAATCGACTGGCGGATCCACCATACAGCGTATGAAATAAATTTGAATCCGCGGGTTTCATCAAAACGCTGGGCGGCTTTTATCAGCCCCAGGTTTCCTTCATTAATCAGGTCGGGAAGGGTAAGCCCCTGGTTTTGGTATTGCTTGGAAACAGATACCACGAAACGCAGGTTGGCCTTGGTGAGTTTTTCCAGGGCTTTCTGGTCGCCTTCCTTTATTCGCCTCGCAAGATTTACTTCCTCTTCGGCAGTAATAAGTTCTACACGCCCTATTTCCTGGAGGTATTTATCCAGCGAAAGGGTTTCGCGATTAGTGACCTGTTTGGTTATTTTTAGTTGTCTCATGCGTTAACAATTTATACGATACATGAAGGAAATGCAACCGAAGGATATACCCCTTAAAATTGCTTATTATATGAAACGAAACGTGATTTTTTAGGTTACGAAAACATGGGGGAATTATTAACAAATAAATCTCACTGTGCAGACAACCCGGAATATTATTTGGTATAAATGAAAAATACGCGATTTTCTACTTTTTTGGAAGCTTTATCATGGATACCGAAAGCATGGCGAAAACCGTAATGGCCATGCACACATAACCGGCTATATTAAAGTTCACAATTTCCCCCCTGGCACTGTCGTAAATTATGAACGAAGTAACCAGCGAACCCAGTCCCAGTCCGAGGCTCTGGATGGAGGAAACGATGCTCATAAATCCTCCCCTGTATTGAGGTTCTACAGTTTCGGAAATAATGGCCTGCAGGGGCGAAAATCGGCCGCTGGAAAAGGCAAAAAAGATGGAAGTAACCACCAGCACCTCCCATAACGGAATGGGCCGGAGATGGGTGATTAGGGTGACGGGAATAAAGGTGAGAAAAGTGAAGATAAAAAATATTTTTGCTTTTCCTTTTTTATCAGCCAGTTTGCCAACTAACGGAGATGAGATAAACGCAGTGATGCCTCCCACAATATAGATCCATAAAATATCTTCATTGCTGAATCCTACGTTTTTTTGCATATAGTTAGCCACCTGCGGAACCACCATAAAATGCCCGAGCATAAGAATGAACATCGATAAAATGGCAAATTGCTGGTTGCGGCTTTTCCTGATTCCGTCAAACACATCCATCAGCTTGTTTTTTTCTCCCGGTTTCAAATGCGATTTAAGATCAGGAATCAAAAACCAGCAAAGAACAAGAATGGGAACACTGAGAACAGCAATGCAGATAAAAGGCATGTGCCAGTCCCACAGGTTGGCAATAAACAACCCGGCCGGAACGCCAATAATAGAGCCTACAGCAAAAGCCGACATGAAAATTCCCATTGCCGTAGCCCGTTTTTCGAAGGGAACGAGGTCGGCAATGATGGTCATGGATTGTGCGCCTATGATGCCACCAAACAACCCGGTAAAAATGCGGGCGATGATCATCGATTCAAAATTCCATGCAAATGCGCAGAAGAATGTGCCGGCAATAAAACCGGTGTAGGTAACAAGCAAAGCGGTTTTCCGGTTAAACCGGTCGAGGAACAGGGCGGAAACAAAACCCGACACCGCAGAACTGATACCATACGAAGCCACAATCCAGTTAAAGGAAGCAGAGTCGATGTGGAAGATGTCGATGAGGTGGGGAGAAAGAGGCATAACGATCATAAAATCCACCACATTGGTAAATTGAAGAAGCGTCAGTAAGATCAGTAAAGGCAATACCTTTTTCACGCGGTGAATGTACGGGTTAATGGGAAAGTGAGTAAAAGATTTTGAGGGAAAAACGGGAAGATGAAGGGTACTTTGGTTTG
>JBMORL010000028.1:0-10362 GCA_049322335.1 Bacteroidota bacterium
CCCAGTCCCGATTCCACAATTTGTGCGGTGGAGCGGCAAATGGCAATTTTTAAATGAAGTTTGTCTTTGTTCTCTTCTTTGAGAATGGGTACCGACTGATAAAAATGGTTAAACGTTTTCACCAGTTCGTAAATGTAGTTGGCAATAAGTGCGGGACTATAGTTGAGCGCTGCTTCTTTCAGTATTTGCGGATATTCACCAATGAGTTTCATCACTTCCTTTTCTTCCTTTAACAATAAAACAGAAGAAGAAAAATCCGTTTCGCTGAGGTTCGCTTTTCTTAATACAGATTGAATCCTTGCGTAACCATATTGTATAAACGGGCCTGTATTTCCCTGGAAGTCGATGGACTCTGAAGGATCGAACACCATTCTTTTTTTCGGGTCTACTTTCAGAATAAAATATTTTAATGCTCCGAGTCCGAGTATTTCAAATAATTCGTGACGTTTTTCCACCGGCACTTCATCAAGTTTTCCCAGCTCAATGGTTTTTTTCTCTGCTTCGGCTATCATTTCATCCATCATTTCATCTGCGTCTACCACAGTTCCTTCTCTTGTTTTCATCCTGCCGGTGGGGAGCTCCACCAGTCCGTATGATAAATGATAACATTCATCCGCAAAAGCATAACCGAGTTTTTTCAGGATGAGAAATAAAACTTTAAAATGATAATCCTGTTCGGTGGCTACGGTGTAAATCATTCCGTTTATGCCGGGAAATTCTTTGTAACGCAACACGGCTGTTCCGATGTCCTGAGTGATGTAAACAGAAGTTCCGTCAGAGCGCAACACCAGTTTCAGATCGAGGCCATCGGCTGTAAGATCACACCATACTGATCCGTCTTCTTTTTTGAAAAAAACTTTTTTACTGAGTCCTTCTTCTACAATATCTTTTCCCAGCAGGTATGTATCGCTTTCGTAATACAGTTTATCGAAAGTTGTTCCTATTTTTTTATAGGTCACATCAAAACCGTCATACACCCATCCGTTCATTCTTTTCCATAGGGCGATGGTGGCTTCATCACCGTTTTCCCATTTTCTTAATAATTCCTGAGCAGCGAGAAGGGAAGGAGCTTTTTTTTCCGCTTCGTCTTTTGTCATTCCCCCGGCTACTAATTCTTCTATTTCTTTTTTGTATTTTTTATCATACTCTACATAATATTTTCCAACGAGATGATCACCTTTTATTCCGGAATTTTCAGGGGTTTCATTTTTACCCGATTGTTCCCAGGCCAGCATCGATTTGCAAATGTGGATGCCGCGGTCGTTGATGATCTGTGTTTTTATAACGGAGTGGCCATTGGCTTTAAGAATGTCAGCTACTGAATGCCCGAGAAAAATATTTCTTAAATGCCCGAGGTGAAGTGGTTTGTTGGTATTGGGCGAAGCATATTCCACCATATAACTTTTTCCGGTGGAAGCGGATGCAAAACCATAATTTTTTTGAGAAGAGTTTTTCAGGACACTATTCCACCATTGATCTGAAATAACAAGATTAAGAAATCCTTTTACCACGTTAAAAGACACAACCCATTCTGATTCTTCCTGCAAAAATTTACCAATGGAGTTGGCTATAGATTCCGGGTTTTGTTTAATAAATTTGGTAAGTGGAAAAACCACCAGCGTGATATCTCCTTCAAATTCTTTTTTGGTTTTTTGGAATTGTACTGAAGTTGCATCTATTTCAATTCCGAATATTCCGGATGCTGCCTGAATGACTTTTTCCGTTAAACTATTTTCCGGTTCCATTTCAATTTCTTTTTTCAATCACTTCCGCCACATCTTCCACGATGCTGAAAGCTACTTCTGCCATTTTATTTATTTTATCATCCAAACAAGGATTCACTTCCACTATCTCAAAGCAAACGGTTTTATTCCATTCTGCCAAACCGATGTTCAGTTCGTGGGCTTCTTCTATGGTAATTCCTCCCGGCACGGGCGTTCCTGTTCCGCGGGAAATGGTGGGATCCATGCTGTCCACATCAAATGAAACATAAATGATATCGCATTTGTCAAGGTATTTTTTCGCTTCGGTAATAATTTGCTTCGTTCCCTTTTTCCGTACTTCCTCTACGGTAATGTTTTTTATTTTTTTCTCCCTGATGATAAAATCTTCTGCCGGTTCGGTATCGCGTACCCCGATAAACAAAAGATCTTCGGGTTGTATTTTCGGGCAAATTCCCCCGGTGTTTTTCAATTTTTCCCAGCCCTGCCTTGTCTCTTCCTTTATTTCATTAATCTTGTTCTCGAGATTATCATATCCCAAAGCCGTTCCCAATGGCATTCCGTGAAGGTTACCCGATGGAGTAGTGTAGGGCGAATGAAGGTCGGCATGTGCATCGATCCAGATCACTCCCAATCGTTTATCGGGATTCGCTTTTTTAATTCCGGCTATGGTGGCTCCCGCAGTAGAGTGATCACCTGCCATCACCAATACAAACTTTCCTTTCTCCATTTCGCTGCTTACTGCTTTACACGACCGGTCAAATATCCTTGCCAAAGCAGAGATCCGTTTTCCCCAGGGAGTAGTTATAGGAGTATTGAGAAGATGATTTTCAGTGAGAACATGTACAGGCCGGTATTTATGGAACATATCATTACCTGAATTCAGGGCGGCCACTTTTATAGCATCAGGCCCCAAACTGGCTCCGCGTGTTCCGGCTCCAATTTCCGACTTAATTTCTATGATACTTAACAAACTCATGTTATTAATTTCTTTACTTTTGTTCCTCTTGTAAAATCCGGGTGACTTACATCGCCAGTTTTTTACAAATGTAATCGACTTAAATATTCAACTACATGGAAAACACCTACTTAGCTCTAATCAAACAAACCTTCGACTTTCCGACTGAGGAATTCCAGGTGAAGGATAATGAACTTTATTTCTATGATATACCCTTGATGGATATCGTAGAACAGTACGGAACCCCGCTTAAAATTACTTATCTGCCCAAGATCGCTGGCCAGATTCAGAAAGCCAAAACCATGTTTAATGTGGCCATGGCTAAAGTAGATTACAAAGGTAAATATACTTACTGTTATTGCACCAAAAGCTCTCATTTTTCATTTGTTTTGGAGGAAGTGCTTAAAAATGAAGGACATATAGAGACTTCTTCGGCCTACGATATGTATATTGTGAAAGAACTTCATCAAAAAGGTTTTTTAAAGAAAGACCACTACGTGATTTGTAATGGATTTAAGAAATCACTCTACACCGACCAGATATCAGACCTTATAAACCAGGGATTTGAGAATCTTATTCCGGTTTTGGATAATAAAGAAGAACTTGAAGTGTATAAAAAGAAGCTAAAGAAGAAGACCCAGATTGGTATCCGTATAGCATCAGAAGAAGAGCCAACTTTCGATTTTTATACCTCCCGTTTGGGAATCAGGTATATCGATATCATCGATTTCTATAATGCCGAGATTAAGAACGATCCTAAGTTTGAACTAAAGATGCTTCACTTTTTTATCAATACAGGTATTAAAGACAACATCTATTATTGGAGCGAACTGGCCAAATGTCTTAATGTCTATTATCGTCTCAAGCAGGTATGCCCAACGCTTGATACATTGAATATCGGGGGAGGTTTGCCCATTAAAAACTCGCTCAATTTTGAGTATAGCTATGAGTATATGATTGAGCAGATAGTGGAGCAAATAAAGAAGTTTTGCCTGCAGAAAGGAGTACATGAACCGAATCTTTTTACTGAATTTGGCTCATTTACAGTAGGTGAAAGCGGGGCAAACATCTATTCTGTAATGGGTGCCAAACAACAAAACGACCGCGAAACATGGTACATGATGGATAACTCCTTCATCACTACTTTACCCGATACCTGGGGAATTAACCAGCGGTTTATACTGCTTGCCCTCAATAACTGGGATAAGGAGTATATGCGTGTTAACCTTGGCGGACTTAGCTGCGACAGCCAGGATTATTATAATTCGGAAGCGCACGATAACCAGGTATTTCTTCCCAAATTCGATAAAAAAGAAGAACTCATCATCGGTTTTTTCCATACGGGTGCCTACCAGGAATCGCTGAGTGGTTACGGAGGAATAAAACATTGCCTTATTCCCTCACCCAAACATGTGCTGATAGACAGAGACGAAAATGGTGAAATATACACCCGCCTGTTTGCCAAGGAACAAAGTGCCAAATCGATGCTGAAAATACTGGGCTACTAATTTGGGGTTGCCCGTACGTTTCTGTAAAATAATAATATATTTGTTGCCGATTTAAAAAACCTGCATGCCACGATTTTCCCTCTTCCAAAAACTCAGCCTTGCTTGTATCGTGGCATTCCTGGCATCCTGTAGTGGCGATAATCGTCCCACCGAAGGCACTTTTACATTCGAAATAGAATATCCCTATTACCAGGGATCAGGCTTCATGGCGCGTATGCTGCCCGATAAAATGACCATGAAATTTAAAGACAATAAGATTCGTACAGAGGTTAAAAAAGGAAAAGCTTTTTCCACCATTTTTATTGTAGACTGCGCGGAAAAGAAAATGAAAGTATTATTCCAGTTTGGTACACGAAGAAAATATGCCGAACCCAGCGATGAACAAGTGAAAAAAATGGTAGACCAGTTTCCTCAGCCCATTTATATGCATACCAATGAAGCAGATAGTGTTGCCGGGTTTTTCTGTATAAAAAGTATGGCCGTATTCGAGGAAATATCACAACCTGATGTTACACTTTATTATACCGAAGACATCAACATTGAAAACGCTAACTGGTTCAATCCCTATAATGAAATAAAAGGAGTTTTGCTGGGATATGAACTCGACCGTTATGGATTAAGAATGCGTTTTACCGCCACCAAATTCGACCCGGCACCGCTGGAAGATTCGGATTTTGAAGTTCCATCCAATTTCAAAAAAGTTCCCTATGATGAACTGGAAAAGGAAATGGAAGAGATGTTCAGAACTCTTGTAGAATAACATTAACTTTTTTTAATTCCCGCGGTTTTTCATTTTCATTAGTTTTGTTTTTCTTTTCCCACAAATAATTTTTTCATGAATAAAATTCTGTTTCCCATAGCCTTTTTGTTTGTTATTGTATCCTGCAAAACATCCAAAAATGCAACTTCTGCTGAGGCCACTTTCGAAGGAAAACTGGTATACTCGCTCGAGTATGAAGATATGCCTGCCGAATATGAAGCATATGCCTCTATGTTTCCCAAAGAAATGACCATGTATGTGAAAGGAAAAAAATCGCGGGCAGAACAACCCACCGGTTTTGGAAATACGATCACCATCATCGATTCCAAAGCCAATACGATGGTTATTGTACTTGACATGATGGGAATGAAAAACGCGTATAAACTCACCGCTGAAGACATGAAAAAACAACAGGAAGGAATTGATAAACCCGAAATCGTTTATTCTGAGGAAACAAAAGATATTGCCGGATTTACCTGTAAAAAAGCTGAGATGAAATCAGGCGATGAAACCACCGTTATCTGGTTTACTGATCAGATACAGGCTGCTGGCGGAAAAAATTTCGGTGAACTGAAAGGTTTTCCAATGGAATATTCAATCAAAGCCAACGGAATGACCATTCTCACTACTGTGAAGTCAGTAAGCAAAGAAAAAATTTCTGATAAATACTTCGATATCCCCGAAGGTTACGAAGTAAAACCCTACAGCGAATTCCCTTCCATGGGAGGATAATTTCAAAGACTTTATTTTAACATTCCCCTGTTCATACACCGGTATTGCCGGTACAATTCCCTTGCTGTTATACCTGTACCTTTAGAGGATATTTTTCTATTATGGCCGAAAAGAAAAACAGGTTCATCTCTCCGCCTCCTCCCTCTGAAGAAGAGAAGGAACCGGAAATTGAACTGACCGAAGAAAAACCGGCTAAAAAAGAAAAAGCGGAGAAGAAGGAAAAAAAAGAAAAAAAACCGCGCGAAGCAAAAGAAAAATCTCCTAAAAAAGAATCGGCACTTAAAAAAAACGTTACCGGTTTTTTGCAGGATGAACGATTCCACAAAATGCTGGGCGGAGCACTGATACTTTTTTCACTTTACCTGCTGATTGCTTTTGCCTCTTATCTTTTTACCTGGAAAGCCGACCAGGATAAAGTGGATTCTGCCGGATTTTTCAGTTTTCTTTTTTCATCCGGTGATGTGAAAGTAGAAAACTGGCTGGGAAAACTCGGGGCTTTGCTTTCTCATCAATTCATTCACCGCTGGTTTGGAGTAGCCTCATTTATTTTTATCATCAATTTTTTTGTATTCGGTTTCAAAGGCGTTACCCGGATCAACCTGTTGCCTGTAAAACGAATGGTGAAACTTTCCATACTCGGACTAACACTTATCTCCACCACGTTAGGTTATCTTTTTCATACCGGTGATTATATCTGGCTGGGCGGTGCTTTCGGATTTCACCTTAATGAATGGATGATCGGATCACTCGGGAAAATAGGAGCACTGCTTCTTATTTCCATGGCTTATTTTATGGTAATTGTATTTTATTTCAATCCCTCGTTCGTACGTAAAAAACCATTGCCGGTGGAAGGAGAAGAAGAGGAAGAAGAGACTGAAGATGAAAACGGCATCCCCAAAACAAATGTCTATAACCCGATCAAAGAAGAAGAGATTATCGAAGAACAAAAAAGCGAGGCTATTGATTTGTCTGAAAAAATCTCTCCTTCCGATAAACTGAAAGCCGAACCACTGGAGATTATTCATGATGAACCCGAAGTGGAAATGATACGGGAAGTAGTGGAAACAGAAGAGGAGACGGAGGAAACAGAAACCGAAAAAGTTTCCGGTAATCCCGAAGAGCTGGTGGTGGAAATAAATGAAGAAGGCTCTGGTGAACTAACCGAAGAAGAAATTAAAAAACGGCTCGAGGAATTTGGTGAATACGATCCTACACTTGAATTGTCCTCCTACAAACTTCCTTCTATCGACCTGCTGGAAAGCTACGGGCAGGGAAGCGGTATCACCATCAACAAGGAAGAACTGGAAATGAACAAAAACAGGATCCTTGATACGCTGAAAAATTACAATATCGAAATTTCAAAAATAAAAGCTACCATCGGGCCCACGGTCACATTATATGAAATTATTCCTGCTCCCGGTGTAAGAATTTCGAAAATAAAAAACCTGGAAGATGATATTGCGCTTAGCCTGTCAGCGTTAGGCATTCGTATTATCGCCCCCATTCCCGGCCGCGGAACTATCGGTATCGAAGTACCCAACTCCAAACCCGAAGTGGTTTCCATGCGCGGAGTGATTGCCAGTGAAAAATTCCAGAATGCAGAAATGGAACTTCCGCTCGTTCTTGGAAAAACCATTTCCAACGAAACCTTCGTCACCGATCTCACCAAAATGCCTCACCTGCTGATGGCCGGTGCCACGGGACAAGGTAAATCGGTTGGACTGAATGCCATTCTTGTTTCCATTCTCTATAAAAAACATCCTTCGCAGGTAAAATTTGTGCTGGTGGATCCAAAAAAAGTGGAACTCACGGTTTATAACAGGATCGAACGCCACTTTCTCGCTAAACTTCCCGACAGCGATGAAGCTATTATTACCGAAAATAAAAAAGTGGTACACACCATTAATTCGCTGTGTATCGAAATGGATACACGCTACGAATTGCTGAAAGACGCAGGCGTTAGAAATATAAAAGAATACAATGCAAAATTCATTTCACGAAGACTGAATCCCGAACACGGACATAAATTTTTACCCTATATCGTTTTGGTAGTAGATGAGTTTGCCGATCTGATTATGACAGCCGGAAAAGAAGTGGAAACACCAATAGCAAGGCTCGCACAGTTAGCCCGTGCCATCGGGATACATCTTATTATCGCCACCCAGCGTCCTTCTGTAAACATTATTACCGGTGTCATCAAAGCCAACTTCCCGGCCCGTATTGCCTTTCGCGTAACTTCCAAAATAGATTCACGCACCATTCTCGATGCCGGTGGAGCAGAACAACTTATCGGACGCGGAGATATGTTGTTATCCACAGGAAATGATTTGATCAGAATTCAATGCGGATTTGTAGATACTCCTGAAGTAGATAAAATAACCGAATACATTGGTTCGCAAAGAGCCTATCCGAGTGCATTCCTTTTACCTGAATATGTGGATGAAAATGCTGAAGATGTAGGTGGAGTGGATGATGATGGCGAACGCGATGATCTGTTTGATGATGCCGCAAGGATCGTGGTGTCAACCCAACAGGGATCAGCTTCACTTTTACAACGCAAACTCAAACTCGGCTACAACCGTGCCGGGCGAATTGTCGACCAGCTGGAGGCAGCCGGCATTATCGGGCCTTTTAAGGGAAGCAAAGCGCGCGAAGTTCTTTTCAAGGATATGCAGGCTTTGGAACAGTTTTTGAATAACCTAAAGGGAAATAAAGACAATATATCATGAAACCAATCAACACATTTCTCTTAACAGCCTCATTATCTGTACTTGTAAGCGCCATTTCAGCACAGGATAAAGATCCCAAAGCCAAGGCTATCCTGGACGACCTGAGCAAGAAAATGAAGGCTTATACCAGCTTTACCGTTGAATTTTCATCCAAACTGGAAAAAAAGTCAGACGGGGTAAACGAAACTCAAAGCGGAAAAGCCACTATCAAAGGAAACAAATATATAGTGGAAGTAGGCGACCAGAAAATTCTCTGTGACGGGGTGACTACCTGGACCATTCTTACCGGAGATAAAGAAGTGTATGAATCGAAAGTGGGTGCCGACCAGGATGATTTACTTGATCCTTCGAAAATGTTTTCGTTGTGGGAAAAAGATTTCAAATACAAACTCGCTAAAGAAGAAACGGTGGCAGGATCTGTGATTGCTGAAATTCATTTGTTTCCCACCAAAGCCGGAAGCAAATACCATACAGTAATTATCAAAATAGATAAAACCAAAATGGAGATGAAAAGTGTGGTGGTGAAAGGAAAAGACGGTGAAGTGTTAACCTATACGCTTACCAAACTCACTACCAATGTGGCAGCAAACGATGCAGATTTCAAATTCGACAAAGCAAAATATCCGGGGTATACGGTAATCAAAGATTAAATAATACCAAACTGATTTATTAAACAGGCCAATAACTGGTATTATGCCGAATGAAATTCTTCAAAAAAAACAGACCATGATGAATTTCACTTCGGTATAAACAAACAGTAATAATGGATAAGGGCTTAACGGCTCTTTTTTCTTTTCATTACTTTTACTTCCGTGAATAAAGACTCAGCATACATCTGGCATCCCTTCACGCAGGAAAAAACTGCAGGAGAAAATATATGCATTGTAAAAGGAAAAGGAGCAGAATTGTGGGATGATAAAGGAAAAAAATACATCGATGCAGTTTCTTCGTGGTGGGTGAATCTGCATGGACATGCCGAACCGCATATTGCTGCAAAAATTTCGGAACAGGCCGCCCAGTTAGAGCATGTCATCTTTGCCGGTTTCACACACCCCAAAGCTATCGAACTCTCGGAACGATTACTGCAGTTGCTTCCCGGATTTTCAAAAGTATTTTTTTCAGATGATGGTTCCACTTCGGTGGAAGTGGCGCTGAAAATGGCGATACAATACCACGCCAATACCGGGAAAAAAAAATTAAAAGTTATCGCATTTGAAAATGCTTATCATGGTGATACGTTTGGTTCGATGTCGGTAAGCGGCCGGGGAGTTTTTACCAATGCGTTTGAAGAAAATTTTTTTGAAGTAAAATTTATTCCTGTTCCGGATAAAACTGCTGGAGAAGAATATTTCAGCAATTTTGAAAAACTCACACAGGATGATTCTGTGGCTGCGTTTATCTTCGAACCGTTAGTCCAGGCTGCTGCGGGAATGGTGACATATGATGAAGGAGTACTGGACAAAATGATCTCTTTTTGCCATAAAAAAAATATCGTCACCATTGCCGATGAAGTGTTTACAGGGTTTGGAAGAACGGGGAAAATGTTTGCTACGGATCATCTGCAAAATAAGCCGGGTATCATTTGCCTTTCCAAAGGCCTTACCGGTGGATTTATGCCGATGGGTGTTACAGTTTGCCGGCCATTCATTTACGATGCTTTTTACAGTGATGATAAAACCAAAGCGCTTTACCACGGACATTCCTATACCGCCAATCCTTTGGCATGTGCAGCAGCCTGTGCATCACTTGACCTGTTTTCGGAAAAAACTTTTCAGCGGATCAGCGAAATCGAAAAGCAACATGTGGAATTTTCTGAAAAAATAAAATCAAATAAGAGGGTAAAAAACATTCGGACAAAAGGTGTTATTCTGGCTGTGGAAATAGAAACTGCACATTCTTCCGGCTATTTTAATTCCCTTCGTGATGAAATGTATGCATTCTTCATAAAAAAAGG
>JBMORL010000028.1:10462-18699 GCA_049322335.1 Bacteroidota bacterium
GCCATCAAAGTGTAGCGCAAAAAGTTTTGGTCAACTTCATACCACTCATTATAGTTGCTGATTTTTTTAATGAGTTCCGAACCGGTAGTAAAATTTTTCAGGGCTTCAGCTTTGTTTTTTAGCTCCATTTCAGCAATGCCTTTCATAATCCATACAGAACCATTCTGGTCATCAAACACAGCTACTTTTTTCATTTGCGCCAGCACTTTTTTATAATCTTTTGCTTCGTAATAATTTTCGGTTTGCTCGAAAATGGTTTTTTTCATTTCAGCAAAAAAAGCATCGGCATCCTGTTTATAAGTACCGCTTTTGTCTTTCTTTTTGTACTTCACAGCATAGTTCAGGGCATCTCCTTCGGCTTTTACAAACTGTTCTTTTTCTCTTAGTTTTTCATCCTGCGAAATGCGGTAAAGCGCTTTGCACATATATAAATAGGGAAGCGGATCGTTTTTGGTTTTGTCGCTGGTAGTATATTTTTCAGCTTTTGCCACCAGTTTTTCATATTTCTGGTCGATCCACAAAACCTGCAGGTCTTCGTATTCCTGGGCTTTTGCCAATTGGGAGGAAAAGGAGTAGGCCAATGCCATCGCCAGTACAAAAATCTTCTTCATAATCGGTTGTTTTTACGATTGGAAAACAAATATAATGCCTAAGCCGCGAAAATCGGGTTTCGGGGTGAAATGTTTATAAATAAAACGGTGTTAATTCTTTAACAACTGGTATTTTTGCCCCATGTCTAAGGTTAAAAAGCTATCCGACAGGGTATCGTGGAAGGAACATGATGCCTATACCACTATAGTCATTTCACCCCGGCTCGAAAGGGGAAAAGAAACATTACTAACCACCTGGGTGCTGGCCTGGACAGTCATTGGAATCATCTTTATTGTTCAGTTGTTTTTGGAATATACCCGCGAAGAGAAATTATATATGATCGTTTTTCTCACCTTTTGGGCCTATTACGAATACCGGGTGGGTTATGTGTGGATGTGGAGGAGGAAAGGAGTAGAGTTGATAAAAATTGAAGACGGTAAGCTAACCTATAAACGCTCCATCAATAAATACGGGAAGGCTTATTCTTTTTTTCTTGACAATATCCGGAACTTCGGAAAAATGGAAAAAGAAGAGTCATTTTTCAAAGAGTTGGAACGTTCTTTTTGGGTAATTGGTGGTGAACGCCTTGGTTTCGAATACCAGCAGAAGACTGTAAAATTCGGAGTGCAGTTGAGTGATGAAGAAACCAATAAGCTGGAAAATTTCCTGAAAAGTATCTTAAAAAAGGAATCAGTGAAGAACTGATTTTTCCATCAGGTAATGCTGGATAGTGTTCCACAGCAAAAATGTTTTTTCGGTAATGGTGTATCCGCAGTTCTCATAAAATTTCACTGCATAATCGCGTGCCTGCAATATCACTTTTTTTCTTCCGTTTTCGCGGGTAATTTTTTCAGCTTCTTCCAGCAGTAAACGTCCTGTCCCTTTTCCGCGGGCTGCTTCAGCTACTCCCATAAAACGCACCTGGGCCACCTGTTCATCATTGAATTGCAGGCGGCATACGCCCATTGGTTTTTCGTTTTCCAAAGCAAAAAGATGGATGCTTTCGTTTTCTTTATCGTCTTTTTCCGTTCCCTGTGGCTGATTCCACGGTGCGCGCAAAGTTTCCCAGCGGAGATGGTAATACTCTTTCCATTCTTTTTCCGTGGAGGGCTGAATTATTTTAATCATTCAGAAAATCTTTTTTGAATGCAACTGTTTTTACTCTTTTTGTGAGAATACCATTAATTGTTTCTTCCATAACCAGTGATTTTGTTTTTTCATCCGCAAAAACTTCATCCAGGCTTTTGATCACACCACAGGGAATATTTTTTGATTTCATTTTTTGCATAAATTCATCACAACTCATTTGTTTTATGGCAGGAGCAATCAGCAATGCGAGCACCGAACGGTTTTTTACGCGCAATGCATTCGAAGAAAATTCAGGTTGCAATAATTTTTCCTGTAAACCGGTTTGTTCAGCAAAATGGCGGAACTGATCTTCACTTCCAATGGCAAGAACGATTTGCCGGTTGTCGGATGTGAAAAATGTTTCTCCATAGGGTGCAATATTGGGATGAAGTGAGCCCGCAGGTTTTGGTATCATTCCGCTCATCAGGAAATTGGAAGCCTGGTTAACCAGCGAACAAACAGCCGAATCGAAAAGCGATACTTCGCAATAACTTCCTTTTCCTGTTTTTTCTTTTTTGAGCAGGGCCAATAGAAGCGCTTCTTTCAACTGGTGGGCGGCCAGCACATCGATCAGTGCCACCGGCATTTTTACCGGCCCGCTTTCGGAAGTGCCATTCATTGACATAAAACCTGATTCAGCCTGCAGCACTACATCATAAGCAACCCGGTGATCGTTAGTTCCAAAACCGGTAATGTTACCGTAAATGATGCCCGGATTTTCTTTTTTCAGAGAAGTATAATCCAATCCGAATTTTTTGGCATCACCCGGTTTAAAATTGGCAATAACAATATCAGCAGTTTTCAGTATCTCTTTTGTTTTTTGGAGATCTGTGGCGTCTGTATAATCAAGAGTAATATGCTCCTTTCCCCAGTTTACCGAAGCAAAATAGGCGGAAAGGGGAGAAGAAGCTTCTTCGTTTTTATTTTTCCAGTTTCGGGTAACATCGCCACCGGTTTTTTTGTTTTCTACCTTAATGACTTGGGCTCCCAGTTCAGCAAAAAACATTCCCGCTGCCGGCCCGGCAAGAACTGAAGCGAGTTCAACTACTTTTAAATGGGAAAACATGTCACCAAGGTAGAAATACCTTATCTAACTTCAAAATGATTTATTAAAGAGAGTTTTTTCCGCGAAAATCTGCGCTATCTGCGGGAGCCACATTACGCAAAGTTGTTTCCCGCAGATGACGCGGATTTTCGCGGAATTAATGCAATTTTACAACTTGAACTTTCCTGTAACAGCATACTATTGAAATTGGACAATGAAACGTTATCTTGAAACAGTAACATGCCCGTTCGTAACAATCGGCTCCGGATCGAGGCAACTGCGCTGGTAGGTCATGATGTAATAATATACTCCCTCCGTCACTGCATCTCCTTTTGCTTTTCCGTTCCAGCGTTTAACATTATCTCCGGATTCAAACATTTTTAATCCCCAGCGGTCGTAGATTTCTACGTGATAATATTCAAGATAGGGCAGGGGATCTGTAGTGGGATAGTTGGCAAAGAACAGGATGAATTCATCGTTTACCCCGTCACCGTTAGGAGAAAACACATTGGGAATTTGTACTATCCCGTTAATGCCCGCTTCGCCCACATTAATTACCTGTGACACGGTTCCGGTTTCGCTGCAGGTAAAATCCCAGGCCGAAAGAGTAAGTGTATAGGATCCGGTTACGGTATAAAAATAACTTACAGCTGTATCATTAATAAAAATAGTTCCGTCACCCATATCCCACACCAGCGAATCGGCACCTGTTCCGGTAAACGCAACATTTACATATACGGTATCCTGGCAGGCTTGCGGGGGAATAGGTGTGAATGTTGCTGAAAATTCTTCCGACTGAAGTATTTCCACCGTTAGATAAGCCGTATCGGAGATATTGCAGGTGGAAGAGTCAATGGCAACATACATGATGTTATATAACCCGATAGTGGTAAAAGTGTGGGAAGGGTTTTGCTGCGTGGAAATATTTCCGTCATCAAAATTCCAGTAGTGGTTGGGGGTGCTGCTTCCGGTAAAGTTTACATTATAGGGAGGATCACAGGCAATAACATTTGGTGAAGCATTGGCGGTGGCAGTAGTGGTATTGGGATTAAAACTCACTGTATCCGAAAAAGTACCCGTATTTCCGCACACGGTATCGTAAGCTGTCATGGTAATGATATATGTTCCCGGATTGGTGTAAGTATAATTCACCAGGGTGTCGTTATAAATAAAATTTCCGTCACCCAGATTCCACACCAGCGAGTCGGCTCCCGAACCGGTGAATTCGAGCGATACGGTGAAGTTGGAAGAAACGCAGGGATCGTAGGGAGGAATATTGAAATCGGCTGCAAATACTTCCGACTGAAGTATCTCCACCGTTAGATACACCGTGTCTGCAATATTACAGGTGGAAGAATCGATGGCCACGTGCATAATGGTATACAGGCCTGTATTGACGAAAGTATGCGAGGGGTTTTGTGAAGTAGAAGTGTCTCCGTCACCGAAATCCCAAAAGAAATCGACACCTGAAGTGGATCCGGTAAAGTTTACGTTATAGGGAGGATCGCAGGCGATGATATTGGGTGAAGCGTTGGCATTGGCATTAATTCCGAGGTAACTGAACTCCATTTTGATGGCGCCCAGGTTACAGTTGGTGCTGTTGTTGGTTTGCGACCATGCCCCGGGTGTGGTTGGAAAATTATCACTTCCTCCGCATCCTGCACAAACGGCCTGATAAATTACCCCGTTCTTATCAAACCGACTGGTGCCACCATCTACATGTTCGGCTGGTGGACCACCGAAAAAAGTGGCATATAAAAGTGAATTTGCATCACGCTCCAGAACAATAAAATAAAAATCGCTGCCATCAGTTGTTAATTGATAGGCATCTGAAGTGACAGCAAGACCTGCTGTATTTCCTTCTACATTTACGTTTCCACCCCAGCCCGAAACATACACATTTTCACAGTTGTCAACCAGAAAAGCAGTAGGTGAAATATTTATAGTAGTATTACCCGAACCGAAAACAGTAGAATAAATGGTTGCACTTAAAGAAGGATCAAGTTTATGTATAAACTGTTTTCCGTTAGCATTGCTGTAAACTCCTCCGCTTACCGGCCATGCGCCTTTGGTTTGACCGGTAACATACACATCATCGTTGATATCTATTTCAATAAGATAAGTCTGATCGTAACTGTTGGTGCCGAGATATGTACCTTTTACCTGTGCGCCAGTTAAAGGGTCAAGTGAAACAATGTAACCGTCACAGGTTCCTCCCTGGAAAGTGGGCTGAAGTGCGCTGCCCGTTACAGGGAAGTCAGAAGAAATAGTTCCGCCACAAACATAAATAGTTCCCAGGGAAGATTCTTTGATGCCATAACCCGAATCACCACCGGAACCTCCGATATAGGTAGACCATGATAAAGTGGTTAACCCGGAATTCATCCTGAAGGCAACACCGTCTTGTGTGCCCTGGAAAGTTTGAGAAAGAGATCCTGCTGTTGTGGGAAAGTTATTGGAAAGAGTGGAAGAGGCTACCAGCACATCTCCGTTGGCAGCGAGATAAATTTCACCGCGCATCTCATCCGAATAATTAAAACTAAGCGTGGCATTGGAATTAAAACCGTCATTTCCTGTTCCGCCAATGTAGGTAGCGGCAGTTAATGCAGATCCTGCAGAATTAAATTGTGCCACAAACATATCCGAACCGTTGCTATAGGTAAAACCATTGGGAGAAACCGAAACCCCGCCATTGAAGGAATTGTCATAACAACCTGCGCTAACCGGAAAATTGGTGGAAGAAGTAGTTCCCAAGACAAAAAGATTTCCCGAAGCATCAACAATCAAACTGTGCGGAGCTTCAGAATTATTTCCCCCGAGATAGGTGGAAAAAACCAGGTTGTTTCCCGTGGGGGTAAATTTACTGATGCCCACATCCGTATTTCCTCCTCCGAAAGTAAGGTCGTATGCACCGGCTGTGGTGGGATATCCTGCGCCAAAAACAATTCCGCCTGAGTACAGACTTCCGTTATTATCGTAGGTAGCAGTAAATCCCCAGTTGTCGGCAGTGGAGCCGGTATAGGATGAAAAGATTAAAGTGGGATCAATGATAATTTCGTATTGCGTATCATATCCTTCCGGAAAATCAAAAGTCAAAATGCCGTTTTCCAGTTGGTATTGGCAGGAAATAAAAAGTTTTTTGTTGTTTTTCACCTGCCAGGCTACCGGTTTCATTTCTGTTACCTCACCGGCAGAAGTGGTAATTACGATATTACCGTTTTTTATAACGGGATTAACCCCTTCGTAGTTCCAGCGGATGGCAGAGGGATGGGTTCCCTGCGACACCACAAAATCATATTTCATGTGGCCGTCTTTGCTGTGAAAACGGAGATCAATGCCGGGATAAATATTTTTATAATTCACGGTATGATAAAGCGGCACATTGCCTTTCCATTTGGCGGGGTCGTTACCTTTAAAATAATTGTGATACCCGTTAGATTTTTCCTGCCCGGTTACCGATTCCGGTTCTGAAGCACCGATAAAATTCATGCGGTAGGCAAAGGCATCAACCGTTTGTGTGATAGATTGCCCCGAATGATGTGCATCGTGAATTTCTTCGAGATCCTGCTGGTCGTAGAACATGTAAGTCACCGAATTTTTTTCCAGCCACACATCTCCGCCACCGATCTGCGCTTTAAAAAGCACGTTGTTTTCCCATTGCCCTTTATTGGCGATATAGGAAATTTTGTTTTCTTCTTTTTCCGTTTGGTGTGCAAATACACCGGTGGCCGAAACAGCCATCAGAAGTAGTAAGATATTTCTCATAAATCCTGCTTTTTTGGACGGCTAAACTTTAAAAAAATTTAGCTACCTGGTTTTGGTTCATTTTCATAGACAATAAAAACCAAAATAAGGTTGCATATTTTCAATGAAATAAATCCAAATTGAGGTGGTGGCACTACCTGGGGGAAATAATTGGTAGCTTGTCACGCGCACTGGCGTGATGGTCAATGAGTAGAAGGAAGTAGCAGGCGGCTTGCCACCACGCTGGTGTGCCTGGGGCAGGCTGCGCTTTGGCGTGGTCGGTAGTTCCTATAGCTACCGGGATTCTTTCCATATTTTATCCGTATACGCTAAGCAAAAATTTCATTTTATGGGAAGACATTATATTTTATTTTTTGCTTAACTTGTGAGCCAACATAATCTTTCCAAAAGGCGGCAATCAACAAAAAAATTAAAAACAGCTAATGAGCAGAACATTTATTTTCTTTCTTTTTTCCTGTTTTTTCGTGGCGGGTTTCGGACAGGTATATCAGCCTGTCCCGACATCGAATGTAATGTGGAGAGAAAATGCAACGGGGTATCAATGTTCCTGCTGTTCCGATTATCAGCTTACCGTTACCGGAGATACAGTAATAAATGCAATGGTTTATCATAAATTGAAAAAAACCGGCATTAAATACCAGGAAGATGTATTGGGATATTGTACGAATAGTATTCAAAATCCAATTAATCAATATGCCGGATGTTTCAGAAATGACACGCTGAATAAAAAAATATATTTTGTTCCTCCCTTTGCAACTGCCGACACTTTGCTTTACGATTTTAGCCTTGCTGTAGGAGATACCGTTTTAACCTATCTCAGCACTCCTTTCGGACTTGACTGGGTGGTAACCAATATTGATTCTGTGAATTCAGGTGGTGTATACAGGAAAAGATTTGAGCTGAATAATTGTTTGCCGTATTCTCTTTACATTATCGAAGGAATCGGAAGTACGTATGGATTCCTTTCTCCTTTTATTTGTCCGGCTCCATACTATGAATATATTTATAATTTATCGTGTTTTTCTTACAATAACATAACTATTTATCCCGACAGTTCAACAGCATGTGACGTAGTGAGCCCTGTAAATGATATTTCTGCCAATAATAAATTTTCCATTTTCCCCAATCCGGCAAACGGGCATCTGTATATTGAAACTGATTTATTTTCATACACAGTGAACATAATAAATGCAACCGGGCAAATTGTGTTAAGTGAAAAAAACATAGCGGGTAATTCCAGGATTAATATTGAAAACCTGGCAAGAGGAATGTATTTGTTGCAAATTATTGTTGGAGAAAAAATGGATTATCAGATAATAATCAAGCAATGAAGTGGTATATAGGAAAAAGACTTAAAGACAAACTGAAATAAAAAATACCACATGCAAAATTTCAGAACCAATTTTGATCAGGATAAACCCTGTCTGCCGGCAGGTGGATTCTCGCCCTGCATTTTTTAAAAAAACAAAACCCCGCTATGTTTATTAAAAATAACGGGGTTTATTTAATCATTAGTGCCCAAGACAGGACTCGAACCTGCACACCGGTTAAGGCTCTACCACCTCAAAGTAGCGTGTCTACCAATTTCACCACTTGGGCATGATATATTTCAGTAAAGAACGAATGCTCAAAGTAGCGTGTCTGCTTCCGGAGCTGTTGGTTTTTGCGAAGCGAAAACTTACAGATCCGTGAATCCTGATCGACCGCA
>JBMORL010000028.1:18799-23915 GCA_049322335.1 Bacteroidota bacterium
TTGGGCATGATATATTTCAGTAAAGAACGAATGCTCAAAGTAGCGTGTCTGCTTCCGGAGCTGTTGGTTTTTGCGAAGCGAAAACTTACAGATCCGTGAATCCTGATCGACCGCAGGGAGCATCAGGACATCCCGATAACTATCGGGATCACCACTTGGGCATGATACTAAAGAACAAAATACCCGTCACCGGGCCTTAAGAGGCGCAAAAATACAAAAATCCCCCATAAAACATCAAAAATAAAGCAACTTCATGCCCCTGTCCAACGTCATTGAAAATGATGGAATTTCATACCCTAAAATCATTATATTTACAGTCAAACAAACCTATTGCATGAAAAAGATAGTATTCATTTTTGCATTTTTATTGTCTGGTTTTGCTGCACATTCGCAGATATTTTATACCGAAACATTTGATGGTACGGCATGTGGTGCAGGTTCGGGTTGCGACCCCAGTATAGTAGCCTGGACACAGGTTTCACTGGGTGGAGAAGGCGGTGCTGCCAATGAATTTTTCGTAAGTTGTACCGAAAACGGAAACGCTGCCGGAGCCTGTGGATCGGGTTGCGGGACAGATCAATCACTGCATGTGGGAAACGTTTCAACCTCTTCTGCTGCTTTCATTTTTTGTCCCACCGGTGATTGTGGTGCCGCTTATGATGATTCGGGCCCCGGAGAAGTCACTAACAAAAGAGCCGAATCACCAACTATTAACTGCACCGGACAAAGCAACATCACCATCGATTTTAATTACATGGAGGGCGATGGGTCACAGGCAGACGCACAGGATAATGCATCGCTATGGTATTTTGACGGAGCTACATGGACACAAATTGACCCGCTGGCAAGTACAAGTAATACCGGTTGCGCTCCACAGGGAAGGTGGACTGCCTTTTCACTGGCCCTTCCGGCTTCTGCCAACAATAATCCCAATGTAAGAATAGGTTTTGTTTGGACTAATGATGGTGACGGAGTGGCAGAAGACCCTTCTTTCGCTGTAGATGATATCACACTCACTGCAGCTGCATCTGCCGCACCCGTAGCTTCCTTCACTGCCGACCAAACTTCTATTTGTGCAGGTGATACGGTGAATTTTACCAATACTTCCACCGGTGCGCCTTTTACTTCCATCAACTGGACCTTTGCCGGGGGAACACCTTCTTCATCCACAGTAGCCAATCCATCGGTAATTTATTCCACTCCCGGAACTTATACTGTTACGCTTTCAGTTGTTAATGCCAGCGGAAACGATACCGAAACCATTACCAACTATATCACTGTAACAGATTGCACACCTTCCGCATCATTTACTACCGCTTCCACCAATATTTGTATAAACGATTGTATTGGATTTACCAATACAAGTACAGGACAAGGCCCGCTTAGTTATTCGTGGGCATTTGCAGGAGCTTCCCCGGGAACATCTACCGCTACCAATCCTTCGGGTATTTGTTATAGTGCAGTAGGAACATTTACGGTAACACTCACCGTAACTAACCCTTATGGCACTGACGTAGCTACACAAAACATTACAGTAACCACTTGTACAAGTCCGCCTGTAGCTAATTTTTCACCCAGCGCCACTACCATTTGTGTAGGCGACCAGGTAAATTTTACCGACCTTTCCACCAACGGCCCCACTTCATGGAGCTGGTCGTTTCCCGGTGGAACACCCGCTACTTCCACCTCGCAGAATCCAACCATTACCTATAACACTCCCGGAACTTATTCGGTAACGCTTAACGCAACTAACGGTACGGGCACTGATGATACCACGATGACAGCATTGATCACTGTTCAAACCTGTCCGCCTCCCACAGCTGCTTTTTCGGTAAATGATTCCACTATTTGCGAAGGAACCTGTATCACTATTACCAATTCCAGCACGAGTGCTACTTCCTATGCGTGGACTTTTACAGGAGGAACACCTCCGTCTTCCACCTCCGCTTCACCGGGAACAGTGTGTTATAATACGGCCGGAAGTTATACTATCCAGTTGATCGTGTCCAACAGCAATGGAACAGACACTGTCACTCATTCGGTAACCGTTAGTCCGGCTCCTACAGTAACTGCCAGTGCCGATACCATTATCAATTCGGGGCAAACGGTTCCTATAACAGCAACGGGAAGCGGCAGTGGTTCTTATACATGGTCTCCTCCAACAGGATTGTCGTGTACCAATTGCCAGTCGCCCAACGCTTCGCCAATGGTGCCTACTACCTATACAGTTACCTATACAGAGAACGGATGTTCGGTAACCGATGATGTTTTTGTTGATGTGATTATTGTGGAAGGAATCGGTGTTCCCAATGCATTTTCACCGAATGGCGATGGGGAAAATGATATGCTTTCAGTAATGGGAGCCGGGATATTAAGTATGCATTTTATAGTATATAACCGATACGGTCAGCTCGTATTTGAATCCACCAGCCAGCAATTGGGTTGGGATGGCAAACACGAAGGAAAAGATGCCAATACCGGTGTGTTTGTTTGGTATCTTGAATATACACTGGTGAGCGGGGCAACCGGCACACTGAAGGGAAATGTGACACTTATCCGTTAACATATAAAAAAGAAAGTGATGAAAATGAAAAATAAAATACTAACGGGTGTGGCATTGATGGTGTCATTGATTTCTGCAGCACAGCAGGATATTCATTTCTCCCAGTTTTACTCGCCTCAGCTCATTATCAATCCTGCATCAGCGGGAATGCTCAACGGGCAGGTTCGTTTTATGGGAAATTACAGGAGCCAGTGGTCGTCTGTCGGGACGCCTTATACAACTATTTCGGGTTCTTTTGATACACGTTTGTTTGAAGGAAAATTCAAAAACAGTTTTTTGGGAACAGGAATTACTTTTTACAACGATAAAGCCGGTGACTCAAAACTTACTTCCGGTAATTATACATTCAATCTTTCTTATGCGGTGAAAGCAGCAGAAGATTTTTATGTTTCGTTTGGTGTGCAGCCGGGTTTTATTCAAAAAAGCATCAACTACGGAGGTTTGTATTTCGAAAACCAGTGGACAGGAACCGGTTTCAATCAGTCCGCGGCAAGTTATGAGCCTACGGCTTCAACCAGTCTTTCCACTTTCGATTTTGGCGCAGGAATATATTCTGTTTACCGTATTGATGACCGTACTTCCATTTACGGTGGATTTTCGGGTATGCACCTTACTTCACCGAATATTTCCTTTAACGGTGGTTCGGATAAATTACTGAAAAAATTCACTTTTCATGCAGGAGCAGAAATAGGGATAAAAAACACGCACCTTACTGTTTTGCCCAATACACTGATGAAATTCCAGGGTCCCAACCGTATAATCAATTTCGGAACAGATATAAAATATGTTTTCCAGGAGCAATCACACTTTACCGGATTTGTAAATGAATTATCCATGTCGCTGGGAGGGTATTACCGTGTAGGCGATGCTTTCTGGGGCGTGATGCAAATCAGCTGGACCGGGTTAACGCTTTCTTTCAGTTACGATATGAATCTCTCCGGCTTATCTGTCGCTACCAGCGGAAATGGCGGATATGAAATAGGAATATCCTATCGCTATGGCGTTGGCCACGGAAAAGGAAAAAGTACACGCTTCCTGTAGGATGTTAGACAGGGAGATATTAGATTTTAGACAAATGCAGAGGGGAAGATGTTAGATATAAGACATGGAAATCGTATTTTGTTTTTTCTGACGAAGTCAGAAAAATATCTAACATCAACACCACGCCCTTTGCTTCGCTGAAGCTATGCAAAAGCGAAGAGTGCGCGTGGCAAGTCTAACATCTAACATCTAACATCTAACATCTAACATCTAACATCTAACATCTCCTTCACTTTCTCTGCCTGCAGTATATGGCGTTGGGCATGAACGATCATCAGCAGGAATAATCCACCAAGCTGAAAACGGACGAAACGATTGGCGGGAGAAGCAATTTTTACTTTATTCCAGTTATATTTTTCACTGGAACGAATCAATTCAATTAGTTTTTCGTGGTGCTTTTCAAATTCTTCAAAGAGGGTAACGGGAATATCGCTTTGAACGGGTTTAAACACCTCATACGCTTTAAACCTGCTTTTATTTCCCGGCTGAAGTGCCTTGATAGTTAGTCGCGTTAATAAATTTGCCCGGAAGGCTTTATTGGCCAGCCTGTTTTTTTCTTCTGCTTTTTTAAGATTTTCTTCTATGCGGGGAAAATAAGCTGTGTTGAGGTGCATGATGTGTTGAAGACATTGTGCAATACTCCATTTATCAGCTGCCGGTTTAAAATTGAGTTGATCGTGTGAAAGGGAAGAAAACTTTGTCCTGATTTCTTCTGAAATTTTTCTGATCTCAGAAATATAACTTGCTGATAATTCCCTGTTCATTTTTTGTTGGTATAAATTTCCCTGTGGGCATTCATTTTATCCCTGAAATTATCAAGGTCTTTTACGAGTATGGAGGCTACCTTTTTTCTTATCGCCCCGGCAAATAATTTCATAAAACCGGTAATTTCGGCATACACTTTTACCGTAAGTTTTGTTTGTCCGTTTTCTTCTTCAAACAGCATTTCATCTGTGGTATAAAATGTACTTCCCGGGAGGGATTTTTTAAAAATGCGTTTCCCGGGCTCATAATCCACCACTACAAAATGTTCTTCCATGTTTTTCCAGAGGAATTTAGCGAGGTTGCGCATGGTAGTGCCGGGCTGAACCGGCCCTTCGCTGGTTTGTTTGGAGTTTATGTTTGCACTGAATACATGGTGGTAGTTGTTAAAGTCGGAAAGGTAGGCGAATACTTCACTTTTTGGGCGCTGGATATAAACGCTATGTTCGAAATGGAGTGTTTTCATGGTTTAAAGGATGAATATAGTCAAAAAAACAGAAAAATTCTGAACTTATTCTACACTTTTACCCGTATTTTAGATAAAAAATTCTGCCATGCCGCGTTTAATAATTGTTTTTCTCCTGTTTTTCATTTGTAATTCGCTTTTTGCCGGTAAAGGGCCTAAAGAAAAAATCATCGAAATAAAAACCGAATACGGAACCATTTATATCTGGCTCTATAAAGACACGCCTCTTCACCGTGATAATTTTCTGAAGCTGGCCGGGGAGAATTTTTTTGACAGCACGATGT
>JBMORL010000029.1:0-2612 GCA_049322335.1 Bacteroidota bacterium
TTTTAAAAACTTTTTTTAGTATTTTGATAGAGGAAAGGGCTGGGGCTGTTAAAGCGCAAAGAGATTTCGATTCCTCCTCTGCCATAAGTAACATTTTTAAAGCCCGAGATATTTGCATCGTAACTTATGCCCAGGGAATATTTATCCATTTCAATAAGCAAGCTGGGTATTGCCGCATCCCCGAAGCGATAAAAGCAACCCAGTGAAATAGCCGTGCTTTTTATAAATCCTGTGTATTTTGATTCTTCTTTAAACTTGCATTTGATCAGAAGTCCGCTTGTGAACTCCCGCAGATCACCCTGTTTGAGATATAAAAAAGAAGGAGCAAGCGAGTATTTTGAGTTTTTTATTCCGATAAGTGAATTCGCATGAACAGTATATTTCCAGTTAAGTTTATCAGAACCCAGAAAAGAAATATTCGGTTTACTTAAATGCGCAAGAGAAAACCCCAGGTTAAAGTGTTTATGATCGTTAGCCGTCATGTATGAACTACCATCCCCGTAACTCCAAAGCACACCAGCAGCAAAATCCCCATAAGTAAACGATTGATTAGAAAAACTTTCACCCGAAACAATGGCAGAACTATACGTTCCGTTGATATACTGGCTGTTCCAGCGTAAACCATCAGCCGTAATACTACGCTGAGCCACTCCCCCCATTACACCGGCAGAAAAAGTATTCTGTTTATTAATCAAAGCATGATAAGCAATGCTAAGATTACCCTGCGTGGTTTTAAGGTTCCCCTCACCCGCTTTATCAGAAAAAACAGTTATTCCAAAAGCAAGGCCCTTTTTGAGTTTTTTTTGAAACGTTCCCCTGGACCCCTTCACCTGGTTCCAGTTTTGCTGATTCGCCTTCATCTCAAAAGTAACCGATGAAGTACGGAAAGCATTTACGGCCCGCCACTGCTCTTTATGGTGAGCCGTAGCCTGGATATTTTTGTAGGCAGAAGTAAGAGCCGGGTTTAAATTAAGCGGAGAAAAATTATACTGCGAAAAATGAATATCCTGCCCTTTTAACAGCGTTGTATTGAGCATCAGAAAAACACCCACCCTGATAACTAATATTTTTTTCATTTTCACAAAAAATTACTTTATTAAACTGATATTACCCTGCTGTTTGTACGACTCCCCGTTACTTAGTTCAGCCTGGAAATAGTAAACAAAAACCGCGGTATTCAAATCTTTCCCGTTATACGTTCCATCCCAGCAATCAGTAATGTTGTCCGTTTCAAATATTTTTTCCCCCCACCGGTCAAACACCTTCAGCGTAAACCTTATTATACAAACATTATTGGGAATGCAAAACAAGTCGTTGTTTCCATCCCTGTTGGGAGAAAAAGCATTAGGCATCAACTCACTTAAAACAGACCCGTTGCAAGGCACATCCACAAAAACAGTTACACAAGCACTATCAGAACAATTTAAATTGGTTACCTCCACACAATACGTAGTAGTAGAAGCCGGAGAAACAGTTATTGATGAAGAAGCAGAACCATCACTCCACAGGTAAGAGCCCCCACCGGTTGCCGTAAGCGTTATGCTGCCACCCTGCTGTATAAAAACATTCGATCCCGCATTTGCCACCGTACCCACGGCAGCCACTATAACGTTTTGCCCCTGTGTGCAGTTGTTGGCATCGGTAACCGTTACGGTATATGTTCCCGAACCCAGGCCCGTGATGGTTGGCGTAGTTTGTCCGTTGCTCCATAAATAAGAATAAGGACCCGTACCCCCTGAGGCCACACTGCCGGCAGTTCCATTACCCAAAGAACACGTATCAGCAGAAGTACTGGTAGAAAGTAAAAGACTATTAGGCTGCGTAATAGTTACAGTTTGCGAAGAAGCACATCCATTAGCATCAGTTACGGTAACAGAATAACTACCCGCAGCAAGGTTTACAGCAGAAGAAGAAGTTTGTCCGTTACTCCACAAATACGTATAAGGAGAAGTTCCCCCCGTTGCAGAAGCAGAAGCAGAACCCGTGCTCCCCCCAAAACACAATACATTTGAATTTACACTTGCCGTTGCAGCAGGCCCCCCCAGGCTGGTAATATTTACCGTTTGAGCCTGCGAACAACCATTGGAATCGGTAACAGTAACCGTATAATTTCCCACACCTAACGCTGTAGCCATTGACGTAGTTTGTCCGTTGCTCCACAAATACGTAAACGGAGATACTCCACCGGTTACATTTACTGTAGCTGTGCCGGTGTTTGAAGTGCAGG
The DNA here is from genome assembly GCA_049322335.1 of Bacteroidota bacterium. Lineage (GTDB taxonomy): Bacteria > Bacteroidota > Bacteroidia > Flavobacteriales_D > UBA2798 > JBMORL01. The sequence continues at coordinate 2,228 of JBMORL010000029.1, forward strand.
AGGTTTGAGTAGAGCTAAGAGTAAACGAAACAGGAGGTGCCGGTGAGATGGTTATTGATGAAGAGGTTGAGCACCCGTTAGCATCGGTAGTGGTTACGGTATAACTTCCGGCACTCAATCCTGTTGCAGTAGAAGTTGTTTGTCCATTGCTCCACAAATAGGTATAAGGTGAAGTGCCACCTCCGGCTGTTACGGTTGCTGTTCCGCTGTTACCTCCGCATGATGGTGTGGAAGTGGTATTGGCAGTTAAAACAGGAGGCTCTGTAATGGTAATAGTTTGTGTAGCAACACAACTATTAACATCAGTAACAGTTACCGTATACGTTCCGGCAGCTAACCCTGTGGCCGTTTGCGTAGTTTGTCCGTTGCTCCATAAATAAGTGTA
>JBMORL010000030.1:0-2560 GCA_049322335.1 Bacteroidota bacterium
AAACGCCCGATCCGCCTACATAGGCATTCAGGTAAAACATAAGCGGATACGTACCCGCAGAACCTGAAGGAGGAGTTCCGGTAATAATAGCGCAATCGGTTGTGCCACCCAGGAACTGGCAATTGGGAGGTGCACAGGTGAAAGTAGCCCATGAAGGAAGGCCTGTTACTGAATCTACCACAATACTGTCAATAGAAAGAGTTGTACAGGGAAAAGGAGGCCCTAAAATATCCACACAGGTATCAGCAGGAGTAACTGCCGTAATGGTTTGCGAATAGGGAGTGAGCTCATAAGCCACTGCAAAATTGGTAGCGCTGTCGGGGTGAATTCCCGGCTGTGTTTGCGACATATCAGGAGTACATTGCGAATAAGCAACAGAAAATCCTGCCAATGCGAAAAGTGTGAGTAGAAATTTTTTCATGGTGATTTATTCTTTGTTAAGGTCGCGTTCAACTTCCTCCATCATAATGAGGTCATGCGCCTCGCTCAGGGTAGGAGTAATATTCAACACGGTATGCAATTGCGAAATGGTGATAAGTTTCATTACCGGTTCCTGTAAAGAGCTCAAAACAAAAGTTCCTTCCGATCCGCGGCAAAGGCGATTGGCTACCAGAATAGCGCTTAGCCCTGATGAGTCGCAATAACGGGTATCAGTGAGGTCGATAATGATGTTTTTTTGTCCTTCTTTATTATGAAAAACAAGCAACGACTTAAGTTCCGGGGCAAAATTGGTATCCAGTTTCTCCACCCTGCTTTTTATCAGCACGTATTTCTCTTCCTGTACAATTTCAAAATTCATGTTCTGGCTGTTTTCTCAAATGTAGCAAAAAATTAGTATATAGGGTTAAAAAATGAGATTTTAGCTTCAAAATTTACCTTATAATCTGGCTGTTAACCAGATTCAAAACGGTAATGTTGCCCTCTTTATCCATCAATTCTTTTTTTACAATCCCATATTGGCGGTTAATATAAAAACAACTGCCATTATAACGTTTAAATAAGGCGAATTGCTGTGGGGCTATTACATTCAACCGGGTTTTTGATACATCGTAATACCAGGTGGATTCGACTAAAAGAGAGTCATAAAATTCAATTTCTCCACTCCCAACCCCAGAAAGGCTGTTTTGATCGTATTCAAAAATACTTCCTGAAAATGCGCAAGTTCCAAAGTAGATGCAAAAAGTATTTCCTACTAGGTAATATTTATCTGTTTCTTGTACACCTGAAAGATTCATGGTTTTGTAATAATCATCATGCGAATAATTGCCGTATGGGCCACCGCTCGAACAGCCGTAATGCAGATCAGAAATAGAATGAATAAATACAGAGTCACTGGAATTATCAACGGGGTTTTTATACACCCAATATGTCCCGGGTTGAAAAAGAAAAGCGGCTATTAAAGAATCGCTGGTATGGGTTTCAGTATGGTTCACCGGGCGAACATAGAGCTCTTCTTCCGGTAATTCATTATTTTTTTTACAAGCCTGGTATAACAACAGGACTAATACCAAAAAGATATAATGACGTTTTAACATGCCTGAATTTATAAAATTAATTAAGGTTTGGATAAGAAAACTTATGAAGTGATGCTAGTGTTTATTAAACGGTTAATTCCGCTCTATTTTGGCGGCCAGCAGGTAAATTACAGCCATTCTCACAGCTACCCCGTTTTCCACCTGGTCGAGGATAATGGAATGTTCGCTGTCGGCTACATCGCTGGTAATTTCCACCCCGCGGTTGATGGGTCCCGGGTGCATGATGACAATTTCTTTATTCAGTGAATCCAGCATTTTTTTATCGAGTCCGAACAACATGGAATATTCTCTCAACGAAGGGAAATAGCGTATGTCCTGCCGCTCAAGTTGTATGCGAAGCATGTTGGCTACATCACACCATTGTAGTGCTTTCCATAAGTCGTGTTCTACCTTCACATCCAGTTCGTGGATGTAGCGGGGAATAAGGGTGGTGGGGCCGCAAACCATCACTTCGGCACCCAGTTTTTGGAGGCAAAATATATTGGACAAGGCTACTCTCGAATGCAAAATATCTCCCACAATGGCAATTTTTTTACCTTCCACCGATCCGAGTTTTTCCCTGATAGAATAGGCGTCAAGAAGGGCTTGGGTGGGGTGTTCATGGGTGCCATCACCGGCATTGATTACACGGGCTTTTACATGTTTGGATAAAAACAGGGCTGCTCCGGGAGTAGAGTGGCGCATGACTACCATGTCTACTTTCATAGCCAGGATATTGTTTACCGTATCAATAAGGGTTTCACCTTTTTTTACTGAAGAACCCGAAGCCGAGAAATTCACCACATCGGCAGAAAGCCTTTTTTCTGCCAGTTCGAATGAAAGTTTTGTGCGGGTAGAATTTTCGAAGAATAAATTGGCTACTGTAATATCGCGCAGGGAAGGGACTTTTTTAATAGGCCGGTTGATCACTTCTTTAAAAGTATCGGCTGTCTGGAAAATAATTTCAATGTCCCCGCGTGTGAGGCCTTTTATTCCGATGAGGTGGTCAACGCTAAGGTGTTTATTCATTTTCTTTGGGTGTAAAC
>JBMORL010000031.1:0-2491 GCA_049322335.1 Bacteroidota bacterium
AAGCATATATAACGGGAGAAGGGGTTACTCAAAATTATGCTACAGCAATGGAGTGGCTGAAAAAAGGTGAAGCGGTGAAGCATGCCGGTTGTATTTACGACATGGGATACATGTACAGAAACGGAGCAGGAGTTACAAAGGATATAAATAAAGCAATGGGATATTATGAAACAGCATGTTCGCTTGGGGATAAATTGGCTTGCGAAAACCTGTGCGAAATGTATTATCAGGGAACAGAGATCACACAAAACCTGGAAAAAAGTACAGAGTGGTGTCAAAAAGGATCAAATATCAATAGTTCGAAATGCACCTATTACCTCGCGGCTTTTTATGCGTCAGGTATACTTCAGGGAGGAAAAATTGTAGCAGCGGCCTATGCCAAATTGGCCCGTGAACAGGGGCTCGATGATGCATCGTATAAATGGCTGGTGGAAACAATCAATGCAATGGAATAAAATAAATCAACCGGTAATGACTATTCTGAATTTTTAAGAAGAAGTTTTTCCCGCTCCCGCTGTGAAGGATTTTCAATCCTTCACAGCGGGGACCTGGATCTGTGATCCCGATGCCTGAAATAATGTTTTTAATTCCCTGCAGCCTTCGCACTGAGTAAGTTGAAATGTTGTTGCGGGGCTATTTATTATCTTAAGTTAATTTTCATTTTAATCTCATCCCGCATTTTTGTATCGCTAAATCAGGTATTAATTGATTTCTGAAAAAACAAGCGATATGAAAAAGATTTTATGGATTTTAAGCGCAACGTTACTGGGAATAACTACCAATGCTCAAAAAGCTGGTATTGATTTTTCCAATAATTATTTTATTTCTACCCTGAATTACGATAAAACATCAATTCCGGGATGGGGATTTGGTGCAGGTGTGGCAGTTCCCTTTTTTGCCGGAAAAAAATTATCCATACGTCCCGAATTAAATTATCAACTTAGGATTTATAATTCGAAATCTTCGAGCCATGCAGAAGACAATTATAGTATAACTGAAAGCGAATATCAAAGTACCGATAAATACCATTTCCTTGAACTCCCTTTGATTTTTCTTGTAAAACCACAAAAACATTTTGGTTTCTTATTCGGAATTCAGTTTGGAAAAGCTGTAAAATCCGGTTATAGTTACGAAAACACGTTTACAACCACTAATAAATCAAACGGACAGGTAAGCACGTCTAAAAATAGTAATTCTGGTGAATTTGATGACCTTAACCTGAGCGAACTTTCGTTAAATGCAGGGATAAGTTTTCACCTCGGAAATGGATTTGCATTTGAGGTCAGAGGACAACGTTCTCTGGTTTTATTTGTTGACGGAGAAACTGATACTGAAATTTCTTGGGGAACCGTTCAATTAGGAATCAGGTATGAATTAAGAAAAAAAATAAAAGAAAACAGTAAATAAAAGAAAACATGAAAAAGATAATAGTTTTTACCCTGTTTTTTGCTTCTGCAACACATTTGTTTTCACAGGCTACCTGGGGTGCACAGGCATTTACTTCTCTTTACTCGTATGATCCTAAAGAGCCGGGAGTAAATGAATGTTTTGGTTATGGATTTGGCGGTGGAGTTTCTGCCGTTTTTCCTATATCAAAAAAATGGACTTTCCGGAACCAGTTAAATCTCCAGAATATGATTTATTCTGTACATTCCGAATTCGTTACAGAAAATTATTATTCATCTTATAAAGACATTTCTGATTACGACTACAACGAGAAATTTATTGATATTTTTCCTGAAATAATGTGGGAATCCAATTCTGGTTTTGGAGTTTCATTCGGGCCAAGAGCCAATATCGGTTTTTCACAATCATATAAATACGATAGAAAAGAAACTTATACCGATCTGCAAAATAATATAACAGATGAATTGCTTGAAAGTGGTAAAGGAAAAGACGCTTCAGATTTCAGAGACTGGAGTTTTTGTCTCGGAATTTCGTACAAGATTTCTGAAAGCTTCAGGGTAGAAAGTAAATTTCAATATACATTCACCAATTTAAGTTTAAGTATATATACTCCGGCTTCAGCTGAATATAAAGCACAGTTGCAGCTGGGAGTTTCTTATGTGTTTAAACCAAAAACAGATTCGGCTGAATAAAAAAACTGATTATAATTTTTTTTATTTACCTGTTTACTACCAGTCGAAAAAAGTTATTTAATGTGCCTGAAGTAATCCTGACAAGATAAATACCATTTTTCAGATCAGAAATGGAAACCTGGCTGTTTTGCAATTTTTCTTGTTTAACCAGTTTTCCATCCAGACTAAAAATACTGATTTGTTCATCACCTTGTAAAACGCCATCAATTTTTAAAATATCGTTTCCTGGGTTGGGATAGATTAAGAATCCGGAATTATTTTCTGTTTCCTCCACACTCACCAAAAAAACCGACTGCACGGCAGCATAGGCATTTACTTTTCCCCATCCCCAGCGCGTGCTGCCCCCGGGAGGAATGGTTCCTGTAAACGAATCGGTGCGGGCAGTGTTAATT
>JBMORL010000032.1:0-2470 GCA_049322335.1 Bacteroidota bacterium
CACTCACAGCTCGAAAGCACCGAAGTATATACCCACATCAGTAAAATACAACTGCAAAAACTCGTACAATGATCTCCCTTGAAAATTATGTAAAGGAAAAATACTCTCCCAAATCCGCTCCCGGTTACTTAAACCTGGTAAAAAAATACCTCGGTTACATGGGAGCAGAAGCAAAAACAGCAAAATACAAAGACGTTTTAAATTATATAGGGCATCTGCGTTTACAAAACCTTCATCCCAAAAGCTTAATCAATTATCTGTTTGCAATCAAAATATACTACAGCTGGTTAAATGAAACAGGACAACGAAAAGACCATCCCTGCCGGTACATGTATTTAAAAGACCAGGTCAACAAACGCATACAGGTAGAAAGTTTATACAGCCGCGCCACGCTGGAAGAATTATTAAATAATCATCAATGCAAAAACCAGTTTTTACAGAAAAGAGATGAAGTGGTAATTAGTCTTTTGATTTACCAGGCACTAACCGTACAGGAAATATCAGCACTTAATCTAACGGATGTGGACTTAAAGCAGGGAACCATCCGGGCAAAAGGAGGATATAAACAAAAAGCAAGAACACTGAGTTTACAAGCCAGCCAAATACTGCTCATGCACCAATACATTACCGAAGACAGGGAAAAACTACTTCAGCAAAACAAAGCGCAAACACAGGACAACTTAAATGCATTTATTGTTGGCAGTACCGGGGAGAGAGTTTTTAGTAACTCCATCAACAGAATTATTAATACCGGAAAACCACCTCACGAAAGATTAATCCCGATGAAAATAAGGCAAAGTGTACTGATGCATTTACTAAAATCCGGTCACGATTTACGGATAGTACAAGTCTTTGCAGGACACAACCGGGCGGCCACTACAGAAGAATATAAACAAACCGGGTTAGAGGAACTCAAAACCTTAATACAAAAATTACATCCCCTCGATCACTTCACTAACACCAATGACGTTAGTAAATAAAAAATATTTTTCTTTTCATCTGAAAAAACACTGCTGACTGTAGACTGCCCACTGTAGACTGCCCACTGTAGACTGCCCACTGAAGACTGCCAACTGGAAACTGCCGCCTGCCAACTGAACCCCCGTCTCCGTTACCAAAGACGCCACCACACAAACCCACCGCACGAATGCAGGGAAAGCGGTGTTCACTACAGCCCCGCAAGACAAAAGCAGTGCCAGGTGCAAACCAAACCAACAAAAGCTGATTACAGCCCATGTTGGTTTGCTTCGCATTTTTTGCTGAAGCAAAAAACTTCGCCTGTCACAGCTTTTGCAGTTGCGGGTCTTCCGTTCACGCGCAGCTCCTTTGTCTTGTGTGCCCCCTGTGCCATTTTTTTAGTGGTTATGACTTTGTTGATGTCACAGGGCGCACCCAATCCAACCGCTGCTTCATATTGGGGCGCGCCTGCGTTGTCGCTCGGGCTTCGGGCGACTTTTTTGATTTTAAAGGAATGCCCTTGCTGCGTCTGTCCTTACGCCCGATCCTACCGCACGCGCAGTAGGCGCAAAACACGCTGATTACAGCGCTCCTTTTGCACCACCCTCGCTCCGCGCGCAGGAAAGGCGCGCCAATTTATCCTCCGAAGGCCCTGCGAAGGAGGAAACAGCCGACTCAAAAAAAATCTACAGCAATAAAACCAACTGCCGGCTGAAAACTGCCAACTGCCAACTGCCCACTGTTGACTGCCAACTGCCAACTGTGGACTGAAGACTGTGAACTGTACAGCAAGCCTTCCGCGCGGGAATAACAGTCTGCCCCGCGGTGATGCCTACCCCGCTTGGATGTTCATCACGGGAAAATAAAACCCCGCAAATCCCCCCGCCAGCCTTGTTTTATTCCCCCGCGATGAACTCCATTGAAATACCGTTTTTACTTTAGCTGAAATTACTGCTTACTGCCGGCTGCCAACTGCAAACTGTTCCTCCCCGGGTAAAGCCGTATCAGAGCCGTAGATGAAGCATAGTAAATCCGGCTAAAGAAAGGCAGGTACCAGTTATCTACCTGCTATACATCAGCCATAAAAGAGAGACTTATCACACACAAAAGAAAAAGCCGTGAGAGATACCCCACGGCCTAATCACACAGACGCCATTTATTTTAGGTTTAAAACACATTTATGATCTTCATGGAGTTGCCCTGGGCTAAAAGGTAGTCCGTTGAACCTACGCGCTGAAAAAACTCAATGCCGAGACATTGCAGTACGCTCACATCACCGGTCATGGTCGGTGATCCCGCCAAAACAGAAGTTAACGTAGCCGATACCGGGGCACTTCCCAAAGCAAGAACCGCAGAGTAAGTAACAGCACCCATCATGTTGGTGGTAGCATCTAACGGCTCGTACTTGGTTGTAGCCGGATCATAAGCATAATCACTCACCACACCGAGCGCCTGCACAACACGAAAATGCGTTGCACCTGCAGGAGCATCAATAAAACTGTCCGGAATAAAC
>JBMORL010000033.1:0-2469 GCA_049322335.1 Bacteroidota bacterium
CCCAGTAAAAATCTCCGCTCACAGCTTCTTTCGGATTGAAATAAATGAAATAGTCTTTTACATAGCGTTTCAGAATCGTTTCGCCCGACATCAGTGCACGTTGTATTCTTTCTGCATAATTGATACTATCAGTTATTTCGCGGTGTTTTTCTTCAATTATTTCTTTTTGTTTCACGATCTCTTCTGTTCTTTCTTCTACTGTTTTCTCGAGAATTTCCTGCCGTTTCCTGAGCGTGCGCGTGCGCATCCTGAATGCTATAATAATAACGGCTAACGATAATATGATAACCGTTATACGAAACCACCAGGTTTGCCACCAGGGTTTATGAATGATAAAAGAATAATCGAATTCTTTTGAAACAACTCCAGCGGCATTCCGGGCTTTTATTTTCAGTGTAAAATTTCCGGGAGGAAGATTGGAATAAGTCACTTCATGTGCTTTACTCCAGGGACTCCATTTGGGATCAAACCCCTCCATTTTCCATTGATATTCTACCTCTTCGGGATGATCATAACAGATGCCTGTAAATGAAAAATGCAAATGATTATGATGCCAGGGAAATTCAGGATGGAGGGGAACGTTATTCCATTTATCAATTCCGCTGTGGCGTATTTCCGGAAACAATTTCCAGTTCACTTTTTCAAGATTTAGTTTCAGGGAATTTAAAATCAGGAACGGTGCAACTTCCGAATCCCTGAATTTTTTGTAATAAAACCGGGTAAGTAATTTATGAGTAGGAATCCATATGGATTTTTCATTATCTGCACAAAAACCATTGGTGATACATTCCATCCCGGTGAATCCTTCATCAAATCCGATATGTTTAATGACGGGATCCTTTTTAAAAATATCGGTGTTTTTTGATTCTATCAGCTGCAACCCGCGCTTGGAGCCTATCCAGATGTTCCATTCTTTATCTGTTCTCACAAATGCAACGGCATCATCTGCCAACCCGTTTTCCGACCCAAAATTTTTCCAGACAGGTTTTGATTTTTCTTTAGACCATCCGCTTTTCAAAATATTTATTCCTTCTCCAAAACACGAAAACCACACGTTTCCGAAACGGTCTGTTTCTATAGACAAAACGTTGTTATTGGATAGTCCGGAAGAATCGTTGAAGTTGTAAAAGAAATTTCCATCATAGTAAGTAGCTCCCCCACCGTAGGTACCCATCCATAAATGGCCGGCATTATCTTTTTTTAATGTAATGATAAAAAAATGAGCGATGCCATTGTTATTGTTATAAAAAGTTATGCTGTCATTTACCCACCGGTTGACAGACCACTGGGTAGCGATCCATAATTCGCCATTATCCAGTATTTCCATTGCAGTTATTCTTTGGTTACTTAGTCCCTGAGCTTTGGTATATTGATAAAACCGGCTGCCGTCATATTTCAAAATGCCATCCGTTTCTGTTCCTATCCATATGTTTTTATCTTTATCTTCGGTGATACAGGTTAAGTGTTTCCATTTAAAACCGTTTTCTTCATTGAAATGAATAAATTTTCTTCCGTCATATTTTAATAATCCGTTTTCATTTGTGGCTATCCATGTATTATGTTCTGTATCATGAAAAATACAGTTTGCACTTTCAGAAGGGAAACCACTTTTTTTCGTGTAGTTGATAAACCCGTTTATTTTAAATTTCAAAATTCCTTCCATACTGGTGCCTACCCAGAAATTTCCCCATTGGTCTTTTACTATGGCACGTAAAATATTATCCGGCAAACCTTCCCTTATTCCAAAAAGCTGAAACGAAATTTCATCATATCGTGCCATTCCACCCATTGTGGATATCCAGAAAATGTCATTCTCATCTTCATAGATATTGTACATTCTGTTATAGTTGTAATTCCCGGAATTAATTTTTAGTATAATGGCAGAATCTTTTTCTACTACAACCAATCCATCCAGCGTGGCACAATAAATTTTTCCCCTGCTGCTTTCGTGTATAGATCTGATAATATTTTCACCTTTTGTTGAAAACCTGAAGTTTTTAAACTCTTTTCCATTATATTTAATCAAACCCCCGCTATGTGTTCCAAACCACATATTTCCTTTTGAGTCTTCCAAAATACTATACACCTGATCATTCGATATATCATCATCATCCAGAAAAAAGGTGGTGAGTTTTCCGTTTTCGTATCGGGCCGCTCCGCCTTTGGAAGTGCCTATCCACATCCTGTTTTTTGAATCTTTGTAAACGCACCAGGCGAAGGAGCTTTTAAGGCTGTCTTTTTCCGTGATATAGGTAAATGATTCTCCGTTAAAAATACTCACACCATCATCCGTGCCGATCCACATGTTTCCTTCACTGTCTTCAGCAAAATCCCATACAATATTATTGCTTAACCCGTTTTTTTTGTTGAGGGTTTGAAAAGAAATGCCGTCATAGATACTTACGCCACCTCCATAAGTAGCAATCCATAAACGGTTTTTTTTGTCAATGTAAAGTTTATTTACCTGTG
>JBMORL010000034.1:0-2462 GCA_049322335.1 Bacteroidota bacterium
TGACTGTACTGGTAAAACTCAGCCACTGTACTGGCGCAAAGTGAGCCACCCTGATTTGCTGTGATAAAGCTATACTTTATTTTTTGATTTTTCTTTGCGTAACGATTCACCCATTAGCTCGATCTTGTTGGCGTTGGCTGACAATCTGTCCATAATGGCATCGGCAAGGGTTGGTTCATTTATATATTCAAACCAACTTTTGATCGGGAGCTGCGAGGTGATCATTATAGATTTCTTTCCGTAACGGTCTTCGAGGATTTGTAACAGTGCCAGTCGCGTTGTGTTGTCGAGTGGATGTAATCCGAAGTCGTCCAGGATGATGAGTTGATTTTTTTCGATCTGGTTTAGAAGCTTCACATAATTTCCCTCCAGTTTGGATTGGTTTATTTTTTCCAGGAATCGGGTCATGCCCAGGTAAAGAACTTTGTAGCCCAGACTACAGGCCAAGCGTCCCAATGCACAGGCAAGGTAACTTTTGCCGCAGCCAGTGGCACCGGTAATCAGGACGTTTTCTGCTCGTTCAATGAAACTTCCATCGGCAAAATACAGGAGTTGCTCTTTGGTAAAATTTCGGTTCTCCGAGCACTGAACGTTTTCCAATACAGCATTATAACGAAGCTTGCTTAACCGTAAATATATTTGTGTTTTCTGATGGCTTCGGTATTGCAGTTCGGCTTCTGCTAGTCTTGCTACAGCCTGATGAAGACTAAGTTGTTCATGTACCGGTAATGAAAGCAAGGATTGATAGGCTTGCATCATTCCCTTAAGCTTGAGTTGTTTTAACTGGTCTACAGTTTCTTGAGTGTTCATAAATAAAAAAAATTGATTTGTGTTAGTTATAGTTTTCAGGTCCTCGGATATTGTCGTGACGCGGTACAGAAGGTTTGTCGTCTGACAAAAACAGTTGTCTGTCGGTTCCGTTGCTTAAAATATTACTGATACTGCGATAGGTAATGGATGAGCCCAATAAAGCTCTTTTAGATGCGGCTTCAAGCCGTGCTTTTCCATACTTGTCTTTAAGCCGAAGAAGCCCTAAGCATGCGTTGTAGGTTTGCTCTGTAAAATGCCGGGAGTTTAAAATATACTCGATTACTTTTTTAAAATGCTCGCCTATTTGCTCTGCTTGATCCAGAAAGTATTCCTGATTCCAGCCACGGCTCTCTTTATGTCGCAGATGCTTCTCGGGCATGTGTGCATCCAGGGTGCTATGAACATGGCTGCGATAGTCCCTTTTGTGTAAGGCAATCCGGTTGAGGCCATCATAGATCTCTACCTGAACAGTGTCATAAACAATCTTGACTTTCTTGCCAATGTACCGGAAGGGTACGCTGTAATGATGCCAGTCTTGACCTAGTGTTACATGATAGTTTCTTTGAACTTTTGCGTCTACAGAATATTTCAATTCAAAGGGCGCATCGGGCAGTTGTTTAAGCGAAGATTTTTCTTTGATGTGCAGATCATACCGGCTATGGTCTTTCTTTTGAAACAGTGTCTGGTTATGCAAGTACAGACATCTGCGCATCGCCTGGTTTAATTCCTCTAGGCTATGAAAAACTTCATCACGTAGAGGAGCATAAATTCGTTTATAGGCGAGATCAACTGCTTTCTCAACAGTAGCTTTGTCGCGCGGTTTAGCTACGCGTGTGGCCAGAAAAGCAGTGTTATAGTGAACTGACCATTGATTGATAAGTTCGGTAAAACTGGGCTCATAACGGTTAGCTGACTTTACCGTCTGCTTCATGTTATCGCTTACAATATGCAACGGTACTCCACCAAAATGTTCCATGCACCGGTTCAATGCAGCTACCACTTGAGTCATGCTTGCATCAGGTAATGCTTCTACAAAGGTATATCCGCTATGTAGCAGCACACCTACCAGCACCGGACAGGAAATTATTTCTCCTGTCTGTTTATCAACATAACTTATTTTTTTACCAGCAAAATCAATTTCAGCTTTATGGCCAGCAGCATGTTCAAAATGCATGACAGCCGAATGAATGCGTTGATGATTACCTAAGTGAAAACAAAATTGCTGATAGGAATATGGGTCTTGTTCTTTCCGACAATATTCTTTCCACAGCAAAAGACGCGTAACGCCTATACGATTGAGTTCTTTCAGATAATAAGGCAAGTCAGGAGCAAGTCGCTGGTAGCGATCATCCTTTAAAGGCACCGATCGGTCTGAAAGTATTCGTTGATTTAACTCTTGATCGCTGAGCGCAAGCAATTGCTTGACAGAAAGCTCACTCTTTAAAAATTTTAGACAATAATCCTGGACAGTATTGCGGCTGATATCCACTTCCTTCGCGATTCTGCGTTGAGAAAATCCCTGATCCAGGAGTTGAAGTATTCTTCGAATTTGCAACATAGTGATTGTTTTGTTAGCCATAGCTTCAGCTTAAAAAGGCCGAAGGTATGTTTGTTGCAAATCAGGGTGGCTCAGTTTATGCCGGAATGGCAGA
>JBMORL010000035.1:0-2416 GCA_049322335.1 Bacteroidota bacterium
ATCATCACATCAAACTTCAATATTTCCTCAGCACAATGTAATTCAATAGCTGCTTTTATAGGAAATTCATTATCGAATGGTTCAGTTTCCCATAAACTTAAGGGAATATGAATGGGGGTGTTCAGTGTAAATACGGGTTGATAATGATAGGGGGTATTAAATGCACCAATGATGTATGTCTGTGATCTCGACCCATTTTTACTATTATAGCACGTGATTTTTATTTGCAGGCCTTGACGTAATAGTACCGTACTCCAATCATCTGGCTTGTGCCATTGGAATTTTGGTCTGAGGATAAACTTTTTGATTGAAATAAACGCATACTTGTTTTTAAGTGTGAAGCTTTTATTTCTTTCAGAGTCATTAAAAGTATGTACAACATCTGCCTTTGTCATGGTTATCTTTTCGGTAGTATAATTTGTTCCCGTACTATTCCCGTATTTGCCAAGAAATTTCCCTGCAACCATTTCAGCAAGTATTTTTTTTACAGTCGGCAAGGGAATATTCAGACTCTCAGCTATCTCACCCGATTTGCAGCCAGGATGATTTGTAACAAACGAATAAATCATTTTTTCCCTTGGTGACATTTGATTTTCGTTTCTTTGAGCGGTAAGTTTTTCCTTCAGGTTAATTTGAAGATTATTCATACAGTCGAAGAAAAACAATATCCAAATTGTTACATTTTCACCAGGGCGATGTTGTTGACAATCCATGAGAACATGATAGTATTCAGCCTTTCGGTTTTCAATTTCGTGTTCAAAACTTATATACTGGATCCATGGGTAACCCTGTTTTAAAAGCAATAAGGTTCCTATTAAACGGCTTAACCGGCCATTACCATCCTGAAATGGGTGCACACTTAAAAAGTCATAAACAAAAATCGCTATTTTGATAATTGCAGGAGTAGTGTTGTCGGCATTGTACCATGCAATAAGTGAACGCATGGCGTCCCCGGTTTCAACACCCGGAGGAGTAGTATCAAAAATTATTGTTTTTGTTCCATCAGGATTTGTGAGCTCAACAGAATTAGGATGTTGTTTGTATTTACCCTTATGCCATTGGTCTTTATCACTGTATTTCATTAAAATATTATGCAAATTCATCAGACTGTTTTCGCTTATGTCGATATCCTGATAAGATTCGGAAATAACATCAAGAGCGTTAAAATAGCCAAGCACTTCCTGCTTATCGCGTTCAACTAGTTTTTCAATTTTCAGATTACTAAAAATGAATTCTCTTACTTCATCGTTTGTCATTTTGGCTCCTTCTATACGCGTAGAAGCACCAACACTATGAACGGTTGCAATAGACTTTAACTGCTTAAGAGATTGTTGACCCTCACGTTTTTCAATGCCCGACCATTCACCTGAAAAACGGTCTATTTCACTTAACTTATTAAGAATCCTTAAGTCTATGTCAAGTTGAAAAGTGTAAATTTTATTAGCCATATTTTAAATATTTGATTCGCCTGAATACGCAAATATACGAAATTCATACAATAATTTAACAAAAAATGATTCGCTTAGATACTCAAATATACGAGACATATACCCAATAAAAATTTAATTATTTGATATTCAAATAATTATGTCAGAATTAAATACCTTTATATTATAATGAACTACCTTGTGATTGAGGAATATCTGAATTTATTCAAGAGGTAGTTTTAAGTTGCTTTTTTTGGCATAATTTCTTTTCCGGTTTTCAATAAGCCTTCATTTTCATAGAGGGAAAACATGAGTGATGAAATGGCCGGGAATATGGCAAAAATTATCAGGAGTGGGCTGAATTTTTTACATAATCATTGCTTGTGAATTGCGCTTAAATCAGGTGAACGAAATCGGTTGCCAAACCACAATGAGAAGCCAAAACGGGCAAAAAAAACCAGGTTAACAACAATCACGGTTTGTTTTTACATACAATTCAAACAGTTGATTCAAATATTTTTTGGCATTCGCCCATTCTTTTTCATCAATGCAGTAACAAACCTTTGCACCATCAATGCTCCCTTTTATCAATCCTGCTTCTTTTAATTCTTTGAGATGTTGTGAAACCGTGCTTTGAGAAAGCGGCAGTTCATGCACAATATCACCGCATATGCAGTTTTGCTTTTCAATCAGCAGTTTTAAAATAGCAACGCGAGCCGGGTGGCCAAAAGCCTTCGCGTACGCTGCAATTTTATTTTCCTTTATTGAAAACTCTTCTGATTTAGTAGTTCCCATCTGTCAATCACAATTTTTGCGCTTACTTAATACCTCGCTTTGATGTTTTTTGACGTTTTCATACATCTGATCAAATAGTATTTTAAACTCATCCAGCTTATCCCAATCAATGCAGTAACACATTTTGCTGCGTTTTACACTTCCTTTTATTATTCCTTCTTTCTTAAGGTTAAGCAAGTGCGCAGCAATAGTTG
>JBMORL010000036.1:0-80036 GCA_049322335.1 Bacteroidota bacterium
TAGAGAAGATGCTCCCCGTCCACCAGCACATTTTTTTCGCTGGTATGAACGGCATAATTAAACCCTTTTTGTAAACAGAAAGCTCCGTATTCGCCATACTTGTTGAGGGCAATAAAACCGATCTGTGTGTCTTTGGTGTCTTTTTTACGAAGAATAAACTTTTTGTTGATGAGTTTCACTGCTTCCTCACAGGCTTTTTGCGGAGATTTTCCGTTTCGCATCAGTTCCACCACCAGATGCGAGCCCACCACACGGATCACTTCTTCACCGTGTCCCGTTGCTGTAGCAGCCCCTACCTCGTTATCCACATACAATCCCGCACCAATAATCGGTGAATCTCCTACCCTGCCATGCATTTTAAAAGCCATTCCGCTGGTAGTACAGGCGCCAGAGAGATTTCCGTTTTTATCGAGTGCAATCATTCCTATTGTATCATGATTTTCGATATTTACTTTGGGTTTGTATTCAGAAGTTTTGAGCCATTCTTTCCACTCCTTTTCTGATTCTTCTGTAAGCAGGTTTTCTTTTTTGAATCCCTGTGACAATGCAAATTCCAAAGCGCCATCGCCTACAATCATCACGTGAGGTGTTTTTTCCATTACAGCTCTTGCCACAGAAATGGGATGTTTAATATGTTCCAGACAAGCTACCGAACCGATATTCGATAATTCATCCATGATGCAGGCATCCAGCGTAACTCTACCATCCCGATCGGGGCGGCCGCCATAACCTACGCTTCTTTCATTGGGATCGGCTTCCACTAATTTTACTCCGGCTTCCACTGCATCTAAAGCCCGGCCACCGTTAGAAAGTACTTTCCAGGCTTCTTCATTGGCTTTGATTCCAAAACTCCAGGTGGAGAGCACAACGGGTTTGTTGATCTTTTTCACAGGCTCAATAATGGTTTCGGCTTTCGATCTGCGGATAGCAAACAAACCGGCTGTGAGGGCTGAGAGTTTGATGAAATTTCTTCTGTTAAGCATAGCACAATTTTACAAATTTTATCTCAAAAATTAAACAACAGAAACGTTTGATTTTATCAGTATCAGGTAAAATTATACTGAATAGTTCAGATTATAAACATCAGCGCCAGCACCAAAAGAATACCCAACGTAATTATAATTAATAGTGAAACGACCAGTGTTAAAACTGCAAATTTCCGGTTAGGATCTGATTTATCGAGATTTCCTGTTGCAACAATGGAAGTGATAAATCCCGCCAGGTAAAGAGCTAACATGGTAAGCATATAAATAAGAACCCAGATCCCTCCGGCCGCTCCGATTGCGGAAATCAGTAACACTATCCCGAACATAAGGATAGAAGATAAGAGCAGATAAAAAGAAATTCTTGCGAGTTTTGAGTAAAAACCCTGATCTTTTTTCTTTTCATCGTTTACTGGTATTTCATCATATACAGACTCTATGGGCACAAACAGATTATTTGTTATTTCAGGTGAAGTTTTTTTAAAAGAAGAATGAAGTGAATCGTTTGCGTCTTTATTTTCTTTATTCATTGGTAAAATTTCATGAGATAAATTCTCTCCAACCAATAAATTTATTTTTTCGGGAGCAAGGCTGGTTCCGGACGTATCATTCAATGTTTTATCTTTCCGTTCTTCTGTAAGCGACAATCCGGGTTTTTCCTCCGTTTTCACTTTTTCCGGCCGTATCCCGGAATAAGTTTTATGATGAATATAAAATCCATTTCTGTAAACCCTTTTTTCAAACGAACAGGAATGAAAAAAAAGAAAAACAAACACCGAAACGGCTGTTGAAATAACAATTCTCACAGGCTAAAAGTATTTCATAAAGGTAATTAAAAAGTTAACTTAAGTTAATTTATCGATACGTATTAAGTTCTTTCTTTTTCATATACGCAATAAAATAATCCAACAAATTTTTGACTAAAATCAAAGCGACCGCAAGTGCAAAATTAACTTCGGTGAACGACATCATTTTTGAAAGCGGCCACAACAATACAAACAACACAATAAAAATAGCGAGCATGTGGTAATAAGTCTCTTTTTCCGTCTCTTTTGAAGTTGAGATTTTGAATTTTCCATTTATGAAGAACGAGATGAGAAGATTCGATCCATAACTGGCCAGCAACATGTATATGGTTTTTTTATCAATAGTGACAAACATTTGTTTCCCTCCTCCGTCAAAAAAATGGCCGGTGAGGATGAGAATGAAAAGAAAAAGTGAAGGATAGATCAATAGAAAACGGAAAAATATACTGATGCGCGAACCAAAACCGGTTTTTAGTGAAAAGAAAATTTTAATTATGGTTGCTCCGCCAAGAATAAGTAACTCAAAAAAGAAAAGAAAAAAGATATCACCAATACTCCACCCAAAGAAAAATACTCCGCATAACGGGTAAAGAATGTTAAATGCGAGGGGAAGGAGATGTAGGTATTTTTTCATGCTCAGTTATGTTTCAGGCCACAGATTTCACAGATTTACACAGATTTAATGCGTTTAAGATTTGTGTAATTCCATCTGTGCCAATCTGTGAAATCTGTGGCTAATAAATTTCTATCTCATCCAAAAACATCCAGCTTTCGCTGCCCTCGCCCGGGTTTCCGGGATTTATCTTTCCTGCATTGCGCAGGTAAATTTTTACGTATCTTACTTTTTTGGATTTGAAAGAGGCAGTGAACGATCTCCGGTTTTCCCACTTTAGTCCGCCTTTATATGCGGTTCGCGAATCCCCTTTCCATTTTTTTCCGTTTTTGGAAAAGTGGAAATAAATTCCTTCGGGCAACCAGATCCAGTTATGATGATCTTCCAGCGCATTGATGACCACTTCACTAATTTCCATTTTCTTTCCCAGGTCAATCGTTATTTCCACGTCTGTTCCGCTCCATCCCAGCCATTCAGAATTATTTTGCGGTAATGTTCCTTTTACCCCGTTTACCAATGTGAAATTGGCATCGGTATTATACATTCTGGCCGGTGGATCTTTATAGGTGATGGTTTTGGAAGTGGATTTGCTGCAATAAAAATTAATTTTAGCTGGGCGGGATAACGGATGATCATAATGCATCACCAATGTAGAATTCGAAAAAACTTCAATAAATCCTTTTCCATTTTTTATCGTGTCACGCATTATCATATTGCCAAAGGATTCTGTTCCTTCACGATTCATCTCGGCCCAATACACTACATCCCAGGCAGATGAATCCAGTTCGATCTTCACACCACCCTGTGTTGGAACCATTTTATATTTTACATCAAACATCGCTGTAGAGAAATTAACATCCAAATCCTGCAATAACTCAAAATGTTTTTCCAGTCGTTTCAAAAAACTTTCTTCATTCCTGTTTTCTTTGGGCGACCACAAAACTTCTGAGAGCGCACACAATCTTGGAAGCGCCATGTATTCCACATGTTCTGTGGTAGTGATGTATTCCGTCCACACATTTCCCTGTGCGCCCAGAATGTATTTTGCCTCTTCTTCATTCAATTCTTCGGGAACAGGTTCGTAGGAATATACTTTTTCAACTGTAGTAAACCCGCCAATAGCAACAGGTTCATTGCGCGGATTGCCCTGGTAGTGATCAAAATAACAATGTGATCCGGGCGTCATCACCACGGTATGTTTTTCTCTGGCCGCTTTCACTCCTCCTTCTGTTCCGCGCCAGCTCATTACCGAAGCATTGGGAGCCAGTCCGCCTTCCAGAATTTCATCCCAGCCGATAATTTTTTTTCCTTTTGAGTTGACAAATTTTTCAATGCGCTGAATGAAATAACTCTGCAGTTCATGTTCATCTTTTAATTTTTCGTCTTTGATTCTCTTCTGGCATTTTGAACATTTTTTCCACCTTTCTTTAGGACATTCATCACCGCCAATATGAATATATTCTCCGGGGAAAAGTTGCATAACTTCTGTAAGAATATCCTGCATAAATAAAAAAGTGGAGTCATTTCCCGCGCAATACACATCGTCAAACACACCCCATTTAGTCGCTACTTCAAAAGGACCACCTGTACACGAAAACTGCGGGTAAGCCGCCAGCGCAGCCATCGAATGTCCCGGCATTTCTATTTCCGGTACGATGGTAACGTATCGCGAATTGGCGTAGTTCACAATTTCCTTTATTTCTTCCTGTGTATAATAACCGCCATGTTTTTCGTTGTCGAATTTATTTTCGTTGTAATGGCCGATCATACTGTTTTTTCTCCATCCGCCAACAGAAGTGAGTTTCGGGTATTTTTTTATTTCAATGCGCCAGCCCTGGTCATCGGTTAAATGCCAGTGAAACACATTCATTTTGTGCATGGCGAGAACATCAATGTATTTTTTTATAAACGTTACCGGAAAAAAATGCCTTGACACATCCAGGTGCATACCTCTCCAGGGAAAACGGGGATAGTCGGTGATAATCATAGGCGCCAGACTCAGTTCCGGTGAATGGGAAACCATTTGTATCAATGAATGTGCTCCGTAAAAAACTCCGGCTTCGCTTCCCTTAATAATTATTTTTCCGGGAATAATTTCCATTGAATATCCTTCGGCCGGCAGAAGATCATCAGAAGTAAGACTGAGAAAAATTACTTTTTCAGGAATTTCTTCTTCTTTTCCCTTTTCCGGTTCAAATGGTTTTACAACAGGATTGAGAGAAGAAACACGATTGAGATTTTCTTTCAGATTTTCTGCTTCGTCTTTCAGATCAATCTGTCTGTAGTAAATAACAAATTCGTTATCCAGCTGAAGATTGGGGGCACGTAATTTTTTTATTTCAACCGGTTGAGGAATAATATTCACCTGTGCTGTAACGAACAGGGGAAGAAAAAAAACATATATGACTATTACTTTTTTCATTTTAAAATTTTATCGCTATCAAACAAATATCATCGGTTTGCTCAAAATCTCCTTTCCATTCCTCGAATACTTTTTCTGCAGTGTTTTTTTGTTGCGACATAGACTGTGAATATACAGAAACCAGTAATTCCCTGAACCGGGAATACCTGAATTTTTTTCCACCGGTACGCGAAACCGGGTTCCCGCCAAACTGGTCGGGGTAGCCATCAGTAAAGAGGTAAACGATCATTCCTTTTTCAATAACAA
Organism: Bacteroidota bacterium; assembly: GCA_049322335.1. Classification (GTDB taxonomy): domain Bacteria; phylum Bacteroidota; class Bacteroidia; order Flavobacteriales_D; family UBA2798; genus JBMORL01. Next base: position 5,071 of record JBMORL010000036.1, read on the forward strand.
GATGATGTGACCGGAAAGAATTATTGTCTTCTGATTTTCCAACAGGTTGTTTATCCGGTTTGTATTCCATCATCTCTTGTCCTTTACAATACCATAATGGGTTATTTGCCCCAGCCCACCATAATTCTGATTTATCCTTTTTGATAGCTACCAGTGAAATATCCATTCCGTCTTTGATGTTACTTCCGCTTTTTTCAAATGTTGTTATTACCAGTTCGCGGGTTTTATCCAGAATTTTTCCCGGATCGGTTATTCCAAACTCATGAACAGAACGCGAAAGTGCATTGGAGCATACCACACTAACCATGGCACCCGGCACACCATGTCCCGTACAATCGGCCGCTGCTACAAAAAGATAATTACCTTTTTCTTCAAAAAAATAAAAATCTCCCGCCACAATATCCTTAGGCTTGTACATCAGAAAACTATCCGGAAGGTATTTATGAAATTCATCAGGAGTAACGAGAATAGCCTGCTGAAGGCGCTTGGCATACGTAATAGAATCCATTACCTCTTTTTGCTTTTCTTCAATTATTTCTTTTTGAATCTCCACCTGTTTTTTCTGATTCTCTGCTTCCGTTTTCTGCAACTCAATAATTTTTTTCTGTCTCGCTGTAATCCTGAAACGGTTATACATAAAATAAGCAAAAACAATAAGCAGTGCCAATCCCAGATACAATACATACCGTTGTTTTTTTTCGTATTCCAGCTGGGTTTCGTTTATAATTTTTTCTTCCTCGTGTTTCATTTTTTCGGCAGCCGATTTTCTTTCGTACTCATATTTGTATTTTTGCCTGGTGATTTCCTGTTTATTCTCTTCAGAGATCATCTGGTCCCGGTGTTTATAATACATTTCGAGATTTTCAAATGCTTCTTTATACATTCCTTTTTTCAGGTAAGCGCTTTTTAACAACATGTGTGCATCTTTCAATAATTCGGTATGCTGCATCTCTGTAGCCATCTCTAACGACAGCTTTCCCATAATAACAGCGCTATCCTGGTTACCGGTATGATAATAGATGTTTCCAAAATTCACATACAGGCCTGCCAATCCTTCCACATCATCCAATCGCTGTCTTATTTTTTTGCTTTCTTTAAAATAGTTCAGGGCTTCTTCATACTTTTTTTCATCTACCAAAAGATTTCCAATATTGTTCAGCGACATAGCCTCACCATACTCATCTCCTGTTTTTTTTCTCATCTCAAGGCTTTTCTCCAAGTATAAATGTGCTTTCAGGTAATTCTTTTTTTCATGATACACCAATCCCATATTACTCCATGTAGTAGCCATTTTTTGTTCATCATTGAGTTTTTTAAAAAATTCAAGATTTTCCCTGTATGCGTCCAATGCCTGATCTGTTTCTCCCTGATCAAGATGAATATTGGCAATATTCCCCATGGCACTGGCCGATAATTTCAGGTCACCGGCCTGCTCGCTCAATTTTAATGCTTCAGCATAAAATTCCATTGCCAGCGGATAATTTCCCTTGCTCTGATAAACCAACCCGAGGTTATTTAATGCCTTTCCTTTGGCGGCAGCATAAAAGTTTCTGTTGTTCTCCAAAAAATGAAAAACGGAAAGGTGTTTTTCTGAAATTTCCACGATCTTTTCATTCAGCTGTACATCCAAAGCAGGATCGGAGGCATAAATAATATCATCCCATGCAAACAGTGCTTTTACACGTAACGAATCGTGTGCATCTGATGAAACTATTTTTTTAAGTGAATCAACCTGAGAATAATCTTCACATCGGGCAACAGAAGACAGCAATAAAACGAAAAATCCTATCACTGCATACTTTCCCATTTTCATCATATCACCAGTGAAGCCGCGCCCAAAATAGCCGCATCATTTTCTTTTAAAAGAGACGGTAATATCTTCACTTTGTTTTTATAAATGTTCAACAAATTCTCTTCAAAATATTTTACCGTAGGATTAAACAAAAAATGTCCCGATTGTGCCAGGCCGCCAAATAAAAATATAGCTTCGGGGCTGGTAACGGCCACCGCATTAGCTAAAAACAATCCCAGAATTTCTCCTGTTCTGCGAAAAGCTTCAATAGCTTCTGCCTCGCCCTGCTGTGCCCGCTCGAAAATAGTTTGTGCGGTAATTTCTTCGCCAAACATTCCCATTTTCAGTCTTCCTTCTGTCGATAAACTTTCCACTTTTAATTCAGCATACGTTTTCACAATTCCTGTGGCCGAACAATAGGTTTCCAAACAGCCTTTTCTTCCGCAACCACATAATCTTCCGTTGCGCTGAATAATAACATGTCCCATTTCTCCGGCAAAACCGTCATGTCCATACACCATTTCACCGTTCACTACAACACCACTTCCCAATCCGGTTCCCAGTGTAATGAAAATAAAATCTTTCATTCCTTTAGCTCCGCCAAAGATCATTTCTCCCATGGCTGCAGCATTGGCATCGTTGGTAAGAACCGATTTTACTCCTGTATATTTTTCGAAATAAGAAGCAAGGGGAATCACACCTTTCCAGTTAAGATTGGGAGCAAATTCAATAGTGCCGTTAAAATAATTTCCATTCGGAGCACCAATTCCCACTCCTGAGAAATTCAGATTTGGGTATTGAGTATTGAGTATTGTGACCGTTTCTTTTATTTTCTCAGCGGTAGCTTTTGCCAATTCCTCTGCGTTCGGATATTTTTTTGTGGACACCATATCACGTGCGATGATAGTTCCTTTTTCATTCACCAGTCCGAATACAGTATTCGTTCCGCCTATATCTATTCCTGCAACGATTTTCATTTAGAGGTTCTGTTTTCAGATTTTGTATCCAGAAATATTCCCTGGGCTTTTAAAATTTTTACTGATTTAACAGCATAAAATGCCAGGTAAGCAAAACAGCCTATTCCCACAACATAACTTGACTTTATTCCTAATAATGCATCGCCCGCAAGGTATCCCTGCAATAAACTGATGAATCCACCACCCATGATCATCATTACCAAAAAACCTGATCCTTCATTAGTATGTTTTCCCAAACCGGAAATAGCTAACGTAAATACACAAGGCCATAGCGTACTGCAAAAAAGTCCCACGCTCATAAACGAATATGCACTGATCATTGGATTAGTGGAAATGATCCCTGTAGCCAAAGCCGCAATCCCCATTATGGAAAAGATAAGCAACTGACGTGCAGGATTCCCCTTACTTAACAAATCACCGGCAATCATTACTACGATTACTAACGGATACCACCCAAACGAAGAAATATCATTACCTACGATATAATTTATCAGAATAAATAATCCAAATGCCAGGTAAGGCATGATTAGGCCCAAAGCAAATTTTACTTTATTGTCAGTAGAAAAAACACCCGCTGCTGATGTCCACCTGCCAATCATCAGACTGGCCCAAAACAAAGACACAAACGGAGCTACCTGGTTTGTTTCCAGTTTCATTTCCTGTTTTAAAAAATCAGAAAGATTTCCGGCTGTTGACACTTCCACTCCTACATACATAAAAATTGCGATCATACCCATCCATAATTGTGGATATGCCAGCGAATTTTTTCGGGAGACATTGGATGAAGTGGAATCTAAAACCGATTCATCACTTTTTGACTCATTATTTCCAACTGTATTTTCCAGTTTATCCGGAATGGAAGAAAACTTAAAAAGTATTGCTACGAGAATAAAAGCAGCCCCAAGAATCAAATAAGGCGTTTTAATGCTTTCTATATCTGCAAGAGTTGAGCTATTACCTGCATTAACGCTGCCAAAAATAGCTAGGCTTAGCAATACAGGACCGATAGTGGTACCGATATTATTTATTCCACCTGCTAAACTCAGCCGCTGGGAACCTTTGGAAGGATCACCCATGTTTATGGCCAACGGATTTGCAGCTGTCTGCTGCAGAGAAAATCCAAGTCCCACAATAAAGAGTCCTGTTATCATCATGTTAAAAGACGCACTATTGGCAGCCGGAATAAATAATAATGTTCCTGTTGCAGAAATAATCAAACCTAATGCTATACCATTTTTATAACCGATTTTGTTTAAAATATCTTCCCCCATCATTCTTGAAATGATATAATAGATCAACGATCCCACGGTATATGCCACATAAAAAGCGAAGGAAACCATTTGTACCTGCCATTGTTCCATATGAAGCTTTTCCTTAAAAACAGGAATAAGTATATCGTTGGAAGCCGCCACAAATCCCCAGAAGAAAAAAACGGAAATGAGAACGGGTAATGCTCTTGAATTATTCGGCTGCATGCACTGGTTTTGCTCCGAAATTACAAAATCCTTTCAGATTACACGCGGGCTGCGGGAGATTTGTTACTTTAGCAGTAAATTGAAAATTTGCCAATGAAACGAGTGTTGATTACCGGTGCCGCGGGCTTTCTCGGAAGCCATCTGTGCGACCGGTTCATAAAAGAAGGTTTTTATGTGATTGGTATGGACAACCTGATTACAGGCGACATGAAAAACATCGAACATCTTTTAAAAAACGAGCATTTCGAATTTCATCACCACGATGTGTCGCGACATATCCATCTTTCGGGAAATATTGATTATATTCTTCATTTCGCCTCTCCCGCAAGTCCCATCGATTATCTTAAAATTCCCATACAAACACTAAAGGTCAGTTCGTTAGGAACACACAACCTGCTGGGACTGGCACGGGCGAAAAATGCAAGAATACTGGTGGCCTCTACCAGCGAAGTCTATGGCGATCCGCTCGTTCATCCGCAAACAGAAGATTATTGGGGAAATGTAAATCCCATTGGCCCGCGCGGAGTATATGATGAAGCCAAACGGTTTATGGAAGCAATGACGATGGCTTATCACACTTATCACGGACTGGAAACAAGAATTGTAAGAATATTTAACACTTACGGACCGAGAATGCGATTGAATGACGGCCGTGTTTTGCCGGCTTTTATCGGGCAGGCGCTACGCGGAGAAGACCTTACCATTTTCGGTGACGGATCACAAACACGTTCTTTCTGCTATGTGGATGATCTGATGGAAGGAATTTACCGCCTGCTGATGAGCGATTATGTTTATCCGGTGAATATCGGCAATCCTTCTGAAATTACCATTAAGGAATTTGCTGAAGAAATCATCAAGCTTACCGGAACAAAACAAAAGGTGGTGTACAAGCCCCTTCCGCAGGACGATCCCAAACAACGTCAGCCGGATATTTCGGTGGCAAAAAAAATTCTGGGGTGGGAACCCAAAGTTTCGCGTGCTGAAGGATTAAAAATCACTTATGCTTATTTCAAATCGCTTTCTGCAGAAGATCTGAATAAAATTGAACATAAGAATTTTGAAGCGTATGAGCAGAAATAAAAAAATAATTCTCTCCGCGAAAAGCTACGGGAAATCTGCATTCGTGTTTTTTTTCCCGCAGATCACGCAGATGAGCGCAGAAAGTTTAGAAAATTAAAACTTATGTCATTAAAAAACTATTTCACCCACGAAACCGCTATTGTTGATGAAGGCTGCGAAATTGGGGAAGGAACCAAAATCTGGCACTTTTCGCATATCATGCCTAACTGTAAAATCGGTAAAAACTGTAACATAGGGCAGAATGTGGTGATATCGCCCGAAGTGGTTTTGGGAAATAATGTAAAAATCCAGAATAATGTGAGTTTGTATACCGGTGTTACCTGCGATGATGATGTTTTCCTGGGGCCTTCCTGTGTTTTTACCAATGTCACCAATCCCCGCAGCGCGGTAAACAGGCGCGGGCAATATGCCAAAACCCATGTGGGAAAAGGGGCTTCCATTGGCGCCAATGCCACCATTGTATGCGGGCACAATATTGGTGCTTTTGCCTTTATCGGTGCCGGGGCGGTGGTTACCAAAGACATACCCGCGTATTCTCTCTGGATAGGAAACCCAGCTAAACAGGCCGGCTGGATGAGTGAATATGGCCATAAACTGGATTTTGAACATTCGGAAATAGCCGTTTGCCCGGAATCGGGAGAAAAATATCAATTAATAGAGGGGAAAGTCTCCAAAATCTGAGCAATCCATTAATTTCGGGGTTCGAAAAAATGAGCAGAATAAAGTTTGCAGTAATTGGCCAGGGGCACATCGGAAAACGACATGCTGAAATGATTCGCAGAAATGAAGAATGTGAACTGGTAGCGGTTTGCGATTTACTTTCCAAAGACGCTACCCAATCCACCGTCTCAGATTTTTATTATCACTCGGCTGAAGAAATGCTTAACGCACATCCTGAAATTGAAGTGGTGAATATCTGCACCCCCAACGGGCTTCATGCACAACATGCATTGCTGGCCCTGCAGCATAAAAAACATGTGGTGTGCGAAAAACCCATGGCACTGAGTAAACGCGATTGCGAAGAAGTAATTTTTAAAGCACTCCAGGAAAACAAACAGGTGTTTGGCGTAATGCAAAACCGTTATTCTCCGCCTTCGGAATGGATAAAATCAATAGTGGAGAAAAAAATTATTGGCGATATTTTTATGGTGCAGCTCAACTGCTACTGGAATCGTGACGAAAGATATTATAACGGAAAAAACTGGAAAGGGAAACTCGGCCTGGATGGCGGAACATTGTTTACCCAGTTCTCTCATTTCATTGATATCATGTACTGGTTATTTGGCGATATCGAAAACATCCAGGCAAAATTCAGCGATTTCAATCATCAAAAACTTACTGATTTTGAAGACTCAGGTTTCGTGAACTTTAATTTTGCGAATGGCGGCATGGGTTCTATAAACTATTCAACGTCTGTGTGGGATAAAAACCTGGAAAGCAGCATGACCATTATCGGAAGCAACGGCAGTGTAAAAATAGGCGGACAATACATGGATAAAGTGGAATATTGTCACATTAAAGATTACGCCATGCCGGAACTTGCCCCTACTAATCCCGCCAATGATTATGGCGCCTATAAAGGTTCGGCCAACAATCATCACTATATTATCAAAAATGTGGTGGATACATTAAAAGGAAGAACCACCATGACCACCAATGCACTTGAAGGATTGAAAGTGGTGGATATTATCGAAAGAATTTATTCATTGAAAACAACTCCAAAGTCATAATTTTTCGTCCAATAAAAAAACATTACTATGTCTCTTTACAACGACCTCGTAAACAAAAAAGCAAAAATTGCCGTCATCGGTTTGGGATATGTAGGATTGCCTATAGCACTGGCTTTTGCGCGTAAAACAAAAGTCATCGGCTTCGACATTAACAGCAAACGCGTGGGAATGATGAAAAAAGGTATCGACCCCAGCAATGAATTACCCAAAGAAGCATTTAAAGGCTGCGATATCACTTTCACCGATTCACTGGATGTTTTGAAAGAAGCCAGTTTCTTTATTATAGCAGTCCCCACCCCGATAGATGAACACAACCTGCCCGACCTTAAACCATTGATCGGCTCTTCCACTTCGGTAGGAAAAGTATTGAAAAAAGGCGATTATGTGGTATATGAATCCACGGTATATCCCGGATGTACGGAAGAAGACTGCATTCCTATCCTGGAGAAAGAATCGAAACTGAAATTTAAAAAAGATTTCAAAGTAGGATATTCCCCCGAAAGAATTAATCCCGGTGATAAAGAACATACCATTACAAAAATCCTGAAAGTGGTTTCGGGATGTGATGAAGAATCGCTGGATGTGATCGCCAAAGTATATGAAATTATTATTGAACCGGGGGTTCACAAAGCATCTTCGATAAAAGTGGCTGAAGCTGCAAAAATTATTGAAAATACTCAGCGCGATGTGAATATTGCCCTGATGAATGAACTTTCTATTATTTTCAACCGGATGAACATAAACACCTATGAGGTTTTGGCAGCAGCGGGAACCAAATGGAATTTTTTGAAATTTTCACCGGGACTCGTAGGCGGACATTGTATCGGTGTGGATCCCTATTATCTTACCTACAAAGCAGAAGAACTCGGCTATCATGCGCGCGTGATCAATTCAGGAAGATACATCAATGATTCGATGGGATTCTACGTAGCGAAAAACACCGTGAAGAAAATTTCTGCTGCCGGAAAAAATATTTCGAAAGCAAAAGTGCTGGTAATGGGCGCTACATTCAAAGAAGACGTAAGCGACATCCGCAACTCGAAAGTGGCTGATGTGGTAAAAGAACTGAAATCCTATGGAGTGAAAGTGGATGTGGTAGACCCGCATGCCGATAACGAAGAACTTAAACACGAATACGGCTTCGGTTTAAGCAAAATCGGGAAAGGATATGACGGAGTAATTGTTGCCGTAAACCACAAAGAATACAAAGCACTGGATGAAAAATATTTTCTTTCCATCATGAGCAAAGGCGGTGTGCTAACGGATGTAAAAGGAATGTACAGGGGGAAAATTAAAAAACTTACGTATTGGGGACTTTAGTTCAACAGACTGTTGGCAGTAAGCAGTAATAACCAGAAATGAAAAACATTAAACCAAAAACGCATTAATGAACATTCTGATAACAGGCGGAGCAGGATTTATCGGGTCGCATGTGGTGCGGCTGATGGTGAAAAAATACCCGCAGTATACCATTCACAACCTCGATAAACTTACCTATGCGGGAAACCTTGAAAACCTGAAAGACACCGAGGGAAAACCCAATTATCACTTCATCAAAGGAGATATCACTGATGCTGCATTCATCAATAATTTATTCGAAGAAAAAAATTTCGATGCGGTGATTCACCTTGCGGCCGAATCTCACGTTGACCGTTCTATTTCTTCACCACTTGATTTTGTTATTACCAATGTGGTAGGAACAGTTACTTTGCTTAACGCGGCAAAAAAATACTGGGAAGGGAATTATGATAAAAAAAGATTTTATCACATTTCCACTGACGAAGTGTATGGTTCCCTTGGCACCAGCGGACTCTTTTCCGAAACCACCAAATACGATCCGCATTCACCCTACTCGGCTTCAAAAGCTTCGAGTGATCATTTTGTAAGGGCTTATCACGATACATACGGTATAGATGTGGTGATTTCGAATTGTTCGAATAATTACGGAACACACCAGTTTCCCGAAAAACTTATTCCGTTACTGATAAACAATATCCGTCAAAGCAAACCGCTTCCCGTTTATGGCAAAGGAGAAAATGTGCGCGACTGGCTGTTTGTGGAAGACCACGCCCTGGCTATCGACCTCATTCTTCACAAGGGAAAAAGTGGTGAAACTTATAACATCGGAGCTTCCAACGAATGGAAAAATATCGACCTCATACGCTTTTTATGCAAAACCATGGATGTAAAAATGGGCCGGGAAATTGGAACATCCGAACGATTGATTACATTTGTCAAAGACCGGGCCGGCCATGACTTGCGATATGCCATTGATGCCAGCAAAATGAAGAACGAACTGGGATGGAAACCTTCCGTTTCTTTTGAAGAAGGGCTGGAGAAAACGGTAGACTGGTATATGAACAACCGGAGCTGGATGGAAAGAATAACTTCGGGAGAATACCAGAAGTATTACGAAAGCCAGTATGTAACTCGTTAAACTAAAATAACCAATAAAATCAAACCCAATGAAAAAAGTGATTACCGTTGCCCTGGCTCTTTTTGTAGCTGCCGGCACTATGATTTCCTGCAGCCCGAAAAGTAAAAAAGGTGAATGGATCCCTGAAGAAAAAACAAAAGCAATGGAAGCCTGTAAAAAAGGTGCTTCCGAAGAACCTAATCCCGGAATTGATGAAGCTATGTGGCAAAAAATGATCGATAAAATGTGCACCTGCGGAATTGACAAAGCAGAGGATTCTTATGACGATTACAAAGCTGCAGACGGAGATATGGCCGGAATGGAAAAAATTTACGGAGATTGTGCCGAACAAGCTGCTGATGAGATCCTGAAAGAAGCAGGACTGTAATCCAACCTATATATTTCGTACATTTATGTCCCGCTTGATTTCCAGGCGGGACATTTTGTTTTCAATACATGGGGTTTTTCTCTTCTATATTCGGCAAAAAAGAAAAATTTCTCCCGCCAGCCGATCTTTCGGTGCTGGGGGCAGATGTGCATTCGCATTTTATTCCGGGCATCGATGATGGTTCCAAATCCATTGAAGAATCGATTGAGCTTTTGCAGGCTATGCAAAACCTCGGGTATAAAAAAGTGATCACCACCCCGCACGTGATGAGCGATTATTACCGCAACACCCCCGAAATCATTCTTGGCGGACTGGAAAAAGTAAGAGAGGCCGCACAAAAAAATAATTTGTCTATCCAAATTGATGCGGCTGCTGAATATTATCTTGATTTTGATTTTGAAGAAAAAATAAAAAACAAAACACTGCTCACTTTCGGAAATAACTATGTTTTGTTTGAAATGCCTTTTGTAAGTGAACCGCAAACCCTCGGGCGTGCTGTATTCGAAATGCAAATGGCAGGATACAAGCCCGTACTCGCACATGTGGAACGATATGGCTTCTGGCACAACAATTATGAAAAGATCACTTCCATGAAAGATAAAGGCGTGTTGCTGCAACTGAATCTTAATTCCATCACCGGGCATTATTCGCTTCCCACCAAAAAAATAGCAGAAAAACTGATTGATGAAAACATGATTGATCTGGTAGGAACCGACTGCCATAACATCAATCACATACAACTGCTGGAACATTGCCGTACATTTCCTTATTTACATAAGATCATCGCCAAACCCGAACTTATCAATAAATCACTTTTATAAAAAAGCTGATTCGTTTTTATGATCACCAAACTCTCTGAAAAAAACAAGGATTTTTTTGCTTCGGTGTATGAAGTGGTAAAACTCATTCCCAAAGGAAGAGTAACCTCCTATGGCGCTATTGCAAAATATTTGGGAGCAGCCAGTTCCTCACGCATGGTGGGCTGGGCCATGAACGCCTGCCACACACACCACGAAAAAGTTCCGGCACACCGCGTAGTAAACCGCAACGGACAATTAACAGGGAAACATCATTTTGCGACACCCACGCTAATGCAGCAATTACTGGAGAAAGAAAAAGTGAAAGTAAAAAACGATACAGTGGTGGATTTTGAAAAATTGTTCTGGGATCCGCTAAAAGAACTGGGATGGGATTAACAACCCGCAAAACAATCAATACCCAGGTCTTCCAGTTTCTTTCCGGTTTTATCTATTAACATACAGCGGCCATTTTTCATTACCACCGCTTTTCCGTTTTTAAACGTTTCCGTTCCTTCAAACGGGCCTTTTATAATTGTTTTACCGGTTTTATCAATAAAAAAATAATTACCATATTCTTCTGAAGTACTCACCGCACACAACCCATCTCCAAAATACCAGGCTTCGGTATATTTAGGTTCAATCACCATTTCTCCTTTTTTATTGATGAAACCGTATTTTCCGTTTATCCTCACAGAGGATAATCCTTCATGAAATGAATGTGCATCATCATATTGCGGAGAAATAATCATTTTTCCCGTAGTATCTATAAATCCTGCTTTTCCATCCACGTAAACAATAGCTAACCCTTGCGAAAAAGCTTCTACAGCCACATAATCAAAACCTATTACAAGTTTACCTTCCGAATTTACAAAGCCATGATTTTCATTTTCGTCCATCACATCATAAAACCCTTCCCCCGCTCCATCCAAAGTTGTTTCTCCGCTTAATTCATCGTCATAGGTATTGAAACGGCAATTAAGTTTAATAATTATTTTTCCTGTTGTATCACAAAATCCATGAACATCTCCCTTTACCACGGGAGCTTTTCCGTTAAAAAATTCTCCGGCTGCATTAAATTGCGGTTCAATTTTTATTTTCCCGCTTTTGCTTTCATAACCATACAACAAGCGGTCGTTTTTATATTCGTAAATGACGTAAATGGAATCTGCCGATTCAATTGTTGAAACAGTATCTGCAACAGAAATTAATGTGTCTTTTTTTTCTGGATTTCCATCCTGAGCTTTTTTCTCTTCTGCTCCGCATGAAAGCAAAAAAATGATTGAGAAAATAAAACTGAATTTTTTCATTTTATCAGGCTAAGTATTTTTTTCTCCACCTCTTCACTGTTCCATTTTTCTTCAATGCCAGGCGTCTGCATCACCTGCTGCATAATTTTTTCCTGTCTCTGTCCTTCTTTTAACGCAACCGAATAGCGGATATGCGGAGAATACGTAACCATGGTGTACAATGGTATCCATTTGTCAGGATGTTTTTCACTGAACCATGCTTCAATTTTTTTCTGCAACAAAAATTTCGGGTCGGCCACACGGTCGCGCATCTCGATAAAATTTCCTACAGCCAGGTCGGCAATCGCATCTCCATCCGGTTTTCTCAATTGCTGGTACTCTTCGAAAATTTTTGTCCAGGCATTGTCTTCCTCCGATTTGCCAAGGTACTTATCCATTAACTCATTCATCACCACACAATCCTCAAAACCGCAGTTCATTCCCTGTCCGAAAAAAGGAACGATAGCATGGGCCGCATCACCCACCAGCGCCATTTTGTTTTTAAACGTCCACGGAAAACATTTAACTGTAACCAGCGATGAGGTAGGATTGGCAAAATAATCTTCCACCAGTGTAGGCATCAGCGGAACAGCATCGGGAAATGTTTTTTGGAAAAAATCCATCATCTTTTCTTTTGTATCCAAAGCCGCAAATGATTTTTCGCCTTCGAAAGGAAAAAACAGAGTGCAGGTAAATGTTTTATCGAGATTGGGAAGAGCAATCAGCATAAATTGCCCGCGCGGCCAGATATGCAATGCGTTTTTTTCCATAGCAAAATCATCATTCACGCCCGGAGTGATGCACAATTCTTTATAACCATGCTCGAGATAAAACTGCTGGTAATTGAAACGGTCGGTAGAAGTTTGTAACTGCGCTCTTCCCGATGAAAACGCACCGTCTGTTCCAAATAACCTGCACGAAGTAACTGAAGATTTTTTTCCGGTTTCTGTATTTTCAAAATGCGCTGTGGCCGTTTCAAGGTCTACACCAATGCAACGCTCGTTATAAATTATTTTTACTCCGTGTTTTTCGGCCAGGTCCATCAATACACAATTCAATCCTCCCCGTGAAACAGAATAAATGGCCTGCGATTCTTTTCCGTAAGGCTGAAAAGTAAGTTTACTATCCAAACCATGAATCATTCTTCCTTTCATGGGAATGGCTACTTTTTTTATTTCATCGGCAATACCCACGCCCTGCAATCCCCTCCACCCGCGGTCGCTGAGAGCGAGATTGATGGATTTTCCTGCAGAAATACGGTTTTTTCTTAAGTCGGGCCTGCGCTCATAAACAGTTACATTATATCCGCGTTTGGCCAGGTAAATCGATAACAACGATCCCACCAAACCTGCTCCAACTATAGTAATGTCTTTGTTTGTCATTTTATTTTCTCCAGTGTTGTTTATACCTGCTTTCGAATTTGGATGGTTTTCTTTTTCTCTGTTGCGTTTTCAGGTAACGCGTAAAAACACGAACCACCAGCAGGCAAATTACCAGAATGAAAAAGGCTTCTAAAATGAGATTGATCATTCCAGCAATGATTTTAATATTTCCCCGAAACAATAAACATCTTCAAATGAATTATACAACGGAACAGGAGCCACACGAATTACATTCGGTTCACGCCAGTCGGCAACCACACCGTTTTTCAATAATTTTTCAAATAATGATTTTCCCTGCCCATGGGCCACGACAGAAAGCTGGGCGCCACGTTGCAAACTGTCTTTTGGCGTAATGATTTGTAATTTTTTTCCTGTAGTAGCCGTAATATCGTTGATAATAAATTCGAGATAACCGGTTAGTTTTTTGCTTTTCTCTGCAAGGTTTTTCATTCCGGCTTCTTCGAAAATATCCAGTGAAGCTTTGTGTGCAGCCATGGCAAAAACGGGAGCATTACTCAATTGCCACCCTTCGGCACCGGAAATAGGTTTAAATCCTTTTTCCATTTTAAAACGAACCGACTTATCATGTCCCCACCAACCGGCAAAACGAACAAGATCAGCATTCGCATGTTTTTCGTGAACAAATGCACCGGCCACGCTTCCCGGCCCTGAGTTTAAATATTTATAACTGCACCACGCAGCAAAATCCACATTCCAGTCGTGTAATTTCAATTCCACGTTTCCGGCTGTGTGGGCAAGATCCCAACCAGCCATAGCTCCTGCCTGATGTGCAGCAGCAGTAATTTTTTCTATTTCGAATAACTGGCCGGTATAATAATTTACTCCGCCAAACATAATCAGTGCCAGCGAATCTTTATTTTTTTCAATAAGATCAAGAATATCTTCGGTGCGAATTTCATATTCTCCTTCACGCGGACAAGCTTCGATAATAGCATCATCAGAATTGAAGCCATGAAATTTCACCTGTGTTTCCAGCGCATACTGGTCGGAAGGAAATGCCTTTGTTTCACAAAGAATTTTGTAACGCGTTTTAGTGGGACGATAAAAGGAAACCATCAGTAAGTGAATATTCACTGTAAGCTGATTCATGCACACCACTTCGATGGGCTTTGCCCCCACCAGTTTTGCGGATTGTTCCGTTAAAATTTCGTGATACGAAAACCAGGGTTTTTTCGCCATGAAATGTCCTTCTACTCCGAATTTGGCCCAATCATCCAATTCGTTATTGATAAACTGTTTGGCGGTTTTGGGTTGAAGCCCGAGTGAATTCCCGGTAAAATAAAACACATCCTTCCCGTTATGTTGGGGAAAAATAAATTTCTCCCGGAAATGTTTCAGCGGATCACGGGCATCACATTGACGGGCAAACGAAAGTGTATTCTCGTAGTTCATGGTAATTATTCCTGCCTGCATACCGGCCAAAGATACAAATTCAGATATATTTGCATTCCAAACAAAAATCATGATCAGCAGGGAAAATTCACAAATTCTTTTCGAAAGGGCCAAAAATTATTTTCCGGGAGGAGTAAATTCACCGGTACGGGCTTTCCGTTCGGTAGGCGGCACTCCGCTTTTTATTGTAAAAGGCAAAGGCTCACACATTTGGGATGCTGACGGAAATGAATTTATTGATTATTGCTGTTCGTGGGGGCCATTAATCCTGGGACATGCCAGCGAACATGTGCTGAATGCGGTAACTGAAACCATGAAAAACGGAACCTCGTTTGGCGCGCCCACCATTCTTGAAAACGAACTGGCCGAGCTGATATTGAAAAACAATCCTTTCATTCAGAAAATACGTTTCGTAAGCAGCGGAACGGAAGCGGTGATGTCGGCCATTCGCCTGGCGCGGGGTTATACCGGAAGAAACAAAATAATCAAATTCGAAGGATGTTATCATGGCCACTCCGATTCGTTGCTGGTAAAAGCCGGATCGGGACTGGTGACATTCGGCAACACTTCTTCTGCCGGTGTACCTGAAAGTTTTGTGAATGAAACCATCGTTATTTCCCTCAGCAGTAAAAAAGCACTGGAAGAAGCTTTTTCACAGTTCAAAAACGAAATTGCCTGTGTGATTATTGAACCTGTTCCTGCCAACAACGGATTGTTGCTGCAGGACAAATCCTATCTTGAATTTTTGCGCGGGATCACCCGGCAGAATGGTGCCTTACTTATTTTTGATGAAGTGATTTCAGGATTTCGCCTCGGGTTTACAGGTGCTGCAGGATATTACAAAATCCAACCCGATATCATTACCTATGGAAAAATTATCGGAGGAGGATTGCCGGTGGGAGCTTATGGCGCATCAAAAGAGATCATGCAAAACATTTCTCCCGAAGGAAACGTGTACCAGGCCGGAACTTTATCAGGAAATCCTGTGGCTATGAGTGCGGGTATTGCACAACTTACCGAATGCCTGGCAAAAGGATTTTATGAATCGCTGGAGAAAAAAACAAAACAGCTTTGTGAAGGATTAAATGCGCTGGTAAAACATTCTGCCGTGCCGTTTCGTGTCCATTCCATTGGCAGCATATTCTGGATTGCTTTCAGTGAAAAGGAAAATATTTCTTCGGCTGATGAGATAGATGCAGATTCTATGAAATATTTCCGCCAGCTGCATGCTGTGTTGCTGGATGAAGGAATTTATCTCGGCCCATCGGGATATGAGGTGGGATTTGTTTCTGCCGCATTAAGCGAAGCCGATATTGAAACAACCATTGCTGCCTTTAAAAAAGCACTGGAAAAAGTGAAATAAAAAATTTCAGAAAAATTTAAGCACCGCCATCGAAAAAAGCGGTTTCATCACCAGCAGGCTGTCGATAAAAAGAAAATAGAACATACTGTTGTTTTTTCTTGTTGAAAAAAGCAGTGCCATTGCCGTTAGTAAACATACCGGCACCAGCACACTCCAGGGAACTGCCAGGAATTTCATACTCAGCCACGCAAAAAGAAATAAAGTAAGCATTCCCGCTGTTACCGCACCTTTGATACCCGTTACCTGGGGAAGTGTTTTCATATGGGCAGGATCTTCATTCATATCACGTATTTCGAACGGAATATATACGCAGAAAGCAAACAATGTTTTTAAAATAAACACAGGATAAAATTCTGAAAAGGGCAAACCTGAAAAAACTCCCGGCAAAAAACCGGTGACATATCCCCAGCAAAAAACCACGATAAAAATTTTCAGATAGGGCAGCTCCCTGAATCCTTTTATGGTTTTATTATCGCCAACAGAATACAACATAGACAGAACGGCAGCCGGAAGAATATACATCCATTGCAAAAAGGTAAAATAAAAAACCGAAATCAGCATTCCTGTGAAGGAAAGAATGATAGCAACACCCAGCTTCCACCGGTTTTTCAGCAGCCATTTCCTGTAATCATCTTTTTCGCCATTATATTCTGTAATGAACAAACGCTGAAAATTATAAAGGAATAGGGCAGAGCAAAAAGCAAAAAAAAGATAATTCAGATGAACCGGCTGTTGCAGGTATAAAAAAGATTCGGCTGACAGTAAAACAACCCCGGCAGCCGTCCAGCAATTAAGGAAGAAAAAACTTTGAAACAGTTTTTTTATTGGATCCATTTGCCAAGGAGATAAAGGCCAATGCCTGTAGCGCTTCCTATCGTACTGTATAACAATCCACCAAATCTTCTTTTTTGTTTCCCCACTCTTTCAAAGCCTTCGATGTACGGTTCTTCAAGCAGGTTTTTTCGTTCAGTAACATCTCTAATCCGAAGTGAAATAGGAGGAAGACTGGCAATAATGGGATAAACAAAAGGCGTTGCAAAATGAAGAATACCCGGGTCTTCACGGAAAAATCCATTGAAAAAGGGTTGTCCATCCTGTTTTTCGTAAGTATCAAGCAAAGATATTCCCAGGGCAAAAAGAAAACCGGTTGTATTATATCCCCGGCATTTGAAATTTTTCTGCGCATCCTGCTCACCGGCAATAAACAACCGCATTTCGGGCTCCGTTAAAAAATTTCCTACCGTGGTATCGCGCACATATAATACATTCTCTTTTCCTGAAGAATCAATAGTGGAATAAATACGATAACGATCCAGCATATCTGTTTTTACTTCCTTTTTTTTCATGTAGGAATATTGCAGGTAGGCTTCATCATAACTGAGTACTTTTCCGGTCAGCACTTTCCCGGTCAGCAACACAATTTTGTCCTGCGCATCCACCCGGCTGAGGGAGAGGCACATGATGGTAAATAAAAAAATCTTCTTCATTTTCAGTCTGCGGATTAATGCACTAAAGTTACATTTTATTTTCCAGCTCTTAACAACTGTTCAAAAAACACCTGTCCCGACACCATTTTTATCACTATATTTGCGCACTTTTTTAACCGGTAAAAACAAAGCTCTTCCAGTATGAAAAAAGACCTGTTCGTCAACCGCCATGTAGGCCCTTCGGAAAAAGAAACCGCCCTGATGCTGAAAAAAATAAATGCTTCATCAGTAGATGAACTTATCAGCCAAACTATTCCACAGGGAATTCGCCTCAAATCACCGCTCAACATCAGCAGCGCCCTCTCTGAATACGAATACCTGACTCACCTGAAAGAGCTGGGTAAAAAAAATTCACTTTTCCGCTCCTATATCGGGCTGGGTTATAACGGAACCATTTTGCCCGCAGTCATCCAGCGAAATATTTTGGAAAACCCGGGATGGTATACCGCCTATACTCCCTACCAGGCAGAAATCGCGCAAGGACGACTGGAAGCCATTCTCAATTTTCAAACGATGGTGATGGATTTAACAGCCATGCCCATTGCCAATGCCTCATTGCTGGATGAAGGAACTGCCGCTGCTGAAGCTATGACCATGTTATACAACAACCGCAGCCGTGATGCAGTGAAAAATAACAGTAATGTGTTTTTTGTTTCTGACGAATGTTATCCTCAAACCATTGATATACTTAAAACCAGGGCTATTCCGCTGGGAATTGAACTGGAAACCGGAAATTTTCAAACCCACGCATTGTCACAACGCTGTTTCGGTGCTTTACTTCAATATCCTGCCAAAGACGGAAAAATTCATACTTATTCTGATTTTGTTACCAAAGCAAAAACTAACGGTATAGGAATTGCCGTAGCTACCGACCTGCTGAGCCTCGCTTTGCTTACCCCTCCCGGAGAATGGGGTGCCGATGTAGTAGTTGGAAACTCGCAGCGGTTTGGCGTTCCCATGGGATATGGCGGGCCGCATGCTGCCTTTTTTGCCTGCCGCGAAGATTTTAAACGGCTTATCCCGGGAAGAATTATCGGTGTTTCTGTTGATGCACAGGGAAATCCTGCTTTACGAATGGCCCTGCAAACACGCGAGCAACATATCCGAAGAGAAAAAGCCACTTCCAATATTTGTACTGCACAGGCTTTGCTCGCCATTATGGCCGGAATGTATGCCGTATATCATGGCCCCGAAGGAATAAAAGGAATCGCGCAACAGGTTCATCAGTCGGCTGCAGTGCTGGCGGAAGAACTGAAAAAACTCGGACTGAAAATTGAAAATGATGGTGCTTATTTTGATACCATATCTGTTTCGGGTGCCGATGCTTCTAAAGTGAAAAAAGCCGCTGAAGAACAAAAAATAAACTTCCGTTATGAAACTGCACATATCTGCATTACGTTAGACCAAACAGTTTCCGCAAAAGACATCAATGATATGCTTTCGGTTTTTGCCTATGCAACCGGTAAATCAGCCGGTAGTGTTTCCGCTTCTTCCATTGACAACGCTTCATCAAAAATTCCCGCTTCTCACCAGAGAAGTTCGGCTTACCTGCAGCATGCTGTTTTCAATTCCTTTCATTCTGAATCGGAGATGATGCGTTATATCAAAAAGCTTGAGAACAGGGATCTTTCGCTGGTACATTCTATGATTTCTCTCGGATCGTGCACTATGAAATTAAATGCCGCATCAGAATTGCTTCCCCTCACCTGGCCCGAATTTGCCAATATCCATCCCTTTGTTCCGGCAGAACAGGCCAAAGGTTATCACGAAATTTTTTCGCAACTGGAAAAAGACCTTTGCGAGATCACCGGTTTTGCAGCTATGAGTTTTCAACCCAATTCGGGCGCACAGGGAGAATATGCCGGATTGATGGTGATTCGCGCCTATCATCTCAACAAAGGAAATAAAGAACGAAATATTGCCCTCATCCCATCTTCTGCACACGGTACCAATCCGGCCAGTGCTGCGTTGGCAGGAATGGAAATTGTAATCGTAAAATGCGATGCCATGGGAAATATCGATATTCCCGATTTGCGTGAAAAAGCAGAAAAACACAAAGAAAAACTTTCCTGCCTGATGGTTACTTATCCTTCCACACATGGAGTGTATGAAGAAGGAATAAAAGAAATTACACAGATCATACACGACAATGGCGGACTGGTGTATATGGATGGTGCCAACATGAATGCACAGGTGGGATTAACTTCACCGGGAAATATCGGTGCGGATGTTTGCCACCTCAACCTGCATAAAACATTTGCCATTCCACATGGTGGTGGCGGCCCGGGAATGGGCCCTATCGGAGTAGCGGCTCATCTTGCCCCGTTTTTGCCTTCGCACGCAGTGGTAAAAACCGGTGGCGAAAAAGGAATTTCGGCTGTATCAGCAGCACCCTGGGGAAGTTCGCTTATACTTTTAATTTCTTATGGATATGTTAAAATGTTAGGTGCCGAAGGTGTTACTCAAGCCACAAAAACAGCCATACTCAATGCCAACTATATTAAGGATCGTTTAAAAGACCATTTCCCGATTCTTTATGTGGGAAAAAACGGAAGAGTGGCTCACGAAATGATTTTGGATTGCAGGGAGTTTA
This sequence comes from Bacteroidota bacterium, assembly GCA_049322335.1. GTDB lineage: Bacteria > Bacteroidota > Bacteroidia > Flavobacteriales_D > UBA2798 > JBMORL01. The sequence continues at coordinate 25,253 of JBMORL010000036.1, forward strand.
AGCGCACCGCCCATGTGGAAGTAGCCGACATAGCCAAACGCCTTATGGATTTTGGATTCCATGCTCCCACGGTTGCTTTTCCGGTGGTGGATACATTAATGGTAGAACCTACCGAAAGCGAATCGAAAGCCGAGCTTGACCGTTTTTGTGATGCTATGATCACCATCCGGAAAGAAATAGATGAAATTGCAAAAGGAGAACAGGATGCTGAAAGCAATGTGATTAAAAATGCCCCACACACCTATAAAGTTTGTGCTGCCAATGAGTGGAAAAATAAATATTCGCGCGAAAAAGCCGCTTTTCCTTTGCCCTGGGTAGCCGAAGCAAAATTCTGGCCATCGGTAAGCCGTGTAGATAACGCTTATGGCGACCGTAACCTGGTATGCAGTTGTCCATCGGTAGAGAGTTATGAAACGGCTGAAGCCTGACCGGATACTGATTTTTTCCTGCCGTTTCATAAATAAACCTGCTTTTCAACCAATTAAAGCTGCCGGGATTATTTTTTTATTTCTAAAGTTTATATACTTTTGTAGGCTTATTAACCAAAAAAAACAGACACATGAAAAAAATTTACCTGGCCCTATCATTTTTAGCCGTGTCTTCTGTATCAATGGCTCAAAACATTTCCATTGACTTTCAGGATGACGCATGGTATGTAAACAATGTACTTCACCAGTATCCTTCACAAATTACCGGTGATACAATGTGGTACAGCACCGACAACGATGGATTCCCCGATGCAAACGCACGTCCCGGTGACTGGTTTCTTCTTTATGCTTTTGCTGTAGCCGACTCTATTACAGGAACTGGCGACACCAACGTAGCTTTAGGATCAAGCTCATGGCACTCTACCGTAGCCATTTCCGACAACTGGTTCATTACCCGTTTCTTTGTGCCTTCATCTGCTACCATGCTTACATGGAAATCTGCTACCCGCCAGACTCCTCTTTACCTGGACGGATACAAAGTGAAAATTTCTACCGGAACAAACGACCTCGCTGATTTTACTACAACTCTTTTCAGCGCTGCAGAATTTGTAACTACTACCGGAGCCAACAACAACGATTTCGCTACCTACACTTTTGCTCCAAACGGTGCATGGGTTCAGGGATGGAACGGAACAGCCATTGTTCCTACAGAAATTGAAGATTCAGGTGACTCTTCACGCTGGATTGGTATTCTTACCACCAAATCTGTTTCTCTCGCTTCTTATGTTGGTCAGGATGTTTACATCGGATTCCACCACACTACAGAAGACGATAACCTCATCTCTATTGACGATATCCTCATCAACAACGTTAGCTTTAACGGAGTTGAAGAAATCGCTCTTGACCTGGGTGTGAAAGCTTATCCTAATCCTACTGCAGATTTCATCAATGTATCTTTCAACCTGAATTTCGATTCTCCTGTGTTTATCGATGTTCGTGATGTAGAAGGACGCCTGGTGAAAACCGTTAGCATGGGTGTTAAAGGACAAGGTTCTTATACCCAGCAAATCAACGTTAACGATATCGCTAACGGAACTTACAACGTATTCATCAAAACTTCAAAAGGAACCAGCCACTATTCTTTCATCAAGAACTAATAGCGGGATAATTTTTTCCTCAAAAGGCAGCCAATGGCTGCCTTTTGTTTTTTATTACAAACCGTTTCCTAATTAATTCGCTTTTCCCTTTCCAAATCTGTTTTTTTTTAACTTTTATTTAGTTAGTTCGGTAATCATGATTAAATTTGGTGGAACGTAAAAAAACCATTTATTATGAATAAAAACTACTTGATTTTAGGACTTGTCTTTTTATCAGGAACGGCATTCGCTCAGAAGAATCTGACAGGTGTTCCTAAAAAAGAAGCAGCGCACCAGGTGAATGCAAATGTAGAATCTACCGTTTGCACTCCCGGAAGCGTAGCAACTATTGAAAACCGTGCACCCGGAGATCCCATTATTTATGAAGATTTCGCCAACGGCCTTGCAGGAAACACCACTTTCGGTGCGTGGACTACTTCAGGAGCTGACGGAGCTATTTGGCTGTATGATACAGATGGCCCCAATGGAAATTTCTCTTCCACTGCACAGGTGATTACTTCTACCACTGCATCAAACGGATTCATGATCTTTGACAGCAACCTTTCCAATAATACCGCTCCTTACGTTAACCGCGTTGGACAATTGGTATCACCGGTTATGGACCTTAGCGCCTATACCAACGTTACCATGATCTTCCAGCAGGCATGGAGACATTGCTGCGACAACTCATTTGAATACTATGCTGAAGTTTCAAGTGATGGTTTTACCAGTGAAGTTTTGCAGGTAATTATTTCCGACCGCGGAACACAACCATTCTTCAATGGTGTGAACGCAGTTCCCGGAACTATGACTACCAAAATCGACCTCACCAATGTTCTTTCTATGGTAGCAAATCCAACAACTGTTCAGGTTCGTTTTAACCATGATGGTTCGGGTGGAACTTCTCACTACTTCTGGATGATTGACGATTTCTCCCTGATTGAAGCCCGCTCAAACGACCTGGAAGCTACCGGACGCAGACATTATCTGAACACTCCTCTTCTGTATGGTTTGGATTATACAATCGTTCCCGTTGATCAGCGTGTTCCTTTCTCTTTTTATGGTGGCGCTAACAACGTTGGTTCTTCTACTGCCAACAATGCTATACTTACTGTTAATGTAAAGCAAGGAACTACCACTGTTTATACAGGAACTTCGTCAACAACTACTATTCCACCTGCCACCAGCAACGACAGCCTTAATGTAAGCTCGTGGAATCCCGGTTCTACTACAACCACTCCCAATAACACTTATACAGTGGAGTATGTAATTTCACATGGCACAGCTGATGATGATAATACTGACAATATGCTAACGCGTACTGTTTATCTCCATCAAACTATTTATGCCCGCGATGAAGGCACACCTGCCGGAAACGTTCGTACCGGTTACATCAAAAGCTTATCCGGTTCTTTGGGTGAGGCTCTTGAAATCGGAAACGTGTTTGAGATCAGCACAACTGATACCATTACAGATATTCAGATCGGACTTGCTTCTTCTTCCATTAATACTGCAGCTGTAGTTGGTAAAACTATCGTAGGAAAAGTTTACCTGTGGGACGGAACAACTTATAGCCTTATTGCAGAAACCGATTTCTACACACTGGTTTCTGGTAATTTCGGACAAGCCGTTACATTGCCTTTATTGGCACCTGTAGCTGTTAACTCAGGAGATGACCTGTTGGTTGTAGCTTCTCACTCAGGTGGTGCTGCAGACGGAACAGAAGATGTAGGATTCGGAACTGCCGGTGTGGTAGATGACGGAACTGTTCTCGGATTTACCGGTGGAAGCCTGTTCCAGCTTACTGCTCCGCAGGCGGTAATTGTTCGTCCGGTATTTAACGAAAATGTTTCTGTTGGCGAAAACGAAACCGGTTTCTACCTTGGACAAAATGCTCCCAACCCTTTCAATGGATATACTTCAGTTTCTTATAGCCTCACTAAAAATGCAACTGTTTCTTTTGATGTAGTTGACATTACAGGCAAACTGGTTTATTCTTCCAGCGAAGGAGAAAAAGCTGCAGGAGTTCACAAAATCCAGCTCAATGCAGAAGGATTTGCAGCAGGCGTATATTATTATACACTTACTGTAAACGGACAGAAAATGACCAAGAAAATGGTGATTACTGAAAAATAACCTTTTCCCGATACTCAAAAAGCCCTCCCGAAACGGAGGGCTTTTTTTATATCCTGCCGTTGGATCACCCGCTTTAACCGCAGGCTCATTTTTGCATAACAAAGCTGCGATCCCTTCGTAAATTAGACCTAAGAATTACTTTAAGCTCTTTTTAGCTTTCTCACAATAATCGCAACTCTTAACCGCAGTTGCAGGCATGGAGTAATTGCTTATTTGGTTTTGTTTGGGAAAATCCCCCGTTCTGGCTCGGACGGGGGATTTTGTTTTTATTGTCCTGACAATTTTTCCTTCAGTGTTTTCATGAATTTTGAAGCGTAAACAAAATCCACAATTTCCTGGTTGGTGGTTTTGATGATCTCGTGTTTGTTTCCCTCCCACCATTTTTTTCCGTTGTATATAAACATCACGTGTTCGCCAATTTCCATTACAGAATTCATATCGTGGGTTATGGCTACAGTGGTAATATTAAACTCCTGCGTAATTTCTTCAATGAGGTTATCAATTACAATAGAAGTTTGCGGGTCAAGTCCTGAGTTGGGCTCATCGCAAAACAGGTATTTCGGATTCATGGCAATGGCACGTGCAATGCCCACCCTCTTTTTCATTCCACCCGAAATTTCGGAAGGAAACAGATTATTTTTATTCTCAATATTTACCCTTTTCAAACAAAAATTAACGCGATCAAGCATTTCGCTTTTTGTCATATTTGTAAACAGTTTGAGCGGAAACATTACGTTTTCTTCTACAGTAAGCGAATCAAACAACGCACTATATTGAAATAAAAAACCTATCTGTTTTCTTATCTCTATTCTTTCTTTTTCTTTCAGTTTGGCAAATTCCTGCCCGTCATATAGGATGGATCCCTGGTCAACTTCCATTAATCCCACAATACATTTTGTCAAAACCGATTTTCCCGATCCGCTCTGGCCAATGATCATATTCACTTTTCCGGTTTGAAATGAAAAGGAAATATCATCCAGCACTTTATTGTCGCCAAACGATTTGCTGATATTTTTTACTTCGATCATACCAGCATCCATTGGGTTAACAGGTAATTTACCAGCAAAATAACAATACTGCTTACTACCACCGATTTAGTACTGGCTCTTCCCACTTCAATAGATCCACCGCGGGTATAATAACCATAATAAGCTGCTATAGTAGCAATAAAAAAAGCAAATACTACGGTTTTTGTCAAAGCATATTGAATAGCAAAAGGCTGAAACCAGTATCGCACGCCATATACATATTGTGCCGTGGTAACTTCTCCGGTTAATTCGCCAAAAAGCCATCCTCCAAATATTCCCAGGAACATAGAGATAATGATAACAAAAGGAAACATAAACATAGCAGCCATTACCTTAGGCAATACCAGGTATCCGGGAGAATTAACACCCATAATATCCAGCGCATCAATTTGTTCGGTAACACGCATTGAGCCGATTTCGGACGAGATTTTTGATCCGACTATACCGGCAAGAATTAATGAAATAATGGTGGGAGAGAATTCAAGTATAATGGATTGCCTTGCTGTAAATCCCACTGTATAGGGCGGAATAAGAGGTGAATCGATATTATAGGAAGTTTGAAGGGTAATTACTGCCCCGATAAAAAGCGACATAATAGAAACTATACCCAGAGAATTAATTCCCAGGCCTATACACTCATCCAAAAACCGGTGGTAATAGATGGAAAATTTCTCGGGTTTACGGAAAGTATACCTCAGAAAAATGGAAAACTGCCCTATTTCGAATAAAAACTTGTTCAATGTGAATGTTTGCCCGAAATTACACAATTAATAAAATTGACTTTACCCCTTATTTTCATTAATTTTGAAGTAAGTATTAAACAAGAGCAGAATGAAAAGAGCCCGTATCCTAATCTGTTTCCTTGCAGCAGCTATTCTGCTGAATGGGTGTTTTTTACGCAGAAAAAACAAGTGTATGGATTGTCCCAAATGGGGAATGCAACACGAAGTTCCGGTTGAAAACGGCAAAGTAAGAAGCTGATTATTCATGACCGGCCGCGAACTGGCACAACATCTACGCAGATATCTTCCTACCAACACCGAAGAAACCGTTGCCGGCTGGATTATAGAGCACCGTGTTCATTTTCGCATCACAATGCCACGCACTTCCCGATATGGTGATTATATGTCGCCACACAAGGGGAAAAGTCATACTATAACAGTAAATGGTGATCTCAACCGTTATTCTTTTTTTATTACGGTTGTACATGAGTTTGCCCATCTGCAGACCTTTTTGAAATATGGCAACTATGTTAAATCGCATGGGGAGGAGTGGAAAAAAGAGTTTAAAATTCTTATGGGACCTTTTCTGAATGAGTTTATTTTTCCCCGCGACCTGCTGGACGCCCTCTCCAGCCACATGGCCGATCCCAATGCCTCAAGTTGTTACGATCACCATCTTACCCGTCACCTGAAGAAACACGATGCAGAGCCAGCTGTTTTTCTCGAAGATATTCCCGATAACGGGGAATTTTTGCTGAATGGTGTAAAATACATTAAAGGTGTTAAATTAAGAACCCGTTATCAATGCCGGCAGGCCGGAACTTCCCGTGTTTTTTTAATTGGCAAAACAGCAGAAGTGCAATCGGTGAATTAATCCACAATAGAAGGTATTCGGTTTTATTTTTACTAATTTCGGGCGAAAATTAAAGAGGTAATGGAGGCAACGATCAATATGACAAAAAACCTGCGGGTGTCACAAATGGCCGAAACACTTATCGGTTCGGAAATTATCAAACTGGCCGGGGAAATTCGTGAGAAAATGGCTAAAGGAGAAAAAATTTACAATTTCACTATTGGTGATTTTAATCCGAATATTTTTCCCATTCCTTCCGAACTGAAGGAAGAGATCATTAAAGCTTATCATCATAACGAAACCAATTATCCCGAAGCCAATGGTATGGCGCGATTGAGAAAAGCTGTAGCGGCTTTTATAAAAGACAAACAGGGATTATCGTATACAGAAAATGAAGTGCTGATTTCGGGAGGAGCCCGCCCTATTATTTATGCCATTTACAGAACCATTGTAGACCCGGGCGACAAAGTAGTGTTTCCTGTGCCTTCATGGAATAATAACCATTATACCCACCTTACCGATTCGCAGTCGGTGTTTGTGGAAACGAAGGCTGAAAATAATTTTATGCCTTCGGCTGCTGAGCTGAAACCGTTGCTGAAAGGAGCTACCTTACTTTCTCTCTGTTCACCGCTTAATCCTACCGGAACGGTTTTTACCAAAGAAGGGCTGGAAGAAATCTGCGACCTGGTGCTGGAAGAAAATGCACGCAGGGGTGATAACGAAAAGCCGTTATACGTTATGTACGATCAGATTTACTGGGTGCTGACTTACGGTGAAACCAAACATATTGATCCCGTTTCCCTGCGTCCTGAGATGAGAAATTATACTCTTTTTGTTGATGGAATTTCCAAATCACTGGCGGCAACCGGTGTGCGGGTGGGATGGACATTCGGGCCGCTAAGCATTATTGACAAAATGAAATCCATTCTCTCACATGTGGGAGCATGGTCGCCCAAAGCCGAGCAAATGGCCACAGCTGCCTACCTTGAAAACAAGCAGGCCGTTGACCGTTATCTTATATCATTTAAAAAAGAAATCAGCGACCGCCTCACCGGTTTTTATAACGTGTTTCAGAAACTGAAAAAAGAAGGATATAACGTAGATGCCATTGCCCCCCAGGCGGCTATTTACCTTACGGTAAACATTAACCTTAAAGGCAAAAAAACAGCAGAAGGAAAAACCCTTGCCACCACAGCCGATGCCACCAAATATATACTGGACGAAGCAAAAATTGCGCTTGTCCCGTTTTACTGTTTCGGAGCTTCTGCCGATTCTACCTGGTATCGTTTATCGGTGGGCACTTCTTCCATGAATGATATTGATGCCGTATACTCCGCATTAAAAAATGCACTGGATAAACTTTCGTAGTATCTGATGAATAAAAACAACTACTGTGTCATCATGGCCGGTGGCATAGGAAGCCGCCTGTGGCCCATGAGCCGTACTGCCAACCCAAAACAGTTTCACGATGTATTGGGTGTAGGAAGAACTTTGTTGCAGCAAACTTTCGACCGCTTTGAAAATGTTTGTCCCGATGAAAATATTTTTGTGGTTACCAACGAACAATACCTTGATCTTGTAAAACAGCAATTACCCCAACTTACCGACAACCAGATTTTGTGTGAGCCCGACCGGAGAAATACCGCTCCGTGTATTGCCTACGCCTGTTTTAAAATTGAAGCATTGAATCCAGAGGCAAGAATAGTAGTGGCTTCGTCTGATCATCTTATTATTAAAGAGGAGGTTTTTAAAAAAACTATTCTTCTTTCACTGGAACAGGCTTCAAAAAACGATTGCCTGATTACACTCGGAATAAAACCCAGCAGGCCTGATACCGGTTACGGATATATTCAGTTTGTGGATGATCCTTCAGCTATCGATCCTTCGATTAAAAAAGTAAAAACCTTTACTGAAAAACCCTCACTTGAAATTGCACAACAATTTTTGGAAAGCGGTGATTTCTACTGGAACTCCGGCATTTTTATCTGGAGCCTGAAAAGTATTATGAAAGCCTTTGAAAAATATATGCCGCACACCAACGGCCTGTTTATGGAAGGCAAAGGTTTGTATAATACTGAAAAGGAAAAAGATTTTATCCATACCATTTACCAGCAATGCAAAAATATTTCTATCGATTATGGTGTAATGGAAAAAGCAAAAAATGTACTGGTAGTGTTGAGTGATTTTGGGTGGTCGGATCTCGGAACATGGGGCTCATTGTATACGCACGTGAAGCATGACAAAAATGAAAATGCAGTAGTAGGAAAAAACGTAAGATTTTATGACAGCAGTAACAACATGATAAGTGTTCCTAAAAATAAAATGGTGGTGATTCAGGGCCTCGATGATTATATCGTGGTAGAATCAGACAACATCCTGCTTATCTGTAAAAAACGTGACGAGCAAAAAATAAAACAGTTCGTCAACGACATCAAAACCGAAAAGGGAGATAAGTTTAGTTAGTAGTGAGATGTGAGACTTGGGTACTGAGATTTTAGTTCGATTATCATAATCTGTTCCATCTCTGTACTCATATCTCACTACCCAATACTCATATCTCAATACTCACTACTACCTCATCAATATTCTTCAAAAAACTTCCCGATATCCCTGCGGTCTTTTTTCGTGGGGCGTCCGCTTCCCTTTTGGCGGAAAACACCCTGATTCTCCTTTACTATCTTCAGTTTTTCCAGTTCTTTGGGATCGGTAATATCTTCCGCAAATTCGCTTACCGTTTTTGCACTTACCCTTGATTTTGGAAAGCCCTTTACCACATACGATTTATAAACGGACAGGTAGCGCACTTTTATTTTATCTCCCGCTTTTACTTCAGCTGCAGGCTTCGCCTTATTATCGTTTACTATTACTTTTCCTCCCTTACAGGCTTCGGTAGCCAGCGAGCGTGTTTTATATACACGAATACACCACAAATATTTATCAATGCGCATAGATATTCAATTCTGCATTACAAAAATAATGATTCGTGTTATGTATCTTTGTGTGATGACCACTTTCTGCATACAATCACCCGAAGAAATTCCGGCTGCTGCAAAAAAAATTGTGGAATTTTGCGGGCAGGAAAAAATTATTCTCTTCTGCGGGCAAATGGGGGCAGGAAAAACCACCCTTATCAAATCCATTTGCCGGCTTTTGGGTGTAAAAGACGAAACCTCTAGTCCCACTTTTGCCATTATCAATCAATATCATTCACCTTCCGGGCCAGTATATCATTTCGATTGCTACCGCCTGAAAAATGAGAAAGAGGCCTGGGAAACAGGATGCGAAGAGTATTTTCACAGCGGCCACTGGTGCCTGGTAGAATGGCCTGAAATTATTTATAACCTTTTACCCGGACACTACGTTAAAGTGGAGGTTATAGCAGAGCCAGATCAAACCCGAACACTTACACTTACCAAACAAGCATGAAGATATCACCCGAAGCCCTGAAATCGCTGGCTATGGAAGCCGTGATGATTCCCCAGGAGGAGATGCTGGAGATCGGAAAAAAGAAAAAGAGCCTGTTCATCGGAATTCCCCGTGAAACTTCTTTCCAGGAAAACCGCGTGGCGCTGGTGCCTGATGCCGTATCGCTGCTGGTTAGTAACGGCCACCGCGTTGTCGTAGAAACCAATGCCGGAAAAATGGCCAATTTCACCGATAACGAATACAGCGAAGCCGGTGCACAAATTGCCTATGATACTTCGGAAGTGTGGAAAGCCGATGTAATTATGAAAGTAGCGCCACCGTCAGGAGAAGAAATCAACCTGATGCAACCGCGCCAAACTATTTTTTCAGCTCTTCAGTTAAGTGTGCAGCCCAAAGACACACTGAAAAAACTGATGCAGAAAAAAATCACTGCTATTGCCTGGGAACACATCCGCGATGAAGAAGGAATTTATCCTGTAGTGCGTTCGATGGGAGAAATTGCAGGAACTTCTTCCATTCTTATTGCAGCTGAATATTTAAGTAAAACCAATAACGGAAAAGGAATGATTATGGGTGGTGTGGCCGGAATCACACCTACCGAGGTAGTCATTCTCGGAGCAGGAACTGTTGGAGAATACGCCACACGATCGGCCCTGGGACTGGGTGCAACCGTAAAGATTTTTGACAGCTCGTTATATCGTTTAAGAAGATTGCAAAATGATCTGGGATTGCGTGTAAATACGTCCATCCTTCAGCCACGTGTTATTGAAAAATCACTGAAGACAGCCGATGTGGTAATTGGTGCCATACGTGCCAAAGCAGGGCGAACACCCTGCGTGGTGACCGAAACCATGATTGAAGGGATGAAAGAAGGATCGGTGCTTATTGACATAAGCATCGACCAGGGAGGTTGTTTTGAAACTTCGAGGGTTACCAATCATACCAACCCGGTTTTTGTAAAACATGGTATTATTCACTATTGTGTTCCCAATATTGCCTCCCGTGTTCCGAGAACAGCATCCTTTGCATTAAGTAATATTTTTGGCCCCTTGCTTATCAATATTGGCGATGCAGGAGGATGTGAAAAACTCATCAAGCAGGATCTCGGTTTTCGCAATGGAGTATATATTTTACAGGGAACACTTTCCAATGCAGCATTGGGTGAAGCTTTTAATCTTCCCTATAAAGATATCGATCTTTTATCCGCTGCTTTGTAATTTCAACTCCTGTACTTTTGTTGCAGGATAAAATGCGGATGTAATGTCACCCCTTCGGGGTTTTAGTTGTTATCTGTTTTTATTTCGGGATTAAAATAATGCCACTCCTTCGGAGTTTTTTATACCAATTGAAAATTTAATTATAACTTACTTCGGGTAAGCATAAAATCCCGAAGGAATGGTATTATTTTAACCTGAAATGTAATCAGCAAAAAAGAACCCCGAAGGGGTGACATTATACACGCACCCACTCCTCCAAAAGCAAAATTTCCCGAAAACTCATCATAGCTATAATCAATTCCATTACCTTCGCAGCATGACTTTCTGGAAAAGAATACGTTATTATCTCATCGGGGTGTCTATCGGTCTGGTTGTCTCTTTTTTCTTTTTCCAGGGAAGAGGTTGTGCGTGGCTGCCGGGAAACCGTGTAATGAAAAAAATTTCTGAATCGATGATACTCCGCACCGACTCCATAGCATGTGTGCTGAAATGCCATGAAATTACCGATGAAGATATTTTTACCCTGTTTACAGATGGAGATGTTTTGTTCAGTGAAAGTGAAACACATAGTGAGCCGAAAAAATACGTATTGGAAGGAAACCGGGTAAATAACGGACACTCGTTTAAACTCAAATTTATTGTGAGGGATTCTACCTCGCTAATTACAGAAGTGATATCAGATGAAAAATGTGAGTGCGGAGGAAAAAACGATTCTACGCTTCACATTGTAAACATGCCCGACAATATGGTAAAAAAAGTTTTACAACAAAGAAATTTAACGGTGACTTCGGAAGTGAAATGTAAAATGGATTGTTATGAATTGCAGGATAAAGACATTTATCAGCTTATAGAAAACGGTGAAATTAACAAAAGCATGAGTACACCCCGGTCGTTTCCCTACCCGGTTTATTATATCAGCAACAATGAATATGAATTGAAAATGGAAATAACACCGGAACGCTCGAGAGTATTGAAATTGCAGCATAAAAAAAATCATTCGTGCACCTGTACGGAAACAGAGTGATCACCCGGTAACAGACTTTCTTCTTTTTCTCTCTTTGATTATCAAACTTAATTCCCTGCCTGTTTGTCCTTTCACTGAAGTATTTTCCTGTGCCCTGCGGATGAGGTAGGGCAACACTTCCTTCACCGGGCCATAGGGAACATATTTGGCTACATTATAACTGTCTGCGGACAAGTTGTATGAAATATGATCGCTCATTCCCAGCAACTGGGCAAAATAAATCCGTTTATCGTTTTTCGCAATATGATGCTTTTCCATCAACTGAGAAAGGAACAAAGCACTTTCTTCGTTATGCGAACCGGCACAGATAGAAACATGGTCAAGATGCTGCAAACAAAATTCCAGGGCTGCATTATAATCCCTGTCGGTAGCTGATTTATCGGGTTGAATGGGCGAAGGATAATTCATTTCTGCTGCACGTTCCCGTTCTTTCTCCATATAGGCGCCCCGTACCAGTTTCAGTCCGATTTTATAACCGTTCTTTTTTGCATTTTCAATACTGTTTTTTGTAAATGTAAGGCGATCGTGGCGGTAAAGCTGCACGGTATTAAAAACGATCGCTTTTTGTTTGTTGTATTTTGCCATCATGGTGTGTGCCAGGTGATCGATGGCATTTTGAATCCAGCTTTCTTCTGCGTCAATAAAGACAGGAGTATCGGCTTCGTATGCATTCAGGCAGATGTTATCCACCCGCTGCACGACACGGAGATATTCTTTTTTTTCTTCTTCTGTGAGTTCCTTTTCTTCGCTCACTTTTTCCAGCAATTCAAACCTTGCCACACCGGTAAGCTTAAAAACACAAAATGGAATCATTGGATTTCCTTTGGCAATTTTTGTAGTGTCAATTATCTCTGCCGATGTTTTATCGAGGTCTTCTTCGCTGTGTTTTCCTTCTACAGAGTAATCGAGAATAGTACCTATGCCTGATCTTCCAAGTTCTTCTACCCTTGCTTTGCATTCATCAATATTTTCTCCCCCGCAAAACTGGCGGAAAATCGTTTTCTTGACCAATCCTTTAATGGGTAAACGAAGCTTAAATGCCAATACCGTTAGTGATTTCCCGATATTGACAAACATGGGGCGGCTTACCATTTTAAAAAGCAGCGAAGCCCTCTTAAGGTCTTTGTCGCTTTTTGCCGCGAAGGCCTTTTCAGTATTGTCAAATGAAAGCATGTACGGGGCAAATATAAGATTGTAGCGGGGATATTTGCAAAACGAAAGACAGTGATAAGTGATCAGCGATAAGTAATGAATAAAATCAGTTTGGAATTAAATACCGCTTAACTAAACGGAGAGATTGGTTAAATACTCACTTTCTCATCACTGATCACCCATCACTTTTCACTTATCCTCCTGCAAATCAATAAGGCATATTATATAAGTTTGGTTTGTGGCCTTTCTACATTTCCCTTAACTTTAACCCGTGATAAAAACCCTTCAGAGTATTAACCATCCTGTTTATTTCGGTCCGCTGGCAGATTCGCCATTGCAGAAATACCTTTCGTCTGCTGAAAATAAAAAAGCCAAAAAATTCATCCTGGTGGATGAACATACACTTGACAGTTGTTTTCCCCGGCTGATAGAACAGGTTCCTGCCCTGAAAGATGCCGAAGTGATTGAAATGGAAAGCGGTGAACAAAACAAAAATATTGATATCTGTATACGCGTCTGGGAAGCACTGGCCGAGCTGAAAGCCGACAGGCAATCTGTTTTTATTAACCTGGGAGGAGGAGTGATTGGCGATATGGGTGGTTTTATTGCCGCTACTTTTAAACGCGGTCTCCGGTTTATCCAGATTCCAACTACATTACTTGCGCAGGTAGATGCTTCAGTGGGTGGAAAAGTGGCTATAGACCTGGCCGGGCTAAAAAATAGTGTAGGATTATTCAGCAGGCCCGAAGCCGTTTACATCGACCCATCGTTCCTCATCACCCTCAGTAAACGCGAAATGTTGTCGGGATTTGCTGAAATGATCAAACATGGACTGATAGCTGATGTGGAATACTGGAAACAACTGAAAAAAATAAATTTTGCCGAAATTTTTTCCTTCTACGGGTTCATTTACCGGTCGGTAGAAATAAAAAACGCTATTGTAACGGAAGACCCGCAGGAAAAAGGGAAAAGAAAACTGCTGAATTTTGGCCACACCATTGGTCATGCCATTGAAGCACTTTCACTGGAAGGGGGAAGAAAACCACTTACTCACGGTGAAGCCATTGCTATAGGCATGATTTGTGAAAGCAGGTTGTCTAATAAAGAAAAAAGCCTGACGAATGACGGGTTGGAAGAAATTGTGTCTTATTTATACGAACTTTATCCTTTTTACACTATTGATGAAATGGATCATCACCGGCTGATAGAGCTGATGCGGAACGACAAAAAAAACAATAACGATTCCATCAACTTTACTTTATTATCAGCTGCCGGAGCCGGGGTCACCGATTGTTCCTGTACAGCCGATGCCATCAGGGAATCTTTACGATATTATTCAAATTTACGATTGCGATGAAAGCTGTAATCCATGCCGGAAATTTTCATGCCGGCCCTCACCGGGTAGAACTTCCTTCCTCAAAAAGCATTTCCAACCGCATGCTTATCATACAGCATCTTTGCCCTCAACCACTTTTTCTTCATCACCTGTCATCTGCTAAAGACACTTCCACGTTAGTTGAATTGCTGAAAAAAATAAAAGAAAAAAACACCGGTAACCTTGATACAGGTCCTGCCGGAACCACGTTTCGTTTCCTCACCGCATTATTATCCATAACCGAAGGCACTCATTTTCTCACCGGTAGTGAAAGGATGAAAGAGCGTCCCGTGGAAACACTGGTAAACGCACTGCGCTCATTGGGGGCTGATATAATGTATACCGAAAGAAACGGATTCCCTCCATTGAAAATTACAGGCAAAAAAATTACAGGTGGAGAATTGGTGATGAACACCTCGGTAAGCAGCCAGTTTGTTTCTGCAATGATGTTGATTGCTACCGAAATGCAAAACGGACTTACCATTCACTTCAGTGAAAAACCGGTTTCCTGGCCCTACATCCGTATGACAGCTGAATTAATGCAACTCCAGGGAATTTCAATACGGCTGAATGAAAATTTTGTACAAATTTCTCCGGGAAATTATAAAAAAGGTGATTTCACCATTGAAGCTGACTGGAGTTCGGCCTCCTATTGGTATGAAGTGGCGGCACTAAGCGAAGAATGCGAAATTCACCTGGGAGGGTTATCAAAAAACAGCCTGCAGGCCGATGTGACGGCTGCTGCCATTTTTGAAAAATTCGGTGTAAAAACGTTTTACCATCCCACCGGTATCATCCTTTCGAAAGAAAAAAATCCAGGCCTCCCTAACCGGTTTGAATATAATTTTTCAGATTGTCCTGACATTGCACAAACAGTTGCCTGTACCTGTGCCGGTCTTGGCATCGAAGCCCATCTCTCAGGCCTTTCTACTCTTCGTATAAAAGAAACTGATCGTATTTCCGCACTCATCACAGAATTAAAAAAACTAAACATCTCCTGTGAAACCAAAAAAAATGATGAGCTGATCATCCTTTCCCAAAAAAACCATGCATCACCTGATGGCTCGTGGCTTATCCCTCATGGCTCTATTTCCACCTACCACGATCACCGCATGGCTCTTGCCTTTGCTCCCCTGTCGCTGAAATGCGCAGAAATTTCCATTGAAAACCCCGGTGTTGTTGAAAAATCATATCCTTTATGGTGGAATGATCTTTCCAAAGCAGGTTTCCATATAAATTATGTAAATTAGAACCAAAATGAAGGCTATGAATTTCCGTTACAAACCAGTCGTAGCGTTACTAACGTTATTGGCATTAGTGTATTTTACACTGCCTGATAAAAAACCCGCTTCCTTTGAAAAGAAAAAAAGCGGATCGCCCATGGGCACCGGAACACCCGATGACCCTTCGGCATTACAGGAATGGGAACACCTGCGGCTGGCCGACCCTTCCACCGGTGAAATTCCTGCCGGTATCAGGAAACGGGAATTGGCTTTTGCAGCATCTCTTCCTAAAAATTTTTCACGAAACTTAACCTGGACACTCATTGGTCCGAAAAACCTGGGAGGAAGAACCCGGGCGCTGGCGCTGGATGTGCGAAATGAAAATATTATTCTGGCCGGTGGCGTTACCGGTGGCGTTTGGCGCTCTGCTGATGCCGGTGTTTCTTTTTCCAAAACAACAGATCCCGGACAATTACACAGTGTTACTTCACTGGCACAGGATATCCGACCCGGAAAAGAAGATACCTGGTATATGGGAACAGGAGAATATTATGCCATTGTAAGCGGCACCAGTTTCACCTCACGTTTCAGTGGTGACGGAATTTTTAAGTCCTCCGATAACGGACAAACATGGACACAACTGGCTTCCACCGCATCAGGCACACCCCAAACACTTTATACCAATGGCGATATGGATTTTGTATGGCGTGTTGTTACAGATCATACAGATACTAACGATGTGGTGCTTGCTGCTGTTTACAACGGAATTAAAAGAAGCGCAGACGGGGGAAATTCATGGACTAACGTATTGGGCATTGACACTACCAACATCAACACTTCTGATTATACCGACATCATCATCACTCCCAACGGAACATTTTTTGCAGCACTTTCAGGAGATGGCCCGGATAAGGGAATTTATCGTTCGGATGATGGCATCACCTGGACCAATATTACTCCTTCCACCGGTTTTCCTTCTACCTATTACCGTGTGACGATGGCTGCCAATCCGCAAAATGAGAATGCGGTGATGTTTGTAATGGAATCACCGGGGTCAGGGCCTAACGACCACTCCATCTGGAAATACACTTATCTGTCAGGAAACGGTTCCGGCAGCGGAGGGATGTGGGAAAACCGGTCGTCTAATTTACCCAACGGAACATGCACCGGATATTTTGATTTTGATTTTGGCTATTTCCATACACAGGGAGGATATGATATGTTTGTTGCTTTTCATCCCACCGATTCCAATACCGTTTTCATTGGAGGAACCAACCTGTATCGTTCCAGCGATCAGTTTACTTCTTCAGCCTACGACTGGATCGGAGGTTATCAGTGTGCAGCTAATCCTGCCGATTATGTTTATCCCGGGCATCACCCCGACCAGCACGGAATGATTTTTCTGCCTTCCAATACCAACACCGCTATTTCTTTCAACGATGGAGGTATTTTTAAATCCACCAACGTAATGGCGCCAACCGTTAGCTGGTCGACTTTGAATAACGGTTATGTCACTTCGCAGTTTTATACCGTTTCGCTCGAAGAAGGAGATGTGGCCACCGATTTTCTTACTGCCGGTGCACAGGATA
Organism: Bacteroidota bacterium; assembly: GCA_049322335.1. GTDB lineage: Bacteria > Bacteroidota > Bacteroidia > Flavobacteriales_D > UBA2798 > JBMORL01. The sequence goes on from JBMORL010000036.1 coordinate 42,562, forward strand.
ACGGAACATGGTTTACCAACGCCAATCACATGGATTCGCTTTGGAAATGGGTTTTTAATGGCGATGGCTCGTATTGTGAAATTCCATATGGAAGAAATTTTTATGTCCTGTCTATTCAACAGGGAAAAATTTATAAAGTGCTGATGGATGATAACGGTGACACCACTGCTACAAGAAGGATTGATCCCACGGGCGGGCCCCCTTCCTACCCGTTCATCAATTCATTTATCATGGATCCGAACAACAATAACCGGTTGTATGTTTCCGCCAACAATGTCATCTGGAGAAACGATGATTTAGCCGGAATACCGGTTAACGGAGATATTTACAATACCATTTCCACCAACTGGACCAAGATCACACAATCTACCATTTCAGGGGCGCTTGACGGAGGAATAGTTTGTATTGAAATGCCGCTTAATATTCCCGATGTGGTGTATTATGGAACCAACAAAAGCAAATTGTTTAAACTCACGAATGCTTCAGGAGCTACTCCGGTGAAGTCAGCTTTAAGCACAGCCGGAATGCCTGCCAACAGCTACATCAGTTCTATTGCGGCCAACCCGTTTGACGGAAATGAATTACTGGTTACTTTTTCAAACTATGGAGTAAAAAGTATTTTTTATTCTTCCAACGGAGGAACATCTTTTGCGGATATAAGCGGCAACCTCGAAGAATTTGCTGACGGAACCGGATCGGGTCCTGCTGTTTACTGGTCAACCATTTATCCTTCTTCTCCAAAATTATATCTTGTGGGAACCAGCATCGGGTTATTTTCCACCGATTCACTGAACGGAGCCAATACGGTTTGGGTACAGGAAGGCCCCAATGATATAGGAAACGTGGTGATCAATATGATCAAAGCAAGAACTTTTGATGGAAAAATAGCTGTAGCTACTCACGGTAATGGCATATACACTTCACAACTGACTCCCGTAGTGGGGCTACATCAAAACCTGCTGGAAGAACTAACGGTACACAACTATCCGAACCCGTTTATCGACTGGACAACAATTGAATTTTCACTGGAGAAAGAAAGCCGGGTGAAAATGAGAATTTACGATATGAACGGAAAGATGATTTACTCTGCTGCAGATAAACATTTTCCTTCCGGAAAACATATCCTCACCTGGAACCGGGAAAATACAAACGGGCAAAAAGCAGCCAGCGGAACCTATTTACTGTACATGGAAATTAACGGAAAAAAGTTGTCGCGCAAGCTGATAGTAGAGTAGTTTTTTCGCTTTGCAGGTAGATTTTTTGAACAAAAAAACCCTGTCTTTGTTACTATGGATATCCGCCAAATAAGGCGTATATTTGCAGCCTGATGAGTCACCTTGTTTACATCACCCGGAGAGAACATTTTAATGCCGCTCATAAGTTGTGGCATGAAGAATGGAGCGAAGAAAAAAACCTGGAAGTTTTTGGCAAATGCGCCAATCCCAACTGGCATGGACATAATTATGAGTTGTGGATAACCGTAAAGGGCCATCCCGATAAAATTACCGGGTTTGTTTGCGACCTGAAAAAACTGAGCGGGCTGATCCGTAAAAATGTTACCGATAAGCTCGACCATAAAAATATTAATCTCGATGTGGATTTTATGAAAGGGATAAAACCCTCTACCGAAAACCTTTGTGTGGGCATCTGGCAACAGATCGTAAAAGACATCAACGAATGGGGATGTAAACTACATTCAGTAAAGTTGCAGGAAACAGAAAACAACATAGCCGAATATTTCGGGGAGGAAAGATATGAGTAAACACAAACATGACAATTTTTCAGACGGAGAAACACCTCCCTTTGAAAGAGTGGATTATTACAATCCTGAATGTATAAAAATCATTTCAGACGCTTACCAAACGATCATTGAGGCGCTGGGAGAAGACGTGCACCGCGAAGGGCTGAAAAAAACCCCGGAAAGGGTGGCTAAATCGCTTAAATACCTTACACATGGGTATAGCCTTAACCCGGCCGCCATCTTAAAATCAGCCATGTTTGAAGAAGATTACAGCCAGATGGTAGTGGTAAAAGATATTGAAGTATATTCCATGTGCGAGCACCATATGCTGCCATTTTTTGGCAAAGCGCACATTGCCTATATTCCAAACGGACATATTGTCGGTTTAAGCAAGATTCCACGCGTTGTAGATGCTTTTGCACGGAGATTGCAGGTACAGGAGAGACTGACCAACGAAATACGCGACTGTATCCAGGATACGTTAAAACCGCTTGGCGTGGGTGTGGTGATAGAAGCCACTCACATGTGTATGCAGATGAGAGGAGTTCAGAAACAAAATTCGGTAACTACTACCTCTGCTTTCACAGGAGAGTTTTTAAAAGAAACCACCCGCAAAGAGTTTATTTCGCTCATCAGTACGAATTTAAAATAATAAAAATAAAAGGAGGATAAAATGGATTTTTATGATTTTCACATCGGGCCAATGATTATTGGTATTGTATTTATGCTGCTTGGAATGCTGGTTAGTTTCAGGCTCAAAAGCAAATTCAATAAATACAGCCAGACACAAATAATGAGCAGAATGTCGGGCAAAGATGTGGCCGAAAAAATGCTGCGGGACAATGGCATTTATGATGTACAGGTAATCTGTACTCCCGGAGAACTCACCGACCACTACAACCCGGCTAAAAAAACCGTAAACCTGAGTGAGGCAGTGTATCATGGAAGAAGTACTGCTTCGGCAGCGGTGGCAGCACATGAATGCGGACATGCTGTTCAACATGCTACGGCTTACAAATGGCTCAGCCTGCGTACAGCTATGGTCCCTGTACAGAATGTCAGCGGCACCATTATCAATGTTATTATGTTGCTCAGTATTTTTGGCGGATATGCACTTTTTTCCGCTTTCCCTGTAAATACGGTTTTATATGTAATCATAGGCGCGTATGGAGTAATGACTCTTTTTACATTCGTTACACTACCGGTTGAAATAGATGCCAGCAAACGAGCTTTGCAATGGATTGATAACAACAATGTGGTTTATGGCGAAGAATATAAAGAATCAAAAGATGCTTTGAAATGGGCAGCCTTTACTTATGTGATCGCGGCTCTGGGCTCGCTTGCTATTTTACTTTACTACATCTCGCTGCTTGGCGGAAGAGACGAGTAAAAAAAATATTACAGATGAAAAAACCCGGGGTATTACTTCGGGTTTTTTGTTTTCCCTTCTGTGCAAATCTGCGTAATCGGCTGGAAAAAATTCATTTGCATTATTCCTGCAGATTTTCTGCGGATGAATTTAAATTAACAACCACCGGCATTTATTAAAATTCGTATTTTCACTCCCAAAATTGACAGCATGAAAAAAGCATACGTTTTTCCCGGACAAGGTTCACAGTTCGTTGGAATGGGAAAAGATCTTTATGAAAATTCCCCGCTGGCGAAGGAAATGTTTGAAAAAGCCAATTCCATTCTTGGTTTCAGAATAACCGATACTATGTTTTCGGGAACCGAAGAAGAACTCAAACAAACCAAAGTTACTCAGCCTGCCATATTTTTGCACTCAGTAATTCTCGCTGCCACATTGGGAGAAAGTTTTACCCCGGATATGGTAGCAGGCCACTCGCTTGGCGAATTTTCTGCTCTTGTAGCCAATAAAACATTAAGTTTTGAAGATGCTTTGGTACTGGTTTCCAAACGCGCGATGGCCATGCAAAAAGCCTGTGAAGCGGTTCCCTCCACCATGGCTGCCGTATTGGGAATGGAAGACGCAAAAGTGGAAGAAATATGTAAAACTATTGATGGAATTGTCGTTCCTGCCAACTACAATTGTCCGGGGCAACTTGTTATTTCAGGCTCGGTAGAAGCCGTGAACAAATGTTGTGAAGCATTAAAAGCTGCCGGAGCCAAACGCGCACTGGTGCTTCCTGTAGGTGGCGCTTTTCATTCTCCGCTGATGGAACCCGCCCGCGTGGAACTGGAAGCTGCGATCAACGCAACACATTTTAAAACTCCTGTTTGCCCGGTTTATCAAAACGTATGTGCCAAAGCCGTTAGTGACCCGGAAGAAATAAAGAAAAACCTTATTTCGCAACTCACCGCCCCCGTAAAATGGACACAATCTGTTCAGCAAATGACAGCCGATGGCGCTACTCGTTTTACAGAAGCGGGCCCCGGCAAAGTGCTACAGGGACTGGTAAAGAAAATTTCTCCTTCTGCTGAAGTGGCCAGCGCTTAGAGAGTTTTGAAAGTTGTAACTAAAAAGGAACAAACTTCATATACTTAATCGTTTTCCCTTTATTCATGAAAATAGTTTCGTAGTGCGTACGAATATTTAGAATTTCTTTCGTGGCTTCATCTGTTTCATTCATGGCTTTGTTATAAAGATCATCAGAATGAAATAAAATTTTATATCCTGCATTTTTTGCCAGTTCCAGTGTAGAATCATATAACAGCGAGCTATCCGTTTTCAGGTGAATGATTCCTCCGGGTTTCAGGAATTTTTTATAGCGCTCAAGAAATTGCGGAGAGGATAACCGTTTTTGCGGTTTCAGGGGCTGTGGATCAGAAAAAGTGAGCCATATTTCTTCCACTTCTCCCGGTGCAAAAAACGAAGCGATGAAATCAATTCTTGTGCGTAAAAAACCAGCATTAATTATTTTTTCATCGTGCGATTGTTTTGCACCTGCCCACATCCTATGACCTTTCACGTCCACGCCAATAAAATTTTTTTCGGGATAACGTTGGGCTAATCCAACAGTATATTCTCCTTTTCCGCATCCCAATTCCAGCACCAACGGGTTTTCATTTTTGAAAAATTCAGCATGCCATTTTCCCTTCATGAAATGATCATTCGTCAACAATTCACCCCGGGTATCCTGGATAACATGAGAAAATTCATTCAATTCCTTCCAGTGTTGTATTTTGTTTTTTGGCAAATTTATTTTTTTAATTTCCTTACTCTGCGCCCTCCGCGTTCCCGATAGCTATCGGGACTTTGCGCCTCCGCGGTTTTGAAATTCTTCAAATTTACGTTAAAGTTGATATATTTGAACTATGCCTGCTACCGGAAAAACCATTATTGTTGCTCCTCTCAACTGGGGACTGGGACATGCTACACGCTGTATACCGATCATCAGGGAATTGATAAAAAATAACCATCGGGTTGTTATTTCCACCTATGGAAATTCGGAAGCAGTGCTTAAAAAAGAATTTCCGCAACTGGAATTTTTCACCATTAAAGGCATTCATGCTGAATATCCGAAAGGAAAAATGATGAAACTGAAAATGTTTTTACAGCTACCCCAATTTCTTCAAGCCATCAGCCGCGAACATGTGGAACTGCAAAAACTAATTGAAAAAACAAAAGCTGATCTTGTTATATCCGACAACCGTTACGGTTTTTTTACAAAAAAAATTCCCTGTTATTTCATCACGCACCAGGTATTTATCAAAGCGGGAATTTTTTCATTCCTCACCAATTACCTCAACCGCTACTACCTGAAAAAATATACCGAAGTATGGATTCCCGACAGCGCGGATGAAAAAAATAATTTATCGGGAACATTAAGCCATGGAAAAACCAATCTTAATTTACGATTCACCGGGCCTTTGTCGCGATTTGAATATGAACCCTCAAAAGAAATAAAATACAAATACACAGCGGTTATTTCAGGCCCGGAACCACAACGTGCCTTGTTTGAAAAAGGAATGACGGACTTTCTTCTGCAAAACAGTGTCGCCTGTGCCATCGCAGGAGGAATGCCTGGTGATGCTAATTTTGCAGTAAAAAATAATGTGACATTCTATACCTACGCTGATTCAGAAATCATGAAAGAACTTTTGCTTTCTTCGGAAATCATTTTATGCCGTTCGGGATATACTTCTGTAATGGAACTGGTGGCTATGAAAAAGAAAGTAATCTTCTTTCCTACTCCCGGCCAAACGGAACAGGAATACCTTGAAAAATATTTACAGCTAAAAAATGAACTTCATACCGGAGAAAACATAATTGTGAATGGAACAGAAAAACCAGTTTTGGACCTGGGAAAAATAAATATTGATGATTTTAATTCATTTGACCGGATTATCGGAGAAATTTTTTAGTTTATTCAGCCGGAATAGAATGCATCTATAATGTCACCCGCTTCGGGGTTTTTATATTCGTATATGTTTTCGATGGTAAAATAATATCACTCCTTCGGAGTTTCATAAAATTATTCGGATAAATGCAACTAACCGAAGATATCAGTAATTTAAAAAAATATACCCCGAATAAAATCATCAACTCCGAAGGAATGATATTATATATTCCTTCACTATATTTCTGTTTATTCACCCGTCCGTCAACACAACCATTCCTCTCACTCCGCCATTTTTATTTTTTCTCCGCCCAGCCACTTTACAAACAGGTTATCATTGGTGCTGACGCTTCCTATCATGTGCAACTGCGATTTTTGCAGCGCACGCGCCTCATCCCACCGCTCAATAGTTACTTCAAACGGCCGTAACCCACTGGAATGAATCATATAAATAGATGTATCACGCTTGTCAATAAATCCTACATGATTATCCAGACCGATAACAAACAATCCGTCTTCTGACTTCAGCAAATGTGTCTTTAATCCCTTCAGATTGCCATTTGAAAACGTTCGGATAGTGCCATTGTGGCAAACTGTTTTAATAATAGTGGCCGCTGGTTGTTGCGCCAGTTTAGCCCGGTCGATTTTCAGTCCGCATTGCGAAAGTGTGGTAGTTACAAAATATCCACAGGCAATATTTCCTTCACGCGGTTTTTGGGTGATGCCATTAAAATCCCATTCTGTTCCATACCAAAACATAAAAACCGAATCAGTGAGTGTGTGATAAAAATGATCTTTTGCTTTTTTGAGCAGCGATTTCCTGTTGCCTGTGTTCTTAAATTCTTTTGCCCATTTCTTTCGCTTCGACTCATTCCTGGAAAGAAGTTGGGTGTATTCTTCCTGTAATCTCCCGTCCTCCATTTCGGAAAGCGAAAGAAAATATTGATTTCCATATGGTAATCGCTTTTTTTCTCCGGAACAGGAAAATAATATTAAAACCGGTATTATTATCAGCCACCGCATAAGAAACAATACTACGGAAGAAATCTCTCAGGGTTGCGTAAATATGTAATTGGCAGGGATTGAAATATTATTTGATGAGACTGATTGATTAATCGTGTGTGAAATGAATACTTGATTTTTTAATTTAGTTCAATACGTGAACTATTTATAATTCATATTGTCAACTTTCTTTTCAACTTTCTTTTCGTTATCCCCGGCCTGAAGGCCGGGGGAATGGATGGAATTTGTTTTTTGAGTTAAATGCGTTAATGTTCAATATACTTTTTGGTAACTTTCTTTTCGTATTTCCGGCCTGAAGGCCGGGGGAATGGATGGAATTTGTTTTTTGAGTTAAATCCGTTAATGTTCAATATACTTTTTGGCAACTTTCTTTTCGTTATCCCCGGCCTGAAGGCCGGGGGAATGGATGGAGTTTGTTTGTGAAAATAATTTTATGAAAAATAGCATTGAATTACGGGAAGAAATTTATTTTAAATTCCGTATTTCTACTTTTATTTTTCATTTCTCCGGCATAAATGCCGGAGAAAGAAGAATCACTCAACTACAAGTTTCTTTGTAATACTTCCGAATGGATATGTCACTTTTACAAAATAAATTCCACCGGATAGAGTGGAAATATTTTTCGTTATTTGATTTGATAACGTAGTTTCTGAAAAAATTATTTCACCGATTGTATTCAATACTTCCACTTTTTTCGTATATACATTATTTCCAAACAAAAAAACAACTGTTTCACCGGCCGGATTGGGTTGAATGGAAAACTCGTTTATCATCTCCCACTCTTCTACTGTATTAAACATAGTTACCGTCACCGAGTCTCCGGTTATCGTTCCGCAGGAATCAGTTATTTCCACATAATAAGTTCCGGGATTGAGATACACAAACATGGAATCGCTTTGCGGTGTTCCCCCGTTGAGTGAAAAGCTGAATGGCGGATTGCCAAATTGTGTACTTATATCAATACTGCCGTTTAAACAGGTGGAACAGGTAGCGGGAGTTTCGTCATACGTTACTGTCACATGAAGCGGAGATGCAATATTTACGTTCACATAAATCGTATCATTAGCTGCATCAGTTACCATGCAAATGTAGTTTCCGGGGCAAAGTCCTGTTGCAATTGAATCAGTTTGCGCCATCGGATCGTTCCACAAAAACATATAAGGAGGGGTTCCTGCCACGGGATTTATTTCTGCCGATGCCGAACAGCTGTCGGGACAAACCGGATCACTGATTACAGCAAAAGCATTGAGAGCTTGTATCCCACAACCGTTAGAAGAAAATAATCCAACACGATCGGTCATCAGAAACGACCATGCACGATCCGATTGTCCAAAAGTAAAAGCATTCATACATTGTTCAGAAGAATAGTCCATGAAATTTTCCACCATATTGGGAGGATTATATCCATTCCAGAACGGGTTTCCCGAATCGTCACAGGTATTGGCAGTGAGCACACAATTTTGTTGTGATTGTGCAGTTGCATCAGGCGTATCAAAAATGTAATCGTTCCCGGCCGAACAAACGTTATTGGTATCGCCCCAGATATGACGAAGTCCGAGCCAATGCCCAACCTCGTGTGTGGCAGTTCTTCCGAGGTTATTGGTGGGATAGGTGGCGTTATTGGTTCTTCCCACAAACTGGAACTGCAGAACTACACCGTCTGTAGCGGGATCATCACCGGGAAATTGCGCATAACCCAATACAAAAGGAATGCTGAAAATAGACATATCACACACCCAGATATTGAGGTATTGATCAGCAGGCCACGCATCTTTTCCCCCGGTGGAATCGAATTTTACTTTATTATCGGTGGGAGAAGTGAAAAACTGTGCGGTGGTTGGCGTGCGTGTTATACCGGTAGTGGGATTGCCACTGGGATCTGAAGTGGCGAGGCAAAATTCTATTCCCATATCGGCAGCTATGGAATCAAACACAGCGCGTGTATTGATGGTGTCGGCATTTCTTCTTCGAAAATCTCCATTTAATACATCCAGTTGTGAAAAGATCAGCGAATCGGGAAGATTTTGATTGGCAGAATCATTCACATTATATACCACGTGAAAAACAACAGGAATCGTAAGAAAACCATTTCGCTGGTTTTTGGTGAAAGACGGATTATCTTTTAACCATTTTCCGGCTCTGAGCATGGATTGTTTTTGTTTTTCAGAAAGAACAGGGTTATGTTCTGCCCTTGACCGGAAATTTAATTGTGTTGCACATTGTTCACCGGTACGTAAAACTTCCTGCGCAAACCCTGACATCGTTATAAACGAAAAGAAAATGATCCATGTCTTTTTCATGTTCAATGATTTTAAGTATTGTTTTTGGCCTTGCTGAGTGTAAAGGAAAAAACGGAACCTACTCCTTCAGTGCTCATTACACTGATGGTTTGCCCGTGAGCTTCCACAATATGTTTTACAATAGAAAGTCCGAGCCCGCTTCCCCCGGCATCCCGCGAGCGGCTTTTATCTACGCGATAGAACCGTTCGAACAGGCGTGGTAAATGTTTTTTATCAATACCGATTCCGTTATCGGTTACTTCCACCATCACATGATGATCGGTTTCACGGATTTTTATTCTTGTTTCGCCATTATCTTTTCCGTATTTGATGGAATTAACTATAAGGTTAGTGATCACCTGGCGAATCCGGAATCGATCGCCCGAAACGATAATGGGTTTTTCATTCTCGCGGGCAGAGAGTTTTATATTCCTGGTATTGGCTCTCATTTCCATAACATCACACACATCTTTCGACAGCGCCACGATATCAAAATTCTCAATTTCCAGCACGAGTTGCCCGGTTTCGAATTGCGTAATGGTTTGAAGGTCTTCAATAATCGTGATCATTCGCTCCACACTTTTTTCCGCGCGTTCAAGAAATTTGCGATTCACATTCGGGTCTTCCAGTCCCCCATCCAGCAATGTGGAAATGTATCCCTGGATATTGAACACCGGGGTTTTTAATTCGTGTGAAACATTTCCGATATATTCCTTACGGTAGGTTTCCAGTTTTTTGAGATGTTCAATTTCTTTTTTGCGTTCAGCTATCAGCAGGCTGAGATGTTTTTCGATGGAATGCAATGTATCGTGTATAAATTTTTCCTGTGGCGACAATACTTCGGATATCTGTTCGGAAAGAGCCCGTTGCATGGATTTTTGTTTGCGGATAATAACAATATGAATCAGCAGGTAGCTCACTAAAAAAACCAGTGAAAATAAAAGCGCAAGAAAAGTAATTCCGGGATATTCTGCCGACAGCAATAAGGCAGCGATAAGGGCAGTGGCAGCTGCTATGGCCGAAATAATGAGGTTCCTGATATCCATCCTTACAAAAATACAAAAACCACCGTGCCAAAAGCAGGGTGGTTTTTAACTCCTTAAGACCCGGTAGCATAAAAGCTACAGCGGCAAGTATTTATTTGATAAGGGTAAGTACGTAATAGGTAAGCGCAGCTACAGCAGCAGACACGGGAATAGTAAGTATCCACGCCCAGATGATGTTGATGGTAACGCCCCATCTCACTGCACTTAACCGTTTGGTCATTCCTACACCTATGATTGATCCTGAAATGGTGTGTGTGGTACTTACCGGCACACCCAGTCCCTGTGAAACACCAAATAACGTAACTGCACCGGCAGTTTCTGCGGCCACCCCTTCGAGTGGTGTTACTTTGGTGATCTTATTTCCCATGGTTTTAACAATCTTCCATCCACCCATCATGGTTCCCAATGCAATGGCTGCATAACAGGAAAGAGGAAGCCAGTCGGGAATGGTTTTAATTTTTTCTTTGAGTTTATGGCCGGTTTGTTTTTCGTATTCTTTTTTGTAATCGGCATATTCTTTTCCTGCGGGCAATTCTATTTTGGCTTTGGTTTCGGCATCTTCATATTTAAACGTCACTTTTGCCCAGCTTTCGTTTTTATATTGGGGATTGGCTGTTACAAAAACGATCATGGCAGCTGCGATGATACCCATTACTTTTTGAGAATCACTTCCACCGTGGCCGATACTGAAGGCGGCAGAAGAAACGAGCTGCAATCTTTTAAACCATCTTTCGGCACGTGAAGGATGTGCTTTTCGGGCAACATTTAAAATGATGACAGTAATGATATAAGCGATGATCATTCCGATAATAGGCGCCAGGAAAATAAAGAGGAAGGTATTGATTACGCTTTCATTATTTACCACCTCAAATCCACCGTGAGCAACAGCAGCACCGGCAAATCCGCCAATGAGTGTATGGGAGGAGCTGGAAGGAATTCCGTACCACCAGGTGAGAAGGTTCCAGAAAATAGCTGCGATCAAACCGGCAAAAATCACATCGAGATTGATGGCTTCGTTATGAACTGTTTTAGCTACTGTATCGGCCACTTTGAGGTCGAATATCCAAAAGGCCACAAAATTAAAAAAGGCAGCCCAGATTACGGCTTGTAACGGGGTGAGGACTTTAGTAGAAACCACCGTGGCAATTGAGTTGGCGGCATCGTGAAACCCGTTCACGATATCGAACACAATGGCGATGATGATGATGACAATGAGTAAGGTTAGCATTCAGAAGCGTATTAGGCGTATTTCACTAAAATGGTTTTCACAACGTTGGCAGCGTCTTCGCATTTATCGGTTGCTGTTTCGAGGCCGGAGAGAATTTCTTTGTATTTGATCAGGCGGATGGGGTCTTTTTCATTATCGAAAAGATTTCCGATGGCTGAATCAAAAATATCATCCGCGTGATTTTCGATACTGTTGATAAGCACGCATGCTTCGTTGATCACGGCCCGGTTTTTCAGATTGCTTAATCCTTTTACTGCTTTTTCCAGTTCCACCACCGATTTTTCAATCAGCTCGGCCAGCTTTACGATCTCGTCTGTTATAACATCAATATTATAAAGATCCATCCGCTTGGCAGACCCGTGGATAAAATCAAGAATATCATCCATAGCGGAAGTAAGCTGGTGAATATCTTCACGGTCGAACGGAGTAATAAATGTTTTGCTCAGTTCATTGAAAATATCGTGCGTGATATTATCACCCGTGTGTTCGAGGTGTTCTATTTCACGAATCAGTTCTTTTCTTTTTTCGGCAGAAGACGTTTCTACCATTGTTACCAGTGTAGTAGCTCCTTTGTGAAGATTGGTTACCGCTTTATCAAAAAGATCATAGAATTTTTTCTCGCGCGGAATGAAGATTTTAAGTAGTCCTGCCATAATGATTAATTTATCTCGTTTTCAATTCAAATTTTAATAAAAGTACTTCGGGTACACGGCTCCAATGTTAAGCCAATGTTAAAAGTTAAGCTGTGCCTGAAGTCTTAAGAGTTGCCCTTTCTGAAAATTGTCCTGTTTAGCGAAATCCTCGAACCTTCTTGCTGAGATGGTATACATTGTTACCAGTTCAAAATATTTAGAGGGTTGCCATTCTATTCCGAATTCCACCTCATTAACTTTATAGCTTCTGGCATCTGTTTCATGTTTTTTTCCCCCATCGTAATAATGTCCACGGGCAAATGGAATAAAAGTTTGTTTTTTTACTTTTAAAAGATAGCTTAATGTGATGTATCCCCCTGTTAAATCCTGAACCTCAATGGAATCGGTTAATTTATTGAATTCCGGGCCTCTTCCTATGTTATATTCAGCCTGAATCCCAAAGGGCTTGGGATATACTACCAGGGAGAATGCTGCTCTTTGATCAAGGTATTCTGAATTCAGATTCTTTTTTACACCGGACGAGGTACTTAACAAAACATAATTTCCGCTATAGCCCTGAATTCCCGGTTCAATAATCTGATTACCTAATTGAAAAGGATAGGAAAGTCTTGCTACTATATGTGGATCATCATTTTTCTCTGTTTGATTAGCTGTTTGTCCATTGTATACTCCCAATCCAAATACTCCATAATCTCCCGATCCTTTCAGTCCGTCTCTGATCAGGTTTGAGAATAGTTCCCTGGTTTTTTTAGGTGCCCAGTAAAAGAAAACTCCAAGATCCCGTTCGTTGGATACTGCGCTGTTTAATGCATCATTACGATCCAGCGGAAGCCGGTTTTGACTCGATTGCATATTTTCGAATCCAAAAGGCACTTTACTTTGACCTAAGCGAAATCGAAATTCATTGTTTTTGTCCAATCCTATATCAACATATGCGTCCCTGAGTTGCACTATATGGCCTGTAGTACCTGCCGAAGATGCAAAATCAGGCTGAACATAGAAATACACTTTTTCGGAAACCTGGCCCGAAAAAATAATACGCATTCGCCTGATGAAAAAACCACCATCATCGCCCCACGATTTATCACATTGTTCACATTTCAAATCCGGGTTAGTTTCCAGTAAACGGTTATACCTTACCTGCATATAACCCCTGATTGAAACTTTGTCAAACCATTTTGAAACCGGCTTGGCTTCTGTTTTGGGTTTTGCAGTATCTGCCTGCGAAAAAACAACATTTACAAATAGTAAAGTTAATGTTGTAATAATAGTTCTTTTGTTCACTTAATGTTTATTTTTATCACAAATAAACTCGTCAGACATTAACTGAATACATCTTAAATGTTAAATTAATGTTAACAAAAAGAAGTTTTGTGCGGAAGTCCGATAAATGGTCAATAAATAAATAATGGATTCAGAAATCGAAGCGGTAGCCGATTCCTTTTACGGTTTTGATATAGTCTTCACCGATTTTTTCACGGAGTTTACGAATATGCACATCAATAGTGCGGTCGCCAACAATCACATCTTCGCCCCACACACTTTCCAAAATAGATTCACGCTTAAATACTTTTCCGGGTTTGGAAAACAGCAGCGACAATAGCTCAAATTCTTTTCGTGGTAAAGTAATTTCTTTTCCGTCTTTTACAATAAGATAACGTTCGCGGTCAATTTTAATTCCTCCACGCTCTATGATCTGATCACTGCTATCATTTCCACCCATTCTGCGGGCAAGTGCTTTGATGCGGCTGATGAGCACTTTGGGTTTTATGGGTTTGGTGATATAATCATCAGCTCCCGATTCAAACCCGGCAATCTGCGAATAGTCTTCGCTGCGGGCCGTAAGAAATGCTATCAGTATATTTTTCAGGTCAGGGATTTCGCGGATGGCTGAACAGGTTTCTATTCCATCCATTTCCGGCATCATCACATCCAGCAATACCAGGTCGGGTTTATTTTTTCTGGCAGAAGCAATGGCATCTTTTCCGTTGCCCGCTGTAAATACGGTGTATCCTTCTTTTTCGAGATTATACGTTAAAAGGTCCAGAATATCCTGCTCATCATCTACTATCAATATCTTCATCATACTATAATTTTCGCATACAAAGGTACGCAGAGAAAACGTGCATTTGTTAAATCAACGTTAAGTCCTTTTACTTTTTATATAATACCGTTCGGGGACGATATTCATTAATGTTTTTTTAACATGCCGCTCAGACGGTTAACACTTAGATAATACGGCAGTAACGGTTTGGTTACGGCAAGAATGCAATTTTGTATCAAAGTAAAAAAATGAAAAAAATATTGTTTTCCGGTTTGCTGATGACGATTTGTCTTTTATCCATTGCACAGAAAAATGGAAAAATAAGCGGCCGGGTGATTGACGGAAGTAACGGAGATTTTCTGATAGGTGTGAATGTGTATATTCCCGATCTTTCAAAAGGAGCTTCTACCGACATGGACGGAAGGTATGAAATAAAAGACATCCCCCCGGGGAAATATACTGTTCGTTTTACTTATATCTCTTATAACGACAAATTTATTAATGACGTGCAGGTGGAAGAAGGAAAATCAACCCCTTTGGATGTAACCATGGAGGAAGTTTCACTTGTTCTTGATTCCAATGCTGTAGCTGTGCATGGTGTTTTGGAAAAAGATGATCCCATTTATGAAATCATCGACCGCAAAAACAAAGTGGTTTCGAGTGATGGTATCACTTCCAACAGCATTAAAAAAACACCCGACAACAAAACTTCGGATGTATTGAAAAGAGTGAGTGGCGCCAGTGTGCAGGAAAATAAATTTGTGATCATACGCGGATTGAACGACCGGTATAATGCTGCATTCTTAAACGGCACACCTCTTCCCAGTTCCGAAAGCGACCGCAAAGCATTTGCTTTTGATATTTTTCCATCCAACATGCTGGATAATCTGGTTATCTATAAAACCGCAACACCCGATATGCCCGGTGATTTTGCAGGAGGCATTATCAATATCAATACCAAAAATATTCCTGAAGAAAAACAATTCACTTTGATGTTTTCTTCTTCCTATAACGGATATACAACTTTTCAGAATTTTATCGGCTATAATTCAGGAAAAACCGACTGGCTGGGATTAGATGACGGATCACGACAACTTCCGGGAGAAATTCCGTCTACCGAAGCCTATAAACAAATTAACGTCAACAGCGAAAAAGCAGGTTATGCCGAAAAAATGATTTACGACTGGTCGCTAAACGGAAAAAGAGCACTTCCTTCCATGAACCTACAGATGACAGGCGCCAACCGTTTTAAGTTTTTCAAAAAAGACCTGGGCTGGATTGCCGGTATCACTTACCAGAATACGCCCAATACCACCTTCCAGGAAAGAGCCGAATACGATGATTTTGAAACAGGCTCCATACAAACCCTCAAATACAACGATACCGTATATAACCGCAACATCCTTTCTTCTGCATTACTGAATTTTGCTTACAAACTGAATGATAAAAACCAGCTGAGCCTGAAAAATATTTTCAGTATCAATACCGACAGCCGCGTAATCATCCGTGATGGTGCCATTGCCTACGATCAGCCGGAACCCTACTGGCAAAAATCATCGGTAAAATGGTTTACACAAAACCAGTTTTTTTCTTCGCAACTAAGCGGTGAACATTTGCTTTCGGAAAAAAGAAAAATACGCCTTGAATGGACCGGAGGATACAGCGTTATTTTCAGAGACGTTCCCGCATTACTCAGGAATGTATACGAACGGGATGCTACCGGAAAATATTATTGTGTGATCTCTGACCAGGCCAACCTGCTGGAAGGAGGAAATATGTTTTTTTCCGACTCGAAAGAAGATATCAAAAGCTTAAGTTACCACATCGTTATGCCCTGGGAAATAAATAAAGAGAAAAAAATATCGAATGATATCAAAATAGGCGGATATCATCAGTTTCGCTTCCGGGATTTCAATGCGCGGAATTTTAAACTTGGAAAATACAAACAAGGATCCACTGTAAAATTTGATGATGAATTACTTTATTTACCGCAGGATGAAATTTTCCAGGAGCAATACATGGGACTGATGCCCGACAGTGCCTCTCCTTATAATGGTGGATTTAAATTAAACGAGATCACAAAAGTTTCCGACAGCTATAAAGCAGGATCGGATCTTCATGCCGCATTTGTAATGATGGATTCCAAAATCGGTAAAAGAAACCGCATCGTGTGGGGCGCAAGAGCAGAATCCTACAGGCAGGTTTTTTATTATATTGAAGAAGGCTCCAATATCGACAAATCTATCGATACAACCGTATTGGACATTTTGCCATCAGTGAATTATATTTTTTCTGCCACCGAAAAATCCAATTTGCGTATCAGTTATTACAGAACCGTTTCCCGTCCCGAATTCCGTGAGCTGGCACCCTTCCAGTTTTACAACTTTATCCAGCTCAGCATCTGGTCGGGCGATCCTCAGCTCAAAAGAGCATTGATCGACAATGCCGATATCCGCTTTGAATGGTTTCCCGGTGCAGCACAATTAATTTCAGTAACCGGTTTCTACAAAAAATTCCGCAACCCGGTAGAATCGGTTCAGCGAACAGCTGTTTCGGGAGGAAATGAATATTACTATACCAACATCACCGGTGCACAAAATTTTGGCGCTGAACTGGAGTACCGGTTGAAATTAAATTTCTTTACCAATAGCGATTCGCTTTATTATCTCTACGATTCATCTAAAATTGATTTTATTAATAACACTACTTTCTTCACCAATCTTTCCCTTATCAAATCGGTGGTGGATAATGAAAATGTGCTGGGCGCCACCGAACGCCCGCTGCAGGGACAATCTCCCTATATTATAAATGCAGGAATTTTTTACCAGCACCCAAAATCTACTTTTGGTTTTGCGGTTTCCTATAATGTAGTAGGGCCAAGAATATTTGTAGTGGGAAATGTACAGGAGCCCGATGTGTGGGAAAAACAACGTCATGTAATCGATTTCCAGTTGTCGAAATCATTTTTCAAAAATTCGATGGAGATCAAATTCAATGTGCGTGATGCGCTGGCGCAACAGCAGGTGTTTTTCCAGGACCTGGACAAGGATAAAAAAGTGACCGAAGGAAAAGATGATGTGATCTGGAAAATTTATTATTCTCCCACCTATTCATTCAACCTCACCTGGAAATTCTGAAATAAACATTATTAATGAAATGTAAATTTCATTGGATAAATGTTGGCTTTCTGATAAGGCAGTTAAGGTAAATGTAAATTATGCATAATAGGCATTTAACATCACACTTCTTTTCTCCTTCTACTTTTGTTTTATCAAATAAAAAACTATGAAAAAAATTTACATCATGATAGGTTGGCTGGCAACAACAGGTGTGGCCCATGCGCAAACCTTCTTTAATCAAACCACTTATAAAGGAGCTTTCCCGGTGACTGACGGAAACACGGGAATTACTTCCAACGACTGGACTGCAGGATGGTCGAACTGGGATCCTCAAAATACCAGCTACGCAGCTACAACTATTACCGTAAGTTCTGATATCACATCCAACACCACCTGGAACACAGGATCGGTTGTTTTACTGCAAAACAAAGTGTATGTGAAAAACGGAGCTACGTTAACCATTCAACCCGGTGTAATCATCCGCGGAGATTACAACACCCAGGGAACATTGATCATAACCAAAGGCGCAAAAATTATGGCGCAGGGAACACAAACCAGTCCCATTGTTTTTACCTCCAACAACGCACCCGGTAACCGTGCTGAAGGAGACTGGGGCGGAGTAGTTATTCTTGGAAACGGAGTTATTAATCAACCCGGAGGCGTGGCCAATATTGAAGGTATAACCGCTTCTGCTGATACGGAATATGGCGGAAGCAATGATGCTGATAATTCGGGAACATTAAGTTATGTACGCATCGAATTTCCCGGAATCGCTTTGCAACCCAATAAAGAAATAAACGGACTAACATTAGGTGCCGTGGGATCTGCTACACAGATTGACCATATACAAATTTCTTTTTCGGGTGATGACGGTTATGAGTTCTTCGGAGGAAAAGTGGACGCAAAATATTTAATTTCCTTCAGAACACTGGATGATGATTTTGATACTGATTACGGATATCGCGGAAGAATTCAGTTTGGATTGGTTGTGCGCGATCCCGATCTTTCGGATGCTGCCGGAGATTCCAACGGATTTGAATCGGACGGAGAAGGAACCGCTCCTTATACCAGTTCACCATTAACCAATCCGCTACTATCCAATTTCACAGTTATCGGGCCAAAACGTGACGGAACAGGAACACTTCCCGTTGGAGAAAAATTTGAGCGCGGGGTTTATATCCGCAGGAATTCAGGTTTATCATTATTCAATTCGGTAGTTATCGGATGGGAAAAAGGATTACATATCAAAGATGCTGTTACCAGCGACAACTTTACCAATAATGATACTGCTGTATTTGGGAACAATATTATCACCACTGATATTTCCATGATCAATGTTATCGATATCGCTTCTGGTTCAACAGGTTCTTTTTATCAAACCATTTACACCAATGATTCCAACGACTCCACCAAAACGGTGAGCCAGGTAAATTTCGTAAATGGATTTCCTTCCACACTCGAAGGAACACCTGATTTCCGGTTGCAAAATTCTTCAGTTGCTGCCACCGGAGCTTCTTTTGCCGATAACAAATTCAACGGTCAATTAATTTCCTCTGTTGAAGAAGAAAATGAATTTTTCATTAATGCTTCCCTTTATCCCAATCCGGCTTATGATAACGTTACCCTTTCATTTGTACTGCAAATGGAATCGGAAGTGAATATCGAAATGATTGATCTTTCAGGAAAAAGAATATACAATCAATCCGTAAACGAAGCCCGGGGAATTCAAAACCATCTGTTACCGGTAAACGAATTGCCTTCGGGAATTTATTTTGTGAGATTAAAAACAGATGCCCATTCCAAAATCATTAAGCTGGTAGTAAGCAAATAATAGTTTCTCTTTTTCAAAACAAAAATCCCCGCTGAGTTTCAGCGGGGATTTTTTATTTAAAGTTTATTGAACGAGTTTGTATCCTACTCCCTTTATCGTTTTAATCACCTCTTCTCCAATCTTCTCTCTCAGCTTTCGGATGTGGACGTCAATGGTACGGGCATTTAGTTTATCTCCTTCGCCCCATATTTCGCGTTTTATATCATCGCGTGAGTATACTTTTTTGGGATTACGGTAAAGCAATGAAAGAATTTCGAATTCTTTCCTGGGTAATTCAATTTCGCGCTGGTTTTTTAATACCACATATTTATCAAAATCAATTTTCAGCGACACCTTTCCATTAGTAGTATCTTCTTTCAGCAGGTTCATTCTGCGGAAATACGAATTTACCTTGCTTACCAGCCATCGCTCGTTTACCGGTTTTACGAGATAATCGTCAGCACCAGAGTTCAAAGAAGTAACCTGGATGTAATTATCATTCTGCTCTGAAAAAACCACAAAATAGGTAAGTGCCAGTCCCGGTTGTTGCTTTAGTTCCGAGCAAGCTTCCACGGCATTGCTGTCGGGAAGGTCAAGTTCAATAAAAACCAGTTGGGGAACAAAATTCGTTACCAGTTTTAACGCATCCGCCAACGAGTTTACCGACAAAACACGGAAGTCCTGTTTCTCCAGTGTCTTGATAAGGAAATCATTATACACCTCATTATCACTTATAATAAGAATATTATTCTTTTTCACCTTTAGTACTTAATTTTGTGTTAAGGTACCAACCAATGAAAATCAACTCATTAACTAAAGTTTAATTAAAGGTTAAAGAAAGTAAACAATGATTGCATATAATCCCAAAACATGGTTTCGTCATGTATTTCTCTTCCACAAAAGCGATACGCTGAATGTTTTAAAAGCCGAAATGGCTATTCTGGCAGTGTATACTACCGGGATAACATGGTTGTTGCTGGAATACGTGGATGAAATACATCTTTTCAAAAACACACTGGTGGTACATTCGCTCATTGGATTTATTATGGGTTTGCTTTTGGTGTTTCGCACCAATTCCTCTTACGACCGCTGGTGGGAGGGCCGGAAGTTGTGGGGCGCACTGGTTAATCATTGCCGTAACATTTCGTTTAAAGTGAATGCCTTTGTTCCCAACCGGCACGAAGATATCCAGGTGGAATTAAAACAACTTCTTTCTGTTTTTCCCTATGCACTGAAAGAACATTTGCGCAAAGGTGTAAATCTCCAGAAAGTGGAACTAAGTGATCATATCAAAAAAGAAGTATCGGGATTCAGGCACATTCCCAACGGAATTCTTGCGGCTATTTACAAGCGGCTGAAAATTTGCATCGACAGTAAAATTATTTCTGAAACAGAATTTCTTTCTATAGATAACGACCTGAGGGCTTTAGCAGATGTGATGGGCGGATGTGAGCGCATTAAAAACACACCTATCCCTTTTTCCTACAGTTTATTCATCAAAAAATTCATCACTATTTACGTTTTCACCCTTCCCCTCGGACTGATTCCCGATTTTCAATACTGGTCCATTCCCATCGAATTATTTGTGTTTTATGTAATGGTGAGTTTGGAATTACTGGCAGAAGAAATTGAAGATCCGTTTGGAAGCGATGACAATGATTTGCCCACTGATGAGCTATCGGCAAAAATTCACGATAATATTTCGGAGATTATTAAATGATCAGCGAACGATTTCCGGGGTCTCCACAATATTGCTCAGCTGCAACGCGCGGTCGGCTAACTGGATATCGAATTTAATGGTGTCGGAATCGGGAGACGCAACGTTATAATAACGCGGGGAAAGCTTTACCTGTATTTCTCCCTTAAGCGCTTTATTGTTTCCTTCGGGAGTAAGATAAGGAACGCGATAGTTGAATTGAACCGGTTCGCCCAGTGCATTGGTTCCCTGCACCCAAACTCCATTTACCTTTTCATAATAATTGATAAACAGATTATAATAAAATTTACTGCTGGTATCGTAAGGCGGCTGGGTTTCATATTCGGCAAGCCCAACATCTCCATCTCCGTCTGTAAACGTAATGGAAAGAAAAGCGGTGTCGCCACTGGGTGTAAAACTCTTGTATTCAATAACCGGAACCACATCATATTCTTTGGGCTTAAGGCAGGAGCTAAACCCCAGGCCCACAACTCCCAAAATAATCCCGGTTTTTAAAAGTGCTTTCATCACTGTAAATTTACAAAATCAAAACTAAACTTGTACACCGCAGGCGAAATACTATCCATCGGCAGCTCTGACCTATTTAACGAGTCTGCCCTTAAATTATTTCGTTACCAGGCACGGAATAACGCGGTTTATGGACAGTTTTTGGAACTTTTAAAGGTAAATCCGGCTGAAATTGTCTGTTTTGAGGACATTCCCCATCTTCCCGTGTCGTTTTTCAAAACTCATAGGGTAGTAACAGGAGACGGCCCCTTTGAAGCCCATTTCACCAGCAGCGGAACCAGCGGGCTGAATACCAGCTCACACTTTGTGAAAGACCTGGCGCTGTATCGTACCCTTTCGGAAAAAGGATTTGAACACTTTTATGGCCCCCTGGCCGGTTACATTATCCTGGCCCTGCTGCCCGGCTATCTCGAAAGGAAAGAAAGTTCGCTGGTGTATATGGTCAATCATTTTATCTCCAAATACCAGTACAGCGACAGCGGTTTTTACCTTCACAATCTCGATGAACTTTCCCTGAAACTGGAAACGCTGGACAGGAAAAAAGACAAAAAGATTTTATTACTGGGGGTTACGTATGCCTTACTCGACCTGTCAGAAAAAAAGAATTTTTCGCTGAAGAACACTATTATAATGGAAACCGGTGGCATGAAAGGAAAACGCGAAGAGCTGACACGATTTGAACTGCATAAAAAATTAAAAAATTCTTTCGGTGTAAAAGAAATTCATTCGGAATACGGAATGACAGAACTGCTTTCGCAAGCCTGGAGTAAAGGAAACGGCATTTTTCAATGCCCGCCCTGGATGAAAATCTCCATCCGCGATACGGCCGATCCGTTTACTTTATTTCCACCCGGAAAAACGGGAGCCATCAATGTTTGTGACCTTGCCAATGTCCATTCCTGTTCATTTATTGCCCTGGATGACCTTGGAAAACTATATGATGACGGAAGCTTTGAAGTAACCGGCAGAATGGATAATTCTGATCTGCGTGGCTGCAATTTATTAGTTGAGTAATAAAGAATCCATCTGCCTTCACCCGCGGAACCCGGATTCTTTGTGCCGCGAAAGCTATCCGGACGCAGAGAAATGCAAATTATAAAGCCTTCTTTCTCAAACAATCTTTACCAAAACCTTAATTTTTTTCTCTAATGTTAAGTTAATGTTTAGTTTACAGTAACTTAAGGTGAAAAGAGCCGTAAATTCGGGTAAAGAAACCTTTAAAACCTGAAGTTATGAGAAGCCTTACATTGATTGCCGCATTTATACTGTCGTTTGCAGTATCGGCACAAAGCACCGGGACACCGGTTATTGAAAAAAGCGAAAGCGATGTGGTAAAAGCTACATGGTATCATGATAACGGAACCGTTAAAGAAGTTGGTTATTTTAAAAACGGGCAAAAACACGGACAGTGGCTGAGCTATGATGAAAAAGGAAACCGCATCTCTGAAGCCAATTATAAAGAAGGGCAAAAAGACGGCAACTGGATTTT
Organism: Bacteroidota bacterium; assembly: GCA_049322335.1. Classification (GTDB taxonomy): domain Bacteria; phylum Bacteroidota; class Bacteroidia; order Flavobacteriales_D; family UBA2798; genus JBMORL01. Next base: position 65,519 of record JBMORL010000036.1, read on the forward strand.
TTATCACAACAACGGCACACTGCACTACCAGGTAGTTTATACTGAAGGAAAAAAGCTGCTCTACACCGAGTGGGATTCCAACGGCCAACTGATTGCCGGAGTGCAGAATAAATAATAAAACATTTTAAGAGAATCCCTTCAGTAAAAGCTGAGGGGATTTTTGTTTTTACCGGGTATAGGTCACAAAATCAAAATCGTATTTATTCTTTTCGTCAGCCCTCACAGTTATTCTTGAAACTTCTTTCCATTTTGTTTTATCAAAAACCGGAAAAAAGGTATCTCCTTCAAAAGCATGATGAATTTCGGTGATGTAAAGTGTGTCGGCCAGGTTTTTTTCCATAGCCTCACCATAAATTTGTCCGCCACCTATAACAAAAACTTCTGTTTCGTTTTTTGATTTTGCCAGCGCGATGGCTTCCTCTAACGTATTTACCACTTCAGCACCCGGGGCTGAAAAATTTTTATTGCGCGTAACAACAATATTCGTACGGTTAGGCAGGGGCCTGAATTTTTCGGGGATAGATTCATAATTTTTTCGCCCTGTAATCACACAATGCCCGGTGGTTTTTTCCTTAAAGAATTTCATATCCGCGGGTAAATGCCAGATGAGGGAATTGTTTTTTCCGATGACATGGTTTTGGGAAACAGCTGATATAATTGAAATCTGCATTAACTCCGCGCCCTCCGCCTGCATTTTTTCCGCGTCCTCCGCGGTTCCTGTATTTGCATTGGTATTTGCATTTAAACTGAAACTTCCGCCTTAATATGCGGATGCGGATCGTAATTTTCCAGTTTAAAATCCTCGTATTTAAATCCAAAAATATCCTTCACTTCCGGATTGATCCACATAGTGGGTAACGGTCTGGGGGCACGCGTAAGTTGCAGCTTTGCCTGTTCCAGGTGATTGTTGTATAAATGCGCATCTCCCAATGTATGCACAAATTCTCCGGGCTGCAAATTGCATACCTGTGCAACCATTAAAGTAAGCAAAGCATATGATGCGATATTAAATGGCACTCCCAAAAAAGTGTCTGCACTTCTCTGGTACAACTGGCACGACAATTTTCCATCCGCTACATAAAACTGGAACAAACAATGACAGGGAGGTAGTTTCATTTTATCCACTTCACCCACGTTCCACGCGCTTACAATCAATCTGCGTGAATCAGGATTTTTTTTGATTTGCGCAATAAGATTGGATATCTGGTCAATGTGTTTTCCATCCGGGGTGGGCCAGCTGCGCCACTGGTAACCATATACCGGGCCGAGGTTTCCGTTTTCATCCGCCCATTCATCCCATATCCCCACACCGTTATCTTTTAAATATTTGATATTGGTATCACCTTTCAAAAACCAGAGCAATTCGTGAATGATGGAACGGAGGTGTAATTTTTTTGTAGTAAGGCAGGGAAATCCTTTTGACAAATCGTAGCGCGACTGATGTCCGAATACACTGATAGTCCCTGTGCCGGTGCGATCGTGTTTCTGAACACCTTTGTCCATGATATGCTGAAGAAGACCGAGGTATTGCTGCATAGCTGAAAATTGTGGTGCAAATTTACCCCGAAAAGGCTTTTTATCTACGTAATGTTTTCAACTGTCAGCGGTAAATTTTCAACGGAAACCCTATATTTGAACCACCATGTTCACCCTCCGTCCCGCTGTGACAGAAGACCTTCCCGCCATTGTGGAGATCTATAACTCCACGATCCCCTCACGCATGGTAACGGCCGATACAGAACCCGTAACCGTGGCCTCACGCCAAAGCTGGTTTAACGGACACACACCCGGAAAAAGGCCCTTATTAGTAGCAGAAAAAGACGGAGAAATTGCCGGATGGCTCAGTTTTCATTCTTTTTATGGCCGCCCCGCTTACGACATCACAGCCGAAATCGGTATTTATATCCACGAACAACACCGGGGAAAAGGACTGGGGAAAATTTTCCTGGAAAAAGCCATTGAAATTGCTCCTTCACTCAAAACAGAAAACCTGCTCGGGTTTATTTTTGCGCACAACGAACCCAGTATAAAATTATTTAAACAATACGGTTTTCAGCAATGGGCCTATATGCCGGGAGTAGCAGTGATTGATGGAAAAAAAATTGATTTGGTGGTTTTGGGGAGGAAAATTTCCTGAAAATGCTAACGATGATAGTATCATTTGATACTATCATAAATCGTTGCCCTTCAAAAAATGAACTGAAAAAAAGCTACCCGCTTAAAATGGATAAAAATAAAAGGCACAAAGAATGTGGCGAGGTATTTGGTGAAATCAAGGTGAATGTATAAATTTAAGGAGAGAAGTAGTTTTGGGGAGGGATTAAAAAAGTTTAATTGGGATGAAAAAGAAAGTTTTATTAGACCATTTTTCCATCAAATTTACTCCCAGTGAGTCTTCAACCAATATGGTATCTCACACTAAAGTATCAAGTTTTAGATTAGCCCTCAAAGAAGCTCGATTTTTGTCTGGAAGAGATATTGAAACTGGTGAATTTAATATGAAAAAATTTGAAAATTGTCCTGCCAAATGGAGTGGCATAATCATTTATTTAATCATTTTAGATCAAATTGGTTCAATTGTGATACGAAAAGGAGAAAAAGAAATCCAAAATAAGATCCAACAAACATTACAATCGTTCTCCGATTTAAATGATAAGGAACGTGATGCTATTGTCGCATTGAGGAACTCACTTGCTCATGACTTTAATTTGTCAAATGTTCCTTATAAAAAAGAAAAAAATGAGTTTCAATTCCATCGATTTATTTTGGACGCTAATATCAATAAACCAGCAATAGCATTACCGGATAACGATGAGTATTGGAAAGGTAGTTACTTCGAAGAACCGACAACATATTCACATACAGAAATAAACATTATAAAACTTGCTGAAATATTTGAAAATATTTTCAAAAAAGTAGTTGAGTGTATAGAAAATGATAACTACACCATAGTAAATAACATGCCGGAACTTGAATTAAAAGGAAGATACGACATAGTAGTCTTTGAAAGACACTGATTAAAAGTGATTTTCTCACGCCACCCTCAGCTTCGAAATCTTCGACTTTTCAATATTCTCTCCTGCATAGGCAAAAATGATGGAAGATATCTCCCAAAAGACTAATTTTTGTATCTCCTAAAAAAATATTTTTTCTTTTTGAAACAAATTACATACCTTTGACGTTAGTAATAACGTGAAACGGAAGTATGATTGTTTCCTTTGGTTCGAAAGACACTGAAAAAATCTGGAACGGTGAAAGAGTGAAAAAACTACCCGGTGAGATACAGCCGATTGCCAGGCGAAAGCTGAGAATGATTAATAATTCACTCAATGTTGCCGATTTGCGTATTCCGCCATCCAACGGACTTGAAAAACTGCTGGGAAAGGCAAAAGATTTTTACAGTATCCGCATAAACGGCCAATGGAGAATTGTATTCCGCTGGGAAAGCGGCAATGCCTTTGATGTTGAAATTTTAGATTATCACTGATATGAAACGACTGAATAATATCCACCCCGGGGAAGTTCTGCAGGAAGAATTCCTTCTTCCTATGGAAATTTCTGCCTATAAACTCTCAAAAGATATAGGTATTCCACAAACCAGGATTTCAGAAATCCTGAAAGGTAACCGCAGAATAACAGCTGATACGGCTATCCGCCTCTCCCATTATTTTGGCAACTCACCGAAATTCTGGCTGGGACTGCAGGATGATTTTGATATCGAAGAAGAAAATACAGTAAAAAATAAAGAGTTTAATTCTATAAAAAATCTTACCATCCCAAACGTGTTATACAAACAAAATGAAAACCCAGCTTTAATGATAAGAGAAAAAAAATATTCTTATAAAAAGAAGAAATAGGAATACATAATTTCTAATATGAGCGGATTAATAGTACTAATTTTTGAATTTTTATTTTATGCTATTACAATAGCTATCGTTTTTTTAATGGGTATAGCATTTAAAATAGAAAATCGAATTAGCAATGAGAATATAAAAATAGTTCTTGATGTGTTGTATGGAATTTTTGTTTCTTTCTTAATCCCAACATTTATTTATTGGTTCTTGTTAGGCGAATACTTCAATTTAATACATTCAGGAATATGTTTTCTATTCTATATAATAGCGATGCTTTACAGACGATTAAAAATAAAATGATGAGGACTACGCCACCCTCAGCTTCGAAATCTTCGACTTTCCGAATTTTTCTTCGGCATAGGTGAGTGTGATGCGCAGCTCTCCCGATTTTTCTTCAGAGGGCATTTCAAACATGGCATCATTCAATATCGCTTCGCAGATAGAACGCAGTCCGCGGGCACCGAGCTTGAATTCGATGGCTTTTTCAACAATGAAGTCAAAGACTTCTTTTTCGATGCCCAGTTTGATATTGTCCATTTCAAACAATTTGATGTATTGCTTGATGAGCGCATTTTTTGGTTCAGTGAGAATTCTGCGTAATGTTTCTTTGTCCAGCGGATCCAAATACGTGAGCACCGGAAAACGCCCGATGAGTTCGGGAATCAATCCGTAAGATTTTAAATCGCGTGGCGAGATATAACGCAAAATATTTTCTTTGTCCACGCGCTGTTTTTCCTTTTCGGTTCCGTAGCCGATGGATTTTGTATTTACCCTGCGTGCAATGATCTTGTCAATACCATCAAAAGCTCCCCCACATACAAACAAAATATTTTTCGTATTGATCTGTATCATCTTTTGCTCGGGATGTTTTCTTCCTCCCTGTGGCGGCACATTTACTACCGAACCTTCGAGCAATTTTAATAAGGCCTGCTGTACTCCTTCACCACTTACATCGCGTGTGATGGAAGGATTGTCGCTCTTGCGTGAAATTTTATCTATTTCATCCACAAAAACAATTCCCCGCTCGGCTGCCGTGGCATCATAATCGGCTGCCTGCAACAATCTTGATAAAATGCTTTCCACATCCTCGCCCACATATCCGGCTTCCGTTAGTACGGTGGCATCGGCAATACAAAACGGAACATTCAGCATTTTGGCAATTGTTTTTGCCAGCAGCGTTTTTCCTGTTCCTGTTTCCCCCACCAGTATCACATTCGATTTTTCAATCTCTATATCGTCTTCTTTGGTATTGGGTTTTTGCAACAAACGTTTGTAATGATTATACACGGCCACCGACAATACTTTCTTTGCCTCATCCTGCCCGATCACATATTCATCCAGGAAATTTTTAATTTCTTTTGGTTTGGATAATTTGATTGTGTGCTCAATGTTGTTCTGCGATTTTTGCGTGATCTCTTCCTTCACAATAGTTCCGGCCTGCGTTACACAACTGTCGCAAATATGCCCGGTGATGCCGGCAATCAGCACATTGGTTTCGCGCTTCGACCTTCCGCAAAAAGAACAGCGTATGTCTTTGGTGTCTTTCATTCTTATTTAAAAAATCAATCCCCCGGTTTTATAACGGGGGACTGACTGCTATTTATTTTTTCTTTGCAGGTTTGTCGAGTACTTCGTCAATCATTCCGTAAGCTTTTGCTTCTTCTGCAATCATCCAGTAATCGCGGTCGCTGTCTGCCCACACTTTATCATACGCTTGTTTGGAATGTTTGGCAATGATTTCATACAATTCCTTTTTCAGTTTCATGATCTCACGTGCGGTGATTTCGATATCGGATGCCTGTCCTTCTGCTCCACCCAATGGCTGGTGAATCATAACGCGCGCGTGTTTCAGGGCGGTGCGTTTTCCATCGGCTCCCGCACAAAGCAATACCGCTCCCATCGAAGCAGCCATTCCTGTACAGATAGTGGCCACATCGGGCTGAATATATTGCATGGTATCATAAATTCCCAGGCCGGCATATACCGAACCACCGGGAGAATTAAGATAGATCTGGATATCTTTTTTGTGATCTACACTTTCAAGGAACAACAATTGCGCCTGGATAATATTGGCCACCTGGTCGTAGATACCGGTTCCGAGGAAAATGATGCGATCCATCATGAGGCGCGAGAAAACGTCCATTTGTGCAACATTCAGCTGGCGTTCTTCAATGATGTAAGGCGTCATGGAAGATTCGATATAGCTATCGAGGTGAAGGCTGCTGATACCTTTGTGTTTTACAGCGTATTTTCTGAATTCGTCTTTTGGGTACATGGTGTTTGTTTTATACTCCCGTAACAATCTCGCCCCGGGATTTGTTTGGACTAATGTACAGTTTTTTTTGTTGCCGCCAATCAGTGATGATGGTGATGTTCATGATCGCAGTTTTCATCACATTCGTGGTCGTGGTCGTGGTCATGATCGTGATCATGGTCGTGATCGTGGTCATGCTCATGGTGATGGCCCTGTCCCAGCATTTTCATAAATTCATCGTAGCTCAGCTCTTTGGGATCGAGGGTAACGGCCTGTTTGAGGAACTCGAGCACCTTGCGGTTGTAAAGTTCATCATATATTTTTTTCTGTTCGTCTTTGTTGGAAAGAATGCGGTTGGCGCTTTCGGTTATGCGTTCGTCATCCATAGGCGGCAAACCGTAGCGGGCGTATTGGGAGTTGAGGTAATTTTTAGTATAAGCAAGGGCTTCCTCGTTAGATACCTTGATATTATTATCGCGGATGATTTTGTTTTCGATGAGCTGCCATTTTAACCCGCGCGAGTAAGCTTCGTATTCGGCTGCTACCTGCTCGTAGGTTACCGGTTTTTCGTTGGTGGCTACTATCCATCTTTTCAAAAATTCATCAGGCAGATTTACTTTTACCGATTCGAGCAAACGTTGGGTTACTTTTTGCAGGAATAAACGGTCGCTGTCGAAAGTGAACATGCCTTTGAGGTCTTCGGCTACACGGTTTTTAAATTCTTCTTCACTGTTCACTGCGCCTTCTCCAAATAATTTATCAAACAATTCCTGGTTAAATTCTGCGGGAACAATACGTTTGATCTCATTCACTGAAAAACGAAAATGCGGATGAACGGACTTTGCTTTTTCCTTTTCGATACCCAGCATAGCGGCCATATCAGCAAGGCTATGTGAAACTTTTCTCGGGTCGATTTCAAAATTATCTCCCGGTTTCAGTCCGCTGAGTTTTTTCTTTTGTTCATCATCATGCAGGTATTCGACAGAGATAGTGGAATTGTGCATAATTCCGCCTTCTTTTATTTCGTGGTTTTCGTTCAGCTCCACAAATGTTCCGAAGAGCATATCAGTAGGTTCTGAAACTTCGGCACTGATGAGTTTTCCATACCTGCGGGCCAGATCATTCATTTGTTTTTTAATGAGTTCATCATCCACACGAAGGGAATTATATTCGATCATTTCCTTCGAAAAATTCAGGTCGATTTTCGGTGCAAGGCCAATTTCGTAGGCAAATTCCATATCCGAATTTTCATCAAACCGTATGTTTTTTTCATCTTCCTTCGGCATTGGATTCCCAAGAATTTCCATCTTGTTTTCCGAAATATATCCGTAAAGCGAATCGTTCAGCAGTTTATTAATCTCTTCGGCCAGAATAGCTTTTCCATACATTTTTTTAATCATCGCTACCGGCACATGTCCCGGGCGAAAACCTTTGATGACAGCTTTTTTGGTATAGTTTTTTATCGATGACTCGTATCTGGGCTGATAATCCTGCGGAGTAAGTTTTACGCGGATCACTGCATTCAGGTCATCAATCTGTTCTTTGGTAATATCCATAGTCGTTTTTTAATGGGCGACAAAGGTAATAATTTAGGCCAAATCCTTGCCATTCATCGAATAATGTCGTTATTTATACCATCGTGTGAAAAATAAGGCGACATTTGGGCAAATTCTACAAAAACTGGCAACAATTTCCACTTCCTCTTCTGCCTCTGACAACCAGGGGAAAGAACTGCTAAAAGTCAGGTTCAGTAAAAAACCGACCACTTTTTTTGCTGAAATCCGCTCTAAAACAGAGGCTTATTTCAAAGAGAATAACATTCGCCCCACGGGTGATTATCGTCTTTGGGTAAAGACCATATTCTTTATTCTTGCCTTTACGGGTGGCTATGTATGGCTGGTATTTTTCACCCCGGAAATGAACTGGCTAAGCATCATTGCCTGTGTAGTGATGGGAGGCCTGGGTGCCGGAATCGGATTTAACATTATGCATGATGGTGCACACGGCAGCTATAGCCGGAAAAAGTGGGTAAATAAACTGATGGCCACATCGCTGAATATTCTCGGAGGAAATGTTTTGTTCTGGTCGCAGAAACATAACGAAAACCATCATACGTTTACCAATGTGGAAGGAATGGATGATGATATCGATCTGAAGCCATTTTTCCGCGTGCACAGCGAACAGAAAAAATACAAGATCCATCGTTTTCAGCATATTTATTGGGTAATCCTGTACGGGCTCACTTACACATCATGGGTATTTTACCGTGATTTTAAAAAATATTTTACCAGTAAAATTGCTGATCATACTGAATTAAAAAAATTCACTTTAAAGGATCATTTCAATTTCTGGATTTATAAGGTAGTTTTTATAGGAATTTTTATTGTGATCCCTTTACTAACGGTGGGATGGCTGCCGATGCTGATCGGGTTTAATGTGATGGCATTTGTTTTGGGATGGATTTTAGCTATTGTTTTTCAGCTGGCACATGTGGTGGAAGAAACAGAATTTGTTAATCCCACGGCAGAGAATCCCGATGTACAGGAAGAATGGGCTATTCACCAGATGGCTACTACTGCTAATTTTGCACCCCGCAACAAATTTATCAGCTGGTGCGTAGGCGGATTGAATTACCAGGTGGAACATCATTTATTTCCGAAAATAAGCCACGTTCACTATCCGCAGATCAGCAAGATTGTAATGGAAACCAGCCGGGCTCATGGCATTCCCTATTATGTTTTTCCAACAATGCGCAGCGCGATTGCATCGCATGTGAAGGTGTTGAAGAAGACGGGGAGAATTTAATTATACTTCTCATTTCTGTAGTTATAACTCCCGGACGTTAAATACTAAAAAAACCATTAGTTGCGTTAATAGCTAACCATGAAACGTAATTTTTGTGTTCTTCTTTTTTTGACGCAGGGCGTTTTCCTGTTGGGGCAATCTGTTACTCTAAATAACATCACAGGGAACACCAATCCCCTGATACAATCTGTTCCGTTTTTAACGTATTCTCCCGATGCACGGGGAATGAGTTTGGGAGAAGCGGGAGCTGCTACCACGCCTGATGTTTTTTCGCATTTTTACAATCCCGCCAAATATGCTTTTATAAAGAAAAAATTCTCGGCAGCGGTTTCTTATACTCCCTGGATGAGAAGTTTAGTGCCTGACGAACATCTTGTGGATATTTCTTCCTGCATTCAGGTAAAACCAGGTGATGTGATCGGTGTTTCCCTAAGATATTTCAGCCCGGGCGAACGTCTGTATTTTTCGGGAAGTACTGTTTCTACTTTCAAACCCAATGAATTTTCAACGGATATTTCCTATTCCAAAAAAATGAGCGAAACCTATTCGTTGGGAGTCTCAGCACGATATATTTATTCCAATTTATATGGCGATATGAATTACAACGGAAAAATTCAGCATCCGGGAAAATCAATCGCATTTGATCTTTCATTTTTCGGTTATGACCTCCCGCTGAGATTTTCAGAAAAAACAGTGTTATCGCATGGTATGAATATTTCCAATATCGGGAGCAAAATTTCGTATAATGATTCCGGAAAGAAATTTTTGTTACCTGCTAATTTCAGGTATGGCGTATCGGCAAAATTGAAAAATGATACTCTGCATGGGTTTTTGATAACATCAGAGATCAGCAAATTACTTGTACCCAGCGACACAAGTAATACGGGATCGGGGTTATTATCTTCGTTTACAGATGCCCCGGGTGGTATGAGTGAAGAATTAAAGGAAATTTATTTTTCAGCAGGATTAGAATACAGCTGGAAAAAAATGTTTTTTATCCGCAGCGGTATTTTTCTTCAAAACAGATCAAAAGGTGCCGGCCCGTATTATACTTCCGGAGCAGGCATAAAATATAACGCCTTCGGGATTGATGTAAGTTACCTCCTTCCTTTGTATCCCGGCCATCCTTTAAAAGAAACCGTGAGGTTTTCGTTAAATGCAGGATTTTAATTTTTTAAACCCTTCCGGAATTTAAAACTCCGGAAGGGTTTAAAAATTAATCCACTATAATTTTCTGCGAATAAGAATAGGTTCCCGAGGCCAGCCTTACGAGGTAAATACCTTTACTCAGATCACTTTTTCTGATGGAATATTTATTGATGCCTGATTCACATTCCACTATCCTGGAGTTGAGCATTTTTCCTGAGATATCATACAGTTCAACGGATGCAAATGATTTTTCGGATGAATTGATCACAAAAAATATTTCATCGCCTTCTGTATAGATATAATAATCATAAGTCGACATATTGGAGCAGTCGGCTACAACAGGATCGAACACGGTAATGTTTCCGTCACCATCTTCCTGCGAAAGACGATAGAAGGTGGTAAAATAAACCATCTGGTCGGAAAAATTATATTGCACAGGCACACTGCTGTTTCCTGCACCCGAAACCTGGGCGAAATCGGTATATTGATTTCCGTCAGCACTGCGGCTGAGAATAAACTTTTTGTTATCCTGCTCTGAGGCTGTCTCCCAATCAAGGCGAACACCGTTATCTTCGCATTTGGCTCTAAAATAAACCAATTCCACCGGTAAAGGATTGACAGCAGGCCCACCGGAAATAGATGCAAAAGTAAAAGGCGAGAAAGAAGTAACAGCTGCAGAAGAAGAAACCGTTCCTGCTGAAACGCTTCCGGTCATGGATGCACTTCCATGATCCTGCCACATCGAGCCATCCCAACGCGCCACATGCAAATCATTGCTAAATGTGTTGATTCCGCTTTGTGTAGAACTTTCCCAATACAAAGTTACAGTTACATTGGATGCGCCATTGGTTCTGTCAAGTATCCAGTGTTCAATCTGGCTTACATATTCCAGCGTGGCGGCAACGGGAGTAAGTGATGAGTAGGGTGTCCTGATGTATTGCGCAGTGAAATGATGCGCGGTATTTCCCGGGGCAGAAATTCCAATTCTTGCCCACACACCGGCATCACCAACAGGAAATGCAAAGGCATCATTGCCGATTTTACGCATCGGCCCGTCAACGTGACTCGCGTTTGAACCTGTTGTTGAAGTACAATTATCATTCAGTATTAAAAGATTGGTGTTGTCGGTATACACTACTCCATCTGTTAAAGTAAGCGCAGTTACTACAGTAGCCGGAGTAGCAAGGGTAAGGCCGGTAGATGACGTATTGTTCATAGTCATTCGCTGGAAAGCAGTTGTAGTGGTGGTTCCTGAAAATGTTTGTGCTGCAGTTCCTGTAAATTGAGCAATAGAACTTGCTCCGGCAGGTTGAGTCCACGTTCCGTTATTTACGAGGTTACCGTTAAACGTTTGGATATTGGTAGACGCATTATACGTTCCGTTATTGGTACAGGTGCCGTCAACGGTGGTTAACTCGGCCCATGCATAATAAGTAGTTCCGGAAGCGATAGTCATGTTTCCGCGCACACGTATTCCTCCTACAGAAGTTTGTTGTTTGCTTCCTCCTCCTGAAAGAATAAGATTTCCGTAATTATCTACTCCGGGCATGGCGCCTACATCCTGTGTGGTAGCTGTTCCGTAAAACTCAACTGTACTGGTGGCATCAATAGCGTAGGTGGAAAATCCTGTAGGAAAATCGGTAGTAGAACCTATTCTTAAAGTGGAATTGGCATTAAGCGTAATCGTTCCTGTTCCGTTGAGTTTATCACAGTAAAATTTTCCTATATCCAATGTGGCATTAGCTCTTACAGTAAGATTTCCATTATACACATTCAGTAAAAAATTGGTTCCGGCACCGGTAAAACTAACAGTGGGCGTATTGGTGGTTCCTACGATAATTGATTCCGGAACAATATAATTAGTGGTGGAATTGAATGTCCAGGATTGTGCACCCGCTTTATTAAAAATAAATTGCGGTTCATCACCTGGTTCTGTAAATGCATTGGCACCGGTTGTAAGATTGGCCATAAATATACATGAACCAGGATTGGTTACCGCTGCGCGGAATTTAAACAATGCGGTTCCGGCAGAATTAAAAGTAGCATCACCATTAAAAGTAACACCGGCCGGGTTGGTTCCCATATGAAGAATTCCCCTGGTATTGGTGTTTCCCGAAGTAGCAGAAAAACCGGAAGTGGAATTAATGGTGAGCATGGAAGTACCCACATCTAAAACCCCCACTACGTTAGATCCCGTAACATTAAAGCTGATGGTGTTAATGGTTACACTTGAACTGAGCGTAATAGTTCCATTCGCATTCATGTTGATGGTTAAATCATCGGCAGCGCCAGGAGCTCCAGCGGGACTCCAGTTGGCAGAAGCGTTAAAATCGGTTCCGGCACCACCGGCACCCACACCTATCCAGGTGCGTGCAACAGCAAATGAAGTTGTCGCTGAAACGGACAAGAACAACAAAACTACCATTCTGCTGATCCCGGTTGGGGTAAATAATTTTTTCATAATCCGGTTATTTTACGGTTGTATTTACTGTTTTTTCATAGCCTGCTTTCGTTTTAAGCCGTTCTTCTTCTGCTATATTATTTTGATATTTTTTTTCTGTGTCCACAGAATTTTTTGTGGCGCTCACTGATTTTTCTTCAGCAGCTTTTTTCTTTTTCTTTTTGCTGTCGTCTGCAGCTGTAAGCTGAAGGGCGGAAAAGATAATTACTGAACCCAGTAATAGAAGATGAACCTTTTTCATAAGCATTAACTATTGATAAAACATTAAGCAACCTTTATTTCACAGATGTAAAACTATGGCAACGCTATTTTTTATCCATCAGCGTTTTTGCGTATAAAATATTTTCCGGTGATTCTACGGGGGTTTTTTAAAAGGGGGAAATGGATGAAAAAATTCTATTAAATAATTGATTATCAAATAATTAATTTTATTTCGCAAGGAGATTGATATCCGTGGCTCTATTCAGTAGAATTACTTAATGGGAAGAAAATCCTTTGCCTTTATTATAAATTCATACAGATTGGCTTGTTGATCCAGATATTTTTTATAATTTCGCAATTCGCGAATCGCAAATTGAGGATTAAATATGAAAAAGCACAGCGGTTTACGCCCTCAGGATATCGTTATCCTGTTAAAAATAATAGCGTTAGATGGGCAATCATGGATGATGAAAGACCTGGCGCATAGCTTGGGCATTTCCAATTCTGAAGTAAGTGAATCGCTCAACCGTTCGGTATTATCCGGATTTATTGATCCGTCAAAGAAGAATGTATTTCGCAAATCGTTACTTGAATTCCTGCAACATGGATTTAAATATGTTTATCCGCAACGTCCGGGAACCATTACACGCGGTATTCCAACTGCCCATTCTGCTCCACCACTTAAAAATCATTTTAAAAGCGGTGAAAACTTTGTTTGGCCAAGCGCACAGGGTAACGAACGAGGGCTTGCTATTGAACCTCTTTATCCCGGTGTTGTTCAGGCAGCACAAAAAGATAAGCAGCTTTATGAATTATTGACTTTGTTGGATGCTATTCGTGTAGGAAAAGTACGCGAACAGAAAATGGCAATGGAATACCTTGAAAAGAAAATACTGAATGCTTAAAAACAAAACCATAGATCTCGGAGTAATAAAAAAGATTGCAACTGCGCTGGACAACCTAAATAAAGATATTGTCTTTGTGGGTGGCGCTGTAGTAGCGTTGTATGCCAACGATCGGTTAGCAGATGAAGTGCGTCCTACCGGTGATATTGATATTTCTGTACAACTGGCAGCATTCGGAAGCGTATTTGCCTTGCAGGACAAATTGAAAGAGAAAAAATTCAAAGAAGCGGTTGGCGAACCGGTTATTTGTCGTTTTGTTTATGATGATGTATTGGTAGATGTAATGCCGGATGAAGATAGCCCCTGGGGAAAAACCAACCGCTGGTACAAACCCGGATTTCAGTGTTTACAACAAATAACGGTTGAAGATATTCAAATCAACATTCTTCCTGCCCCCTATTTTCTTGCTACAAAATTTGAAGCTTTTAAAGATCGCGGAGGGGATTATCGCACCAGTGAGGATTTTGAAGATATTATTTACGTTCTGGATAATCGTACCAACATTGTAGAAGAAGTATTGCAAAGTGATGAGGAAGTGAAAACTTATTTGCAAAATGAATTCAGAAAACTACTTCAGGATAAACTGGCTGATGAAGGAATTATGGCACATTTGTTTTTTGAAACAGCAGAGGATCGATTATTAATAACAAAAGAAAAAATGAAACTTATCTGCCCTGAAAACAAACTATAATTTTACAATAAAAAAGCGAGTGACACTTTGTTCATTCGCTCTCTTTCTGTTTTTGTGCGGGCGGAGGGACTCGAACCCCCATGCCGTGAGGCGCCAGATCCTAAGTCTGGTGCGTCTACCAATTTCGCCACGCCCGCAATAAAGTTGAAGGTTAAAGTTAAAGGTTTCTTTTATCCTTCTTTGTTTTTTCAATTTTTA
>JBMORL010000036.1:80136-146493 GCA_049322335.1 Bacteroidota bacterium
GCCACGCCCGCAATAAAGTTGAAGGTTAAAGTTAAAGGTTTCTTTTATCCTTCTTTGTTTTTTCAATTTTTATACTACCTGTCTGCCAATGTAGTTTATCCCGATCACCAGCATCGGGACCACGCCCGCAATAAGGTTGAGGGTTATTAAAACAAACCTTCAACTTTTCAAGGCCGCAAATATAGAGATTTCCGGGAACATCAAAAATCTGTAATGACCGTGTTTCCGCTTCTTCTCGACCTGAAATTATACTGAAACCCGGTAGTGATACCAATCATCAGTGGTTTATATTCACTGTAGTATACTTTCGAATCAGTGGTCACTGATTTAAAAAAATTCGGCTCAAGTATAAATCCGAATTGTGAATCGCTGCCAAAATGTGCAGATAACCCGAAACCACAATTCACATTCCATCTCATTTCTTCAAAATCATTATTCTCTTCTGTCTTCGTATACACATCATATTCAAATTGTGTCAACGGGTTCCAGAAATATCCATCGTGTCTGGCCCCCATAAAATAATCCATACTCGCTCCTATTTTAAAATAGATGTACACATCCCCGTCATTGGGTCCAAATAAAAGATTGAGAGGAATATTGAGATAATCTACCGAGTAGTTGTTAACCAGCTTGGCATAAGAAGTAATCGCATTGAAATTTCCTTCAATAGAATGAAAATAATGATGACGGTGATAATATACTCCTGTTTGAATACCCATCCCCCAATCGATAGGCGCACGGGCAATACGCAGCCCGAACATATCCGAATACATCGGCCTGAATTGTTCCAGTTTCTCTCCAATCACAGGTTGCTTTCCGTTTTTATTCAGGAAATAGGAATTATACACCACCCCTACATGCCAGGGCCTGTCTGAAAACACCGGTGCATAAAAAGCTTTCATATTATCTTCAGCCATCTTACGTTTTTCATTTCCCGAAAACACAGTGATGCTACTCAAAACTGCACATCCGGCCAATAGTATATTTTTCATGTTCCTCTATTTTAAGCAATGTATAAAAAAAGGTGATGCATAGCGCTATTTTCCATAACCTAAACGTACTTTTGTACTATAAATTATTTTTATGCTCTCAGTCGACCCAAAATCAGTTCCGGTTCCAAAACTTCACAGTTACCTTTTGGGTGCAGTGGGTCCGCGGCCTATTGCTTTTGCCAGCACCATTGATAAAAACGGGAATCCCAACCTGGCTCCCTTTAGTTTTTTTAATGTGTTCAGCGCCAATCCTCCCATCGCCATTTTTTCACCGGCCCGCAGCGGGCGCACCAATACCACCAAACATACTTATGATAATGTAAAGGAAGTTGCCGAGGTGGTTATTAATGTGGTGAATTATGATATGGTGCACCAGATGTCGCTGGCCAGTGCCGAATATCCGAAAGGAGTAAATGAGTTTATTAAAGCCGGATTCACCATGGAGCCTTCTCAAAAGGTAAAGCCTTTCAGGGTGAAGGAAAGTCCCGTGCAAATGGAATGTATGGTTAAACAGGTGATGGAACTGGGTACAGAAGGCGGGGCAGGAAATCTTATCATTTGTGAAATTGTGATGATTCACATCAATGAAAAATACCTGGATGAAAAAGGAAACATCGACCAGCAGAAAATAGATCTCGTAGCACGCATGGGCGGAAACTGGTATTGCCGGGCACACGGAGATGCTGTTTTCGAGATAGAAAAACCCCTTACCACTATTGGAATAGGTGTAGACGCCATTCCTGCTGATATAAGAAACAGTAAAATTTTAACGGGTAATGACCTTGGCCAATTAGGTAATTGTACGGAGTTGCCCAACGAAACTGATGTGAACGAATATAAGTTAACTGAGCTCAGCGAATTGTTTATTGAAAACGAAAACAACAAAGCGCTGCTGGAAGAAAAACTTCATCAACATGCCCGTTCATTACTTTCTTCGGGAAAAGTGAATGAAGCGTGGAAAACTTTGCTTAGCTTTAACCATTAATAAATTTTCAAAACTATGTACACAATTAAAGGAACCATCAAACTGATCCGCGCTACACAACAGGTAAGCGAAAAATTCAGAAAAAGAGAATTCGTACTGACCGATAATTCTTCACAGTATCCGCAACACATTTCCATCCAGGCCACGCAGGATAAATGTGATTTGCTGAATGCATTTAACGAAGGCGATGAAGTGGAAGTTGGATTTTACCTCCGCGGCCGCGAGTGGCAGGATAAAAATACAGGACAGATTAAATATTTTAATTCGATCGATGCATTTAAAATTTCAAAAGTAAATACAACCAGTGTCTCCACTCCTGCCGAAAATTTTGATTATTCGCAGATGCCCGAAGCCAATGCAGCGGCCAATGTGGATGATGATCTTCCGTTTTAAAATTTTTTCTGATTGAAAATAAAATCCCGTTTCTTTTGAGGCGGGATTTTTTTATCTCTGCACATCATCCACCATACGCGTATCCAATGCATCGCGCAATCCGTTTCCAACGAGCATAAAAGCAAGCACCATAATTACTGTTACCAGTCCGGGAACAATAGCCAGGAAAGATAATTCGGGATTATCAATGAATTCACGGTGGCGTGCCAGCATTTCGCCCCATGATGGCATAGGCGGCTGCACTCCTACTCCAAGAAAACTAAGTCCGCTTTCTATCAGAATCGCAGAAGCAAAATTGGCAGCAGAAATTACAATCACAGGACCCATTACATTGGGTAAAATATGTTTGGAAATGATTCTCATGGAGCGATATCCCAATGCACGTCCCGCTTCCACAAATTCTTTTTCGCGAATGCTCATCACCTGTCCCCGAACAATACGCGCCACTTCCACCCACATAGTCAATCCCACGGCAACAAATACCTGCCAGAATCCTTTATCTAACGCCAGGGTGACTGCTATTACAAGCAGCAACGTGGGAATAGACCACACCACATTAATCAGCCACATCACCACATCGTCAATCCAGCCGCGGAAAAATCCTGCTATGGCTCCGAGAGAAATACCGATAACAAGTGAGATTAAAACAGAAATCAAACCCACCGAAAGCGAAACAATAGTTCCTGCCTGCAAACGGCTCAGCACATCACGTCCCAGTAAATCTGTTCCCAGCCAATAAGTTTTTTGAATAAGATTATTTTCCTCAATCTCTTTTTGCATTTCGGTAATGGAAGTCTGAATATGATTATTGTACACATCATAAAAAGAAACATTGCCTTTATTATCTTTAGTGAAGCGGTGATTAACATGCAGCGGATACAACACATCCACCAACAGGTAGGGAATTTCTATTTCCTTGAAAGAATTTTTATTTCTTATATCGCCAAGATATTCTTTTACATAAATAAATTCCCCTTCAAAACGATAATCGGAAATGGAAACGAGTTTGTATTCTTTATCCGTTCCTCCAAAAAACATCAGTCGCCAGAAACTTTTCGG
The DNA here is from genome assembly GCA_049322335.1 of Bacteroidota bacterium. Taxonomy (GTDB): domain Bacteria; phylum Bacteroidota; class Bacteroidia; order Flavobacteriales_D; family UBA2798; genus JBMORL01. Next base: position 83,566 of record JBMORL010000036.1, read on the forward strand.
GTCGGTTTCGAGGTTGATGCGCACTTTCAGCATTTTTACACTAAAGCCGGGTTGTTTTAATTTCAGGTCGATGTTCTGGTTGTCGGAATGAAGTGTTTTATCGAAACGGATATTGGCACCAAGAATGGAGATCACGCAAAAGAAAATGATCACCCACAACCCAAACATGGCGGGTTTGTTTTTTTTCAGTCGTTTCCACGCGATCTTTGACAGCGACCGTGAAACTTCTTCTTCTTTTTCTTTTTTATTTACTCTTCTCCAAAACATGTTTCATTCATTTCCATTCCGCTTTTTTTGATACCAGGGCAGCCAAAGCCACAACAGGCACATAAAAAAGATGGAAGAAAAAGGCGGGTACAAAATACCACAGTGAAGCCGAAGCCCCCAACACCCTTCCAGTCAAAAATAGCAACAAAAAGTCAATGGCAGCTTTGGCCCCCAGTGAAATAGACAAAAGGGCAAAATGAGCATGGTATACCGGCAAAAGCAGGAGACCGGCAATGCAGCCCAGGGGAATAAGGACTGTTAAAATGGCCACAAAAAGAGGGAAAAAACGGTGGTATCGTTTTGCTTTTTCTCCCCAGCGAAGGTGTTGACTGAGAAAGGCAGAAACCGAATAAGACGGGGTGGTTTGCACTGCAGTTTCAGGCGAAACGGAAAAATCAATGGCTTCTTTTCCTAAATCATCTGCCATACGAAACATCAGGAAAACATCATCACCGCTTTTTTCATGCAAATGTCCTTTATATTTACCCGTGGCGTAAAAATCTTTTTTTCTGAATGCAAGATTGGCTCCGCTGCACATCAGCGGCCACCCCATCCTCATCGTCCCTGCCGACACAGCAGTTAATGACAACTGGTCGAGTTGCTGAATGTGTTCAAAAAAAGAGGATGGTTTTTTTATCAGCACAGTTCCTGCTGCCATTTTTATTTTTTCGTTACCAAAAGCAGCGGCCATTTTAGACAACCATTCCCGGTGATGAACACAGTCAGCATCAGTAGTGAAAATTATTTCTCCGGACGCTTCGTTAATTCCTTTCAGCAGGGCCTGTTTTTTTCCGTAACAACCTTCTTCACTTTCTGTCCATTTTATTTTCCCGGGAAACTGCTGAATGTATTTTTCTGCTATTTCTTTTGTCCTGTCGGAAGAATGATCGTTTGCAATAATAATCTCGTAATCGGGATGACGCTGTGCTAACAATGAAGGAATAACTATATCCAGATTTTTTTCTTCATTTCTCACCGGCAGAATAACAGATACGCGAAAATTTTTTTTTCCCTGTTCGGCTGGTTTTTTGAAAAATCCAGCAATGGAAATGAGTATCAGTAAAACATAAACTGAAACCAAAATGATCAATATCCATCCGAAAAACACCATAATTATATCCTGGCAAAAGGTTGCGTGATCTTTGAAGAAGAAACGATAATAGCGCCAATCAGTGCGGGAAGAGCGAGATTAAAAATCCAGATAATGAGTGAGGCGAAAATAATTTTCAGGTCGGCTTCGGGGTTGCCGCCCAACAGCAAAACCGCTACCAGTTCGCGAACACCCAGTTTTCCGGCAATAAGTGAAGGAAGAAAAAACGAAATGAGATAAATAACCGAAACCCCCAGGAAAAGATAAAACCAATCATCGCTTACGCCTGTTTGCCACAGCACAAAAACAAAAGAAGTGCAGAAAAAAACATAACGAAAAAGCGACCAGCTGAAAAACCGCAGCTTTTCCTGTAAGGGCCAGGAAATAAATTCTGATATTTTATCCATTCCGAAAATCGTTTTATTTTTCATTTTATCCCTGAAAAAATTACTGAATACGAAATATCCCGCCACACATGCAGCTATAACAAACACAACGGGAAACAGAATATAAGCGGAGTTCCATTCCCAGCGCGGATCATAATAAAAATACAACATCAGAATAAAGGCAATCACACCTGCCAGCAGCGTGGTGAAAGTTTGAAACAGTGACGAGTAAAAAAACACAGCCAGTGCCGGTTTTTTATTTTCTGTTCCCAGTTTCAGCCAGCGCCCCACTACATCTCCTGCACGTGCCGGTGTAACAAAACCTACGGCCAGCCCGGATAGCACTGCCTTCAATGAATCGCGGGGTGAAAGATGAATGGTATTTTCCATCATATTTTTCCATTTCATCGCTTCACACCACCAGTTGAGAAAAGAAAAAAACAAAAGGAATAACACCATTATCAGCACATCTTTCCAGCCATTTTCTGTAAAAAATAGTTCGTAAAACTGAACAATGGAGGCATCATGTATGCGCTGATAAATAAACCAGACACATAATAACAAAACCGCTGCTTTAAACAGCAACAATAAAATTGAGTTTATATTTGTAAGGTGAGGTCTCAAACGATATCCAAAAATACTCTTTATAGCCCTGAGCGCATAATCCTGGGGCTTGATCCGGGAACAAATATCATGGGATACGGTATCATTGGTGCAGCTGGCAAAAAAATGAAGCTGGCTGAACTGGGAGTGATGAATATGTCGAAGCTGGACGACCATCACCTGAAGCTAAAAATGATCTTTGAGCAAACACTCGGGCTGATTGAACAGCATAAACCCGATGAAATAGCCATTGAAGCGCCTTTCTTTGGCAAAAACGTGCAATCCATGCTTAAGCTCGGAAGAGCGCAGGGCGTAGCTATTGCGGCCGGATTATTCAGAAATATTCCGGTAACAGAATATTCTCCCCGTAAAATAAAACAATCTATTACCGGCAATGGAAACGCTTCCAAGGAACAGGTGTCGGGAATGATCTGCAAACTGCTTTCTTTATCTGAAAAACCCAAATACCTTGATTCCACTGATGCGCTGGCTGTAGCGATGTGTCACTATTTTCAGCGCGGCACAACAACCAATGAAAAAAACTACGGGGGCTGGAAAGGGTTTCTGAAAGAAAATCCGGGAAGGAAAAAATAATCAGGCGTTACGTATTGCTGCAGCGATGGAAGCGAGTTCTTCCTGTGATAATTGCAGCTTGGGACGGGTAAAGTTCAGGTCATCGGAAGAACGGATAGGCACCAGGTGAATATGCGCATGCGGAACTTCGAGCCCGATTACTGAAATACCTATTCTTTCGCAGGGACAAACTTTCCTGATTTTTGCCGCAACGGTTTTTGAAAAAACAAGTATTTCTGATAATTCTTCATCACTCATCTCAAAAATGTAATCGGTTTCTTTTTTAGGAACCACCAGTGTATGGCCTTTTACCAGCGGGAAAATGTCGAGGAAAGCGATAAATTTTTCGTTTTCCAACACTTTATGACAGGGGATTTCACCGGCAATGATGCGTGAAAAAAGCGATGCCATCAGCGGGAAATGTCAAGGATTTCGAATGTCATTACACCAGCAGGAGTTTTTACTTCCGCTTTTTCTCCTTTGGCTTTTCCCATCAATCCTTTTCCAATAGGCGAATCGATAGATATTTTTCCTTCTTTGAGATTGGCTTCATTTTCGGCCACCAGTGTATAGGAAAATGTAGCATTGTTGGCTACATTTTTAATTTTCACTTTCGAGAGGATAAATACTTTTGACGTATCTACTTTTGTTTCATCAATCTCCCTTGAGTTGGCAATAATATCTTCCAGTTTGGCAATTTTCATTTCCAGCAATCCCTGCGCTTCTTTGGCGGCATCATATTCTGCATTTTCTGAAAGATCGCCTTTATCCCTGGCTTCCGCGATTTGTGCAGAGATACGGGGACGCTCCACGGTCTTCATTTGATGAAGTTCGTCTTTAAGTTTTTGTAGTCCTTCTTTGGTAAGGTAAGTTATCTGAGCCATAGCAATCAGTTTGATGTGGGGACAAAAAAATACGAATCCCCAAATTTCGGGGATTCGTTTTACTATGTAAAATTAAAAAATTTATTTGATATCGATACGAATACCAATGTTGTGTGTTCCATTGAAGGGATTGGTAAAACGGTAGCCATAATCAATAGCTATATGGTTTCCTTTTTCACCGGCAATCCAGTCGATTGATACACCAGCGGTAGGGCCATTAAAGGCATTGGAGCTAACTCCCAGTTCCTTGCTCAGAAGTCCTTTTTCATAAACATATCCTGCACGGGCATTAAAAGAAGCTTTTTTAAGCGTGTAGCCATAATCCACACCTATTCTCCACTGATCTTTTGAAAAAGAATTGGATCCATAGGAACCAGCCAGGGTAAGTTTTTGTGTTTCACCCAGCAGGAAATCATACGATGCACCGATATTGAGCTGAGAGGGCATTTCAAATTTATTTGTCCTTTGTTCGGTAGTAATCTGCGCTCCTGTAGCTACAATCTGGCTAAGTACTGAAAAACCATCACCTTCATATACCATTGGAGGCCCAACATTTTTCAGTGTGATACCCATTTTTATCTGGTCTTTTTCACCGGTTACGTAACGGATACCGGCATCAAATGCAATTCCACCGGCCTTGGCATTACTTATACCCTCATTTACTGCTTTTACGGTAAATCCTCCATAAATGCTATTAGAAAATTCTTTGGCATAAGAAAGTCCGATAACCATGTAACGGGGAGAGAAAGTTCCGATATTTCCCTCGGGAAGATCTTCGGTGGTAATGTCTATATCACCAAACCCCATTGACATAAAACTCAAACCCAGAACACTGGTTTCACCAATGCGTTGGGCAAGTCCCAATGAATTAACATTGATACCAGACCCGGCCAGCCAGCTGGAACGCACAAAGTTAATTTCGGTTTTAGGTGTAAAGGCAAGACCCGCTACGTTGATGAATGTAGCTTCAATACCTGTGGTATATGCTACACCGGCATCACCCATAGCTGCACTGCGCGCCCAGGGATTAATCAAAAGTTCGGTTGCACCTGCTGATCCAACCCGGTCTTCGTTTCCGGCAAAAGAACCGGTAGCAGAAAATGCTGCTACCAGGCTCATTGCAATTATTTTATTTTTCATGTTCATCTTATTCAAAAGTAAAACTTAACTGGTTTTTGATTAGAAACTTTGCAGGTCTGGCGGACGCAATGCCCCGAACCATTTAAGTATTCTTTCTCCTACTCCCGGAACATCCACATGTATAATATACACACCGCTGGCGATCGGAATACCTGCCTGGTTTTTCAAATCCCAGTCGATAGACGTAATCGGAGAGTCTTTTGTGAATGTTCTTACAAGCTGCCCGTTTACACTGAAAATTTTGATCGTACATTGTTCGGGCAGGTTAACAATTTTCACACGTGTGTCTACCCTGTTTTTCTCGTATGAGCTGTATGCATAATACGGATTGGGTACAACGTTTATGAGTTCGAGCGTAGAGTCAGCGCTTGTTTCATCATTGGTTACAACAGCCAGGTTATCCAGTGAGAATTTATATAACGGCCTCCAGCCATTGGTAGCTGCAGTAGTGTCTGCTACGTTAGGAGTAGCAAAATTGGTAGAATATCTTTCATATTTCTTACCCACTCTTACCTTGATACGTACATCAGTAGGGAACTGTGAAGGATCATTAAAATTATATCCTGCTTCCAGCATAGGCACCATTACCCAACGGCAGGAGCGCCATACACGGATGTAGTTTCCTGCATTGATAGTATTAGCAGTATAATTGGTATACATCAGGCGATCATGAATAAATTGTCCTGTTCCGTCATAGGCAATCATCATAGAAGGACTGATGGTAAAATCTTTGTTCCTGTTTTGGAATACATAGATATAGTGTTTTCCACCGAACAAAGGTTCACCCAAACCGGTAGCAAGACGGTTAGTGGGATTAAATTTCATATCCCTGCCGTTTTCTCCTGCCAGCCAGGAATCTTCACCAAAGGCCATATTTAAACGCTCACCCGATTCAAGGTCAATAGCGTATCCGGGGAACCAACCCATTCCATAGGGTTGTGCTCCGCCAAAATCTCCTTCTGCGGGATTATATCCCACATCACCTGCTTTTAACCCGTTCTTATCCACCGAAGGTGATCTTCTGAGTCGTTGTTTTTTAGCAGAGTTTTGTGCCAGCAATTGCTCATCTCCCATTTCAACCACAGGACAACGGGTCCATTTTGATTTATCGGAAGTGAAAACAATATCAATACTGTTCATGGTTTCCAACTGGTCAGCATTACGCGTATTGCCAAATTCCCTGGCAATGGGTGAACCGTTAGCATATTCCCTGTTATCACTATCAACATCATTACTTACCGCACAGAGATAATAAGGAGCAATAATTCCTTCCAGTAATGTTTCATAAGTTTCTTCATCATCCAATCCCAGCCAGTCGTTATAAACGCAAGGATCGTTATAAACATCAGGATAAAGTGTTGCATTACAAGCCTGGTTTTGTGTTCCGCAGCGTATCCAGTTTTCTGCATTCAATCCCTCGCCATCTTTAACACCGGTAAGCCATCTTTTTGATGAGTCGGCATAAATAATATCAGCTGAAATTAACGGAGGAAGATTCTGCAGTCCTTTTGGAGTATAGGTTACCTGTTTTATTTCTATAGAAATTCCCAGGTCGAGGATCAGTTTTTCTTCACCGAAATCGATTGTTTTATCAGAGCTTACAGAATAAGTTCCCGGTGAATAGGTGGTGCCGTTTATTGTTACTGTAGACAGATTTGTTAATGTCCAATCCGATCCATTTAATGAAGTAACAGGAGTTCCGGGATTAAATCTTACTTCAAACTGTCCGGCTATAACTGCAAGAGGATCTACTACCTTAACATTAATTGGTCCTTTTCCTCCCTGGTAAGTAGCTTCTGCTACCTGGAAGTTGGTTATTATTTGGCTTTCGGTAGCTGAAGTCAGATCAAGGTAAATATTTCCATTTCCTTGTCCTTCTATTCTTGTAATTTCAGGTCCATCACCATAGTTGGAAAACTGGGCTGTTCCACCTGCTTCGGGAACGGGAATATGCGGTATAGCAGAATAAGCTTTTATTGCACCGGTAGCGGCCAAACGGCTTTCGATATAAGGAACTTTTTGTCCATCGAGAGCGCTTGGATCGGTTTGGTCGTATTCCTTATATTCATTATAGGCATAAGAAACAGCCATATAATAATAGGTTTTGTGATTGATCAGGCGGGCTTGTGTAAACGCATCATTTTGGAAACGGAAACTGTGTTTTATTCCGGCATCTGAACCATTCACCATTTCATAGGGAACAAGCTGACCGAGATCTTCATCTTTCACAAAATTAATCAATCTCGCAACGCTATCCTGGATATCACATTGTCCTACAAGGCGTGCTTTATCAGGATCATACAAATCAGCAGAAGAAACGGTTTCGTCTTTCAACTGATAGATTTTATATCCCTGGAAACGATAGCTTGATAAACTATCCTGTTCTGCCTGCGTTAATCCGGTAGCCACCGAAGTAGGAAGAATAATGAATGGATCTTTTTCTATATAATCCTCATTTGCATTGTTGGAGTTAGCAGGATTAGATACATAAAGAACGATTTCGCGGTCAAGTTCCTGGGCAGTAATATCCGGTGCATGCGGACCATCAAGAATTTTAAAGCAGTTATCAAACAACGCCTGTGCTTTATCGTCAGCGAGACGTAACAATTCCACTGACTGGAAAGAGTTTCCTGAAGCGGCACGTGCATATACGACCCCTACTGTAATATTATTTTTTTGACCAGGTGTAAGTGTAAATGGTCCGGCTGATTGCATAAAACGTCTGTCTGCCGGAACGTTTCCTTCACTCACTTCATCCCAGGGAACGGTAACTACAGGAATTCCTTCTGTACCCCAGTTCAGCGGATCTGAATCACCCGGGAACATGTAATCACATTCTACTAATCCGTTAGCAATTGCTCCGGGAGATGTTTGATAAGCAGTACCTCCATAATAGAATGGGGTTCCATCCAACCAAATACCGCGCAAATATCTGTAATAGTCGTTTGCGTCATTGGGTTCTCCCTGTGCAGGGCTGGGGGTTACATCCGCACGGAAATAATACAAAAACTTTCTCATACCAAAACGCTCATTGTCCAATACACCATCGCCATAACCAATACCAATTCCTTTATAAGGAATACCTAAACTATCCAAGGCATCAGAGATATTGGTGGTTAATGGATTATCGAGATTATCATTATCCTGGTAAGGGCCTTCAAAAAAGTCAATACCAATTGCCGGAGGATTTGCGCCATAACCTGTAGATCCGGAACAAGCCTCATCATTAGGGTCACCATTATATGAATATCCTAATCCACGCTGAACGTCACAACCTACAAAGTCGTCATTGGAACATCCTACATCAGGATCTGCCCATTGACCAAAATAAGTATCATAAAGTGTTTGGGTTCCACGATTTCTTAATTCGTAGTTGTAGAAGGTCATGTTATTTACCTCATCGCTGGTAGAAAAGGCAAAAGCCTGAGCGCGAATTTCCATACCAATCGGGTCGGCACCGGTTTCGGTGTGGATATTACCTTTATCATTAAACACCCACCAATAGGTTTGGTCACCATAAAGTACCACTGTTCTGTCAGCGCCACAAGTCAATTCCTTTTTCAGATCGTACCAGGGATAGTCGGCCGACCCGTCAGGTGTAGGGTCATAAACAAAATCGTTATCTACATCTTTAAATGGGGCCAGAAGCGGATCGAAGCCTGCATCAAAATTATTTCCGGGCCAGGTAGTAATGCTGGCAGGTACAGTGTATCCGGGGAAATTTTCATTCGGGTCACATCCCGGGGTAGCAATACATTCGTTATAGGCAACGAAAGTGGCTACTTCCTGTCGGTTTACAACATAAAATTTGTCAAACTTTAAACAGGTGGCAGCATCAGTTTCAGCTGTTCCGTCTGTTAAAAGTGGGCCAGGCCAAAAGTCATTTCCTTGTCTGAAAGTAAGAGCCGCTACTTTTAGCTGGTCATTAAAGTCTTTACCTCCCAGCCAAAGTGCACCGGCAAAAAGAGCGCTTACGCCCGGTCCGTTAGGATCATTGGGCACTTCATAAGAAGCAGTTCCGGTTGACCGGTTTTGCCACATACTACCGCCCTGTTCAATCAACGCGCTAACGTTGTTGTATTCGAGTTTGGTAAGGGCTGTAGCCGGAGCACAACCGGCAGCACGATTCTTCAATGAATTGGTGCCTGGTTTAATTTCTGCGCTTCTGTTGGGATTGATCATTGATGAGGCCGATCCGGCAATCATCAGTGCTGCAAAAATCCCTACACTTTTTTTAAACTTCCCGTTCATACACTTAATTTTTATTTCCAAATCCATTCAATTAAAAGTCAAATTTCAGACCCAGGCGGATAGTGCGTGGAATTCCATAATTCCAGGGGCTATTCACCTTGAGTGCATAATAATCTCTGTAAGATTGTTCTGAGTTGGTAGAGGCAATAGCGGCCTGGTAACGAGCATCGGCCAGGTAGCCATCATCATTTGGGTTTCCGGTTGCTCCATACACACCCAAAACGTTTATGTTGTTAAGCACATTAGATACCTGCAGATAAATATTCAGGTTAGCGGTTTTGGGTTTGTCTTCGGCATCTTTACCAAATTTGAGCGTGATGTTTTTGTCAGCCTGCAGATCCATTCTGAAAGTTGCAGGTTTACGCGAACCATTTATCTGTCCTTCCAGTGACCCTGAAGCACCTCCGGAAAGCAATGCCTGAGGCGTTACATATTGTGAGGCACTATAAGGAGTTCCTGATCCGAAATTGCTTACAATATTTACACCTGTATTGGCAAAAATATCTTTTCCGAAAAGTTTCGGCCCGTTGTAATCTTTTCCTTCGCCATAACGATAATCGATTACCGTTACAAAAGCATGGCGCTGGTCGTAATCATAAGGATAAATCGTACGAAGGTTAGGCAAGCCGGAGTTAACAAGGTTTACAGCTGAATTAGCATTCGAACCTGTTCCTTCTGCAAACTGAAGGGTATAAGCAGCCCTGAGCGTAAGATTACCTGTTCTTCTAAGGTCGTAAGAAATAGTTAATCCTTTTACTGTTCCAAAGTCGAGGTTGGTGTACGTTCTGTATGTTCTTGGATAAGCACCCGTCATACTGAAAAGCGCTACCTGGTTTCTCAACTCGCGATAGAATGCTGATATTTTCAGTGAAGAACTTTTTGTAAGCACCTGCTGGAATCCCAACTCATAGTCGATTGTTTTTTCAGGTTTCAGGTCAGGATTATTTACCACCACATTTCTTACATCCATAAAATAGTAGTCCATAATATCGAGGCGGTTTCCTGTAGTGGGGCGTTTGGTAAGAACGTCATAGTGCGCAAAGAAAAGTGCCTCATCACTGATAGGGAAAGAGAAAGCTACGCGGGGCATTACGTTGATCTGTGGTTTATAGTCAGTAAAACCTTTGATCATTTCCTGGTCTTTATCATCAGGCGCGTTGGGATTTACGAGTAAAGGAGCAACACCTGAAGGGCCATAGATGATTGAAGGGTCGGTAATGGCAGTCCCTTCTGCGTTATACCAGTTTCTTCCGTCACGGTATCCATTGATTGTTGTTGGGCTTTCAACATTATCCACATACACTACATAATCATCGCCCATGTTATCGGGGTGTTCACATCCCACACAAATAGTAGATGCTTCCACTTCACCAACAGTTTTTGCTTCATAAAGAACAAAGCCGTCTTTTAAAACAGGCTGGTTGGCATCAAAACGGTCAACACGCACACCTACGTTAAAGATAAGGTCATCGAAAGCGAATTTATCCATGATATAACCAGCGATATAAATAGGCTGGTAAGGTGCGATAGGACGTGTTTTATTTCCGTATTCATCCCTTGCGGTAAAGAAGTCGTTGAAAGAGGGTTTATCTTTTGTTTTGGCCCCGTTATAATCGTAACCGAAATAACTCACATAATTATTACCCTGGTTGAGTAATTCGTTTGCACTGAACATATCGAGTGTAAGAATGCTGGGGTCAACGGCATCGATATCAATAAAGTCGAGTCCATCAGGATCATATCCTACAAGATTACGAAGATTAAAATCGAAGAAAGACTGCGATTCGATATCATCGCTTGCATCGTATGCACCGGGTGAAGCGTTTAATGGGTTGTAATCATAAATAGGAAGAGTTCCGAAATAAGTAATGATTGCATTAGCGGTATCCAATTCCTGCAGGTGTCCTGCGTTGTGGTTACCTGTGAGCTGGCGTGCAAGTGTCCATAAACCTACCGGAGAAACAGAAAATCCGCGGTCGTCACGCTGTTCATATTCGAATCCGATAGAAACGGCATGATTTCCTATATCAGCGTTACCTGATGCTGTGATGCGGAATTGAGTATTATCTGTAACTGAATAACCGTTATAGGTTGTTCCAATGTTATTCCAGAGGTTATATACAGATTGAGGCTGGTCACCGTTACGAAGTGCATTGGCAGAAAGAATCTGTGTCATGTTTTCGTAGTGATCTTCGGGATCATCATATAAATTATAATACTGGCTGGTAATTGCAGCAAGGTCGGGATTAACTGCTTCGGCATTGCCATCTCCGTCAAAATCGGGAGCTGCATTAAATGTTACCAGTGTATCCTGGTATCCGTTATGTTCCAGAACGGTGGTTCCGTTTTTATCAACGGGTTCGTATGATTTCTGGCGATAGGTGATAAACTGTCCTACATAACCATAATTAAATATTTTGTCTTTATGGCGGGGATCCTGTGACTTTGCATTGTATTTGGAATAATCCACCATCACAGTATAGTAGGCGTTTTTAATTAATGAGGAAGAACTTTCTGAAGATTCTTTGCCTGAATTAAAACGCTGGGTGAATCTTCCATAAACACGCCAGGTCAATTCATCTGTTATTCCATTATTCTGATAGTTGAAAAGAGAGTTGTTGAAGTCATAGTTATTATAGTGTCCGTAATCCATAGAACCTCCGAAAGTGAGGTTAATGAGCGGGCCTGCATTTACATCAATTTTTCCTGCACCGGTAAATGTTTTGGACTGGGCGTTCATCCTGTAATTTACTTTTTCGAAATCGTTTTGGGTAAGGTAGCTGGTGTTATAGAACACACCTACACCTGTACCTGTTGGGCGTAAAGGATTGGCCACCAGTTCATCCCTGACTTCGCCTTTTACGCGATACTGATCAATGGCAAAAGGACGGCCATCTACCTGGTCGGTATAGTTGGCAGAGACGAAAAATCCGAGAATGGGTTTAACTTTTTTACCGGTACTGTCTTTTTTCATAATCAGCGGCCCGGAAAATGATCCTTCTATAAGGTTAAAGGCATATCTGTCTAAACCAACTGTTTTTTCACCGAAGCGATAACCGGAGGTAAGGTAATCGATTCCTCCGAAATATTCTTTGGAGGCTCCGCGGGTTGTAATTGAAATTACTCCACCTGTAGCATCACCATAGTTAGCAGGAAGACCACCGGTGATTACAGACACCTCTTCAATAGCTGATTTTGGTAGACCTGTACTTCCGCGAACTTTGATACCATCTATAAAGTAGTAGCTTGCATCCGAGCGTGAACCCCGGATACTGAGGGCTCCGCTTCCTTCCTGTGAATACACTCCGCCTACTGTTGAAGCGATAGCCGTTGCCGAACGTCCGGGCATTTTAGCGATATCATCGCGTGTAACGGTAGCACCGGAAGCTCCTCCGTCTTTATCGATAAGGGGAACTGCATAATCCACCACAACAAATTCTTCGAGGGTAACATCTTCAGATACCATCTCAATATCATAGAAGGTTATTTTGTTGGAGGAAATGATCACACCATTGATCTGCATGGGTTTGTATCCCACAAAAGAAGCTTTGATGGTGTAGGTTCCCGGGGAGATGGAGGCTAATTTGTATTCGCCATCCATATCAGAAGAAGTTCCACCTTTCTGGACGCCATTCTGTTCAATGATGACGTTTACAAAGGGGAGCAATTCTCCGGAAGTTTTGTCCTTGATTTTACCCTGGATAGTTCCCTGGCCTTGTCCGAAAGTGATTACGGACGCTGTGGCAAATGCCACTAACAAACTCAGTCTTCTTAACATACTCGTTAATTAATGTTAATCGTTACTCGCAACAAAGGCCGTAAATATAGAAATTTTTAAACTGAACAAACAAACATTATTTAAGAAACGGTCAAGTTGTTTGAATTATCGTTTTTGAAGCTCCCTCCATACCGTTGTTTGTTCGAATCAAATTTACCTGGTTGTACGGGTTTACGGAAATTTTTCCTGCCTAAAAATCCCGATTTTTATACATGTCTATGCTTGTTGCGGGGTTAATGAAAATGATACTTTCCCCAATGGAATCAGCTATTCCGGAAGATAAAAAAGGCATCAAAGGATGGTTTTTGCTTTTTGTGGAAACGGTAGCAAATTTTGGGTAACCGGTGAACAGAAAAACAGTTAATCGCCTTTACTGAAAATGCGTTGCCAGATGGTCTCAGGATTTTTTCCTTTTTTTAAACGTTCTGCTTTTTTTTTGTTCTTTTTCATTCGTTTACGGGTTTCCTTATCCTGAATCTTTTCGTGTCTTTTTTTGGCTTCCTTTTCCGCTTTTTTTTCTTCTTTTTCCCTTTCTTTTTTCTTTTTTTCGAAATGTTCGTTTTTGGGCGGATCGGTTTCCTGCGCAAATGAAGCCACAGGCAACATGGCGAATGCAATAAAAAGCGTATTTATCAGTATTATTCTATGAAGGCCCATCAGGAATAAATAGTTAACTTTACCATTATAATTATGCCTGCCAAGTTAGTGAAAATATTGCGCCATTTTCTTGTGTTGCTGGCCATGCCTGTTGTTTTTTTTTCATGTAAAAACGATAACCCGGACCAGGTGCCGAATGTGTTGGTGGACATCCAGGTGAATATCAATAACCCGGGATATATTAATCTGCAGGCACCCGGAGGCTGGATGTATTTTGAAGGTGGTTCGAAAGGAATTATTGTTTACCGGAGATCTGCTGATGAATTTGTAGCCATGGACCGGCATTGCACCTATCAAACCAGCAATGGTTGCCAGGTGAGAGTGGATACCTCTTCCAATGTTATTGCTATTGACGATTGCTGCGGATCGAGGTTTATTATTACAGACGGATCAGTGAGCCAGGGCCCTGCAGTAATGAACCTTAAATTATATCAAACCTATTATGATGGTGCGGGAATTTTGAGGATATATAATTAGATGTAAGATGTCAGACAGGGAGATGTTAGACGGAGATAGAGTAGAAAAAAACCTATAAATAAAAAAGCCGCACTATAGAAACAGTGCGGCTTTTTTATGTTTTTGATTATTAATACCTGTACATATCACTTTTGTAAGGGCCTTCTACTTTTACACCGATATAAGAAGCCTGTTCGGGACTAAGCACATCCAGTTCCACGCCAATTTTGGATAGGTGAAGACGGGCTACTTTTTCATCGAGGTGTTTGGGCAAAGTGTATACTTTGTTTTCGTATTTGTCGGAATGATTCCACAATTCAAGCTGAGCCAGTGTTTGGTTGGTAAATGAATTGGACATTACGAATGAAGGATGTCCCATTGCACAGCCTAAATTCACCAAACGTCCTTCGGCAAGAACGATAATATCTTTACCATTTAAGGTATATTTATCTACCTGTGGTTTTATGGTATCTTTTGAGTTACCGTGATTTTTATTCAGCCATGCCATATCAATTTCATTATCAAAATGCCCGATGTTGCAAACAATGGCATTATGTTTCATGGCTTTGAAATGTTTTTCGGTGATAATGCTTTTATTTCCGGTGGCGGTAACAATAATATCTGCTTCGGGAATGGCGTTATCCATTTTTTTCACCTGGTAACCGTCCATTGCTGCCTGTAACGCACAGATGGGGTCGATTTCAGTAACAATAACGCGAACGCCCTGTGAGCTGAGTGATTCTGCCGAGCCTTTTCCAACATCGCCATAACCTGCTACAACAGCTACTTTTCCTGCCAGCATAAGGTCGGTTGCTCTTCTGATAGCATCCACGAGTGATTCGCGGCATCCGTATTTGTTATCGAATTTTGATTTGGTAACCGAGTCGTTTACATTAATAGCAGGAATGTGAAGTGTTCCGTTTTTCATTCTTTCATAAAGGCGGTGAACACCGGTAGTGGTTTCTTCCGAAAGTCCTTTTATTCCTTTAATAAGTTCGGGATATTTATCAAACACCATATTGGTAAGGTCACCTCCATCGTCCAGGATCATATTTAATGGTTTGCGGTCTTCTCCGAAGAAAAGTGTTTGTTCAATACACCAGTCGAATTCCTGTTCGTTCATTCCTTTCCATGCATACACCGAAATTCCGGCAGCGGCAATGGCAGCAGCGGCATGATCTTGTGTAGAGAAAATATTGCAGCTCGACCAGGTTACTTCAGCGCCCAATTCAACGAGTGTTTCAATAAGAACCGCAGTTTGAATAGTCATATGAAGGCATCCGGCAATACGGGCTCCTTTTAGCGGTTGGGTTGCGCCATATTCTGCACGCAGGGCCATTAATCCCGGCATTTCTTCTTCGGCCAGTTTAATTTCTTTTCTACCCCATTCTGCAAGGCTGATATCTTTCACCTTGTAGGGCAATACTTTTTTGTCGGTAGATGAACTCATCATTTTAATATTTATTTTTTTAGAGGAATGCAAAGTTACAAAAGAGGATCGGGATAAAAAAAAGAGGGTGTAAAAACCCTCTTTCTTTATTAAGGCACAAGCCTTTATTTTTTGATGGTGTAAACGAATTTTCCGGTTTTGTCGATGTATCCTTCCTGCCCGGTTTTAAAATCCCCGATTCGTACTTTGGCAAGGCCGTTTTCGAAGTCGGCAGGAATGGAAAACTGGCGGGATATAACGAGTTTACCATTTACATCTACATATCCCCACTTGCGTGCGGAACCCGTTCCGGTAGCTACGTTGGCCATTCCATCACTAAACGGTTTGGCATCATCATAAATAGCCTCAATCACCACTTTACCGGTTTTATCAATAAACCCATACTTTCCTGTTTTAAAATCTCCTATGCGTACCATAGCGCGGCCATCTTCAAAGTGGGTTACTTTATCAAATTTTGCATCGATAATGGTTTTACCTGTTTTATCAATAAATCCCCATTTCCCATTTCCTTCTTCCCCTACGAGGAAGTTGGCCATTCCTTCATAAAAATCATGCACCATATCGTATTTGGCAGGAATAACCATTTTTCCGGTTTTATCTACAAATCCCCATTTGGTTCCCTGTTTTACGCGGGCGAGGCCATCACTAAATTCATACCCGGCATCGTATTTGGCTTCGATGACCATTTTCCCGGTTTTATCTATATACCCGGTTTTACTTCCTACCTGCACGCGGGCCATTCCGTCCTGAAAATGAAAAGCGGCATTGGCGGTAACTTCAAATTTTACGGCACCTTTATCGTCTATATAAGACCATTTTGAACCAGAGTAAACGCCAGCCAGTCCCTCATAAAAATCAGTTCCTTTATCATATTTGGCTTCGATAACGAGCTTTCCGGAACTATTTACATAACCGGTTTTCCCACCCGAAATCACGCGACCCATATTTCCTTTGAAGGGATAAGCTTTTTCATATTGCGGCTGAATTACGATCTTTCCGCTTTTATCAATATAGCCGTCTTTTTTGTCGACTGTAACAGGAAAAAGTGATTGTGAATTGACCGTAAGTGCCTGGAAGGCAAATACCGTCATGAAAATATAGGTCAGTGTTTTTTTCATAAAAAATAGCTGGTTCAACGGACTAAGTTAAAAAAATTATTTTTAGCACATCAAATTATGCCATTAATCGCAAAAATACTGCCAAAAAAGGGTGATTGGCTGGGGATTTGGGAAATCACGGAAAGTGAGCCGGAACTCTGTCAAAGCCTTGAAAAGACTGAACTTGAACAGTCGAAATCTATAAAAGCCGACAAAAAAAGGATGGAGTGGCTGGCTGTAAGAAATATATTGGATCAAATGCTTCCCGGGGGGAAGATCACCTATCTTGATAACGGAAAACCGGAAATCAAAGAAGGCTTTATTTCTCTCAGCCATTGTTATCCCTATGCTGTAGTTTATTTTTCAGGATCATCACCGGTGGGAACAGACATTGAGAAAAAATCGGAGCGTATTCTGAAAATTGCAAGCCGTTTTCTTCATCCCACTGATTTAAATGCAGATCAGAAAAGTGATATTGGCCTGCTTACGCTGATATGGTGCTGTAAAGAAGCTGTTTTTAAAAAACATGGCGGTGATACAGTAAATTTTGGTACGCATATCCGGATAGGGCATATTGATTCTGAAAATCACCGGGTATCTGTTCAAATAACAAACGAATCCGCTGAAAAGGAAGAA
Organism: Bacteroidota bacterium; assembly: GCA_049322335.1. Classification (GTDB taxonomy): domain Bacteria; phylum Bacteroidota; class Bacteroidia; order Flavobacteriales_D; family UBA2798; genus JBMORL01. The sequence goes on from JBMORL010000036.1 coordinate 100,834, forward strand.
GTATTGTTTTATCAATTAATAGGAGATTTCGTTTTGGCATATACACAGTAAGTTTACATTTGTAAAAAACACGGTTGGGAAACATTTATACGATAGCGGAAAAAAATGTGGCGGCAGGAAAAAAAATGCTGGCTGTGCTGGTAGACCCGGATAAATCATCTTCAGAAATCCGTATAAAAAAACTGGCAGAGCAGTGCAAAAACGCAGGTGTTGATTTTGTTTTTGCGGGGGGGAGTTTTATTTCATCGGGAGATTTCAGAAAAACCGTACAATACCTGAAAAAATATTTCAGTGTGCCGGTGGTTATTTTTCCGGGAAGCATTTTGCAGGTGAGTGAACAAGCGGATGCTCTTTTGTTTTTGTCGCTTATATCGGGGCGCAATCCTGAATTACTTATAGGCCAACATGTGATAGCTGCCCCTCATTTAAAAAAATCCGGACTGGAAATCATTCCCACGGGTTATATGCTGATTGAGAGCGGAAATATTACCACTGCTCAGTATATCAGCGCCAGTTTGCCGATTCCCCGGGATAAAAAAGACATTGCTGCCGGAACAGCGCTGGCGGGAGAAATGCTGGGAATGAAACTTATTTATATGGATGCCGGCAGCGGAGCCGAAAAAAAAGTACCGGCAGAAATGATACAGGCCGTAAAAGCACAAACCCGTATACCGTTAGTTGTTGGCGGAGGAATAAAAACACCCGGAGAGGCCAGGGCGGCATGGGCAGCAGGAGCAGATATTGTTGTGGTAGGCACAGCGTTTGAAAACAATCCATCGGCAGTTGCAGCATTTAAAAAAAGAAAATGATGGAAGTAGCGGTGATTACCACGCAGGATAAATTTCAGTCGGAGCTGAGTGATGTGGTTCAACTATTTCAAAAAGGACTGATGACACTTCATCTGCGAAAAACCAAATTTTCGACAAGTAAACTGGAAGAATATATTGACAGCATCCCGAAACAATTCCACAACCGTATTATTATCCACAGCCATCACCGCCTGGCGCTGAAATATAAACTTAAGGGAATTCACATTTCCAAAAACCACCGGAAAAAATCGGTACAGCTTTTTTTCAAACTTTTTTATTACCGGATGAGAAGGCCGGGAATTATTATTACCCGCACCTTTCATTCCATCGACAGCCTGGTGGATAACCGCATGAAGTATAGCTATGTTTTCATTAACCCTGTATTTTCCAAAATACAGCCACTAAAAAATTCGTTTGATGTGAACGAGGAGTTTTTCTGCAAGCTGATCAAAAACAACCGGTGCCCTGTATATGGTTCGGGAAACATTACCGATGAAAACGTTCAGTTGCTCCACCGCTATCCTTTTGCAGGAGTAGTGTTATCAAAAGTAATCTGGGATGCGGAAAAAAAATCAGAAAAATACCAGCGGCTGGCTGAAGAATTTTCGGGAGAAAAAAAAGTAAAAGGATGATCAGAAAAAGAACATGGTTATGGGCATTTTAATTTTTTAGTTTCATGTGGTGGAAAATCCTGGCTCCGTTCAGATTATTGTATAAAATCTATTTTGCACTGATATTTGTTATCGTAAGTTTGGTAATGTATCCCGGTGCACTGATCCTGATACAGCGAAAAGAATGGCGCAACGCACTTTTTTTCTATAAGAAAAACATCTGGGTGCCGCTGATTTGTATATTATCCTTTATTTTCAAAAAAGTAAATTATCCTCCGGGATTTCACTTTCCAAAGGGAGCTTATGTGGTGTGTTGCAACCATACCTCCTATCTCGACATTGTTTTGTTATACACTATCATTCCGGGGCAATATGTATTTCTTGCCAAGGAAGAAGTGCGTAAAATACCATTTGTCAGTTTATTTTTCAGGAAAGGAGTGCATGAAACTGTTCAGCGCGGAAATAAATCAGACGGGTCGCGGGCGCTGGAAAAAATGAGAGAAAAAACGGATGCAGGATTGCCGGTGATTCTGTTTCCCGAAGGAGGAACCAGCAAACATCCGCCACGGATGAAAAAAGAACTGAAACCCGGGCCTTTTAAACTCGCTATTGAAAAACAAATTCCCGTTCTGCCCATCACTTTTGTCAATAACTGGCAAATTCTTTCAAGCCCCTCAGAACCTTTCGGGCACTCGCGTCCGGGAATTTCGAAAATCGTTTTTCATCCTACGATAGACACCAAAGGAATGGCGGAAAAAGATTTGCTATCTTTGCAGCAAAGGGTACATGACATAATAGAAGCACCTATTAAAAAAAGATACCCGGAATATTTTCATGAAAATAAATAACGAAACCGTTGACCGTATTGCTGAACTGGCAAAACTGGAATTCGAAGCAGATGCCAAAAACGAAATCTGCAACGACCTGAACAGGATCATTGGTTTTATTGAAAAACTTGATGAAATAGATACCACATCTGTTGCTCCTCTTATTTTTATGAACGAAGAAAAAAACATCCTGCGCGAAGATATTCAGCAGGTGAGCATTAAACAGGACGAGGCCCTTAAAAACGCACCTGATAAGGACTCCGATTACTTTAAAGTGCCAAAAGTATTGAACAAAGGCTGAGTTCAGCTGGTAGTTTTCAGCACACCGTCTTCAGCCGGCAGGAATTATTCCCGTTAACTTTTTTTTAAATTAAATATTTATAGTCCGGACAACTTATCCATCAGAAAAACGTCTATTTTTATAGTCATCAAACACTACATTTTATGAAAAAACTATTACTATCTTTCTCCTTACTGGCTGCTGGCATTTCTGCTTCGTTTTCTCAGTGTAACAATCTTTTTATTTCAGAATACATTGAAGGAAGCAGTTTTAATAAATCCATTGAGATTTATAATCCCACCAATTTCACTGTTCCATTAACGGGTGCATTTGCTGTAAGGATCTATTTTAATGGCTCTATTACCCCCACTACCATTAATCTGACGGGATCCATTAACCCGAACTCAACATTTGTGATCTCGCATTCATCAGCCAATGCAGGTATACTTGCTGTATCCAACCAAACCAATGCCGGTTTAAGCTTTAACGGCAATGATGCTGTTGAATTGTATAATACATTTTTAGGCGCTTCAGCTGATATTATCGGGGTAATAGGCGTAGACCCGGGACCGGGAACAGAATGGCTGGTTAACGGAGTTTCCGGGACAGCCAACCATACTTTAATCAGAAAGCCCACTGTACAACAGGGAAATCTTGTATGGACGGGCTCGGGAGAAATGGAATGGAACGTAATGAACATTGATGATATCACCAACCTTGATTTGCATACTATGAATCCATGTGCCGGTGTTCCTCCTGTAGCTGAATTTTCGTGGATGGATGTTTGTGATGGATTTGCCATGCCATTTCTTGACCTGAGCAACAGCGGTACTCCTTCTTATACCTATTTCTGGGATTTCGGTGATGGAACAGGAACTTCCAATCTTCAGAATCCAACCTATACTTATGCTGCTTCAGGAAATTACAATGTACAGTTAATTGTAGTGGATCAGAATTTACTCAGCGATACGGTAGTTCATACGGTAACTGTTTTTGGAAACCCTGTAGCCTGCTGTAATCCTGCCGGGGGAAATAACTGCGTTCCCGATACCGTTGATTTTATCAATTGCTCTTCCGGAAATCCCCCGTTAACCTATATGTGGAATTTCAGTAACGGTAACACCAGCAATCTTACGCAGCCACAGGAAATTTTTACCAATGATACCGCATGGTATTATTTAACTGTTACGGATGTGAATGGCTGTGTGGGTACTGCAACAGATACCGGCTACCTGAGTTTACCGGATGACCCTTCTTTCAGTTACAGCCAATCCACTTATTGCATTGCTGACGCTAATCCCACCCCCGTTATAACCGGTGACGCAGGAGGAACATTCAGTTGTACTACCTGTACCGTTAATGCATCCACAGGGCAGGTAGATATTGCTGCCAGCGGAACGGGAACACATACAGTAACCTATACCACTGCGGGGCCATGTGTAAACAGCGCAACATTTACGATTACGATTACGAATCAGCTGGACGCTACTATAACACCTGCCGGACCATTCTGTGAACTGGGAGTACCCACCAATTTAACAGCAGTGGATGGCGGTGGTACCTGGAGCGGAAACGGAATTATAGATACCAATCTCGGAACATTTGACGCTTCTGCAGCCGGTGCCGGAAGTCACCAGATCATTTATACCATCAGCGGGGCCTGTGGCGATGCAGATACCACTACCATTGATGTTTTTGCCAATGCAACCGTTAACATTCAAACACCCGATACTTCAATATGTAATGACAGTTTCGGATTTTTCCTTGTAGCTGATACAGGTGGCGTATGGTCGGGAACAAATGTTTCAGATAGTGGAAACGGAAACGGTTTCTTTTCTTCTGCAGCTGTTACTCCCGGTGTTTATTATGCCGTTTATACCATCAGCGGAATGTGTGGTGACGTAGATTCTATTATGGTAACGGTTACCGCTGCCCCCACTCCTTCATTTACCTATAACATTTCCGGTGGAACGGTAACATTTACCAATACCACTACGGGTGCAGGAAACTCCTACGTGTGGGATTTTGGTGACGGAAATAATTCAACACTGGTAAGCCCTTCTCATACCTACTCATCCAACAACACTTACACTGTTTGTCTTTATGTAACAGATGCCGGTGGTTGCAATGGCGTAAGCTGCCAGAGCATCAACATTACCGGTGTGGGTGTAAGTGAAATTTCAGCTTCCGTAATTCATATTTATCCGAATCCGGCCAACCATGAGGTGAATGTTATTTCGGGAAGCGGTCAAATTACCTCTGTACAGTTTACCGATATAACGGGCCGTGTATTGGTGAACCAAAAACAGGCTGGAAAAAATTCAGTACAGATGAGCGTTGAAACATTTCCTGCGGGAGCTTATTTCATACGCGTGGAAACAGCTGACGGAAAAATAAGGACAGAAAAGATTCAAGTGATAAAATAAAATTTGTTTCACCTGCCAAAACCCCGTTTCGTGAAAACGGGGTTTTTGTTTTTTAATACGTTATGAAAATAAAACCTGAAGGAGAATTTAAAGACGGAAAAATAGTTGGTAAAGCGAAATACTATAGTGAAAAAGGAGAAGTTACTGAAACAAATTCCTTGTTGAAATAATCACTTTTCTTTCTCCATATACTTATCAATCATAAAATGTCCCGCATAAATAAGCGGGGTAAGAGCAACAGCGATCATTAGTTTTACCACATAACCGGTGGCCGCCATGTTTACATAATCCGCAAAAGTCACTTTTCCTGTCAGCCAGAAACCGATACCGGCTACAATAAATGTATCAATGAGTTGTGAAATAGCAGTAGATCCCGTAGCGCGTAACCACAACATTTTATTCCCGGTTTTATTTTTAAAAAAGCTGAATACTGACACATCCACCAGCTGTGCTACCAAAAACGCAATGATGCTTCCTATAATAATGGCACTGCTTTGCCCGAATACAGATTGAAACGCTTCATCCTTTACCGGTGAAATCTCACTGGCGGGAATCTGCATACACAAAAACAAAACTCCAAACATAAAAACGATGAGTGCAGCCGTGAACCAGGATATTTTTCTTACTCCTTCTTTTCCGTAATACTCGTTGATTAAATCGGTAGTAAGAAAAACCACCGGCCAGGGAAGAATGCCCACGCTCATCACAAACGGGCCGATCTCAAATAATTTCCCTCCAATGGCTTCTGCTATCACCGCATTGGTGATAAAAATTCCCGAGAGGATGAAAAAAATGAGTTCGCGTTTGGTGGAGAACATTTTAAGTTGGCGGGTTGAGAAAGTTATTAAGTTTAGAAAGTTTGACTTAACCGAAGTTTAAAGAATAACATTTACACCGCAAGCAATTTCTTCAAACTCACTTTTCCGTCAATGATGGAAGAAAGCTTTTCGATGCTCACTCTTTCCTGCATCATACTGTCGCGTTCCCGAATGGTAACGGTATTGTCTTTTAATGTATCGTGATCCACTGTAATGCAATAAGGCGTTCCTATGGCATCCTGCCTTCTGTATCTTTTTCCAATGGAATCTCCCTCATCATACTGACAGATGTAATCCATCTTCAGTGTATCAAATATTTTTCTTCCGATTTCAGGCAAGCCATCTTTTTTTACCAGCGGCAACACAGCTGCTTTCACCGGTGCCAGCGCAGGAGGAATTCGTAATACCACTCTTTCCGTTCCATCATCTAATTTTTCATTCACATACGAATTGGAAAGCACAGCCAGGAACATCCGGTCAAGACCTATAGAAGTTTCGATGACATAAGGAACATACGACTGGTTCAATTCAGGATCGAAATATTTAATATTTTTCCCGGAAAATTTTTCGTGGCTGGAAAGATCGAAGTCGGTACGTGAGTGAATACCTTCCAGTTCCTTGAATCCCATCGGGAAATTAAATTCAATATCACAGGCCGCGTTGGCGTAGTGTGCCAATTTGATGTGATCGTGGAAACGGTAATTTTCATTTCCCATTCCCAGCGACTGATGCCACTTTATTCTTGTTTCTTTCCAGTAGTTGTACCATTCCATTTCTGTTCCCGGGCGAACGAAAAACTGCATTTCCATTTGTTCGAATTCGCGCATACGGAAAATAAATTGCCGCGCTACAATTTCATTGCGGAAAGCTTTTCCAGTTTGTGCAATCCCGAATGGAATTTTCATTCTTCCTGTTTTCTGCACATTCAGAAAATTCACAAAAATTCCCTGCGCGGTTTCGGGACGTAAATAAATTTTTGCCGCATCTCCCGCCACACTTCCCAATTCGGTAGAGAACATCAAATTAAATTGACGCACTTCGGTCCAGTTGCGTGTTCCGGAAACAGGACAAACAATTTCAAGATCAACGATAAGCTGGCGCAGCGCTTCGAGATCGCCTTTTTCCAGCGAATCGCGCATACGGTCTTCGATGGATTTTATTTTTTCGTTGTTGCGGAGAATATTTGGATTAGTGGTTACAAAAAGTGCTTCTTCAAAACTTCCCCCGAATTTTTTTGCCGCTTTTTCAATTTCCTTTGCGTTTTTCTGGCGAATTTTTTCAATATGTTCTTCAATCAGAACATCAGCCCGGTATCTTTTTTTAGAATCTTTATTATCGATCAGCGGATCGTTAAAAGCATCCACGTGTCCGGATGCTTTCCAGGTGGTGGGATGCATAAAAATAGCCGCATCGATACCCACAATATTTTCGTGCATCTGCACCATGCTTTTCCACCAGTATTGGCGGATATTGTTTTTGAGTTCTGCTCCCAGTTGTCCGTAGTCGTAAGTGGCCGAAAGCCCGTCATAAATTTCGCTGCTGGGAAACACGAAACCGTATTCTTTGCAATGGCTGATGATGTCTTTTAGTTTGTCTTCCTGTTGTGTACTCATGGGGGCAAAGGTAGGAAAGGTTTGAGATGTAGGATTTGAGATTTGAGATTTTCTGAAATAAAAAAGGCAGCTTTCACTGCCTTTTATTTATTGACCAACAGAAATTATTTTTTCTTATTCACCATTGCCATCACCTGTTCTTCGAACATGACGAAAACAGCACAAAGCAATGACACCCACATTCCGATTCCGGCATTCACATTGGCACCAAACGGGCCTTCCATCAGGAACTGGTAACGCAGCCAAAAAAATGCAGTAGCGGCAAGTAATGTGATCTTCGCAATTTTTACATTTTGCGCTGATGCTGATTTATGGCCAGGTTGTAACATGGCAAACTCCAGGAAACCTGCTGCAATGGGAATAAGCCAGAGTAAAATATCTATTCCGTCAAATTCTTTCGCAATTTGAATTCCGGAAACACCATCAGATTGGGAAATACCCATCATACTAATGCTAACTACTGCATAATCCAGTGCTAAAAAACAGATTAATAGTAAACTTACCGCAATAAAAGCCGGCTTTTTAAAAAATTCGTTATTCATAGTTTTAGTTTTTTGGTTGAATGAAATTACCCTGAATTTTCACTTATAGGCAAATGAAAATCAAAAAGTTATTAAAAACTACGGGTTGAAATCAGTAAGACCAAATCTGGCCAGGGGTCAGGCTTTATTCACCGCTTCCACTCCCGGCAAAGTTCCGCTTTCAATATATTCCAGCAATGCGCCACCACCTGTGGAAACATAACTTACTTTTTCCGCGAAATGGTATTTGTTGATGGCCGCTACCGAATCGCCTCCGCCAATAAGAGAATAGGCTCCATTAGCCGTTGCATTCACGATAGCTTCAGCCACTGTTTTGGTTCCGCTTTCGAAATTACTCATCTCAAAAACTCCCATCGGGCCGTTCCATAAAATCGTTTTTGAATCGGAGATCACTTCGGCATACATTTTTTCGGTGGCATCGCCAATGTCCAGCCCCATCCATCCATCAGGAATGGATTTTATTTTGCAGATCTGGCGGTTGGCATCGTTACTGAAATTATCCGCACAAACCGAATCAATAGGCAAATGAATTTTTACTCCTGTTTTTTCTGCTTCTTTCAGAATATGCAAAGCTGTTTCCAGGCGATCTTCCTCTACCAGCGATTTGCCGATATTTCCTCCCTGCGCTTTAATGAAAGTAAAAGCCATTCCACCGCCAATGATGATGTGATCGGCTTTTTTCATCAGTTGTTCGAGAATTAAAATCTTATCCGACACTTTTGCTCCGCCCATCACCGCTGTAAATGGTTTTTGCGCATTGTTCAGCACTTTGTCAATGGAAGAAAGCTCACCCGCCATCACGTATCCAAACACTTTTGCCTTTGGAAAAAATTCAGCGATCACTGCTGTGGAAGCATGTGCCCGGTGTGCGGTTCCAAACGCATCATTTACATACACATCACCATGTACGGAAAGTTTTTTCGCAAATTCCCTGTCGCCTTTTTCTTCTTCCCTGTAAAAACGAAGGTTTTCCAGCAACAGTACTTCACCGGGTTTCAGTGAAGATGAAAGTTTACCGGCTTCTTCACCAATACAATCTCCCGAAAATTTTACGTTTGTCCCCAACGCGTTAGAAAGATATGCGGTAAGATGTTTCAATGAAAATTTTTCTTCGGGACCATTCTTTGGGCGGCCCAGGTGCGACATCAATACCACGCTTCCGCCATCTTTCACTATTTTTTTTATCGTTGGAACAGCCGCCTTTATCCTTGTATCATCTGTAATTTCAAATGTATCATTGAGGGGTACATTAAAATCGACACGTATCAGTGCGCGTTTGCCGGAAAAGGAAAGGGTGTCAACGGTTTTCATGAAAGAATTTTTTCGGGGACAAAGATAAAATTTCCCGATGGACGATCTTCTTTTTTTTGACTTTACCCACACCGATTTTTATTACTTTTGGCCCATGTTGTTCCATGCCATTACCGGCCAGCAAAGCACAAAAGACCGATTGATACGTTCCGTTAAGGAAAACAGGGTGAGTCACGCGCAGTTATTCCTGGGCCCTGAGGGTTGCGGAAGTTTGCCACTGGCTCTCGCCTACGCTACTTTCCTGCTATGCAGTAACAAACAGGAGAACGATGCCTGCGGAACCTGTTCCTCCTGCCAGAAAGTCGCCAAACTCGAGCATCCCGACCTTCATTTTTCCTTTCCCATTGTGAAAGAACGTAAAGTAGAGAAAAGTGATGATGTGATTACAGAATTCAGAAAAGCGGTGATCGGACAACCTTACCTCAATCTCAAACACTGGTATTCTTCGCTGGAGGCAGAAGCCAAATCAGGAATTATTCCCGATGCCGAAGCCGGAAATATCATTCACAAACTCAATTACAAATCCTACGAGGGAGAATACAAAATTCTAATTATGTGGATGGCTGAGCTGATGAATACCACTGCTGCCAATCACCTGCTTAAAATCATTGAGGAACCGCCTGATAATACGGTTTTCATTCTCATTGCCGAAAACCAGGAAAATATTCTTCCTACCATTTTGTCGCGCACACAAATTATTAAAATTCCTGCTATTGATGATGCGGACGTAAAAGCTGCATTACTCCAAAATTATGGCGCTTCAGAAGAGCTGGCCGAAAATATTACCCTGCTTTCGGAAGGCAATATGTGGTCGGCTATATCAATGGCGTTGCAACTGGATGATTCAGGCTATAATCTCCAGACATTCCGCAAATGGATGCTGCTTTGCCATAAGAAAAACATCAGCGGCCTGATGGATTGGGCAGATGAAATGGCTAAAATGAACCGCGAGCAACAACGGGGATTCCTTCAATATGGACTTCACATTTTCAGGCAATGTATAATTGGCCCGTATACCGACAACGAATTACAGCGCGTAAGTGAAGAAGAACGCGATTTCGTTGGTAAATTTTCTGCTTTTGTTCATGGCTATAATATCATTGATCTCCATGAAGAATTCAACCGTTCGCATTACTATATCGAACGGAATGCCAACCCCAAACTGGTATTTCTCAACCTTTCGTTCAAGGTCACTTCCCTGATGTTTCCCAAGGCAAAAACTGCCTGATTTCCACGAAAAATCAACCGTTTCCCCCAAATGAAAAAGGATGGCTGCCGATTGGCGGAGAATGCTAACTTTGTGGGTTAAATTATACGTGTATGGCTTGTGCCAGTTGTTCGAATAAAAAAGGTGGTGTACCGGGCGGTTGCCAGAATAAAGGCCTCTGTGTTTCCGGTGGTTGTAGCAAGCTGGAGGTTCATGACTGGTTATCAGACATAGAATTACCCGGAGGCCTCGCCCCCTATGATATTGTAGAAGTACGTTTTAAAAACGGAAGAAAACTTTTTTACCGCAACGTTCATAAAATTCCGCTTTACACCGGTGATGTGGTAGCTGTGGAAGCGAGTCCGGGTTATGATGTGGGTGTGGTAACTATTACGGGAGAACTTGTGCGGCTGCAGATGAAAAAAAGAGAAATTGCAGAAGACTCTACCGATATCCGCAAAATATACCGCAAGGCCAAACCCGAAGACATTGACAAATGGCGCGAATCCCGCGGACTGGAAGAAGAAACCATGCACCGTGCGAGAAAGATGGCATTGAACCTCGGACTGGAAATGAAGATCAGTGATGTGGAATACCAGGGAGATAAAACCAAAGCTACTTTTTATTACACCGCAGAAGGAAGAGTGGATTTCCGCGAATTGATAAAAGTAATGGCGGAGCAATTCAAGATAAGAGTGGAGATGAGACAAATCGGTGCCCGGCAGGAATCATCGCGCCTGGGAGGAATTGGTTCGTGCGGAAGAGAATTGTGTTGTTCGACATGGCTGACCGATTTCCGTTCGGTTTCCACAGGCGCAGCACGCTACCAGCAGCTTTCACTCAATCCGCAAAAACTCGCTGGACAATGCGGGAAATTAAAATGCTGTTTGAATTATGAGCTGGATATGTATGTGGAAGCCTATAAAGAGTTTCCCGAAAGCAATATCAAACTGCAAACCAAAAAAGGAAATGCCATTCACCAGAAAACCGACATTTTTAAAAAAATGATGTGGTATTCCATCGAGGGTGAACTGATGAGTGATTTTATTGGATTAAAAATCGACCGCGTAAAAGAAATTATCGCTTTAAACAAAAAAGGAGTGATAGTGGATGACCTCAATGGCTTTAAGGAATTTGTTCCGGTACAGAAAGAAATCGGCTATGAAAATGTGGTGGGACAGGATTCGCTTACCCGATTCGATGATAAAAACAAAAACCGTCATAAAGGAGGACATCATCACAAAGGCGGGCAAGGAAAAGGACAACACCACAAAGGCGGTGGACAGCATAAAAATCAGGGCGGACAAAACAAAGGCAGTGGTGGCGGACACCACAAGGGAAATCACCCCAACCGCAACCGCAATAACCAGCAGGGAAATAAAAATCATCCGAAAAAATAAATGCGGATCAGCAGTGCCATAACCGTTATGATGGTGGGAATTGTTTTACTTTCTTCCTGCGGATCATCTCCCTATTTCGAAGAAAACAAAACCATCGAAAACCATACATGGAATTATAACGATCCGGCTGTTTTCGAAGTAGAAATTGACGATACCGTTTCAGCTTTCGATTTTTTTCTCAACCTGCGTGTTACCAAATCGTATGAATTCAGCAATATTTATGTTTTTTTCACCACCGATTTACCTGACGGACACCAAACCCGCGATACGGTAGAAAGTGTATTGGCCGGCCCTGACGGCACGTGGCTGGGAAAAGTATCGGGCGGACTGGTAGAAAACAAAATTCTGTTTAAACACAACAAACGTTTTCCTATGGCGGGAAAATATACATTCACCATCGAACAGGCTATGCGCGGAGAAGAACTGAATGAAGTAGCTGATGTTGGCCTGCGGCTGGAAAAACTGAAAAGATAATGGCAGGAGAAAAAAAGAATAAAGTAAAAAAAGTAAACGACCCTAACGTGCTGAGCCCACGCGCAAGAAAAATTGTATTGTGGCTGATGTGGTCGGCATTCATCGGACCTTTCCTTCTCATTTTTTCGATGTTGTTTATTGTTTCGTTTGATGATAATCTTCCTTCTATAGAAGAACTAGCCAACCCAAAAAGCAGTGAAGCCACCATCATCTATTCGGCAGACGGACAGGTGTTGGGAAAATATTTTAAGGAAAACCGCGTCAATGTCGATTACAACGAACTTTCCCGATACCTCATTGATTGCCTTATTGCCACCGAAGATGAACGATACTACGAACATACCGGTGTAGATTTTAAAGCGTTGCCCCGGGTTTTTTCGGGGGCTTTGTCGGGTGATAATTCTACCGGTGGAGGAAGTACTATTTCCCAGCAGCTGGCCAAAATGCTTTTTCCGAGGGAAAAAATGAGCAAATGGCAATTTGCAAAAAGAAAATTCAAAGAGTGGATCATTGCCACACGACTCGAAAGAGCCTATACGAAAGAAGAGATCATTACCATGTATCTCAATAAATTCGATTTTATTCATAACGCGGTGGGCATACACTCTGCTGCCCGGGTTTATTTTAATACTACGCCCGATTCGCTTCGCATTGAACAGGCCGCTATGCTTATCGGCATGTGCCAGAATCCTGCCAAATGGGATCCGGTGCGTTTCCCGGAAAAAGCGATGAAGCGAAGAGAGATTGTTTTGTTCCAGCTGATGAACAATGCCGATAATGAAAGCGTAAAAACCAAAATCACCAAAGCACAATACGATTCGTTGCGCGTTCTTCCTCTCGGGCTGAATGTACAGAAAGTGGATCACGTGGATGGAATGGCTCCTTATTTCCGCGAAGTGTTGCGTGCCGAACTCACTGAATTATTCGACCGCAAAAATGAAAATGGCGAATACGTGTATCACAAAAAAGATGGATCGAAATACGACATTTACAACGATGGATTGAGAATTTACACCACCATCGATTCGCGCATGCAGAAATATGCCGAATGGAGCGTGAATGAACATCTCGGAAAAGAATTGCAGAAAGCATTTGATAAAGACAACAAGCGATGGAAAAATCCTCCTTTCTCCAACGAGGTGGATGAAGAAGAAATTGAAAAACTGATGAACATGGCCGTGCAGCGTTCGGCAAGATACAAAGTGCTGAAAGGAAAATTATGTGGCAACTGCGAACGTGGAAAAGATTATGTGAAAAAAGAAGGTAATACTTTTGTGTGTACCTATTGCGGACATGAAACTGCTGTGAGATCAGAAGCAGAAATCACCAAAATATTCAACACCAAAACAAAAATGACCGTGTTCTCGTGGGTTAAACCGAATTACGAATTTGATACCACGATGACACCGATGGATTCGATAAAGTATTATAAAAAGTTTTTGCAGGCAGGAATGATGGCCATGGATCCGAAAACAGGATTTATCAAAGCATGGGTGGGTGGTCCCAACTTCAAACATTTTCAATACGACCACGTGAAACAGGGAAAACGGCAGGTAGGTTCCACTTTCAAACCATTTGTGTATGCTGCTGCTTTCCGCGACCGTATTTTCACTATGTGTCACGAAATTCCGGATATACAACATTGTATTGAAGTCCCCTTTACTGCTAAAACCACCAAACCGTGGTGTCCGGGAGGAAGCACAATTTATACAGGAGATCAAACTCCGCTGTATTGGGCCTTGGCAGCTTCAATGAATAATATCACCGTTGCCATTATGAAACAATGTAAACCGGCAACAGTAGTAAAAATGGCCGAAGCATTGGGAATTGAAAAAGGATACCTCGATCCAGTTCCTTCCATTTGTTTGGGCTCATGCGATCTTTCTGTTCACGATATGACAGGCGCCTATGCTGCATTTGCCAACAATGGAATTTTTATTCGCCCTATGATGTATACCCGCATTGAAGACCGAAACGGAAATGTAATTGTAGATGTGGAACCTGAAACCAACGAAGCTATGGATGAATATACGGCTTACATGATGTTGCAGATCATGAAAGGAACTACATCTGGCGCTTATAATCCGCATAACGGAAAAGCAGCAGGAACGGCACTGAGAATACGCAGCAACAAACCTTACGGAAAAATAAAAACTGCTGTTGCCGGAAAAACAGGAACCACCGACAGCAACAGTGACGGATGGTTTATTGGTTTGACTCCTGACCTGGTTTGCGGAGTGTGGGTAGGATGTGAAGACAGAAGTGTTCACTTCCGCGGAACGGATTTAGGACAGGGAGCCAATGTGTCACTTCCCATCTGGGGATATTTTTTCAATAAAGTGTATGCCGATAAATCATTAAAAATTTCGAAAGAAGATTTTGAAAAACCTGACGGCATGCCCGAAGAATTATTGAATTGTAAAGATTTCCGTACGTCCAATTCCGACATCTGGAATTCCATCAATCTGCAGGAAGTGGAAGTGGAAGGTTTGGATAAGTCGAAAGACACCGACTCACTTGAAATTGATTTAAACTGAAAAAGAAAAATGAATAAAACAGTAAAAGATGCACACGAAGCCATTAAGGGAATTGAAGATGGTATGACACTGGCACTGGGCGGTTTTGGTTTGTGTGGTATTCCTGAAAATTGTATTGCGGCACTCGTGGAGAAAAAAGTAAAAGGGCTCACCTGCATTTCGAATAACGCGGGCGTGGATGATTTTGGAATAGGATTGATGCTGCAGCAAAAGCAGGTAAAAAAAATGATCTCTTCGTATGTGGGAGAAAATGCAGAATTCGAACGGCAACTATTAAGTGGCGAACTGGAAGTGGATTTGATTCCGCAGGGAACTTTGGCTACACGATTGATGGCTGCCGGTTATGGCATGCCCGTTATATACACGCCAGCGGGAGTAGGAACCGAAGTGGCAGCCGGAAAAGAAGTGCGCAATTTTAAGGGAAAAGATTACCTGATGGAATATGCCTTTGAACCTGAATTTTCGATAGTGAAAGCGTGGAAAGGCGATACACATGGTAATTTGATTTTCCGTGCCACGTCCAGAAATTTTAATCCACTGGTGGCGATGGCGGGAAAAATTACCATTGCTGAAGTAGAACAACTTGTTCCGGCCGGAGAACTGGATCCCGATCATATTCATTTACCCGGAATTTATATTCACCGCATTTTCCAGGGAAAAAATTATGAGAAAAGAATTGAGCAGAGAACGGTGAGGAAGAAAAATTAAATCATTTGTCATGTTATCCAAAGAACAGATCGCACAACGCATTGCACGGGAGGTAAAAGACGGCATGTACGTCAATCTCGGAATCGGAATTCCCACATTGGTAGCCAATTTTATTCCATCGGGAATAAATGTAGTGTTACAATCAGAGAACGGATTACTGGGAATCGGTCCTTTTCCTTTCGAAGGAGAAGAAGATCCCGATTTGATCAATGCAGGAAAACAAACCATTACCACGTTACCCGGCTCTGCTTTTTTCGATTCAGCATTAAGTTTCGGGATGATACGTGCCGGAAAAGTAGGCCTTACGATTTTAGGCGCCATGGAGGTTTCGGAGCGTGGCGATATCGCCAACTGGAAAATTCCCGGGAAAATGGTGAAAGGAATGGGTGGCGCAATGGATCTTGTAGCCTCCGCCAAAAACATCATTGTGGCCATGCAACATTGCAGTAAAGACGGGAAAAGTAAATTACTGAAAGATTGTTCGCTTCCCATTACGGGATTAAAATGCGTAAAAAAAATTGTATCTGACCTGGCTGTGCTGGATGTAACGGACAAGGGATTTAAGCTGTTGGAGCGTGCACCGGGAGTAAGTACAGAATATATTAAACAGGTAACCGAAGGCGCATTGATGGCGGAAGGCGAAATTCCTGAAATGAGTTTTGATGCATGAAACCGGTGTTAAAACAAATATTATTCCTGCTTACAGGCGCCATCTTTTTGCTGATACCAGCTTTTGATAACAATTTTCCTTTTGTATATCCTGATACCGGAGCATATATCGCCAGTGGCTTTAATGGAGATGTTCCTGTTGACAGGCCCATTTCCTATGGATTATTTCTTCGTCACATCAGTTTAAAAACAACTTTATGGCTACCCGTATTTCTACAGTCAATTATTGTTTTTTATCTTATCTATCTTTGTGTTAAATATTTTGTGAGGTCTGAACATACAAAGGTTATTTCACTTATTGTTACTCTGATTTTAGTTTCATGCACAGGCTTAGGATATCATACAGGACAATTAATGCCTGATATTTTTACCGGAATACTGGCAGTCACCTTAATACTTTTGGTATTTTCAAAACATTTGTCATTCACTGAAAAAATATTACTTTTTTTGATTTTACTTGTAAGTTCGCTCATGCATGTTTCCAATATTCTTTTCATGTTAATATTATCTTTTATACTTATCGTTTATTTTTGCGTAAGATATAAATTTTCAAAAAATATTTTAACAGAAATATTAAAGTACCGGTTGATTTTTTTAACTACAATAACCGCTCTCTTGCTTTTACCCTCTATCCATTACATTTACGGAAAACAGTTTGTACTGACACGAAATTCCCATGTTTTTCTTACGGCCAAATTTTGCGAAAGCGGATTATTAGAAAAATATCTGAAAGATAACTGTAAGGAAAAAGCATATAAATTATGTGAATTTAAAGATAATCTGCCTAAAAGCGCAATGGAATTTATTTGGTCGCCTGAAAGTCCTTTTTATAAAACAGGTGTGTGGGAAAAATCAGAAACGGAATATAAAGAAATAAACTCGGGTATTATTTTTACTCCAAAATATTGGAAGTGGTTATTTACAGACGCTGTGAAATCTACGCTTTCTCAATATTTTACATTTACAGCCGGAGGCGGGCTTATTCCATTACCAGAAGGTTCTCCTACATATTTTGAAATTAACTCAAAAATGCATCATGAGTTGAATCAATATGTAATAAGTAAACAATCTAAAAATTATTTGGACACAAGTAATATCAACAGACGTCAGTATATGTTGTTTATTTTATCCTTGCTGGTGTTTTCTATAATACTATTTATTGAATCCTCTCCTATTAATACTATAGTCGGTAAAAAAATGGTGGTTTTTGTTCTTCTAATGCCGTTAATCAATGCTTTTATTTGTGGTTTTTTTGCCAATGTATATGAACGTTTACAAGCAAGGGTAGTGTGGATATTACCATTGTTTTTACTCATTATCCTAACCAATTATTTTCTTCTTAAATATAAAACAAAAGCATGATGGTTCTCTTTTGTTATATAAAAAGCTTGCTTTCATTTAAATATTCTTCGCAATATTGCAGTTTATACAAGCAGAACGGAAAATAAGCGAATGAAAAAAATTGCAGTCATAGGGGCCGGGCCCGCAGGAATTACAGCCGCTTACGAATTGGCTAAAGCCGGTTATGAAGTGGAGGTATTTGAAGCCAGCGACCGCGTGGGAGGAATGGCCAAAACCATAGACCTGTGGGATCAGAAAATTGACCTGGGGCCTCACCGCTTTTTCAGTAACGATACCCGCGTGAATAAAACCTGGCTCGAAGTGGTGGGAAAAGATTACCGGATGGTAGACCGCCTTACAAGAATTTATTACCGGAAAAAATATTTTTTCTATCCCATAAAGCCATTTGATGCGCTTTTTAAACTTGGGGTAGGAAATGCTATTTTATGTGTGCTTAGCTATATGAAACAACGGATCGCTCCCACCAAACAGGACGGTTCTTTTGAAACATGGGTTACGGGCCGGTTCGGATATAAATTGTATTCCATTTTTTTTAAAACCTATACCGAAAAATTATGGGGAATTCCCTGTACCGAACTGGATGCCGATTTTGCTGCACAGCGGATAAAAAAATTATCGCTGTGGGAAGCCATCAAAAATGCAGTGAAAGGCGGAAAAGGAAATAAACATAAAACTCTTGTAGACCAGTTTGCTTACCCGCTTGGCGGAACCGGAATGGTGTATGAACGAATGCAGAAATTTGTAAACGAACACAACGGAAAAGTATACGTAAACACACCGGTAAAAAGAGTGATTGCCGAAAACGGAAAAGTAACTGCACTTGAATTGGACAACGGTGAAATAAAAAATTACGACCATATTATTTCTTCTATGCCCATTTCGCTTTTGGTAACCCGTTTACCACAGGTGCCGCAGGAGATTATTGAAAAAGCACGCTCACTGAAATTCAGAAATACTATTCTTGTGTATCTTGAGGTAGAAGCCAAAGATCTTTTTCCCGACAACTGGTTGTATGTACATTCCTCTGATCTTTTAATGGGGCGCATCACCAATTTCAGAAACTGGGTTCCCGAAGTGAATTGCGGAAAAGATTCCACTATTGTAGTGCTCGAATACTGGTGTTATGACGAAGACAGTATCTGGAGCGAAAAGGATGAAAAATTGATTGAGACTGGAAAAGATGAATTGCTGAAAACGGGACTTACCGGAAAAATTCCTGCCACACGCGGATATGTTCATCGTATCCCGAAGTGTTATCCTGTTTATTCACGTGGATATAAAGATGTGCTGAAACCCGTTGAAGGTTATTTGTCAGGAATAAAAAACCTGAGCGTAATCGGAAGATATGGCGCGTTTAAATACAATAACCAGGACCATAGCATACTGATGGGATTACTGGCTGCGGAAAACATTGCCAAAGGAACAAAACATGATTTGTGGGAAATCAATACCGATTACGAAGATTACCAGGAAAAATCAACTATAACTGCAACAGGCCTTGCTGAAGGATAAACTAATAAAATATTTAAGACTCGTTTATATTGAAGTATTCCTCATTCTTTGTGGTAGCATTTTTTACATTAAAACAATACCTCACGAGCTTCCTGTAATTAAATCTGACGGCAAAGGTTATTATGATTATTTACCAGCATTTTTTATTTATAATGATCTTTCTTTTTCTTTTCGTGGAAAAGATTTTGATAAATACCCTGCTGATACCTCACAGAACATCCCAACTAAAAATGGCAGGATTGTAAATAAGTTTACCTGTGGAACTGCATTATTAAATACTCCTTTTTTTCTAATAGGACATTTTTGGGCCTGGAACTCAGACAAACATCCTGTCGATGGATATAGCAAACCCTACCAGCAATCTATTTACATAGGAGCCTTGTTTTACTGTTGCATGGGCCTCGTTTTTCTCAAATTACTTTTGATAGCCTATTTCCGAAATATATTCTGGATCAGAGTAATCCAATTCTTGGTTCTTTATTCAACCCATTTATTTATTTTCACATATCATGAATCATCCTTCAGCCATGTGTATAGTTTTTCTTTAATTACTATTTTTTTATTTGTGACAAAATCTATTTCGGATCAAAAAGAAAATGTGGAAAGAAACCTTTTTTTCTCTTTTGGAATATTACTAGGTCTTATCATTCTTGTTCGCCCTTTTAATATTTTAATTTTACTTTTTCTTCCTTTTTTATTTGGCGGAATTTCCCCTCTATACCAAATACTTAAACAGCTTTTTCATAAAAGAAAAACTGATCTTTTTTTTACCGGCTTATTTTTTCTTCTAATATGTTCCATACAACCAATGATTTGGCTTATTCAGGCAGGAGTATTTTTACCATGGACTCATAGTGAAGAGGGATTTAACTTCTTTGAACCAGCTATGTTTCAAACCCTATTCTCATTTAAAAAGGGTTTATTGATTTATACCCCTGTTTTGATACTTGCTTTTATCTTGTTTATTCAACTGATATTGAAAAATAAATGGAGTGTTTTTTTCCAACTATTTGGAGCTGTATTTATTTTACATTATTTCATTTCCTCATGGAGTTGTTGGTGGTACGCCATGAGTTTTGGTTTGAGGCCATATGTTGATTATCTGTCTGTTTTTGCATTAATCATTTATTTAGGCACGATTCATCTAAAACCTTATTTGAAAATAATTACATCTGGGCTCGTCTTTTTATCCGCGTATTTAAATTTAATACAGACCTATCAATACACTACTTATATTCTTCACTGGGAAAGCATGACATACGAAAGTTATATGAAAGTTTTCTTAAAAACGGATGATCAGTATAAAGGCTTCCTGTGGTTTGACAGAAAATTTAACAATCCAGACAGGGAATATCTTCTAAATATTTATAAAATAAACGAAAAAGGTTTATTGTTAAAAGAGGGTGAATGGATCACCGGATATAACCGTGACTTTGATCTAACAAAAGATCAATTTGCCAGAGGATTTAATTTTGTTTTTGAAATCGATGCTAATGTAAATGATAAAACTATATTTTTCATGCGGATAACGGATTTAGAAAAAAATCAAGAGCTAATTTATCATGAGCGATTCCTTTTTCATCTTATGGAAGATTATGGTATGAAAAAAGAAATAAATTATTTTATTTTACTCTCTCATCCTCCACAATCAAAAATAAATTTGGTTTTTGGATTTAGAAAAATAGAAAATCCATTACATTTTCGTCCAATTCAGATTGAATTTTATCGCTGAAAGAATACGACAATTTGATAATTATTTTTCATTTTATTTATTTATTCAGGACGCAAATACCCTTGTGGCTTTCCGCTCCATGTTTTTCCGGATATCATCGATGTTTCCCTTGGGAATGGCGTTGATGAGTGTTTTGGTGTATTCGGTTTGGGGATTGGCATAAATATTTTCCGCCAGGTCGAGGTCTTCAATTTTTCCTTTATTCATCACCATCATCCGGTCGCTCATGAATTTTACCACTGATAAATCGTGAGAAATAAAAATATAGGTAAACCCGAAATCGGCTTTCAGTTCATTTAACAGGTTCAACACCTGTGCCTGCACTGATACATCCAGTGCTGATACCGATTCATCGCAGATAATAAATTTGGGCTGAAGGGCAAGACAACGGGCTATACATATGCGCTGACGCTGGCCTCCTGAAAACTCATGCGGGTAACGTGAAAAATGTGCCGCTTTCATATTCACACGCTCCAGAATCTCCACTACTTTATTTTTTCTCGCGTTCTCGCTGTCTAGTATTTTATGCACACGCATTGGCTCCATAATAGCTTCACCGATGGTCATTCGCGGATTGAGAGAAGAATAGGGATCCTGGAAAATGATCTGCATATCTTTTCTCAACGGTCGCATCTCGCTTTGAGAAATGCGCGTAATATCTTTTCCCTCGAAAATTATTTTTCCGCTGTGAGGTTCTGTAAGCCGAAGAATGGTTCTTCCCAACGTGGTTTTTCCACAACCTGACTCGCCTACCAGTCCAAGTGTTTCTCCCGGGTAAACATCAAACGTAACATCATCCACCGCTTTTACATATTCTTTTGTTTTGCCAAAAAAACTTTTCACCAGCGGGAAATACGTTTTAAGATTTTGCACATGTAGAATCGGTGTGCGTTTATATATCATTTCATGTTTCCGTTTTCTCTCTGCAGGGTCTTCCTGCAAAATGCGGATCATGTGCTCAACGGTATTGGACGATTCAGAAACATTTTCGTTTTCATCGGTGTTCATAAAATCGCTGATCACCGGCAGTTTTTTCATTCTTACCCCGAGTTTCGGACGGCAGGCCAGCAATCCTTTTGTGTAGGGATGTTGCGGGTTGGAAAAAATATCGATCACTCTTCCCTGCTCCACAATTTTTCCTTTATACATCACCAGCACACGATCGGCCAGCTCTGCTATAACCCCCAGGTCGTGAGTAATGAACATAATCGACATCCGGTGTTTCGACTGGAGATCAAACATCAGGTCGAGAATGGTTTTCTGAACCGTAACATCCAGTGCAGTTGTAGGCTCGTCAGCAATCAGGATTCCCGGGTTGCACGACATCGCCATGGCAATCATCACGCGTTGTTTTTGTCCGCCAGAAACCTGGTGAGGATAACTGTAAAATATTTTTTCGGGGCGCGGAAGTTTTACTTCGTTGAATAATTCTATGGTTCTTGCTTTTGCCTGCCTGGAACTGAGCTTCAGGTGAAGTTTCAATGCCTCGGTTACCTGTTCGCCACATGTTAACACCGGGTTGAGCGAAGTCATCGGTTCCTGAAAAATCATCCCGATATCATTTCCCCTGTGCGACCGCATTTCGCGTTCAGAAACTTTAGTAAGGTCGATGGAACCTTTTTCCCCGTGGTAAATAATATCTCCCGAAGCGATTCGCCCCGGGGGAGAAGGGATAAGGCGCATAACAGATAATGCCGTCACCGATTTTCCCGAGCCCGATTCTCCTACAATACCCAATGTTTCCCCGCGGTTTAGTACAAATGAAATATCGTTTACCGCGCGGTTTACTTCTCCTTCACTGGTAAATTCTGTTACCAGGTTTCTTACTTCCAGAATAGGTCCGTTCTTAATCATGATCCTTTTTCAAAGGGCAATAAAAGTACACAAAAACAGGCAATTCAAACAGGATTCCCATAATAAGCCGGCTATTGGGTAGGGCAAATTCGACAGATTGTAGGAAAAATACCGATGAAAGGGCTATATTTGTAACGCTTTATCCCAATCCCCGTACCCGCCCAAAGCGGTTAAAGGCATGGTTTAT
Organism: Bacteroidota bacterium; assembly: GCA_049322335.1. Classification (GTDB taxonomy): domain Bacteria; phylum Bacteroidota; class Bacteroidia; order Flavobacteriales_D; family UBA2798; genus JBMORL01. Next base: position 123,713 of record JBMORL010000036.1, read on the forward strand.
AAAGAAGAGGCGAGAGACAGGCTCACCGACCCTCTGGCAACCCTGGAGCAGTTTTAGGTTTTAAGTTCTATGTTTTATGTTTGGTAGCCAATATAAAACGTAAAACATAAAATAATTAACCTGCAAAAGAAGGTGCCCATCCTGGTCCGCCAAAAGCGGAATATAAACGAAGCTGAATTTCGCATACGGGGAATCCTGAAATTGATTCCACTTTTTTACGGCTCCCCGTTGCGCTTTAAATTTTTTGAAAGATGACAAAAGAGAAAGTAAAAATCGGTTTGTTTGGTTTTGGCTGTGTAGGCCAGGGACTGTATGATGTATTGAACAACAGTCGTGGTTTTCGTTCGGAAATCAAAAAAATTGTAGTGAAAAATCCGGGAAAAAAAAGAAAACTCCCGATACATTATTTCGCTTATGATAAAAACGAGATCCTCAACGATCCCGAAATCAACCTTGTGGTAGAACTGATTGATAATGCTGATGATGCTTTTGAGATTGTGAAATTGGCACTAAGCAATGGCAAGAATGTGGTAACCGCCAATAAAAAAATGATTGCCGAACACTTTGAAGAACTGGTGAGCCTGCAGGTGAAATACGGCACTTCTGTTCTTTATGAAGCTTCTTCCTGCGGAAGTATTCCTATTCTGCGTACACTGGAAGAATATTACGACAACGAATTATTAAAAGCAGTAAGCGGTATTTTCAACGGATCATCCAATTATATTCTCACCAAAATGCAGAATGAGAATATCGATTATCAAACGGCATTACAGCAGGCCAAAGACCTGGGATTTGCCGAAAGCAATCCGAAACTGGATGTGGAAGGATATGATGCCAAATACAAACTGATGATTGTGGCCGGCCACAGTCATGGCGTATTTACCCGCCCCGAGGAAGTGTTGAACCTCGGCATCCAGAACCTTACACTGAAAGATATTGAATACGCAAAGAAAAATAATCTCAAAATACGCCTTATCGCCAATACCTACAAACTGGATGAATCGAGAATTACGCTGTATGTTACTCCGCAGTTTGTAACCAAAGACGATCCTTTGTATAATGTGAACTACGAATATAACGCAGTGACCGTTGAAGCAGCATTTTCAGACAAACAGTTGTTTATCGGAAAAGGTGCGGGAGGTTATCCCACCGGGTCGGCTGTGCTCTCAGATATTTCGGCTAACTCTTATTCTTACCGTTACGAATACAAAAAATTCCACCAGGCCGATAAATACCATTATTCTACCGATGTACTGATAGAAATTTATGCGCGGGGCGAAAACAGTGAAACATTGAAGGAAATCGATTTTGAAACCATTACCGAACAGGGAGAGGGATTTACGAGGGGATTAGTTTCCCTTGGGGAACTGCTCCGGAAAAAAATACATATCAACACTTCCGGTATTTTTGTGGCTGCCACAGGCAAACACATCATTCAGCCGGCACATTATGCAAAGGAAAGCGTAGAGAAAGCCGCTTTATCCTGAAAAATAGTTAGCTTTGTTCACCATGACAAAGCTTTCGGTTGTCATTATTACTTTTAATGAAGAACGCAACATCGGGCGATGCCTGGAGTCGGTAAAAAACATTGCCGATGATATTGTGGTGGTGGATTCTTTTTCCACCGATGCCACCGAAAAAATATGCCGTGAACATGCTGTAAATTTTATCCAGCGGAAATGGGATGGCTATTCGGCTACGAAAAATTTTGCCAATACGCAGGCCAAATACGACTGGGTATTTTCTATTGATGCGGATGAAGCATTTTCTGAAAAACTGACAGCCACGGTAAAGGAATGGAAAGAGAAAGAAAAAAATCAACCGGGAAAATGTAACCGTCTCACCAACTATTGCGGAAAATGGGTGAAACATGGCGGATGGTATCCCGATACCAAAACAAGGTTGTTTAACCGCAATACCACCCGGTGGGAAGGAGAAATTCACGAAGAGCTGAAAATGGAAAAACCAGAAAATATTCTCTTTATTGATGGCGATTTGCTGCACTACAGTTATTATACAAAAGAAGAACATTACCGGCAGGCGGATAATTTTACAACCATAATGGCACAGGATTTATTTTTAAAAAACAAAAAAACCAATATCGCCCAAATCCTGTTTAGCCCGGTTGCAAAATTTGTCCGCGATTATTTTTTTAATGCGGGGTTTATGGATGGAAAAACAGGATTTGTTATTGCGCGCATCTCGGCAAAAGCCACTTATCTTAAATACAAAAAACTGCAGCAACTGCACCGGAATAAAAAGTGAAAATAAAACAGGATATAAAAAGAATTATCATTAGCCGTACAGACAGTATTGGTGATGTAGTACTAACTCTTCCGCTTGCCGGTGCATTGAAAAAAAAATTTCCCGGCATATATATTATTTTCCTGGGTAAGTCATATACAAGGGCGGTGGTGCAATGTTGCCCGCATATCGACCGCTTTCTGGATTTGGATGAATTCAGGAAATTAAAAGAAAGCGAGATCTGCGGTTTGTTACAACTATTGAAAGCTGATGCTATTCTTCATGTGTTTCCCAATAAAGAAATTGCCCGCTATGCCAAAAAAGCAAAGATCCCTGTGCGTATCGGAACAAGCCATCGTTTATTTCATTGGAACACCTGTAACTACCGAATAAACTTTACTCGAAAAAATTCTTTGCTGCACGAATCACAACTTAATTTTCATTTGCTTTCACCATTGGGGATAACAGAAATTCCGTCTATGGACGAAGTGCAACAATTTTTATCTTTTCAAAATTCATATACTTTGCCCGAAAAATGGAAAACCGTTTTTCATCCGGGAAAGAAAAAAATTATTCTTCACCCCAAATCAAAAGGAAGCGCGAGGGAATGGAGTTTGGAAAATTATTCTTCACTCATCCACCTGCTTCCGAAAGACGAATACCAGGTATTTGTATCGGGAACGGAAGAAGAAAAAACAAAACTCTCCTCTTTTCTGCAACAACATAAAAAAGAAGTAACCGATATTACGGGACAGTTGTCGTTAAATGAATTTATTGCTTTTATTAATGCCTGCGATGTGCTGGTAGCGGCAAGCACCGGCCCGTTACATATTGCTGCAGCACTGAGCAAAAAAGCCATTGGCATTTATCCTCCCATGCGCCCGATACATCCGGGACGATGGAAACCACTGGGACAACATGCTGTTGCATTATCCATTGAAAAAACCTGCAACGATTGCAAAAGATCGGGAGATTGCCGTTGTGTGAATGAGGTTACTTCAGAAATGGTAGTCCGAAAAATTACGGTTGATTAATTTGTTGTTCTCCATTGGCTTTACCGGGAATAAAAAACAACAACACCGCATTCAAAAAGGAAAAGAAGGTGACGCCTGCCTGTGTTTCCAGTGTGTCTTCGGTGAGGAATGACATGAAAGCAACAATAAAAAACGCAATATACAGCAGGTTCTTTTTTCGTATGGCTTTTAGCAGGGGAAGAATAAGCGCGGTAAGAAAAAGAGTAAGTCCAACGAGTCCGAATGCTACCATCACCGACAAAAACTGGTTATGCGAACGCAGGCGGTGTTCGTTATCGAGTAACGATTCATTTCTCTCGTACATATTATTAAATGCCATCTGCACATCACCTGTTCCTACACCCACCCATTTGTTTTCTTTAAAGATCATCCAGCCGTTTTTCCAGAACTCCAGGCGCTGAACGATGGAACCGCCAACAGGACTGAGTCCCTTAAAATAAATTTCCAGTTCGAAAAAAAACTGGTCGAGGCGTTTGTTGATGTTGTTGGAAACGGTGTAATGGTAATTGGGAATTCCGTTTTCAATATTTTTAATGTCTTCTTCTGTAAGCGCTTCCACTCCTTTTTTATCCTTCCGCAATCCCTTTGACGTCATATAACGGACAATGGTATGCCGCAGCGGATGTTTTTGTTTATCCCACGAAGCGTAGGGCCAGCTGCTTCTTTTCATCCAGGCTTCTTCCAGTTCGCGGGGAGCGATATAAATATTGATAAATTTTCCGTTTTCTATTACCAGGTTTTTGATTTCGTGAATATATGGCTCACCGTTTTCGGTAGTAATATCGAGGTTTGAAATATCTTCTGTGGGCGTGAAAAAAAGAATAAACCGCTGGTGAATATGCCGTGAAGGAACAACCACCAGCACCACTGCCAGGGCAAAATATCCCAAACGCAGGTAAATGTTTCCTTTTTTAAGCGCGAGCACCAGTAAAAGGAAAAGAAGCAATGCCGAAAGAATAACGAAGCCGGTGGCGGAAATGAGCAGGTATAAAAAATAAACAAACCAAAGAATTAAAAATACTACCGGCACCCGCAGGTTTTTTCTTTTCACAGAAAAATACACCAAAAGAGAAATGGCCACGCAAACCAGTAACGACAGGCGGATATGCGAAATAAACAGCGAAATATTTCTTATATCGGCAATATCTTTTTTCGGGGGAATAACTCCAAGATAAACAAAAAAGGAAATGAATGTGGAGATCAGTACGCCAATAACAAAAACCGCCAGCAGGATATTTATTTTTTTCTCTTCGGGTCGGGGCATGGCATAAATAATCATAGGATAAAGCAACAACGGAATTTTGATACGGGCATCATTCAGCGCATACTGCATATCGTCAGAATAGAACATGCCGATAAGGTGCAGTGCATAAAAAGCAGCCATTCCCAGTATGATGCGATTACTGAACGCCAGTTGAATTTTATACCACAGGTTTCCGTGAAACAGCCACGACACCACCAGGATAATTCCTCCCAGGCTCATGAAAAAATTTCCTAACGGCATGCCTGCTGCTATAATAAGCAGGGCAATAAAATAAATGAGTTCCGAATGTTTTTTCAGGAATCCCAACGTGTTGCGGTTATGGTTTTACAGTACCGTTAAGTATTCCCTTGTATTTTTCCGTATCATTCAGTATTTCTACTGCTTTGAGGATCACCTGGTCGTTTTTCAATGACAGCTCTACCCTTCCGTTCTGGAAATAATAGCGCGAAACAATTTCATTTTCCAGTATTTCTTTTATTTCGCTGCGAAACTTCATAAGATCTGATTTTTTGTCGGGTTTTATTTTGTTGAGCAGGGCTTCAAATTCTTTTTCCGATCCTTCGTAATATTTTTCTTTTTCAGCTGTTTTTTTCAGTTCTTCGAATTTCACTTCACTGGATGTCTGGTAACTGATTTCCCTGTCTTTGATATATTCCAGGAATTGTTCGTATTGTTTTTCGGTAAGTGTAAACGTTTTTGCGGCATCAATCTTTTCGTTTTCTTTTCTGAATTTTGTGGCAAAATCAAAAATCAGGTCGTTGGCGTAAATGGCAGCAGTAATTTTGCTGTATTCTTTTTCTTCTACTTTTATATCCGGATCAATGCCGCGTGCGTCAAATACTTCTCTTCCGTTTTTGGTTTTGAATTTTCCCACCAGCGAATCGGCAAACACAATGGCTTTTCCGCTTTGGTCTTTATGCGAATAATCCAGTTTCTGAATACATCTTCCGCTGGGAGTATAATACTTGGCCACTGTTATTTTCACCATCGAATTAAACGGAAGCTGTTTGGTTTGCTGCACCAATCCTTTTCCGTATGAACGGTTTCCAATTATTATTCCACGGTCGAGGTCCTGTATTCCTCCCGCAACAATTTCTGATGCAGAAGCCGAGCCACCATCAATCAAAACGGCCACCGGTATTTGTGTATCCAGCGGTTCTTCTTTTCCGTGATATACGGCACTCATTCCCTGCATGCGTCCTTTCTGGCTTACAATTTCCTGTCCCCGTGGCACAAAAATATTTACAATGTTCACTGCTTCCATCAATAATCCTCCGCCATTTCCGCGAAGGTCGAATACCAGTTTTTTCATTCCCTTTTTTTCTTTCAGGTCGCGGAATGCCGCTTTTACTTCGCTGCTGGCCGTTTGGGTAAATCCATTGAGTTTGATATATCCTGTTTCAGCATCAATCATTCCGTAATAGGGAACGTCTTTAATTTTTATTTCTTCCCGCGTAAGTGTTTTTTCAAAAGGTTCTTCTCCTTCGCGTTTCACTTTTAACTTTACTGTTGTGCCTGCCTGGCCTTTCAGAAAGCGGCTTACTTCGTCTGATGTTTTTCCTTCCAGCAGCTTTCCGTCAATTTCAAGTATTTTATCACCTGCCATTAAACCTGCTTTTTGTGCGGGATATCCTTCGTAGGGATCGGTGATCATCACGTATTTTTCGCGGGTGCGGATGAGTGCACCAATTCCGCCATACTGCCCGGTGGTCATAAAACGATAATCTTCAATATCCGATTCAGGAATGTAAACAGTATAGGGATCGAGGGATTTGAGCATTCCGTCAATTCCCTCTTTCATTAGTTTTCCGGGTTGCGGTTCGTCTACATAAAAGGCATGTACTTCCTTGTAAACGCTTCCGAAAATTTCGATGTTTTTCGACAATTCAAAATCATTGCTTTCAACCGGTGTGAAAGAAAGCGAAAAAAATCCGGCCGTGGCTACTGTTACCAGGAAAGCAAAAACCACGAGATGTAATTTTTTCATACTATATATTTTTTCAGTTTCCGTTTACTTCTTTCAGCAAACGTTGTAAAAGTAAGATTATTTTCTCCCTGATGGCCATAAACACAGGAATCTCGTTTGCCGTGAAAACGATGGCAAACTGTATTTTTTTTTCCTTTTCATTCAATCCATCCAGGAGCAAACTTTTATTGAGGCGATAAGCTTCCCTTACCATACGTTTTATACGGTTTCGGGAGGTGGCAAGTTTGATTTTCTTTTTAGGGACGGCTATCAGCAGTTGAGCGGGATTTTTTGCGGATGAGCTGCATTCTTCCCAATATACCCTGAAAAAACCCGACTGAAAAGAATGGCCTTTAAGGAATAGTTTTTCTATCCTTTTTTTTCCTGCCAGGCGTTCGTTTCGTGAAAATCCGAATTTTTTCATGTGTAAAAAAAAAGGGACGCTACAGCGTCCCTTTCAGCTATAGCGAAGTTACTTATTTTTCCTTATCGTTTTTGATAAAATACTCAATAGCCATTGTCATACTGGGCGCATTGGGCATCGGGGCCTGAACATCCAGCCGCAGCCCGGCATCTTTTACTGCAGAAGCGGTGGTGGCACCAAAGGCTGCAATACGTGTTTTATTCTGCCTGAATTTGGGGAAATTCTTAAACAACGATTCAATTCCCTGCGGAGAGAAAAACACCAGCATATCATAATTGATATTGGCCAGGTCGGAAAGGTCGCTGGCAACGGTTTTATACAGCACTGTTTTGGAATATTTGATCCCATGCTGATCGAGTACATCGGTGATCTCCTGTTTGTGGATATCGGAACAAGGCAACAGGAATCTTTCTTCTTTATGTTTTTTGATTACATCCAGCAACTCAACGAATTTTTGTTTGCCGTGAAAAATTTTACGTTTGCGGTAAATCACATATTTCTGCAGGTAATATGCGGTGGATTCTGAAATGCAGAAATACTTCATTGTGTCGGGGACGGTGAAGCGCATCTCTTTGCAAATACGAAAAAAATGATCGACAGCATTACGGCTTGTCATAATGACTGCCGTATGCTCAGCAAGATTGATCCGGTCTTTCCTGAACTCTTTTGCGTCCACTCCTTCAATGTGAATAAAGGGACGAAAGTCGACTTTCAGTTTGTACTTTTTCGATAACTCGCCATAAGGGTTTTTTTCACTCTCTGGCGGCACCTGCGATACAAGGATACTTTTGATAGCCAATTGCACCCGTTTTAAATTTGACATTCCTTCTTCAACTTTCGGCAAATCAGCCGATTTCGCTGTCAAACACCCTTACCAAAACGATTAAGGGTGTAATTTCAAGGGTGCAAAGATATAAAAATAAATAAAATGCACTACTTCCCGTGTTTAATCCCACTATGAATCCCCTTGCCATCCTCACGAGGTAAAAAACCACTGTTTCGGCAATGGCAAACCATAGAGCAGCTTCCTTCAACGGGCCATCTGCAAAGCAAGCAATTATAACAGGGGGAATGAGGGCGATACCCAGCGCCTGGTTAAAGAAAAACAGGTTAAAACGGTCTTCTGCCTGCCCCCCATCTTCCCCAATAATAAATCTCACCATTTTTTTCACCGTGCTTTTAGCCAGTAAGCTTACCCACACCCCGGCAAATAAAACAGAATATAAAAGCAGTCCCTCCCAACCCGGAATTTCAATGGAAAAATAGCGGGTACACATGTAAATGACCATAGCAGTAACCAGGCAATAATTGACCGACAGCAGAACTGAAAATGGATGATTTAGCGCTCTTTCTTCCCGCATCGCCAGTTTCATATAGCGGGAGGCGAGCAAGGATTGAAACAATTGCCTGTATTTATGATGATATCCTACCCGGGCCACAATAAAAATGATAACCACTGCCATACTAACACCCACCATCCAGTTTTGCTCTGAAACGGAATATCGCTGAAATCCGAAACCATCATTTATTCCGCGTTGTGATTTTTGAAATTTTCCGTTTTGAGACAACTCAATTATTTCCTGTTTCGACTCATTGTAAAAGGAGATTTCCTTTGCCGTAGTGTCGGGCGGGATATATAGAATTTTAACATCGTTGTTAATTACCGGCATCGTTACAAAAGTAAAGAGAGCCTGCTCCTGTTCTTCATTTTGGCGAAATTAATTTTACCTACTTTTGCGCAAAACAAATTTTTATGGCACGTACCGATCTTTTCCAGGCTCCCGATTATTATCAGCTGGATGAATTACTTACCGAAGAGCACAAAATGGTTCGCGATGCCGCCCGTGCCTGGGTGAAAAAAGAAGTTACTCCCATTATCGAAGAGCATTACGAAAAAGCCACTTTTCCCAAACACCTGATAAAGGGTTTGGCCGAGATCGGGGCATTCGGCCCTTATATTCCACAGGAATATGGCGGAGCGGGATTAGACCAAATCTCTTATGGATTGATTATGCAGGAACTGGAAAGAGCTGATTCGGGAATCCGTTCTACTGCCTCGGTGCAAAGTTCACTGGTGATGTATCCTATCTGGAAATACGGAAGTGAAGAACAACGAAAAAAATACTTACCCAAACTGGCATCAGGAGAATTTATTGGTTGTTTTGGATTAACAGAACCCGACTTTGGATCGAATCCGGGTGGAATGATCACCAACTTTAAAGACAAAGGCGATCACTATTTACTGAACGGAGCAAAAATGTGGATATCGAATGCACCGTTTGCAGATATCGCTGTAGTGTGGGCAAAAGACGAAACAGGAAGAATTCACGGATTGATAGTGGAAAGAGGAATGGCCGGGTTTACCACTCCCGAAACTCATGGCAAATGGTCGTTGCGCGCATCCGCCACCGGTGAACTGGTTTTTGACAATGTAAAAGTTCCGAAAGAAAATTTATTGCCCGGCAAATCAGGATTGGGTGCGCCACTGGGTTGTTTGGATTCGGCCCGCTACGGAATTGCATGGGGAGCGATTGGCGCTGCGATGGATTGTTACGATTCTGCCCTGCGCTATTCCAAAGAAAGAATCCAGTTTGATGTTCCCATTGCCGCATTTCAGCTGACGCAAAAAAAACTGGCTGAGTTTCTAACGGAGATCACCAAAGCGCAGTTGCTGACCTGGCGACTTGGAGTATTAAGAAATGAAGGCCGCGCTACTACTGCACAAATTTCAATGGCTAAAAGAAACAATGTTCACATGGCTATTACCATTGCCCGTGATGCAAGGCAAATTCACGGTGGTATGGGAATCACAAACGAATATCCTATCATGCGCCACATGATGAATCTCGAATCAGTAATCACTTATGAAGGAACACATGATATTCATTTGCTCATTACCGGAAATGATATTACGGGAATTCCTGCGTTTAAAACGGCTCCGGTGGAGAAGTGAAAAATGCCTGTGTCGGGCAGGCATGAGACAGGAGCCATGAGAGAGAAATACCGGTAAAAAATAATTGCTATTCTAAAAACACTTTTCTGAAATTGAACCCCTTCAGGGTTCCTGGTATTTTTTGATTCAATAACCCCGGATGTATCCGGGGTTAATTATATTAAATCCCTTTGGGATTTTAAATTCCGAATTCCGTAGTTAAATAATCTCCAATAGTAATCCCGGGAAGGGCGTATTTTAGATTATATACACCTGAAGTTTGAATATTAATATGAACAGACATTAGTTATTGCAATTAATTATTTTTAAGTGTCATTTAAGAAGCCCAAAGGGCTTCAATATAAATAACCCCCGGTATTACCGGGGGTAAAAATCAATTAATCATCCGAACCCTGAAAGGGTTCAATCTCACTCACCGGTTTTTTCAAAGAAGATACTTTTCTTCAAACGCTATAACATGTTCCGTCAAAAGCTCCTTATATTCTTCAATAAACGTTTTCTTTTGATGATGTATTTCCTGGTTCTTTACATAATTGATCAGGTTCATTTTTTCAGAATATGCATAGGTAAATGCCCCATATCCCTCCTGCCACCCATTAAACTCTTTGAACAATCCTTTTGACTTTATGAAAGATGAAGATGACATTTTTATGTCCTTTATCAAAGAAGAAAGTGCAACAGAAGGATGGACATGAGTAATTATATGCACATGATCTGTCACTCCTCCTACCTGGTACAAATGACAGTTTTTATTTTTCAAAACTCCTGAAAAATACCGGAAAAGTTCATCACGATTTTCTTTTATTAAAGTATGTTCCCTGTATTTAGTGCTGAAAACAATTTGATAAAGTAATTGTGTAAATGTGCTCATTATTGTTTTTTCAGCAAAGAAAGTGTTTACAGTAATAGCTACAGGAAATAACTACAAAATTTAGTTTTTTTCGATATACTTTCTGTTCGCTTCAATGCAATTCAGAAATTTTTCTATCCCTTTTCGGTAACGATCAACCGATTTCAGATCCCACTCAAGATCTTCTATATTTTTTGAATACCTGAGTATTCCCGAAGGTAATTTTAAAAATGAAGTATCACATACATGCGTTGAAAATCTGTCAACCAACGTCATATCAGTTGGAATTTCATTAAAATAGAAATCTGAGCCTGGTATTTTTATCAAATCAATAATTAAATATCTGCTGTAGTAATTCGGGTGTGAATATTCAACCCGGTATATGTTACCTGTATCAAGTTGAGTAACTTTGAATTTTGCTTCATCTGCATATATCAATTTAATGAGTGAATCATTCTTAAAGAGTTTTACTTCTGAACATAGAATTTTTATTCCCGATACTCTATCGCTGATTTTACCTGTAATAAAAATACTATTTGAATTTTTCATCCTGATTTTTACTAATTCCTTTTTGTATTCACTGCAGGTTTCCCAATGACTCACCCAATTACTGTAAAAATAACTTTTTTCCCATTCAGGCTTCCCCTCTTTGGTATTCAACATAAGTGTTGTTGCTATTGAATTCTCAAGAGCGGTTTTATAACATTGATTATTTTCATTTGGTATTAATTTCTCATCCGTTTTAATAAATTTATTTGCTTCCGGTCTGGAAATATCAGCCAATATTACTTGAATTTTTTTCTTATAATATTTCCCATGATGAAAAATTAATAAGTAATTTTTTCCATATGCCAGAAATATTGAATCCCATTTTCCGTTTTTATCTGTAAACCGAAATTCCGTTTGGGAATATCTGATATCCGTTATCTCAATCTTTACGCTGTCTATCGGTAAATTATTCCGGTAATCTGTGATTTCTCCGGAGAAAAAAATCCCTGTATTTTCACTGCTTCGGGAAAATAGTTGTATAGGAAGTAAAAAAATGTGAGCCAGTAAAATAAATCGCATGCCAGACTTTTAAAACCGGTACAGTTATTAACCATAAAGGTTCAATGGTAAATTCGAAATTGAACCCCTTCAGGGTTCCTGGTGTTTTTTGATTCAATAACCCCGGATGTATCCGGGGTTAATTATATTAAATCCCTTTGGGATTTATGAAATCTTTAATAATCCCTTTCTCATCCCTCTTCACTCATCACTGATCACTCTTCACTTTACACACTCATCACCGCATCTGCCAAAGCAATTTCTGAAGTATTCCAGGGAATAATTACATTTTTTATTCCGGATTGATGCAGCACTTCGGCTGTGGATTTTCCGATAGCGATAAATAACTGGTCGGGTTGTGCAGGTTTTTTCCGGAGGTAAATCATGGCATTGGTGGGACTTGTAAGCACCACCACATCTGCATCGGGAATTTTAGCCTTTTCATTTTCGATAGTATCGTATACTACCATGTCAATAAGATTTTTCTGCGAGGGAAATTGTTTTTGCACTGTGCGATAACTGGCTGTGGATTGCGGAAACAGGATTTTAGCATTTCCTGCCAATCCGGCAAATTCTTTTCCTATTTCAGCTGTATCATTCGACTGGCCGGTGTAATCGGGCATGATGCCGCGTTGTTTCAGGGCTTCGGCAGTTGCTCCACCGATACTTCCTATTTTCACTTTTGGAGGAATTTCAGGATGCTGTTCGAAAAAATATTTTACACAGTTTTTAGAAGAGAAAAATATCCATTCACATTCGGGAAAGCCTTTAAATAATACTTTTTCATATTTTGTCATAGACGATCCGGAAACGGAATACCCGCATTGTTTCAGCGTACGGAAAAAATATTCTGATTGTTTTTCACTTCGTGAAATGAATATGCGGCTTTTATTAATTGTATCCAGGATTTTTTTTGCTTTTTGCGGTAATCCCCCGGTAGTTTCCGATTCGAGATAAATTCTTTTTATTGGGGAATGAATATCTCCGGCTGCAGCTGCCCAGAAAAGATACCTGCCATTTTCGTTTTTGCATATAGCGCCCAGCGGCAACTGGCACCCTCCTTCAAAAAGATTTAATAATTTTCTTTCGGTATCAATACATGTTTTCACCTCTGCATGGTTTATTTTTTCAAGAGCATGTATCAGCTCGTTATCTTCTTTTCTTACCTGCAATGCCATTACACCTTGTGCAGGAGCAGGAACAAAAATTCTTTCATCCAGTATTTCCACATGAAATTGGCTGAGGTCAATATTTAAACGGTCGACCCCGGCTCTTGCCAGCAGGATAGCATCAAATTTACCTTCTTCCAGTTTTTTAATGCGGGTAGGTACATTTCCCCTCAGATCTTTCAGTTGAACATCACTGCGGAAATGCTTCAATTGTGATTTTCTTCTTGCAGAAGAAGTTCCAACCACTGCATTTTTTTTCAGCGAAAACTTTTCACGAATATCGATAGCTTCTTTACGGATGATCAGAATATCATTTGGCGATTCACGGTAGGAAACTGCAGCAATAGTAAGGCCGTTAGTTTCTGATGTCTCCAGGTCTTTGTGGGAATGAACGGCAAGGTCGATTTTTTTTGCCAGCAGGGCTTCTTCAATTTCCTTGGTAAAAAATCCTTTCCCTTCCATTTTATCGAAAGAAAGATTTTGTACCTGGTCGCCTTTTGTTTTAATAATTTCTATTTCTGATGATATCCCTATGCGCAGTAATTCGTTTTGTACGAAAGCAGCCTGCCACAATGCCAGTTCACTTCCACGGGAGCCTATAATTATTTTTTTCATTTCTGAACGAATTTTCCGGCCCATTTCACAGCTTCTTCCTTTGTGCGGAAGATTTTGGTAGGCACCGCATGTTTCTGAAAACGTATATAAAAATCGGCCAGGATTTTTTGTGGGAGCGAACGGATGATAAAGGCATCGGCCAGTGTGTATTTTGCCGCTTGTTTTCCCGACATAAATTCGCGGGCTTCTTTGGTAACAGAAGTGAACTCGGATGGAATGGTGACCACCGGATGTTTTTTGTTGCCGGTAAGTTCTCCCTGCTTTTTTACAATCTCTTTCAGATCTGAAACATCGAGAACAACATTATCAATAACTTCTACAACAACCACACCGTTAGTAAGCAGATAAATGGTGGACTTGGAGGTAGTGACTGATGCTGATGCCTCCGATGTTTTCATTAACGGCTGATAATGTTTTCAGATTTTACTTCCTCTGTGTCGCTGGTGCCATTAGAATTGTTGGCAATGATAATTTCCTTAGCGAGTTTCATCGGTACAGAAATATATTTTTTTTCCAGGTAAGCCATTACTTTTTCCAAAACTTCCCGTGAAGGTTCATCAAGTTGTGCGATATCTTTAGCAAAAACAGTTTTCACAGCTGTTTCGCGGATTTCTTTCATTTTTTGCGGCACTTCGCTCATAGCCAGTTCCACCTGTCTTATCCGGTATACTTCCCTGAATTCATTCATGTATTTATCAATCAGCGAATCGCATCTTTTCATTTCCTTTTCCCGTTCGCGCAGGTTTTTTTCTGCTTCATCTTTCAGGTTGGAAATATTGATCACTTTCACTTTGTGTTTTTGTGAAACAGCAGGATCAAAATCATTGGGAATCGCCAGGTCAACCACAATTTTTGTCCCTGCTTCACCGTTCAGCAAAGCCTCATACACCCCGGTAGTGATTACCGGTTCACTGGAAGCCGTACAGGAAATGATGACATCAAATCCATTTTTATATTTGGCAATATCTTTCAATTCCTTTACTTCGCATTTCAATTCATTGGCAAGGGCCAGTCCGTTAGCAATGGAGCGGTTAAACACCACAAAATTCTTAAATGCATTTTTTTTCAGGAAGCGTGCCATATTGGTATTGGTTTGCCCTGCACCGATAAAAAGTATTCTTGAATTTTCATGAATAGTCAAATCGCGGAGTTTACGATAGGCCAGCGAAACCACTGATACCGGTTTGGTTGCAATATCGGTTTCAGTATATACTTCTTTGGCTGCTTCAACTGTTTTTTTGAGAATGAGCCGGATGAGATCGCCCGTTAAACCAATTTTTGTAGAGTTTTCATAAGCCGTACGTACCTGGGTTATGATCTCTCTTTCACCCACTACCATAGAGTCGAGTGAAGAAGCAACAGAAAAAATGTGGCGGATGGCTTCATCGCCTTCAAAATATTCAGAAAGTTTTACAGCTTTCAGCAATTGTGTTTCACCCCATCCGGGATTAAATGCATGAAAAAATTCGATGAGGTTGTCGTCATCGATTTCCTGGTCAGAAACAAAATAAAACTCCACCCTGTTACAGGTAGAGAGATACATCAATTCTTCCAGCCGGGCATTATTTTTAAGCGCTTTCAGCCGGCTTTCCACCTGCGAATCTTCTACATGAAAAAGCCCGATATCATCGAGCCCGGCTTTTTTGTGGGTAATGGCAATAACTCTGAACTGCTTCACTTTTCAATCAATTTTCAATTACAAATTTGCTTATTGCCGCCCTTTTATTTGTCATGGAATTGTCATATAACCATAATTCCGGCAAATCCTGCCATAGCAAAAACCGGGGCTTTGATTGTCAGTTGATTATAGTTTTGATAATGACCAAAATCACTTTCTTTTCCATTCCTTTTCAAGTGCTTCTGCCAGGTATTCATACTGGCTGATATGATTATAGGCCTGTGCCGAAATGCGTACCCATAGCTGCGGATTTTCTGCCGGAAATACGATTACAGGAACCTGGATATTATACCGGGAAAATAATTTTTCCTGTAAAGGATGAATATAATTAAATCCATACCCGGGTAATGAAGCCGGGCCCAGGTGAATGTTGGCTAATGAACCAATCATATTATCAGGCAGCGGATATTCCGACTTCATTTTTTTTGCGATAAGGTTTCTCGCTTCCAGCGCTAATGTATGGTTGCGCGATCTTAGTTCTGCCCAGCCACCTTTGTAAATATTTCCCATCATTTCGATCGCAGCAGGCACGCATAAAAAAGCGGTATAATCATCCGTTCCGGGCCAGAAAAAAGTTCCTGCCCATTTTTCTTCTTCTGCCACCGGGCGGTCGTAGTGGTGGGATACCTGCAGCGGAACTATTTTTTTTTGTTTCTCTTCGCTAACATATAAAATAGCCGATCCTTTGGGAGAACAAATCCATTTGTGGCCATTTCCGGTATAATAATCAGCACCGGTTTTTTCTATCTGCAAATCCAGCATCCCGGGAGCATGAGCCCCGTCAATCATCACCTCTATATTTTTTTCCTTCAGCAACGAAATTATCTTTTCCACCGGAAAAATTGTCCCTGTGGCAGAAGTAACATGGTCGAGCAGAACAAATTTTGTTTTTTGGGAAACCATTTTCATTACTGCTTCCACCACTTCGTTTTCGGATGATAACGGATAGGGGACTTTAGCAATCACCACTTTCCATCCTCTTTTTTCCGCATAAAATTTCAGTGTGTTGGCACAGGCTCCGTATTCGTGATTGGTCATCAGCACTTCGTCTCCTTTTTGAAGTTGCAGGCTTTTGATCACTGTATTTACGCCCATTGTTGCATTTTTTACAAACACGAGGTTTTGGGGGTTGCAGCCCAGGAATTCTGCAGTAGCTTTTCGGGCATCATACCAAAGGGACTCCAGTTCGCGGGCCATAAAACGTACGGGTTCGGCTTCCAGGCGGTCGCGCAGTTTTTGCTGGAGTTTTAAAATTTTCCGGGGGGTGGCTCCAAAAGAACCATGATTAAGGAAAGCCACCGATGGATCAATGTTCCAGTGTTTGGCCAAAGGCGAATAAAATGAAGATCCGCTCATAAAAATGTTTTGGGTAAAATTAACTTTATTACCAAAAGAATCAATCTATTTTATTAAATTTCCTGCCTCTTTATCACACCCTTTTGAAAACCCTCTGGAATAAAATATCCTATCTGGGCCTTGAAGATTTTTCGGAAGAAGAAATTCTGATGAATTACCGTAGTACGCTGCTGCTTAACCGGCTTTCTATGGTTCTTGTGCTTATTATGACCATCTATTTTCCCCTTGAGGTTATTTTTCACGGCCATGTTTTATTGCCCGTTATCTTTTTCCAGATTGTTATGATAGCGTTTACCCTTTTTATCAATAAAAGAAAAAGATACAAAACGGCTATTTATTATTTTATGGTTGTGAGTGTAGTGATGGTTTATCCTTTGATTTTTTTGGTTCCGGCTGAAGCTGAAACTCCTCTTTTTCTTATTCCCTGCTCTATCATCGGATTACTTTTTCTGAGAGATAAAA
The DNA here is from genome assembly GCA_049322335.1 of Bacteroidota bacterium. Lineage (GTDB taxonomy): Bacteria > Bacteroidota > Bacteroidia > Flavobacteriales_D > UBA2798 > JBMORL01. The sequence goes on from JBMORL010000036.1 coordinate 140,775, forward strand.
AAATGTCGTCATTGTTCTGGCTGTTTTGCCTGGCACTCTACATCAGCACCGTTTTACTTAAACCATTTATTCCTCCCGCCATTCACGTTCCTATAGAGACACTTGAATTTTTTAATCCTGTTTTTATATGTATTATTTTTATCATGTTTTATTTTGTGCTGCTATATTTCAGAAACATCAATGAGGCTTATGGATTAACCATAGAAAAACAAAAAAGTAAAATTCTTCATGATGGATTATTGCTGGCAGAAAAAAACAAAGAAATTACAGACAGTATCAATTATGCCAAACGCATCCAGGAAGCTATTTTGCCCCCGGAAAAAACTATTTATGATGCATTGCCGGGAACGTTTATTTTATACCGGCCAAAAGATATTGTGGCAGGAGATTTTTACTGGTTTGAAAAATATGACGAAACTTTTTTTATTGCAGCTGCCGACTGCACCGGCCATGGCGTTCCCGGGGCACTGGTATCTGTGGTTTGTTCCAACGCACTGAACCGTTCGTTGCTCGAATCTAAAATTACCGATCCTGGAAAACTGCTGGATAAAACACGTGAAATTGTTTTGGAAACCCTTTCCAAAAACAACGAAGAAGTAAAAGACGGTATGGATATCAGTCTTTGTAAAATAAAAAAACTTCATGAAAAAGATAGCTGGCAGATAGAATGGGCAGGCGCCAATAATCCGCTGATTTATTTTTCAGAAGGAAATCTTTATGAAGTAAATGCCGACAAACAACCGGTAGGAAAATCCACTCACTCCAGGCCTTTCACCACACATCGGCTTGAACTGAAAAAAGGCGATTCATTATTTTTGTTTACCGATGGATTTGCCGACCAGTTTGGCGGGCCGAAAGGAAAAAAATTAAAGTATACCAATCTTAAAAAATTATTTCATGAAAATACAGGAACTTCGCCCTATAAGCTAAATCAAAAACTGCAGGAAACTTTCGACCAGTGGAAAGGTGAACTGGAACAGATCGATGATGTGTGTATAATTGGAATAACATTATGATGAAGAAAATAATTTTAGTTTGGCTGATTGTTTTTTGCAATGTGATTTTTGCGCAGGATAACCAACCGCGTATTGATTCACTGGAAAAAGTATTGAAAACCTGTAGCGATGCAAAAAAAATAATCGACCTGAAAATGGAGATTGAAGAGCTACGATACAATTTTGATGAAAATTTCTGGATCAAATTATCGAACGAAGCAAAACTGGCCGGTTACACTGAAGCACAGGCCAAGTGCATCAATAATGCAGGATTCATTTTAGCCTCACAGGGAAAACAGGATGAGGCGATCACACACTATCAAAATGCACTTGACCTGTACCGGAAAATTGATTCCAAAAAAGGAATGGCGGGAACCTACAACGATCTTGCTGCCATTTATGAAGACATAAAAGAAAACGACAAGGCGCTTGAGTATTATGAAAAATCATATGACCTGTTTACGGAAAGCAGAGACAGTCTTGGCATTTCACTGGCTTCGCATAACCTATCAACGTTATATGCTGACGCCAAAGATTATTCAAAGTCGAAAGAATATGCATTAAAAAGCCTGGGGATTTCCAAACGCATCAACGACCTGCAGGGGCTGCCTTCTATTTTACAAAACCTGGGAACCATTCTCCAGCACGAGGGAAACCTGGATTCGGCCATGATCTATTTTCGTGATGCGTATTCTATATCAAAATCCACCGGGTTTCTTCCGGGAATGGCTTTTACCGGTTTATCCATCGGCAACGCTTATTATACAAAATATAAAGAAGGATCAAAAGACCACCTGGCTCAAAACCATTTGAAAGATTCTGCCGAATACTATATTCTTTCCAGCTATGATATCGGTCTAACTATCCAGAGCCCGGAGATAAGAAAAAGAGCCAGTCAGCATCTGATGAATTTTTATGCCAGCGAAAAAAAATGGGAGGACGCTTACCGTTATGCCAAAACCTATTATGGCCTGAAAGATACTCTCGCCAATGCCGAAAAACAAAAAGATATCCTGCGCAGCCAGATGGAATATGAACACAATTTGGAAATATTAAAGACAGAAGAAGAGAGTAAGGCACAACAGGCGCTATCTGATGAAAGATCAAAAAGACAAACATATGTGATCATTGGGGCGGTAATTATTGTTATTATTCTTGCCGCATTTACAGTAATTATAATAAGAAGATGGAAACTCACACAATCACAGAAAATAATTATTGAACACCAGAAAGAACTGGTGGAAGAAAAACAAAAAGAAGTCATCGACTCCATTAATTACGCACAGCGTATTCAAAATGCTATTTTGCCATCGGATGACGACTGGAAGAAATTATTTCCTTCGAGTTTTATTTTTTACCAGCCAAAAGACATTGTTGCCGGTGACTTTTACTGGTGTGAAAAAGTGAACGACACTATTTTTGTTGCTGCCGCAGATTGTACGGGACATGGAGTTCCGGGAGCAATGGTAAGTGTAATTTGCAGTAATGCACTTAATAAAACGGTATTGGAGCTTGGCATATCTGATCCGGGAAAAATACTTGATCAAACACGTGAATTGGTTGTTGAGCGATTTTCAAAATCGGGAAAAGACGTGAAAGACGGAATGGATATTTCGTTAATCAGCATGAATATAAATACTAAAAAAATTAAATGGGCGGGGGCAAATAATCCGTTGTGGATAGTGAAGAGTGATGAGTCAGAAGCGATGAGTGAAATGCATTCAAACTCATCACCCGTCACTGATCACTTATCACTTATTGAAATTAAACCCGATAAACAGCCCATTGGAAAAACGGATGATCCAAAACCATTTACTACGCATGAATTGAAAATTAAACAGGGTGATTTTCTTTTTTTATTTACAGACGGTTATGCCGACCAGTTTGGAGGGCCAAAGGGGAAAAAATTCAAATACTCGAATCTTCAGAAATTGTTATTGGAGAACTCAGATAAAAATCCGGAACTAATTAAACAAACATTATCTGATACTTTCAAAGTCTGGAAACAGGATCTTGAGCAGGTGGATGATATTTGTATAATAGGAATTAAAGCATGAGGTTCGGGTTTTATATTGTTTTTTTTCTTGTAGCTAATTTTGCATTTTCTCAAAACATTGTTCCTGTTACAGATCCTGTAACAAAAAAACTGGGCCGACCCGAAGTGTTTTCGGGTATTATTCCTGAAAAGATTTTTGTAAACACAGAAGTTAATTTTCAGAACTATTCCATCAGGGAAGGGCTGGCTCAGTCGCAGGTTAATAAAATTTATATCGATAAAAGAAACAGAATCTGGGTGGCAACTCATGGAGGCGGAGTAAGTGTTTTTAATGGCATTAATTTTACAACTATAAATAAATTAAACGGGTTAAGCAATAACATTGTCTGGGATATCACCGAAGATCATACCGGAAGGATTTGGATCGCGACCGATGAAGGAATTACTATTTATGATGGCAAAAATTTTAGTTATCTGAATGAAAAAGACAGTTTGAAAAGTCCGTATGTGTGGTGTTTATTCAACGACTCTAAAAACAGGATGTGGATAGGAACCTCAGGTGGAGGGGTTTCTGTTTATGACGATGGAAATATCACTACTTATTTCCTGGATGACACTGAAAAGGGAAATGATCAGATCTACTGTGTTGAGGAAGACAAAAAAGGAAATTTTTGGATGGGAACACATAATGGCGGTTTAATCAGATATGACGGGCATACATTTCATACATTCAAATTTTCCACCAAGGGAGAAAATATTATTAAAGATATTATAGAAACAAAAAACGGAAATATATATGGCGCTTCACTGGATGGATTAATAGTTGTGGAGAATGACACAGCATTTGTTAAAAAAGTTATAAAAGAAATTCCCCAAACCAACCGGTTGTATAGTATTTATGAAGATGAAAACAATATTCTCTGGATGGCATCTATGATTGGATTGTTGCGATATGACGGCACCGTTTTTTTTCATTTCGGAACGAACGAAGGACTGCCGGATAACTTTTTACGTGCTATTACAAAAGATAACTGGGGCAATTTCTGGATCGGAACAGTAAGCAACGGCCTGGTAAAATACCGGTCCAACGGATTTTCATATTATACATCAAAAAGCGGATTGCCTTCCGAAAATATCAATTGTGTCTTTCATGATTCAAAACAGCACACCTGGATAGGGACCCAGGATGCAGGACTGATAAAATATGACGGGAAAGACTATTATCATTATAACTTAAACGAAAAAACCGGATTTATCTGGTCTTCCATAACTGCCATTACTGAAGATAAGGAAGGAAATATATGGATAGGAACAGCAGAAAACGGATTACTTAAACATGATGGAAAAACTTTTTTTCTCTACTCACGCAAACAAGGACTGAGCTCAGATAAGATCACTGCTATTCAACCAATGAATAACGGGGAAATTTGGGCAGGAACACAATGGGCGTTAAATAAAATAGGGAACGACAGTGTCTCATTTTTTCAGATGGCACAGGGATTATCGCATTTTTATATTGTATCCTTAAAAGAAACACATGACGGAAATTTATGGATCGGAACGTATGGTGGTGGCGCATCTTATTACGACAAAAAGTATTTTTATAACTTCAATGATTCAACAGGGCTTTTAAACAATAATATTCTGGCTATTGAAACCGATCGTTATGATAATACCTGGTTTTCCTGTTTTGGCGAGGGTATTTGCGTGATACGTTCAGGATGGATCCCCGGTAAAAATAAGCCTGAATGGATGCATCTTACTTCTTCCAACGGGCTTCCGGATGATGCTATTTCATTTATTCATTCCGACAGGGAATGGAATATGTGGATTGGAACCAGTAAAGGATTATCATTTATTTCCAACAGGAATAAAAATATTTTTGAAAGTGTTCCTGAAATAAAAACTTTCCGGCATACAGAAGGGTTTACGGGAATAGAATGTACTTCAGCAAAAATCACAGAAGATAACGAAAAATCGTTGTGGATACCTTCCAAAAAAATGCTCGTGAGATTTTGGTTCAAAAAAAATAAAGATCTCAAACAACCTCCGTTTCTCATTTTTGATGAAATTAAATTAAATATGGAAAAACCTGACTGGGATTCATTATCAGGCGTAACATTTCGTTCCATAAATAAATGGAATAATTTTCCGGAAGAACTGGAACTCGAATGGTATAATAATCACCTCCAATTCTCATTTACCGGTATAAGTTATATAGATCCCGGAGCAGTAGAATACCAATGGAAAATGGAAGGATCAGATCCAAAATGGAGCGACTGGAGCAAAACACATCAAATCACTTATTCCAATCTTGATCCGGGAAAATATACATTAAAAATAAAAGCAAGAAGCTCGGAGGATGTTGTATCTGAAGAACTAAATTTTTCATTTGTAATACATCCTGCCTGGTGGCAAACCTTGTGGTTTAGAACTATCGGAATAGTATTTTTTCTTTTTGTCATTATTTCCATTTTCAGGTTGCGCACCAGGGCGTTGAGAAAACGTCAGCAGATTCTTGAAAAAACTGTTACAGAAAGAACAGAAGAAGTGGTAAAACAAAAAGAACTTATCGAAGAAAAACACCGGGAGATTACAGACAGTATCAATTATGCAGAAAGAATACAACGTGCACTGATGTCGGGCGAAACGATTCTGAAACGCTATGTAAAAGACTATTTCATTTATTTCAATCCGAAAGAAGCTGTGAGCGGAGATTTTTACTGGG
>JBMORL010000037.1:0-142708 GCA_049322335.1 Bacteroidota bacterium
TGTTTTACCTGCGTGGAAGAAAAGGAAAATCAGCACGTATCCGCGAGAAAAAAGAAGTGGTTACAGAAGCATAATCTTCTAAAAAATATACCAAAAACCGTCTCCGAAAGAGGCGGTTTTTTTTTGAATAAGTTTGATTCGTTTCTTTATATTAAACTAAGAAAGATTATTTTTTGCTTTTATGAACTGTTACATCAAAATCGAAAATTTCCTTCAAAGGAATATTGAGTGATTTTGATATTGCATATATCATACTTGTTGTAACATTATTTTCTCCACGTTCAATCCGACCGATTTGTTTTCCCGAGTTCCCGATAAGAAATCCCAATTCTTCCTGGGTCATTTTCTTATGTTTACGAAGCTGCCTGATTCTTTTACCCAGAGCAATCAGAAATTCATTATTGCTGATATTTTGCACATTCAATATTCCTCGAATCGTAAAAAAATTAAAAGCCCATATATGGGCTATTTTTAAAAAATGTATTATATTGCAGCACGTGCTTCTTAATAATTCTCTGGATACCGAAAACATAATGAGGTGAGTAAAAAGGGAAGGTTTGGCATATAAGAAAATGAGCGGTTCTGTTCGTTTCACACATTCCCTTTATTTACTGGGGATAAGGCCCCATTTTCTGATAAGATGTATGCAGAGGATAAAAGTATTGCGGTAGACATGTATAAAAATGCAAAATAATGGCCGGATTTCCCGCGGTGAAAAAACAGGGATAAACTAACTTTATAAAAACACGGATTATGAGAAACAAAATTCAGGTTTTACAAAACGGCATTCTGTGCGGAGTCCTGTTTTGTCTTTCGGCATTTTTCCATTTCCTGGCAGCGCAAAGTCATACTGTTTGTGCTGATGCCGATCCCGCAACGGTGAAAGCCACCTGCCAGTTTAACAACTATTTTTTTGATGCTGCATCGCAAGAATACTGGATAAAATTTACAGCTACTGATACTATAATCACTGTTAAGGCGGATACAAACATCTACGATCCAGCCCATTTACATGATATAAAACTGTATTCGGGAAATTGCACTTCTTTAACGTTGATAGATTCGATTGATGCTGAAGACACCCTGCAGTTTTCTGTAAATAACCTTATATACGGCCAGGACTATTATATTTTGATAAAAAGAGGAGATCCTTTGATTTGTACAAAGCCGGGTTGTTCTTATGGTGTGAAAAATTTCAGGTTATGCATAAGAGGCGGAGGCCAACCGGTTTCTTTTTGTGTGACGCACCCAAATGGGACTACCGAGTGTTGTAACTCCGATTCCGGGCAAAATAATTTTCTTCTTGAATCATTCACTAATGGTGCATGCATTTCACAAATCTGTACAAATACACCAATATGCGCTGCCATAAACGCAAACGGAATGACAAATTTTGATCCCAATTATCAAACCAACGTCACCGTTTCAGCACCGGGTTCAGTTTTTGCTCCGCCAGCCGGATATCCCCTTGATGATTATTATGTTTCCAATAACTGTTTTCCTTTATTATATCCCGTACAAGGAGTCTATCCGGTTACTTTTAGTTTTTTCGACCAGATTTCAGGCACAACAGTTTCTTACACTACGTGGATACATGTAGTGGATGCCGATCCTGATTTTACAGCTGTCCTTAATGGCAATCGCTTTTGTGACTGGGATGAATTATGCAGTAATTTTGGAGTAACGTTTAATGATACAACCACTCACATTTATATCAGTATTGATAATCTTCCAACTTTTCCGGATGCTTTACCAACACAATCAAGCCTGCTAAATTATTGTACACCCTCAAGTGATCCGGGTCTTTGCCCGGGCGACCATGAACTGATTGTTATCGGATGCTCTCCCTCCCGGTTTAATTTTTTTGTACCGGAGGAAAATTGCGCATGTGATACTTTGCGATTCCCATTCAGGCTTGGGCCATTTCCGGAATTTGAAACACAGATAGATTGTGATACGCTACACATCAATAATCTTTCCCAATGCCAGGGACAAATCACCAATGATTTTTCGTGGGTATGGAATATGGGTGACGGAAATACATTTACAGGATTTACTCCACCCGGAGATTATGTATATGAATTTGCAGGAGAATACATAGTTTCTCTTACCATGATCTTTTTCTATCCCGGATGCGATAGCTCTATTACTACTTACGATACGATCAATGTTGGCAAACCTATCGAACTGGAAATTGAAGGACCATTGAATACATGTTGTGATACCGTTACCTATTTTTGCGCAAATTGTGTTGGTGATGTTACATGGGAATTTTTCACCGATTCTATCATTTCCTATTTCACTTCCGGTAATCCGGTTACCTTCGTTTGGCCTGCCGGGAGCAACGGAATTGCTTTTGAGGTTACATTTACTGACTCCGTTGGTTGCGTAAGTGATACGACTATTGCGCTCGAAGCATGTTGTACTCCGATTGACCCGTTACCAATGGGAGCTTTAGAAACGGGCTATTGTAACGACACAATTTATTCCAGCCAGTTTTTTGCGCCATACCTTACGGGGCCCAATGAGGTTGCGGGATATTATATTGTTCTGCAAAGTGATTTAATCGTTGACGCAAACATTGATTTCAGGCTTTGCCAGATACGTGTGGCTCCCGGAAGGAAAATTATTGTAGAAGATGGTATTACATTGCGGATACGGGAAACAAAAGTAAAAGCTCTTTGTACGGAAATGTGGGATGGAATTTATGCAGATAATTCGCTTTCGCACATTTTTGTCAGCGGTGGCCTTTCACCAAATCCGAATGACGATTCTGAAATCTGGGATGCAATCAATGGAATTGTTTCCACCAATGGAGCAAAATTCACTATACAGGATTCCAAACTAAATAATAACTATATCTCCGTTCAGGCATTAAACTTTAATGGTATTCATCCGGGACAGATGAACACAACTTCTATTCAAACCACCAACGCAAATCTTTATTCTCCACATGCAGGAGAACGAATGAAATATGGTGTGAAAATAGCTAACGTAAAGGGAATAACCATCGGGATAAGTTATAATAACGTAAACGAATTCAGTAATATGGATTACGGAGTTTACGCCACAGAATCCAGCGTAACCTTATTCGGAAATCGTTTCCAGGGAATCCGCAGACCGAATAATATTGCACCTTGTCCCACCTGCATTGACCCAATCGGCACAGCCGTTTTTCTACGTTCAAAATTTGCTCCTGTAACATTGACTTTGGGAGACAATACTAATGCCAATAGAAATGAATTTAACCAATGTTATATTGGTGCAAAAGTATATGATAATGTAAATATGAGGGCACAGAGAAATACGCTGAAAAATATTGAAGAAGCCGGATTGTTTATGCATTTTAATGCAGGAAAAACACATGTAATCAGAAATAACACAATCCAATTTACAAAGATCGGAATTCACGGCCTGGATGTCGGAAATTGTAATTTTACCATTAATCTTAACAGCATCAATAATTCAAATACCAGTTGCCCGGGGAACTGTATTGACAACACCGCCATTTTGATAGAAAATACTTTTCAATCAAACATTACTGCAAACATTTTCAATAACATTATTGACCGCAAACGTGTAGGAATATGGGTGCGGAACGTGGTAAGCCCGCAACCGTGGCCGAATAATTCGGTGAAAGTATTCGGAAATACGGTAAATTTTGGTGCTCTTAACAATAATGTGGTTCCGTTTTACTATGGTGTTAGAGTAGACAACAGCCGCAACATTTTAGTGCAGGACGAACACGTTTATAAATTAGGTGCAAACCCATCGGTAAATGTTTTTCAAAGCATCCGGGGAATACGTTTGATAAACAGCCAGGGATGTACCGTTACGAAAAATCTCATTGAAAAATGCGGAGCGGGAATCAGCGCTTTCGGAAATTGTGTCAACGCAAATCTTGAATGCAACAATCTCGATAAAAACTTCTATGGTTTTACATTTGAAGGCCCGGCAGGAACAGCATCTGTGGGAACGCAGGTGGTAGGAAACCTTCCAACCGGAAACACCTGGAATACCTTAAGTGGAGGATTTGATTTACACGGTGGGATATTTCCACAAATTTCATGGTATTATCCGGTAAATGGGTATTCTCCGGTACATGATTTAGCATCAGGAAGTTTGACAAATAGCAATAATCCTTTAGCCTCTCCGCTTTCAGATCGTTGTTCAAGTTTTTTTTCTCCAGCCCCTCCAGATGACAGAGAGGCGAGATTAGGAAAAATAGTTCGTGACGAAAATGTATATAACAATAATGAAAATGAATTTAAACTATTTGATAAAAAATATGCTCACAAGGAATTAAGCGATAACACGAACCTGCTATTATTAGGTGTGCCTGATGATATTGATTATCAGAATTTCTTTTCAGCCGAACAAAACTCCAATATTGGAATGTTTAATATGGTAGAAAATTATTTATTCAATCGCCAATTCGCACAAGCTTTTCAATTATTATCAGGAATATCTCCACAAAATACATGGGAATATAACCTTAAGCGGGCTTACGAAATTGCCCCTTATTTTTTAGCTGATTCATTAACTCCATCCAATGCTATGACACTGGAACTGGAAGACATTGCATTTCAAAACAGTTTAACCGGGGGCCCAGGGGTAACAGCCGCACGGGTAATGCTTCAATTGGATATTGAAGACGAAGTAAACGAGCCGAGAAACAGCATTTCTGAAACCGGGGATTCAAAAAAGGTTTTGAATCATGTAAATATCTATCCGAATCCTGCCAACAATAAGTTTACAGCGGCTTTTGAAGAAAACATTGAAAATGCGGTTTTAAATCTGGTAGATGTAACAGGAAAAACAGTGAAAACCATGAACATTTTAGAGCAAAAATCAGTTGAAGTGGATATTAGCACCCTGTCCTCAGGGGTTTATTTTATTGAATTACAGATAGATGATACTGTAATTTTTAGGGAAAAATTGATAAAATCAAAGTAAATTTGCAGGGAGGCCTCGGCCTCCCTTTTTATTATGCGAGTATTTTTATGTTATATAGTGATTTTTTTATCTCTTGAACTTAGAGGACAGGCAAATTTTGTATTGAATCCGAGTTTTGAAGATACTTTAAATTGTCCGGATGGCATTGGACAAATAAATAAATGTCTGTTTTGGAATTCCCCTTCAAATAATACTCCTGATTATTATAATTCGTGTTACGTTTATAGCCCACCTTGGTTTAGTAATGCTGGGGTTCCATATAATTTTGTAGGGTACCAAAATGCAAAATCTGGTAATGCTTATGCGGGAATAGCTCAGTTTAATCAATTTACTAATTTAGATTATATACAGGGATTTTTAACAAATACTCTTATCGCTGGGAGAGAATACTATGCAGAATTTTATGTCTCTTTTGCGGATAGCCAGAATATTGCCATTGATAGAATAGGGTTAGGTTTTTCTTCTTCATTATATTATGAGAATACCATTGGGAAAATAAATATTGTACCCATAGTTGAAAATGATTTTGGAAATATTATTTACGATTCGTTGGGCTGGACAAAAATTTCGGGGTATTTTACAGCAACGGGAAATGAAAATTATGTAATAATTGGATTGTTTAGAGATACGAGTGAATTCACATGGGATACTACAAGGTACAATCCAATGGGAGGATACGGCTCTTATTATTACATAGACGATGTTTACGTTGGCGATCCCCCCGATACTAACATTTACGAGGTTAGTGTATTTCCTAATCCTAACAATGGAAATTTTACTCTTAATTACAACCTCGATGAAGACACAGATGGAATATTTTATTTGTATGATGCTATTGGGAGAAAAGTTTATATGAAAAAATTGAATCAGAATAATGGAAGCTTTCCGGTAGAAGTTATTTTGAGTAGCGGAGTTTACATTTGGGAAGTGAGAGGAAATAAAAGAATTAAGACGGGAAAAATGGTAGTCTCTAATAATTGAATGAATCTGATACGTTTATGGAAAGAGAAAAATTAATAAAATCGAAGTAAATTTGCAGGGAGGACGCTTCGCGTCCCTTTTTTATGAAACAGGTATCTTTAATATTACTCATAGGTTTGATAATTAAAACCGGGGAATCTCAAACTAACCTCGTTAAAAATTCAAGTTTTGAATTAAATAATTCGTGTCCTGAATATTTAAGCGAGTTTTACAGAGTAATTGATTGGATAGATCCAATATGGAGTACACCCGATTATTTTAATGAATGCTGTACCATTACATCAGTTGGTAATGTTGATGTGCCTCAAAATTCGATTGGGTTTCAATATGCAAGAACCGGTAAAGCTTATGCAGGTATAGGAGTTGAAGAAGGGGCAACAAACAATCGAGAATATATTGAAGGTGAGCTTCAAGATACGTTAATGGGAGGAAAGACATATTATGTTGAGTTTTTTTTGTCAAGAGCGGATAGCGCATTTCTATCCACTAATTGGATAGGAATTTACTTTTCAAACGTTCTTATTGATACTAATGCTTCTTTTATTAATTTAAACTATTCACCTCAAATCGTATCTGGAAGTGAAACCATTAAGGATGACACTAATTGGGTTAAAATTTCTGGAAATTTTATAGCTCAAGGCGGAGAAAAGTATTTAGTTATTGGCACTTTTAAAGATAATACCGATTTAACCTTTGATACTATAGCTATAAACCCCTTAGGTGGTTATATGGCGTATTATTATATAGACGATGTTTACGTTGGCGATCCACCCGACACTAACGTTTACGAGGTTAGTGTATTTCCAAATCCGAATGATGGTCATTTTACTTTGAATTACAACCTCGATGAAGAAACGGAGGGAATGTTTTATTTGTATGATGCTATTGGCAGGAGAGTTTACAAGGAAACACTGAATCAGAATAACGGAAGTTTATCGGTAGAAGTTATTTTGAGTACCGGTGTTTACATTTGGGAAGTGAGGGGAAATAAAAGAATTAAGACGGGAAAAATTGTGGTCGCGAAAACTTAAATATCGATATAACCAAAAAAAAATAGTAATAAAATCCCATCACACCTTTTACCTGCTTCCTTCTGCCTTTTACTTAATCGTCAACTTCCCAATTCTCTCAATCGGGCCGGGGCAAAAAGAATGGTGACAATCGATGCAGCTTTGAACGGAAGCATTAAATACCTGCACCCGCGAACTGTCTTCTGCTGATTTTATCCTGTTGGTATTGGCTAAAAATGCCGAAGCAAACGATTCGAATTGTTCGTTATGGTCTGCCGGATCGGTAGGTATGGCCGAGTGAATATTTACAAAATTCAATGAAATGGAATCGGGCAAGGGCTGGTTATCGATGATGCACTGGCGCGCCACTTTCATCTGCGCTTCCATGTCGCGCATCAGCAACGTAAGTTCGCTATCCGTTATATCCGGCTTTTCGCAATCGGCTGAATCCTTTTTTCCGGCAACAGATTTTTGTTCTTCTCTGCCACAGGAGATCAACCCAAAAAGTAAAAAGGAAAGATAAAAAAGTTTACTCTGCATCTTTGATGATCACACCGTGAGCCATGAACGACCATTCATCTTTGGGTGCTGTTACTGCATCAATTTCTTCCTGTGCAGCACCGGCATCTTTCAGGTAATGTTTTTGTTCATCCACCGACAGTATTTTTTTGTATGCCCAGCCTTCCATAGTAACTTCTCTTCCGGCTGCATCTTTGGGAACAAAAAATCCATAATCCTTAAACCGAACGCGCATTTCTTCGCCATTACCCATATCCACCATCATCCAGCAACCTTTTTTCTGGCAACATTCGTTGATGGTGGAAGTAATTTTCACTTCCATGGAATCTTTTCCATTCATTCCCGAAATAAAATCGGTCATTGTCATGGCCCCCTCTTCAGAAATAGTATCGCCATACACTTCGGCAGAGGCGGTTTTCACCGTATCTTCTTTCGGTTTTTCATCTTTTTTATCTTCTTTCTTATCTCCGCCACCACAGGCCGCAAGAACTGCTGTTATCATTACAGGAAAAATGATTTTTTTCATCGCTGTTTTTTTTTTGCAAATGTATTTAATAATTCAACGCAATGTTAGTGATCTCCGTCACCAACACTCATTTTACGTTTCCGTTTTTCAGCCATCAGGTCGAAATGACGGATGATGAGGCGAATTCCCTTATCCGAACTAAAGTAGTTGCGTGTCCACGACCACAATACTACCAGCCGGTTGGAATATCCCACGAGCGACATCACGTGAACGAACATCCACGTAGCCCAGGCAAAAAATCCTCCGAATTTGAGTTTACCTATTTCAACCACAGCCTTATTTTTTCCCACTGTAGCCATCGAACCCTTGTCGAAATATTTAAATGGCTTCATGGATTTTCCTTCCAGGTGCAGACAAATATTTTTGGCAAAAAGTGCTCCCTGCTGCTGAGCAACCGGTGCTACCTGCGGGTGGCCATTGGGAAATTCTTTGGTGGGCATACAAGCCACATCGCCAATAGCGAAAATATCTTCATATCCTTTTACTCGGTTAAACTCATCCACCACATATCGCCCGGCTTTATTAATCGATTCTTTATTTAATCCTTCTTCCACCGGAGCGCCTGTAACTCCTGCTGTCCAGATTAATGTTTTTGCAATAATATCCTGCCCGGTATTGGTTTGCACATAATCTCCGCTGTAATCCAGCACACGTGTATTCAGCACAACGGTAACACCCAGTTTTTCGAGATATTTTTTAGCGCGCTCGGACGATTTGGGAGAGAACATAGGTAAAATACGATCGCCTGCCTGGATGATATAGATATTCATTTTAGAAAAATCCAGTTCGGGATAATCTTTGGGAAGCACTTTTAGTTTCAGTTCTCCCAATGCACCCGCCAGTTCCACTCCTGTTGGGCCGGCCCCAGCAATCACATAATTCATCATACTCTGTTTTTTTCTCTCATTGGAGATCATCAGAATTTTTTCGAAATTCTGCAGTATGAGGCTTCGCAGGTCGAGCGCTTCGGGAATACTTTTCATTGGCATGGAAGAAATAGTCAATCCTTCATTACCGAAATAATTGGTTTTTGCTCCTGTGGCAATCACCAGGTAATCGTAAAAAATATGGTCGTTATCCACCACTATTTTTTTCTCATCGGGATGAATGCTGTGCACCATTCCCATCCTGAAATAAACGTTCTGGCTCCGTCCGAAAATTTTCCGGATAGGATAGGCAATATTACTGGCGTCAAGTGCGGCAGTGGCTACCTGGTACATGAGTGGCTGAAAGGTATGGTAGTTGTGTTTATCCAGCAGCACCACCTGCACGTTTTTATTGCGGAGTTTCTGTGCCAGTTTTATTCCGCCAAATCCTCCGCCCACGATCACTACGCGGGCTTTTTTGTTATGTGGTATATCTATCAGCATAAGGCTAACGGTTTGCGTATTGATTGAGTTTTTCGAGAAGCGAACGGGTAAGCGTGTTGGTATATCGTTTCATTTTATAGCTTACGATCCATTGCAGCCCTTTTACCGCGCTGGTTAAAAACACCTCATCGGCCACCAGCAGGTTTTGGGGAGTAAGACTACATTCATACACTTTGATTTTATTTTCCAGCGCAATATTAATGATTTGCATACGCATTACACCCGCCAGGCAACCATCGGTAAGTGCCGGGGTATATAATACGCCATTGCATACAATAAACAGGTTTGAACTTGAAGCTTCGATAATATTTCCTTTGTCATTAATGAGCAATGCGTCATCCAGCTTATTTTGTTTTGCCCATAAGGCAGCAAGGATATAATTGATGGAATTGCAGGTTTTATAAATGGAAAGTTTATTCACCGGTTTTCTTATTTCCATATAAAGATCTACCGACAATCCGTCTTCATTAAGTTCGAAAAGATTATTGAGTTGCGGGGTTATTTCCATGCAATAACCGGCATCGTTGGATAATGGATTATAGAAACCATCACTGTCGCGATAAACGGAAAGGCGTATTCTTCCTCCCTGTGAAACAGCATTGGCTGTAATTAACTCTCCTGCTTTTTTTGTAAAATAATCTGTGGTGTAATGCGGGGGAATATCAATACGCAAAGCAGCCATTCCTTCTTTTAACCGCGCCACATGATGCTCCATATTGAAAGGCTTGCCGTTTACCACGCGGATAGATTCAAACAATCCGTCACCATAACGGAACGAACGGTTGGAAGCAAAAAGATACGGTTGTCCTGCTTCCGTTAACACGCCATTATTATCGGCAATAAATTCGTGTGGCATTTACGAAATTTGGTCTAATATACTCAAAAGTGAGGAATTCGATTCTACTTTAATAGTTTTTACCCCTGCTTTTTTTCCGGCCTCTATATCCCTGTCGCGGTCGCCAATAAACCAGGAAGATGTCAAATCAATAGCGTGTTTGCCGGCCGCCCTTTCCAGCAACAGGCTTTCGGGTTTGCGGCAGAGGCATTGGCCGGTTTCGTGGTAATGCGGACAAAAAAACCAGTCATCAGGTTTTGCTCCTGCTGTTTCCAGTTCGGTGAGCATAAATTTGTTTACCGTATAAAAATCGTGCAGTGAATACAATCCCCGTGCAATACCGCCCTGGTTGGTGATAACGATTAGCAGAAAACCTTTTGTTTTTAGTTTTTTCAAAGCTTCCGCCACACCCGGAAGAAGAATAAAATCTTCCTTTTTCCAGGTATACTCTCCCCTTTCTTCATTGATCACTCCATCACGGTCGAGAAAAACAGCTTTATTCATTTTTTCTAAAAATACGAAGTAATAGTATTCCAAAAATTAATCCCGTAATGATAATCCAGAATTAATGTGAAAATAATTCCATAAACAGCACCTGAAATATGTGCATCATGGGCGATGAATTTGTTTTTTTGTTTATCGAAATAATATTCAGCTGCGAGATACATGGCTGCAAATATCCATCCGGGAATTCCAACCGGAAAAAAAATGAAAGCCACTTTGATTTCGGGTATTACCAGGATAGAAGCAAATAAAACCCCCGAAACCGCCCCCGAAGCACCCGCTGCCCTGTAATACACATTATCCTGGTTTCTTTTAAAAGAAATAAGCGTTGAAAAAACAGCTGCAGAAATATAGAAAATGATAAAATAAAATTTCCCTGCTGTATCAAACCGCAGCATCCAGGCCTCTTCCAGCACACGGCCGAATGAATACAGTGCAATAAGATTAAAGATAAGGTGGAAAATATCCACATGAACAAACGCATGGGTGATGGACCTGTACCATTCTTTGTTGTGTTTTACAGAATAGGGATGCCAGCAGAGTTTTCCGAAAAGACCGGATGAAACCGGTGCAGAAAACGAAATTACTGCAGTGATGATACACAGTAAAGAAGTAATTGAAAAATCCATTTATTTTTCAGGTTCCAGCTGAATATCTTTTTTTATTTCGAAACGGTATTCGTTTTTATCGAGCACTTCAATCACCTCCATGTGTGATTTAAATCCTTCTGCTTCCACATCGAGACGGAATTTTCCGGGCGGAAGAATAATTACATACCGCATGCTGTTGGGATTGGGCAGGTATTCACCATATAATTCTCCCAGTTCGGCATCAGAAATAAGAATGGAAATTCCATCAATGGGTTTTGCGGCATCGGTAGTTTTTATTGTTCCTGTATAAAGCGTATAACGCGGTTCATTATCCAGGAAATTGACGCGGTAAATATCCAGGTCGCCTAACCCTTCGCTCCTTAGTGCAGAGATGTAACCATATTTACCCGATTCATCCATCCGCAGGTTCATATCGTCTTCGGGAGTATTGATAGGAAAACCCACATTGCGCACCTGCATGAAACGCATTTTTTCATTATCAAATTCGGCTTTAAAAATATCATAGCCACCCATTCCGGCATGTCCCTTGGAAGAAAAAAACAGTGTTTTTCCATCGGGAGAAATGGATGGAAAATCTTCATCCATCGGAGTGTTTACGCTGGGACCGAGATTTTGTGCCGTACTCCATTTTCCATTGGGAAGTTTGCGGCTTACATAAATATCAATTCCACCAAAACCGTCCGGCATATTACTGGCAAAATAAATTTCGTTGCTATCGGCTGATATGGATGCAGCAATTTCTTCGTATTTGGTATTGATCTCTTTATCCAGCAATACTTTTCCCGAAAAACCATCGGCTGATTTCTGAACAGAAAACAAATCACCCGCCCCTTCCAGGTTTTCGGTGTAAAGAATAGCTACTTGTCCTGAATTTGATAATCCCACAATGGCCTCATCTTCTTCTTTGGTATTTAAGGCAGATACGGGTTTGGCAATCTCGAATTTTCCTTTTACGGTTTTAGAGATATATACATTGGAGTAAAACGAACCATTGGGGCGCGCATTGCTGCCATCATTTCTGCGGGAGGTAAAAAGAAGAAACGATTCATCCAGCGGAACAAACGGGTAATAATCGGGGTATTTGGAATTTACACCCGAACCGAGATTTTCAAATTTCACATTCACGGGGAATTTCATCAGCTCCAGTGCATTTTGGCAATATTCAATTTGTTTGGCGGCATCCTGTAAATTTTCGGGTGTTCCTTTTCCCCCTTTTTGAAATTTATTGAAGCATTCGATAGCTTTATCAAATTTGTAGGAAAAATGATAGGCCCGGCCCAAAAGATAGAGGCTGTTGGGATCGGCATCGGCTGCCGCAACGGCTTTTTCGAGATAGGGAATAGCCCTGGTTTTATCTAAATTGGTATTAAGATAACATATACCCAACCGGTAGGAATACATTGAATTTTCGGGTTCTTTATCCAGCAGCAACTGGTATTCTTCCATAGCGGCTTCAAAGTCACCGGCTTCAAATAAAGAAGCGGCTTTTTTCTTGTCCTGGGCGTTGGCCGGTATCATCGCCAAAACCAGTCCTGCTAATAATAAATTCCTCATTTTTATCGATTAAGGGCGCAAATATCGTCAAGAATCTTCATTTTTCAAGCCACTTCACCAAAGAAGGAGCGATTGTTAAAAAACCGCTTGTACAAAACCCTTGTGGATACTATGAAATGAATTCTTAAATTTGGCGGTCTTAAACGTGTTAGTGTGGCAAAAGGAATACGATTTTTTAAGGAGTTTCTGAGGGAACGCAAGACCGTGGGTGCGATATCGCCAAGCTCTGTTTTCCTGGCTAAAAAAATGGTGGCTCCCATCGATTTCAAATTCGCGTTGAATATTGTGGAGTTTGGACCCGGAACAGGGATTTTTACCAAAGAATTACTCAAAAACATGCGCCCCGATGCCAAATTGTTTGTTTTTGAAACACAATCGGGTTTTTGTGAAATGATTCGCAAAGAGATACAAGACGACCGAATGATTCTCATCAACGATTCGGCCGAAAAAATAGGAGAATACCTGGTTCAATACGGAGTGGAGAAAGCTGATTATACCATTTCTTCGCTGCCATTTACCGTACTTCCCTCCCAGATCAAAAATTCTATTCTTACACAGGCCGCCAAACACCTTAGTCCGAAAGGCCTTTTTATACAGTTTCAATATACCCTAAATGCCCATAAGCTGCTTAAAACCAAATTCAGGAATGTGAAACTGGATTTTACACCCATGAACATTCCTCCTGCTTTTATCTATAAATGCAGCATTTGAGCTCTTCTGCCGTATTTTATTACTTTTGAATTGTGAAAATCTCTGCCTCGGTCTATTCCAACAAAAACGGTGAGCTGTCATCCACTATCCGCGAACTGGATGCCCACCGCATCGATTATTTTCACATCGATTGCAACGACAATCCTTTTGTTTTTGACGATATCCGGAAAATAAAAGAAATAAGCCAAACGCCCATCGACCTTCATATCATCAGCAAAAATCCATCGAAGTTTTTCAAACTACTGAAAGAAGTACCGGTGGAAATGGTGACTTTTCAATACGAAGGACTCGAAGAGCCTTTGGAAATTCCTTCGGAAATTCAGTCGAAAATCGGACTGGCCATTACCTCCGAAACCGATATTTCGGTATTTGAGAACTATGCAGAAAAATGTTCGTTCATTTTATTTATGGCTACCACACCGGGAAAAAGCGGTGGTACATTCAACAAGGAAAATTTCAGGAAAATACGTTTGTTCCGCAACCGTTATCCCGGAAAAAGAATTCATGTTGACGGTGGAGTAAACGGAGAAGTTTCCTTTATCCTGCGCAATATGGGTGTGTATGCGTCCGTTTCGGGATCCTATCTTTTTAATTCCAACAGTATTGGTTTTGCATTACTGAATCTGAAGACACACGAAAACGAATCGCATTATACCGTGAAGGATTTCATGATGAACCAGGATGAAATTCCGTTATTGAAGCCGGATAAACGATCGCTGAAAGACGTGCTGAAAAGTGTGGATGATTATAAACTCGGGTTTACCATTCTTACCAGCGAAACCAATGTACTGGAAGGCATTATCAGCAATGCCGATATCCGCAAGGGATTACTGGCCAATATCGACAACCTGAACAAAACCGATATCAGTTCCATGACTAACCGAAACCCGGTAACCGTTAGTGAAAATGCCACTGTACAGGAACTGGTTCGCCTGATCAAATCAAAAGATTTTCCTGTTACCTATCTTCCGGTAGTGAATGATGCAAAGCTGGTAACCGGTGCTGTTACATTTATTAATCTTATCAAAGGAGAAGCATGATCATTGAATTAAAAAATACGGTAAAAGAAGAACAGGCTGCTGAGCTGGCAGTGGAGATGAAAGCTATTCTCGTAAAACAAAACGGAAAAAATGTACTGGTCACTTCTTCTTCTGTTAAAGAACCGGATAAAAAATATGAAAGCGTTACCGAACGGGTGGTAGTGATGGCGGATGATATGCAACTGGCCAGCAGAAAATTTTTACCCGAAACAAGAGAAGTAAAAATTAACCACATAACGATTGGCGGGCATACGAACAACACCATACTTATTGGCGGGCCTTGTTCGGTCGAATCGGAAGAGCAGATAACGCAGAGTGCGGAGCTGATGAAAGAATTGAATATTTCCACTTTACGTGCAGGATGTTACAAACCCCGTACTTCTCCCTATACTTTCCAGGGAATGGGGCTGGAAGGTTTGAAACTGCTTGCCAAAATGCGTGAGAAATACGGATTGAATATCATTACCGAAGTGCGTGACGCCACTCACATAGAAGAAGTGATAGAATATTCTGATATTATACAGATTGGTGCAAAATCCATGTACGACCACGGTATTTTAAAGCGGTGCGGAAAAACACGCAAGCCTGTTTTACTGAAAAGAGGATTTGGCACCACGTTGCAGGAATTTGTTCAATGTGCAGAATTTATTTTATCGGGAGGAAATGAGAATGTAATGTTGTGCGAGCGCGGTATCCGGACCTTTGAAACCAAAACACGTTTTACACTTGACCTCTGCGGTGTAGCCTATTTAAAAGAATACACCAACCTTCCTCTTATTCTCGATCCCAGTCATGCAATGGGTTATGCTTATGGTGTTGCGGATCTTGCCCGCGCATGTACAGCTATGGGAGTGGATGGATTGCTGGTGGAAGTACACCCTAATCCCGCAGTGGCAAAAAGCGATGCATCACAGCAATTAAACCACGACCAATTCAGGCAGATGACCAAAACACTCAACGGTGTAGCTGCTGCCATAGGACGAAAAATTATCTGATGGGAAATTATTTCAGAAATATAGAACACCTCTGCCGCCAGCATAAGCTCGATCTCAATTCGCTGGCGATAAAAGTGGGAATGGATTTCAGCGACCTGCGCAAACCCACACCCGATGATTTAGCCACCATTGCCGATCATTTTAAAATTTCCATTGATGTTTTGGTAAGGGGCCACTTATCTTCCATAGAAGAAATAAAATCGAAAAAAATAAAACTGCTGATACTGGATGTAGACGGAGTAATGACGGACGCGGGAATGTATTACAGCGAAAGCGGGGATGAATACAAAAAATTTAATGCCAAAGACGGCATTGTTTTAAAACATCTTGGTGAAAAAGGAATAAAAACGGGAATTATCTCGCACGGTATAAACAAAAACCTGATCACACGCAGAGCTTCCTTATTGAAAATTGATTTCATTGAAGTAAGTAATTTACCCAAACTGGATGTAACTCAAGCCTGGTGTGCCCAGCTTGGCATTGAACTGGAAAACGTGGCGTATATCGGTGACGATTTTAATGATGAAGAGCTGATGAAAAAAGTGGGGCTGAGTGCTTGTCCTGCTGATGCGGCTGGCCGTATCAAAATGATCTCTCATATTATTTTGCAGACAAAAGGCGGAGAAGGATGTATACGTGAGTTTGTGGACAACTATCTTTCCTGATCTTATTTCCCTTTTATTTCATTCCACGTTTTATACATCGTTTCCTGTTGGGGGCGATTAGCTTCTTTTTCGCGAAGTGGCTCGCAGGGTTTTAAGGTGGCGTATAATTCTTTGGGAAGTTGCTGATACAATTCGGTGCCTTTGCTTTTCCAGCTGATCATATCCTCAGAAAGATCTTTTATTTCGCGCGCGGGATTTCCCACAACGAGTTTTCTTTCTCCAATAATGGTATCAGCAGTAACCAGACTCAACGCACCGATAATACTGTTGTCGCCAATCACCACGCGATCCATAATTACGGCATTCATTCCCACCAGCACATTGCGGCCGAGAGTGGCACCGTGAATAATAGCACCATGGCCAACGTGAGCAGCTTCTTTCAGTAAAACGGTTACTCCCGGAAACATATGCACGGTACAGTTTTCCTGCACATTACATCCGTCTTCAATAATAATTTCTCCCCAGTCGCCACGCAAAGCGGCACCGGGACCGATGTACACATTTTTCCCGATAATAACATTTCCCGTAACGCAGGCCTGCGGATGAACGAATGAAGATTCGTGAACGACCGGTTTAAATCCGTTGAATTCGTAGATCATAAATCATTTTTACCGGGATAAATAAATCAATGAGTACCGGTATAATGAATTTATAAATTAAAACTGGGGTTGCCCCTGTTCCTGGTATAAAGGAGAAACCGGCACTGTTTCGAAAGCGCGGTTTTTCGCTTTTTTCAGATGTGAAATGTAAGCGTTAAGGATACGCAGGCAATCTGCCTGTTTGTTACGGAATTCTTCCAGTGTAACGGGAGAGATGAAACCTTCATCCGAAGCAATAATAAGATGCTCG
Source organism: Bacteroidota bacterium (assembly GCA_049322335.1). GTDB lineage: Bacteria > Bacteroidota > Bacteroidia > Flavobacteriales_D > UBA2798 > JBMORL01. The sequence continues at coordinate 17,127 of JBMORL010000037.1, forward strand.
AGTGTTTCCATCAGTGATCCGCGTGCCTGGCGGCAAAACTGGATGTTTTCAAGGTGGTGAAAACGGCCAAATCCTTCTGCAATGGCAGAAGTAACAGCGCGCGATGAACGCAGCAACTGGCTTTGCAATTTGTGTTGCTCCTGTTGCGGAAGAGTTTTCACTAAATTCGAAATCTCTTGTCTTAACTCTCTGCAAGCTTTGTAAACGTCAAGCTCTTCGAAACTTTTTAACATACTCATAGTGTCAGGTTTTAGATAATTGATACTTGTTTTTTTGTTTATATACCGGTACTCATTGATTACACTTTTTCCAAAATTACTGCATAGCCCTGCCCTACTCCGATACACATTGTACATAATGCGTATTTCTTATTCTGTTTATGCAGTTCAATCGCTGCTGAATTCACAATACGTGCGCCACTCATTCCCAGCGGATGGCCAATAGCAATGGCTCCACCGTTAGGATTGATGCGGGGATCGTTATCAGCCAGTCCCATAGCACGGGTACACGACAACACCTGTGCGGCAAAGGCTTCATTCAGTTCAAGAACATCTATATCGCTTAACTTTAATCCTGCGCGCTGCAAAGCTTTTTCACTGGCTTTCACCGGCCCTATTCCCATAATGCGCGGTTCCACACCGGCAACGGCAGAGGCAACGATACGTGCTTTCGGTTTAAAGTTATTATTTTTTACCGCATTTTCGGAAGCAATCAGCAACGCAGCCGCTCCATCATTTAATCCTGATGAATTTCCGGCTGTTACACTTCCGTCTTTTCGAAAAGCGGGACGAAGTTTTGCCAGTGTTTCTTTTGTAGTATTGGCTTTTATGAATTCATCTTTTTCAAACATCAGCGGATCGCCTTTTTTTTGCGGGATGGGAACAGCTGTTATTTCTTCCTTAAATCTTCCTGATGCTTCTGCCTTTGCTGCTTTTTGCTGCGACCACAATGAAAAAGCATCCTGGTCATCGCGGTTTATTTTATAAAGATCAACTAAATTCTCTGCGGTTTCTCCCATTCCGTCTGTTCCATATAATTCCTGCATTCCGGGATTGATAAACCGCCACCCGAAACTGCTGTCGAACATTTGAGCATCACGTCCGAATGCCGATGAAGTTTTTGAAATTACCCAGGGGCCGCGCGTCATGTTTTCCACTCCACCGGCAATATACATATCACCATTACCGGTTTGAATTCCCCGCGCTGCATTAATTACTGCCGACATTCCTGATGCGCACAAACGATTAACGGTTTCTCCCGCCACATCAACAGGAAGACCGGCAAGCAAAAGTGCCATGCGTGCTACGTTTCGGTTATCTTCACCAGCCTGGTTGGCGCAACCAAAAATTACATCTTCTATTTGTTTCAGGTCAAGTGAAGGAAATTTTTCAACGAGTTTTTTTATTACGAAGGCAGCGAGATCATCCGTACGAATGGTTGCCAGAGTTCCTGCAAAATTTCCAACGGGAGTACGTACACCGTCAATGATAAATGCGTCTTTCATTTTGAATACTGCCTTATATTTCCCAATCTTTTGAAGTTCGGTAAACCGTTCCTTTAAAATGGGCTACAAGTATACTATTTTGATTTTTAATATCCACTTCATACACCGCTATTTTATTTGATAAATTTTTTTCAACAGCGGTGGCTGTAAGAATATCTCCTTCTTTTACAGGCTGAAGATGCGAAACGGAGGTTTCGATGGAAACTGCTTTTTTTCCGTGAGAATTGGAGGCAAAAGCTAACGCACTGTCTGCCAAACAATAAGTAATTCCGCCATGGGCGATGCCAAAACCGTTGAGCATTTCGGGCCTTACGTTCATTCGCAAAACCGACTTTCCCGCACTTTCTTCCAGGCGTTCAATGCCCAGCCAGATGCTGAACGGATCATTGTTATACATCTGATCCACAACCTTATTGGCGGTTGATTTTTCGCTGCTCATATAATGGTATATAAAATTTGTACTAAATTTAGCTAAAATATTTTACCATGAGAAAATTGATTTTTGTTTTAACCGCTCTTTCCCTTTTTTCCTGTGGAGGAAAAAAAAACGGAAATGAAAGTGGCGGAGAAAAAATTGTCTATCCCGATAAATGGGAAAAAGATATGGCGGTTGAAATAGGATATGGCGGAGGGATGAGTCCCGATTGGTATACCATTTATATTTCCTATGATTCCAGTTATATGGAATCGGGAGCTATTGACATTACCAACAAATGGTATTTCTCTATGGTTTCCGACTATCTTGATTCGCTGGCCGTGCTGATCAGGGATAATGATATTGCTTCCATTGAATCGGAAGATGCGGGTGGAACTATTTATGATAAGGGAACTACACATCTTACTTTAACGATGGGTGGAAAAACGTATAAAATGGAAGACAGTGCCGTGAAACTGATAAAAGGAGAGAATGGAAAAAAATTCAGGGCTGTATTTGATTTTATTTATATGATCGCCAATAACGAAGTAAATAAACTGAGCTCTGTTTTTTATTTCCTCCCCGATAAAAAACTACTGGCTGCCCGTCCGAATATTACCATTTCAGAATACGATTTTTCCACTTCCTACAGCAGTGAAGAATCGGGACTGGTGGATAGCATTTACATGTTCCTTCTTCCCGGCAAGCACAGGTTTACGATCAATATCATCGATTCACTGGGGAAAATTGAGCCATTTGATACCGTTTGGGATTGTACCATTTCACCCAATGCAAAAGAGTTTGTAAAAATTAATTTCAACAAAGGAAAAGTGATGCTGGATTCTATTCAGTCAGCTACCGCAAAACCTGCCAAACAATGAAAAAATATTTTTCTCCCGATTTTTTGAATTTTTTCAAAGAACTCGCCCCGAACAACAACAAAGACTGGTTTGATGCCAATCGCAAGCGTTACGAAAAAAATGTGAAAGAGCCATTTTATCTTTTTGTTGACGATTTGATCAAAGCCCTTTCCAAACATGATGCCTCGCTGAAAAACGTGGGTGCAAAAGAATGTGTATTTCGCATTAACCGCGACATTCGTTTTTCGAAAGACAAAACGCCTTATAAAATGTATATGGCAGCCGTGATATCGGAACATGGAAGAAAGCATATTGACACCCCGGGATTTTATTTTGAGCTGAATCCTGAGTGTATCCGCATTTACCAGGGCGCTTATAATCTTGAGAAACCTGCGCTGGAAAAAGTACGAAAAGGAATTGCCGGCAACCTGAAAAAATTTGATGCGCTGGTAAATGATAAAAATTTTAAATCGGTTTATAAAAAAGTAGAAGGCGAAGTACAAAAACGAATCCCGGCAGAATTCAAAAAAGCGCATGAAAAACAACCGCTCATTGCCAATAAAAATTTCTACTGGCATACCGAGGCTCCTGCAAAAATTATCACCAGCGATAAACTTATCGACACGCTCGTTTCCCATTATAAATCCGGGAAAAAGTTGTGTGATTTTTTGGCGGATGCGGTATAATAATTATTTGCATTTCATAACTCCGGCTTCGGATCCCTCCTATCCACCCCGCAAATCTCCTCCACGCCCTTTGCTGCGTTGAAGCTTCAGCGTAGGAGTAAGCTACGCAAAAGTGAAGAAAGCATGTGGCAAACAGCTTGCATCTGTCTAACATCTAATATCTCCCCATCTAACATCTTTTGCATTCCACTTCTTACTTCAATACTCATGTACTCTAATGTTCGTCATTCCGCATTCCAAAATCCCGGCTTCGGATCCCTCCTATCCTCCGCGCAACCCACTCAGCCGGCTATTTCGTTTTTCATCCTTCACTTCTTCATTCGTTGTTCATTATTCAATTATCCCGATGCTCCGATCGGGATGCTGACCGAAGCGTCAGCATTCGTTATTTCTGTATTCAAATATCAAAAATCATGTACTCATCATTCGTTTGATCCGCATCCCCTTCCTTCCCTCCACTGCTTTCCTTAAATTCCCATCACCCACTTAATAATCGTAAATGCCGACATCGTTATAATGGTAATTCCGGCAAGGTCGATGAAAAAGCCGGCACGGATCATTTCTTTGGTTTTGATGCGCTCACTTCCGAATACCAGCGTATTGGGCGGTGTGGCAATGGGCAGCATAAATCCGCTGGAGGCAGCCAGGGTAACAGGAATAAGTACTGTAAGCGGATGAACGCCCAAACTTACTACGAACGGAGCAAGAATAGGAAACACCAATTGCAATGAAGCGGTATTGGAAGCAAACTCGCTGAGGATAGTCATGAAAATACAGAGACAAAGAATGAGCACGAAAGGTGAAAGGTCGGAAAAATTCTGAAGCATACCGGAAATCAGCAGATCGAGTTCGGTTTTATCAACGGCATCTGAAATAGCAAATCCTCCACCGAATAAAAACAAAATTCCCAGTGGTATTCTTTTCACATCGTGCCAGTCGAGAAGTGTTCCCGCCTTCGCAGAACCTTCGGTGGGTAAACTTTGTTTTGCATTGTGTGTTGGAATAAAAAACATAAGAAAAACCAAAGCGATGGCTACCGTGGCTTCGGTGATGAATTTGGTGTCTTTGCTCATTCCGTTTTCAATGCCAAACAAGGATGTCCATGACGGAATGGTGAAAGAGCCGAGATCCATTTTATAAAGGAAGAACCACAACAGCAACATAGAGAAAAAGAAAAAGATCATCCATTTTTCTTCGTATTTCAGTTTACCCAGCGCTTTGTAATCATTCCGGCAACGGGTAAGATCAAGCGACTCGCTGGTCATTGCCCCGCGGTGGAGAAAACGTAAAACAAAAAAACAAATAACAAAAATCGCTATGCTGATGGGCACACCAAACATCATCCAGTCGGCAAAAGTAACGGGCATTTCATTGGGAAAACGGTCGTGGTACTCTTTAAAAAAAATCATATTGGGAAAAGTTCCTACCAGCGTAGCCATTCCGCCAATGGAGGCCGAAAATGCCAAACCGATCAATAGCGGTGCAGCCATTTTTGTTGGTTTACCCGGCTTATCCAATTGTCCGATAATAGCCAATGCTGCGGGCAGCAACATGGCTACCGTAGCGGTATTGTTTATCCACATCGAAACAAAATAGGAAGAGAACATCAGTCCGAATAAAACGCGCGAAGGAGTATTTCCCACACTCAGAATAATTTTCAACGCCACGCGGTTGTGAAGGTTCCATTTTTCAAGAGCATAGGCAAACAAAAAGCTGGCGATAAACAGAACGATGATATCATTCATATAGGAAGGAGTAACTTCTCCCATTTTCATTACGCCTGTTAAAGGAAGAATAAACAAAGGGAGTAAAGCCGTAATATAAATGTTTACTGCTTCTGTCATCCACCACAGCGCCATCCATGCCAGCAATCCAGCGGTAATGCTCATACCGTTAGGATGCTCGTTGTATTCCATCCACTGCCAGGTGAGGAAGAAAATTATGGGGCCGGAGAATTTAAGGATGGTTTTCATAAGTAAATGCGGGCCTCACCGCCAGCCACTATCTCCTTCCACAAGTCTGCGGGACAAGCGCGGAGAGGGGAGCAACACAAATTATTTATAAATAAACACTTCAATTTTTCCATCCTGTGTAACGTATCCGCGATACATGCCTTCGGTGTTGAAGGGCAGTGTAAAATTACCATCTTTATCCACTGCTATCAATCCGCCTTTGCCGTTTTGTTTTAACAATTTTTCATTCACAATTTCATTGGCGGCTTTTTCGAGGGATATTTTTTTGTATTCCATCATGGCTGAAACATCATGCGCCACTACATTACGAATAAAATATTCACCATGGCCGGTACAGGAAACTGCGCAGGTGTTATTATTGGCGTAGGTTCCCGCTCCTATAATGGGGGCATCACCTACTCTTCCGAATTTTTTATTGGTCATTCCACCGGTGGAAGTTCCGGCTGCGAGATTTCCGTACTTATCCAATGCCACTGCGCCCACTGTTCCGAATTTTTTGTCGGGCATAAGTAAAATGTTGAATTCGTTTTCGGAAGAATCGTGTTTTATTTCTCCTTTATCGCCATCGTGATCGAGAATCATTTTTTCTGCCTCTTTCGCCTTATGCAATTGTTCGAGACGGTTTTTGTCGTAGAAATACGAAGTATCTACAATGGTAATTCCATTTTTCTCTGCAAATTTTTCTGCACCGGTTCCCACCATCATCACATGTTCTGATTTATCCATCACCGCATAAGCAGCTGTTATCGGATTTTTTATTGTTTTTACTCCCGCCACAGCACCTGCTTTTCCTGTTTTTCCATCCATCACGGCAGCATCCATTTCCACGGTTTCTTCGTTTGTATATACCGAACCTTTACCCGCATTAAACAAAGGGCTGTCTTCCATGATCATAATAGCCACCTGTACAGCCGCGAGTGATGTTCCGCCATTTTTAAGCGTATCATACCCTTTTTGCAGGGCTTCGGTGAGTTTTTGCTTATACGCCTCTTCTTTTTCAGGCGTCATGTTCTTTTTCAGTATGGTTCCGGCTCCGCCATGGATCACCAGTACAAAACGTTCGTTCATGTTTTGTTGTTTTTTTTGTGCAGTTAGACTTTTACTTAGTAAAATTGCAGTAAGTGCCAATACAATTATTCTCATAAAGACCATTTCTCTTTGCGAAACTTACGCATAATATTTAAATACATCAAATTTTGGTTCACGGCCAAAACAAAATACAGTGTTCATTCGCCTTTTGTGTATTCTTTTATAACAGAAGTGCTGGAAAACAAAGCCAGTTTTTACGCTTATAGTGAGGTGGAAAAAATACGCAGGGAAATGCTGGCAGATAAAAGCGCAATCACCGTAAACGACCTGGGAGCCGGATCTGCCGTAATGCGGTCGAACCAGCGAAAAATATGTGATATTGCCCGCTATTCGGTGAAACCGCAACGAATGGGACAATTGCTTCACCGAATAACTGTTTATTACCAACCTGTGAATGGTATTGAGTTAGGCACATCACTGGGCATTACAACACTTTACTTCGCTTTGGCTGATCGTAAAAAACCTGTTTTTACCATTGAAGGAAGCGGGGAAATTTTAAATTTCGCAAAGTTGAATTCTGAAAAGTTAAAGGCGGGAAACATTATTTCATTTGAGGGGAATTTTATTGATCATTTGCCGGCTATATTAAATGAAAACACACCCGGGCTGGTTTTTGTAGATGGCAATCATACAAAAAAAGCGACATTGCTGTATTTTGAAATGATCATGAAAAAAGCGGATAATGACACGATCATTGTTTTTGACGATATCCATTGGTCGGGCGAAATGGAAGAAGCGTGGGAAGTAATAAAGCAGAATGAAAAAGTAAAAGTGACGGTGGATGTATTTTATATGGGAATTGTTTTTTTGAGACGGGAGTTGCAGAAAGAAGATTTTAGAATACGGTTTTAGGTTTTAGGTTTTAATTTCGAATATTTAACTTTTATTTTTTAATTATTTTTAACTTTTTTCAGTTTATTGGCCATAATTTAATGAGTAAAAATAAATTGAATTTATACAAAAAAATATCATTGTTTCTTTTATTTGGCTTCCCCGTTCAGATATTCAGTCAATCCGGTACTTCATTTAAAGAGAAAATTATCCGTATTGATGTTGGCTCATGTCCAATGCTGGAAGGGTACACTTTTACCAAAGACTATCGCAATTACAATTATTTCTTAACCACAAAAATTAAAAGTGGAAAAAAATTTGCGTGGAGGGCCGGAATAGGGCACAACAAATGGAAAGCCATTGAACCCCGCGATTCAGGATATTACAGGGGATTTATATTACTGCCATCTTTTGGAATAGAATGGAATAATTTTCCCAGGAAAGATCGCTTTAATTTTTATATTGGATGTGAAGCAGGGCATAACTGGTATCATCATTCTTCCTACAAACCGGGATATATTAACCGAAAAACCAATTATTATGTTTTTGTATTCCGTGGTGTTTTAGGAATTGATTTCAGAATATACAAACAAATACGATTCAGTTTTGAAGTAGCAATGGGACCAAGCTACCAGTTTGAGACTTATTACAGAAAATATTATTCCAATAACTCGGTATATTATTCAAAAGACGAGAACTTTTATTGGGATTTCTACAAATCAATGCTGTTTGGTATTGGTTATGACCTGGGTTATAATCGCTCTCACAAAAAATAAATTGCTACATTTGAAATTATCCCAGAATTATGAAAATCTACACTAAAAAAGGCGATAAGGGAACCACGCAGCTGATTGGCGGGACGAGGATTCCGAAATCGTCATTGCGCATTGATGCATATGGAACCGTTGATGAACTGAATTCATGGATCGGGCTGATACGCGACCAGAAAATAAAAAAACAGCATATCACCACGTTGATTGAAATCCAGGACCGGCTGTTTACGCTGGGAGCTATCCTGGCCAGTGATCCCGGAAAAAGCAAAATGAAAATTCCCGCCCTGGAAGAAAAGGATATTACGTTGCTGGAAAAAGAAATAGACAAAATGGACACTGAATTACCTCCCATGAAATCATTTGTATTGCCGGGAGGACATACTATTGTTTCTTATTGTCATGTGGCACGTTGTGTCTGCCGGAGGGCAGAACGCCTCACGGTTGACCTTTCCTTAAACGATACAGTGGATGAAATTGCCATTAAATACCTGAACCGGCTTTCAGATTATCTCTTCGTATTGTCACGAAAACTTACCCATGAACTGGGCGCAAAGGAAATTCCCTGGAAGCCCCGGATGTGAATAAAAATATCAAGTATTTGATTTTCAATCATTTATTTTAACTTTGTTGTTAAAATTTTTTACTTTGATATTATCACAAAAAATCTATTTTCGCGTAATAATTGAACTAACAAAGGAGAAGCTATGTACTGGACATTAGAACTTGCCTCATACCTGGAAGACGCGCCCTGGCCGGCTACAAAAGATGAGCTGATTGATTTCGCCCTTCGCGCAGGAGCGCCCATGGAAGTAGTGGAAAACCTGCAGGAAATGGAAGACGAAGGCGAAGTATATGAAAATATCGAAGAAATCTGGCCGGATTACCCTTCCAAAGAAGATTTTTTCTTTAATGAGGATGAATACTAAATAAGAACGTCCCCGTCAATACTAACCCGTTGCGAATTTACGTAGCGGGTTTTTTATTTTTCTTTCACAATCTTTTCATTATCACTGTTATCATAGTTCAGATAATAGCCTCCCTTTTTCAGCTTGCTGCAGTCTACTTCCTTCAGATATCCCTTTTTTATGATATTGCCATAAACATCATATAACTCAAACCGGGTTTCAGCAGAAAATTCTATTTTATCTTTTATTTTTTTAGAAAGTAATTTTACGGGGGGAATGTTTGAAATAAATTCCACGTGGCTGGAATATTCAACATGGCCACTACCTCCCGCTTGTTTCACCCTCACTTTATTTTTTCCGCTATGCGGGGTTATTTGAAATTCATAACTGTTTTCTGAAAACAAACCTTTCCCTCCTGCTTCTCCTACAGGAATCCATTTGTTCCACACAAATTGTTCGATGATAAAAAACAGTTTACCTTCTTCTTTTATGGTTTTCCACTTCAGCAGGCCTGAAGAATCCACTGAAATTTCTGTGACTTCGAAAGTGGGCCGGGGATTTCCATTGTGATAAGTTAGAACTTTTGGCGTACACTCCGGGTAATGCTCAATTTCCACATGCAATGAATCATACAGTTTAAATCCGAATGAGTCCAGCGGAATTTCATAGGCAGATACTTTTACAGATTGCAGCATTTTCTTTCCGTTTACACGAACTTCTATGGTGCAATAATCATCACCCGATGCATTGAAAGGATTCTGTATATAAATATTCTTCCCGGTATAATTTCCATCCAGCACCAAAACGGGATTTTGTGCAGGAGAAACAACTGCAGATAAAAAAAATAAAACGACCAACCCGGGTTTCATCTACCCAAGTTAGTCATTTTTTGTTATGGCTGAAAAAAATTCCGGTTTATTCGTAAAAATCCACTTTCCCGGTTTCCACATCATACATTCCGCCCACCAGTTTTACTTTTCCTGTTTTTACCGCTTCACTTACAATGGGAGAAAATTTATACACCTGCCTGATCACATCAAACACATGCAACCGCGTTACTTTTTCCACAAATTCTTCATTGGAGGAAGTGCGGTTTTCGGTCACCGTTTTTTCTTCTTCAATAGCCGGTTTTATTCTTTCAAGGAGTTTGGTAAGGTGGCCTACTTTTACATCATCACAAGCTCCTTTTATAGCCCCGCATTTGGTATGGCCCATGATAACGATAGCTTTTACACCAATCACCTCAACGGCAAATTCCATACTGCCGAGAATATCTTTATTCAGTACGTTTCCCGCAATACGGCAGTTGAGCAGATCACCCAAACCCTGGTCAAAAACAAGTTCGGAAGAAGTGCGTGAATCCATGCAACTTAAAATAAACGCAAACGGAAACTGGTTATCGGAAGTCTGGTTAACCTGTTCCAGCAAATCGCGGTGCATTTTAAGGTTATTGATAAAGCGTTCGTTTCCTTTTTTCAGGATTTCTACCGCTTCATCGGGAGTAATGGAGGCAAGTACATCTTTGGTAATCGTTCCTTTTATGGTTCTCATGGTTTAATGTTTATTTTTTTTATCGTTATTGAATTGAATCCCTGAAATTTTTATTTCGGCACGACTGGCTGCCTGTTTTCTGAAGTCAGCTATTATTTCGGTAATATCAGGATGAATTTTTCCTGTTCCGTTGCCCTGTATGATTACCTGTCTTTTGCTTTCTGCAGCAGATAATATACGTTTGATCTTAGCCTTATGTAAAAAAGTAATGGTGCCTGAAAGCCGGATTAAGTATTGTTCGTTATCAGCAGATGTTTCAATAGTTGGTTTTTCCCCTCTCAGTTTATGATAAAGAAGAAACAAAAGTGCGGTAACTATTCCGGCAGAAATACCAATGAGCAGATCAGAAAACAGCATAACACCAAGCGTCACAATAAACGGTAAAAATTGTTCAACCCCGGCTTTATACATATTGGCAAACACCACTGGTCTTGCCAGTTTAAATCCAACCATTATAAGAATTGCTGCAAGAGTAGCATACGGAATCATATTCAGTATATGCGGAATATTGATCACGCAGATAAGAATAAACAACCCGTGTAAAATAGTTGACATTTTTGTGCGCCCGCCAAATGTGATATTGGCAGAACTTCTTACAATTACCTGTGTAACGGGCAAGCCACCCAACAAACCTGAAACGATATTTCCGGCACCCTGCGCCATTAATTCCCGGTTAGGGGGTGTCTTTCTTTTCTGCGGATCGAGTTTATCAGTGGCTTCCACACATAATAATGTTTCCAGGCTGGCTACAACAGCAATAATTATTGCCACTTTGTATACATCTGCATTATTGAGTTGTGAAAAATCGGGAGTAGAAATCCGGGCCACGAAATCGGAGAGACTGGACGATTCGGGAATTATTACCAGCTGTTCTTCATTCAGATAAAACGGCAACAGGTTTTGAAGATACAGGTAATGTAAAACGATACCTGTAATAATAGCCACCAGCGGCCCCGGCAGATACTGAAGAATTTTATTTTTCCTGATAAACGGTTGTTCCCAAAGCAAAATAATAGCTACCGAAACAACAAAAATGATTATTGCTCCCGGTGTCACGCCACTCCACATATTCAGCAATTCTGAGAAGGTGTTTTCGTGGTCTTTTTGAAAAAACGACTCATCGCCTTCGTAATCGGCATCATATCCGAAAGCATGGGGAATCTGCTTAAATATGATAAGCAGTCCGATACCCGTTAGCATGCCGGTAATCACCGACCCGGGAAAATAATTGGCAATAGTTCCCAGCCTGAGAAGTCCGAGTATCACCTGGATTATACCGGCCACTACAACCGCTGTCAGAAATGTTTCCCACGAATTTCCCAGCGAGGCAATGGCACCTGCTACAATCACAGTAAGTCCTGCTGCAGGTCCGCTTACTCCCAATGGCGAGCCGCTGACGATACCTACAACTATTCCACCGGCAATTCCGGCAATAATTCCCGAAATAAGCGGGGCCTCTGAAGCCAGTGCAATCCCCAGGCAGAGCGGAACCGCTACAAGGAAAACTACTATACCGGCAGGAAGATCGTATTTTAATTCACGCAAAAATGGTTTCATTTTTAACAATTGAAAAAGGTTAAACAAATGAAGATGTTGCTTCACCGGCAGGTGAAACAGAAATCTGATTTTTATTCAATCAAATTATGCGTGATTTGCAGGAGGAGGCGTAGGAATATCCCAAACCGTATCGGATAAACAGAATTGGTATCCGAATAAAGTGTACACTTTCAGTTCAATATAATGATCAAGGGATTCATTCATCACATGGTCAAAGTCATCGTCCCCCAGTTCGGTTTCCATTTCTTCAGATGATTCGCCTGTTGGAATGTTTTCTGCTGATTGGGAAACAGGAGATGCACTGGAAAATGCAAAACCTTTCACCCTTACTTTTGAATCAGGGGTGGAAAAAGAAAACAGGTTCAGCAATAAAGAAGCAATCATCAACAGGGGCAAAAACCTCCTGCCGGATGAAAATAATTGTATTTTAATTTGTTGCCTCATCTTACTGGTGAAACAAATATAATCAAAAAATGTTCATTGCCTGATTTATGGGGGAATCTCCCGCAGATTTCGCAGATGTCCGCAGATTATTAAACTACTAGTTACAACTTATTTACTTTACGGTAAATTCCTGATTTAATACTTTCGGTATTAAAGTTAACAAGAATACCCAGCTTTTTATTAGCAAGGCGAAGATAGGTTAACACCTGTTTATGATGGACTTCTGCCATATTTTCCACTGATTTTACTTCAATAATCACTATATCATTAACCAGAATATCTATTCTGAATCCCAGATCAAGCTTTGTCTCCTGGTAGAAAACAGGCACAGGTATTTCTGTAGCTGCATTAAGACCTTCCTTTTTTAATTCATATGTAAGTGCCGCCACATAAACTGATTCCAGTAATCCGGGACCCAGATTATTGTACACTTTAAATATAGCGCCTCTTATTTTATAAGAAATTTCATTTTCAGTTAATTGACTCATACGATTTTTATATTAGCTTTCGCAAATATTAAACAAAACATCATTGGAACTTTAATACTATCGAAAAAACTAAAATTCTTGGTCTGCGTAAATCTGCGCTATCTGCGGGAAACAATCCCCGAATCACGAAATAACTTAATATACTGAAGCAGGTTTCCCCGATTTTTATTGTTTCCCTGATGCATACAACAGGAGAATGGAAAGTTTTATTTTACCTCCCTCGCCACTTCTTTACAGCAAAAAATAGTATGGTTACAACCACCACTGAAAAAATAATCCATGCAATGATGGTGCCTGTGCCGGTTTCGGCTGATGCAGTTTTTTCGGCAGAATGAAAAACCTGTTTCATAATTTTTGATTATAAAAAAACCCTTCTGAGGGAAGGGTTTTTGTTTTTTTATTTTCTGTCTTTGATGGGAACGTAATCTCTTTTGGTAGCGCCTGTATAGATCTGGCGCGGGCGTCCGATCGGTTCGTTGTTTTTTACCATTTCTTTCCATTGCGAGATCCATCCCGGTAATCTTCCAATGGCAAACATTACGGTGAACATATCTACCGGAATTCCCAAAGCGCGGTAAATGATTCCCGAATAGAAATCCACGTTGGGATAAAGATTTCTTTCTTTGAAATAAGGATCACTGAGTGCAGTTTCCTCGAGTTTTTTCGCAATCTCAAGAACCGGATCGTGAATACCGAGTTTATTCAGTACATCATCACAGGCTTTCTTGATAATTTTCGCGCGGGGATCGAAGTTTTTATACACGCGGTGACCGAATCCCATTAAGCGGAACGTATCGTTTTTATCTTTTGCTTTAGCCACCCATTTATCCACATTTCCTCCGTCATTCTTGATGGATTCGAGCATTTCAATTACTTCCTGGTTGGCACCACCGTGAAGCGGCCCCCACAAAGCGGCAATTCCGGCAGAGATGGCTGAATACAAATTTGCCTGTGAAGACCCAACGATTCTCACTGTAGAAGTAGAACAGTTTTGTTCATGATCGGCATGAAGAATCAGCAAAATATCGAGTGCACGCGCCACTACCGGGTCGGGAACAAATTCGTAGGTGGGCATAGAATACATCATATGCAGAAAGTTTTCCGTATAGGTATACCTGTTCAACGGATAAACCACCGGATGCCCGATGGAATTTTTATATGCCCATGCCGCCAGTGTAGGAAGTTTTCCAAGAGAACGGTAAATGGTAAGCAGTTTTTTCTCTTCGGGACGATTGGGATTTTGTGATTCGGGATAGAAAGTAGACAATGAACACATCAAAGATGAAATAATTCCCATCGGGTGCGCTTTGGAAGGATACGCTTCGTAAAAACGTTTCATGTCCTCGTGCACTAAGGTGTGCTTCGTTATATTGTCGTTGAATTCATCCAGTTGTTTTTGAGTGGGAAGTTCTCCGAAAATAAGCAGGTAGGCTACTTCGGTAAAAGTAGATTTTTCTGCCAGTTGTTCGATGGGATATCCGCGGTAATGCAATACTCCCAGCTCTCCGTCAAGAAATGTGATTCCGCTTTTGGTAGCTCCTGTATTTTTATACCCGGTATCGAGTGTAATATAACCGGTTTGGTCGCGGAGCTTTCCGATATCAATAGCTTTTTCTCCTTCCGATCCTGTCACTACAGGCAATTCGTATTCTTTTCCATCAAGAATGATTTTAGCTGTGCTGCTCATGGTTTCTTTTTTATTTTGGGTAAGGTTCATCTTTCCGCTAAAAGTAAAAAAAGAAACCCAATCAAAACACAGAAGATAAAAATTTTGTGGAAGAAAAAAATCAGCGGACGATACCGATCTTAAACGAAAGCGGCTGTTCACCGCACAGCAGTCTTACCATAAAAATTCCCGAAGGTAAAAACGGAAGCTCCACCACCTGGCTGGATACAGCGGCAAGCATAACCAGTTTTCCGTCACTGGAATAAATCTCAACAGATGTTCCTTCCATACAACCGGGCACTTTAATCTGTTTACCATCAAAAAAATACTCTGCCTGAGCTGAAGTCCTGTAAACTGCTTTTATATCCGAGTAAAAGACCCTTCCATCCAGGTCGCGTTGTTTTAACCTGTAATAGGAAACACCCAAAAGCGGTTGGTTATCATACAACTGATATTCCATAAGGGAATGAGAATAACCTGATGCCTGAACCATTCCTATGGAATGAAAAATAAAATCGGCCCCGGCTCTTTCCACTTCAAAAGTTTTTGTCCCGTTTTCGGAGGCGGTAGACCACAACACGAG
This sequence comes from Bacteroidota bacterium, assembly GCA_049322335.1. Lineage (GTDB taxonomy): Bacteria > Bacteroidota > Bacteroidia > Flavobacteriales_D > UBA2798 > JBMORL01. The sequence continues at coordinate 32,452 of JBMORL010000037.1, forward strand.
GTGATTGTATTCATTCTTAATTACTTCAAACGAAAGCAATTCTACGGGAAGCACCACGCAGCGAAACGATTCGATATAGGTAATATTGGCGGCAGTATTTCCTGCACCGGGCGTCTCATTAGCCGGAGCAGTTCCGGATGAAAAATTGGCCACATTGGTAGCATCATTATCCACTGCATTGCTGAAATAAAAATTATTTCCTGCTCCGCCTGCCAGTAAAATTCCGTCAGGCCCACCGGTAGCAGCACCAAAACCAATTCCATGTTCGTATGTTCCGTCTGGCAAACGCAATTGCGCTGCATCTCCCGAATTGGCCAGCCCCAGTGGATTCCATGTAGAACCGGCTACATAGGTACATCCTGTATAGGTGGTTACGGGAGAAGAATTGGGAACGGTTGTACATTGTTCAAGATAAGTGCTGCTTACAGGAAGAATATAAACCGAATCAGCATTCACGTCTGTTTCATCATCCGCAGGCAAAGCCGGGTTCCGGTCGGCCGGATTATATACCACCACCAAACTTCCGGTAGGGATACATCCCCATTGAGAAGCGGTAGTAAAACGATAATGCCCGGAAGCTACTCCCGTTCCGGCTCCAAAATCGCCATTATTATCATCAAATATAAAATTCTGAATACTTACCACAGAACACGGTGTGCCTGTTACCAAAAACTCCATATACTCCTGCGATCCTGAAGCCCCGTTTGAAATTTCATTTACGATCATTGTTCCCTGAACTATCCCGTTAATGGTAAGATTCACCCCGTTATCTGTTCCTGTAACAATGGGATTATTGGAAACAACTCTTATCCGGTAACCCGTTCCCGAAGCAGTTCCGGCCGGAATAGTTGCATTGATGGTTCCCGAATTGGCAGTGGAAGAAAGCGTACCGATATTTACCGGAAAAGCAAAACTTCCAGCAGCATTGGATAACTGTGCAGTGTAAATATTTCCGGCATTAAATGTTCCGGTAGATGTAAAGGGCACGTCTACTGCAGCAGTTGCAACACAGGTTACCGTAAACGGAGAACCTGCAATAACTCCTGTAGTAATGGTATTCGAAACACAAACTCCGCATGTGCTTGTATGAACGCCCAGGTCGCTGAAATCGGAAGTGCTTAATGCTGAGCTCCAGTTGGCTGCAGTAAAAGATGGCCAGGGGCAATTGGCTCCCGGATCTGAGCCTACCGCAGTGCAATATCCCGTCTGCCTTCTTATAACATCATCAGCTGTTCCATTTCCAACTCCTGTCCACTCTGTTCCCGGGTCACAACCAATATTACCAATAAGATCCACCATTGCGGTTCCGTTAAATAATTCTACCGCATCATCACCGTTAAAATTCAACGATCCGCTGCTCATATCATCAATGGCCAGCAAAGGAGCCTGTGCTGCCGAATTGCAAATAACATATACATCACAATTAGCCAAAGTAACATTAGGCAGAGCGATGGTTGAAGATACCGCTGCACTTCCGTTAGAATAAATGCGCACGGAATAACCATTAAGGCTTACCGGGGCACCTGTTCCATTATATATTTCTATACATTTATCATTGCTTAATCCCTCAATATATTCAGAGAATATAAGATCGGTAGGTTGCGCAAAAGAGGCAATAGCCGAAAAAACTGAAACTACTAAAATGGATGCCCGCATACCGAATAAAGATTTATTTTTCGGGCGGTTCAGGGATAAAAATCGCTGTAGGGTGTTCGCCAGTGCAAAGATTAGTGTTTATAAGTAGATTTACGTAATCAAATAGTTACTTTTTATCTACATAATCGTTAATAATGTTAAAAAGTCGATTTCCTGTAAACAAGGCCTAAGACGGCTTTCATTATCTTTGCCGCCATGCACGAAACCATATTGATCCTTGACTTCGGATCACAATATACACAGCTGATTGCCCGAAGAGTGAGGGAACTGAATGTGTATTGCGAGATCCATCCGTTCAATCATTTTCCGGGTGATATAAAAAATCTGAAGGGCGTTATCCTTTCCGGAAGTCCTTTTTCTGTTCATGATGAAGGCCACCCGGTTCCCGATCTTTCTTCTTTTATCGGTAAAGTTCCTGTGCTGGGTGTTTGTTATGGGGCCCAGTTTCTTGCCCAAAAACACGGAGGACAGGTTGAACGCTCAAAAATCCGCGAATATGGCCGCGCCCATCTTCAGTTTGTTGATACAGCTTCTCCGTTAATGACCGGAATGAACCAGCATTCGCAGGTGTGGATGAGTCACGGTGACACCATCACCCAAATGCCACAACAGTGCCGGCTGATTGCTTCCACGGCAGACGTTCCGGTAGCAGGATATCATTTCACACATTCATCCGTATATGGAATCCAGTTTCATCCCGAAGTATACCACTCTACCGAAGGAATGACTCTTTTGAAAAATTTTATTGTAACGATCTGCGGATGTGCGCAGTCGTGGACTCCGGGGTCATTTATTGAAACTACCGTGGATGATTTGAAAAAGAAAATCGGGAGTGATATAGTGATCATGGGTTTATCAGGAGGAGTAGATTCTTCTGTAGCAGCTATTTTGTTAAATAAAGCTATCGGTAAAAACCTTCACTGCATTTTTGTGGATAATGGTTTATTGCGAAAAAATGAGTTTGAAGAAGTACTGGAAAGTTACCGCCACATGGGATTAAACATTACCGGTGTGGATGCACGCGAAAGATTTTATTCTGCACTGAAAGATATTACCGACCCCGAACAAAAAAGAAAAACCATCGGAAAAGTGTTTATTGATGTATTTGATGATGAATCAAAAAAACATAAAGACGCCAGGTGGCTCGGACAGGGAACCATTTATCCGGATGTAATAGAATCCGTTTCAGTGAAAGGCCCCTCTGCCACTATAAAATCTCACCATAATGTAGGCGGACTTCCCGACTATATGAATTTGCAGGTAGTAGAACCTTTACGTGCGCTGTTTAAAGATGAAGTTAGAAAAGTGGGAAAAGCACTGAACATTGATGCTGCTATTTTAGGCCGTCATCCTTTTCCCGGCCCCGGACTGGGAATAAGGATACTGGGAGATATTACCGCAGAAAAGGTACGCGTTTTGCAGGAGGTTGATCATATCTTTATCAGCGGATTGAAAAAACATGGATTATATGATAAGGTTTGGCAGGCCGGTGCTATTCTGCTTCCTGTACAGTCGGTGGGCGTTATGGGTGACGAACGCACTTACGAAAATGCCGTTGCCCTGCGTGCAGTTTCATCTACAGATGGAATGACAGCCGACTGGTGCCATCTTCCTTACGAATTTTTAGCGCACATCTCTAATGATATTATCAATAAAGTAAAAGGAATAAACCGCGTGGTGTACGACATCAGCTCCAAACCACCGGCTACTATCGAATGGGAATAAAATGAAAAATATATTCGTAATAGTGTTTTGTCTTTTTTCTGTTGTTGTATTTTCCCAGCCGAAAAATGCAGTTACCGAAAAAATTGATGGTAAAGAATATTATATCCACACCGTGGAAAAAGGAGAAACTGTTTATGGCATCTCCAAACAATACAAAGTGAAACAGGATGTGATTTTTGCCAATAACCCGGGTGCAGAAAAAGGACTCGCATTGGGACAAAAACTGAAAATACCCGTTCCTTCCTCTGCCGCCACCACTGTAGTTGTAAAAGAAAACAAACCGGTGAAAACCGACACCATTGTAAAAAACGAGAGCATTCAAACCGATCCGGTTGTTACAAAAGATACCACGCTTAAACCCGGTGATAAAAAGCATATTGTACAAAAGGGAGAAACGCTTTATGGAATTTCCAAAAAATACGGAGTAGCCGATACCAAAATTGCCGAATGGAACCCGGAAGTGAAAAACGGCCTGAAAGAAGGTATGGTGCTGATCATCCGGAATGATAAAACCAATACCGGTGTAAAAAACAATATTGAAACCAATCCTATCGACAGAACCGGGAAAGGAGAAATAGTTTTGGCAGAACATGTGATTCAGAAAAATGAAACTGTTTTTTCTATCTGCAGTAAATACAAGGTGTCAGCCGATTCGCTTAAACTTTACAACAATGGTTTAACCGAAGGATTGAAAAAAGGCAACACACTTATTGTTCCGGTTACCAAAACCTTTGCCGAAGCCAATAAACTTTCGTGGTATCCTGATAAAAATACCATGACCGAGCAAAAAGAAATTATTCAGAAAGCCAATTCAAAAGATGTTTATGAAGTAGGATTATTTATGCCTTTTTATCTTGATAAAAATGCCAGCTTCATGGAAAACAAAGGAGCCAATTCAAAAGCTGAAATATATGAACCTACCCGCCAGTCGCTCGATTTTTATCACGGTGTGCTCCTTGCCGTAGATTCTCTCAGCAAAGCCGGGTTATCTGTCAACCTGCGCGTTTATGACACATACCGCGATTCGGCACGCATTGCCAAACTTATTTCCAGTGATGAATTTGCAAAACTCGATCTTGTTATCGGCCCTACCGAACACGTGGAAGCCGTAGCGAAAGTGGCAAAAGAAAAACAGATTCCTGTTGTTTGTCCTTTTGGTTATACCAATAAAATACTGCTTGATAATCCGTATGTTTCAAAAGCCGTTACTTCCACCACCGAGCTGATAACAGAATCGTCTGATTTTATTGTGAAAAAATATTTAAATGAAAACATCATACTGGTTGACGGAAAAGGGAAAAAAGATGAAAATGCTGTTAAAGCCTACAAAAAATTATTGAACGAAGGATTAAAAGCGCAGGGCATAAAAGATACCGTGAAATATGTAAAATCAGAATCCTACCTGAGTAAAACTTTTTCCGACCACCTGAGAAAAGACAAAGTAAATGTGCTGGTAGTTCCTTCCAATGACTATAGTTATGTAAGCAGTTTCATCAACAACCTCAATAACCTATCCATCAAGTGGAATTATAAAGATTACAAATTCGTTGTATTTGGCACTGAAGAATGGCTGAAATACGAAGATATCGACACCTATTACAAAAACCGTTTCAATGTGCATGTCCCTTCACCGGTATATATCAGTTATACTGACACATTGCGAACAGTTCCTTTTATCAAAGCATTCCGAAACAAATACGCCAGCGATCCCGATAAATACGCCATGATGGGATTTGACATCGCTTATTTTTACCTGGCCGGATATCTTCAGCGCGGAAAAATTTTCGCTACCGAACTCGACCGGTATGATATTGAACTGGTAAATACTGCCTTCCGCTACAAACGCATTAATGAAACCAGCGGATTCCTCAATACCAATGTCTACATCCTGAAATACGAAGACTTCAGGTTGATCCCTCAAAAACGATAGCCCATGAACCGGGAATCCATCGCAGAAGCGTTCCGCAAAATACAGGAAGAGATTTGCCAGAACCTGGAACGAATTGACGGAACAGGAAAATTTTCGGAAGATAAATGGGATCGTGAAGGAGGAGGCGGTGGAACATCAAAAGTTTTACAAAACGGAAGTGTCATCGAAAAAGGCGGTGTGAATTTTTCGGCTGTGTATGGTGATGTTCCCGCTTTTCTGAAGAGCGTGGACATGAAAGGCGGTGAACAGTTTTTCGCTACCGGTGTTTCCATTGTGCTTCATCCGCATAATCCTTTTGTACCCATTATTCATATGAACATCCGCTATTTTGAATTGAGCAACGGGAAATACTGGTTTGGAGGCGGCATCGACTTAACTCCCCATTACGTTAGTAAAGAACTGGCCTCTTCTTTTCACCAAAAACTGAAAGCTACCTGTGATAAATTTGACAGTGACTATTACAGGATTTTCAAAAAACAGGCCGATGATTATTTTTTTATTCCCCACCGCAATGAAACACGTGGCGCAGGCGGAATATTTTTTGATCATTTATCAGAGAGCGAAAACCACAATAAACAACATCTTTTCGATTTTACCTGTGCCGTGGGCAAAACATTTATTGCCTGCTACGAAGAACAGGTAGAAGCCAACCGCCACAAACCAGCCACCGACCGGCAGAAACAATGGCAATTGCTGAGAAGAGGAAGATACGTGGAGTTTAATCTTGTTTACGACAAAGGCACAAAATTCGGACTGGAGACCAATGGCAGAGCAGAATCGATATTGATGAGTTTGCCGGTTACCGCTTCGTGGTTGTATAATCATGTCCCGGAGAAAAATTCGGAAGAGGAAAAAACGTTAGGTCTGCTGAAAAAGGATGTAGATTGGTTGAAGGGCTGAGTTGCGAATTACGGGTTGAAGGTTGAATTACAGGCTTTAGGTTATTTTAATTGTAAAATTATTTTTTTTATTCAATTCATGGTTTAGTCATTCACTTTTCCTGAATACGGAAAATGTATTAAACAAAGCCACCTGGAATTGGTTTCTTGAAGATGACGACAGAGTTTGGTTCATAAAACCCAGTTCCAGTTTCAGGTTTTTATGAATCACCCAACCCAAAGCGCCATACAACCGGTTGCGGTCGAAATAAGACGGCTGCAGGTTGATGAATAACTCATCATATACCGAAAGATAAATTGCGTTTTTTTCCATCACTTTTTTATTCAACGGAAAATTGAATCCCAGCAGGTATCTTGTCCGCATTTGAAAATCTTTTTCAATAAAACGTTCTTCAAGGCGATAACGGTGTTGGATAAATACCCTGGAAAACTGCTGGCGCGTAATAAACTGCTGGAAAATACGGTGTTCATCCACCGTTGCCTTTTCGTTTTGCCCTGCTATATAATTCTGCGAACGGATAAATGCATAACCCACCAGCAGGTTATTATTGTTTTCCGAAAGATTGAATCCTATACCTGTGCGAAGCAATAATTGCTGAAGATCACCTATAGCATTATAATTCCTGTACTGGATCTCGTTATGCCAGTTCCACTTTTTATTCATTGGCTGGCTGCCCGTATATATCCACCAGTTTCCCGTGGACGATGTTTGTGCCCCTGCTGTTTTCAAAATTAATGCAAAAGCAAACCAAAACCACTGTCTTAAAAACACTTTCATAACGGCACAAAATTAATAACCATTCAAATAATATCCGCATAAATTACCGCCCCTTTTAAAAATCCTGCAAAAAATCAAAAACTCCTGCCGGATAATCAATCAAGGGGCATGGTTTGTGTTTTCGTTGCTAAATTCAGGCAAAATGATGATTATGCGCAAAGCCATTGGAATGATGCTTTTAGCAACGGGTGCTGTTCTGCTATACTCGTATACACAACAACATTCCGGTATCAGTATTTTTCAACCCGAAGAAAATAAAATAAGAAAAGAAACAGCAGAAACAAAACCCGTATGGTCGTTTTTATTTGATGATCTGCTGGCCGATGGATTCACTTTCCCGGTAAACATGAATCTCAATACCAATATTTCATCCCTCAACGGAAAAACTTTCCCATGGAAACTTTTAAAAGATTCATCGCTGCTGAATAATAACAGTCAGTTGTTTTATCTCGACAAGAAAAAAACACATTTTTTCAACCTCACTGCTCCCGCTCCCTGTATTGTCACTTCAGTAGAAAAAGATTCGGTAGCTAATTGCTATGTAATTATCACTGAACACCGGCTGGTGGAAAATGCAAAATACTGCAAACTGGAATTTGAATACCGGGGTGTGGATTCTGTCCTGGTAAAAGAAAAAGATACGCTTTCAAAAAATATGAAGATCGGCCGGATTGGAAAATGGAAATACAACAATGGAAGCGCTTTTGCCCTTCGCCTGAAAAGAAGTTTTCCCTACCTTATTCCCTGGCATTTTTCCACCCCTGCCGAGTTTTGCAAAAACTACAAATCAGTTCCATTACCTAAAAACGAAAATGATCTGCTGGTGGCCATTAAACACGAGTACAAAATGTACCATTTTAAAAAGGGCAAATTGCACGAAGTATTTGAAATTGCATTGAGCCAGGACCCAGTTGGGCACAAACAAAAACAGGGTGACAACAAAACGGCCGAAGGAGAATATTACATCAGTGAAAAAAAGAAAGGTCCTTTTTATGGCGATACCGGCCCCTGGCTGGGAAATTCGTGGATGCAATTCAGTTACCCCAACCGTTTTGACGCCTGGGAAGGATATAAACGCGGAGAAATTTCACTTAATGAATGTAATTCTATCGTAACGTGCGATAAAAACAAGCAACCCACACTCAGTTATACCAATTTAGGCGGGCGGGTGGGATTGCACGGCTGGAATGGTGACTGGATAGCCGATGGCAGTCAGAATCTTACCTGGGGCTGCCTGAGCATGCACAATAATGATATAGACCGCTTATATGAAATTATCCCGCTGGGAACAAAGTTGCTGATTTTACCCTGAAAAAGGAATATTCCGGGAAATTTTATATATTTACTCACAACAAATTTCCCACGCCATGAATTCCTCAAGAAGAAATTTTCTACAAAAAACCGGATTGCTGGCTGGCGGTTTATCGCTGTTACCATTTACCGGTTTCCCTAACGAAATTTTACAGGAAGAAGTTCCTGTTTCACCCGATTTGAATGATGATGATTTCTGGCGATGGGTACGGGAAAGTTATACCACTTCCAATAATCTCATTAATCTTAACAACGGGGGCGTTTCTCCACAACCCAAACAGGTGCAGGAGGTTTTTGAGCATTACAACCGGCTCTCCAATGAAGGGCCTTCTTATTATATGTGGAGAATATTGGATAAAGGCCGCGAAACCGTTAGAAAAGAACTGGCCGAACTGGCTGGTGTAACCTCAGAAGAAATTGCCATCCAGCGAAACTCTACCGAATCGCTGGCTACTATTATTTTCGGATTAACCCTGCAAAAAGGCGATGAAGTGATTGTGACGAATTACGATTACCCCAACATGCGTCACGACTGGTTGCAGCGCGAACAACGTGACGGAATAAAACTGGTGTGGATAGATATTCCCGTTGGCCTTGACGATACGGAAAAAATAGTGAAACTGTATACCGATGCTTTCACCCCGAAAACAAAAATCGTACACATCACCCACATGATTAACTGGACCGGGCATTTGTTACCTGCAAAGGAAATCACGGCAGCTGCCCATAAAAAAGGAATTGAAGTAGTGCTGGATGCAGCCCACTCTTTCGCCCATGTAAACACAAACCTGAAAGACATCAACTGCGAATATGCAGGAAGCAGTTTGCATAAATGGCTCTGTTGCCCGTTTGGAACAGGAATGTTATATGTAAGAAAAGATAAAATAGCAAGCCTTTGGCCGTTATTTCCTATTGACAAACCCCAAAGCGAAGACATCAAAAAATTCGAAGCGCTGGGAACGCGCTCTTTTCCTGCAGAAATGGCCATAGGAAAAGCTATTTCATTTCACAAAACTATCGGTATGGAACGCAAGGAAAAAAGATTGCGCTGGCTGAAAAACTATTGGGTAAACCAGGTAAAAACCCTGCCTAAAATAAAATTCTGCTCTCCCCTATCCGACCACGCTTCGTGCGCTATTGCCACCGTTGGCATAGAAGGAATGAAAGCTGCAGATATCGAAAATCATCTCTTCTCCAAATACAATGTTCACACCGTAGCCATCGACTGGCAGAAAGTAAACGGGATTCGTGTCACACCCAGCGTGTATACTTCTACTGACGATCTCGATAAACTGGTGCAAGGGTTGAAGGAACTGGCAGGGTGAAAAAAATATTTTTCAAATTTATTTCTCCTGTTTCACTTTAAAGTCTTGGGAGGAAACATAATTCCGCCTCCATAGTATCTCTGTTTTTCTGAGAAATTATAAAAATAAAAAAACGGAAAAACTTTCGTCTTCCCGTTTTCTGTAGTTTCTTGTTTTTATCTCACTACCATTTTCTGCTGAATTGTATTTTTCCCGTCAGAAACCGTAACAAAATAAATTCCGCTTTCAGCTTTCATATCAATAGTATGATTCATCAAACCGCTGGCATTTACAGAAGCTGAATACACCACTTTGCCCAATACATCAGCAACATTCACTGAATAATTTCCTTCAGCATTATTCATTTGGATGGTAAACTGTCCTTCGTTTGGATTGGGAAATATATTCAGGACGGATTCGGTTGTACTTTCAGCAACGCCTACACCTGTCCAATCCAGAAGAATTACATCGTCCACATAAAAATTTGCTGTGGCTTGTGTGGCATTGGTTACATCAGTAAACGCAATTCCAAAAATATCAGCTACACCAAATCCACTGGCAGCACCCCACGCACCGGTAAATACAGAAGTTGAATTTATTTTTAACTCAGAGGTTCCTGCTCCCGGATTTACCGTCACGCTAACATCATTCCATGCAGCAGGAGTATAGGTAAAAGCACTGGTGCTCGCTGTATTCACATTTCCGCTTCCATCTGTATTAAAAAAAACATCTATGCCATATTGGTATCCGGCTCCACCTGATGTCCATGCTCCTCCCAAATTAAAATAAGCCCCATTTCCGGAAGGCACATATAATTTGAATTTAAATTCATATAGCCCGGTGGTGTAAGTTGAAGGAAAAGGCAAAACCATATCATGCAAATAGGCAGAAGGCCCGTTATTGTATACATTCATAGAATTGGAAGGGCTGCTGGAATAAGTATTACTTACAAAAGCATCTTCCGGAGTTGTTCCGCTCCAGGTTTCCCATGTTCCGCCACTCGTAGCAGCCACGGTATTGCCTGCTGTTAAATTATCAAAGTCAACAGAGATCAGAGTGGTTTGCGCCATCAGAAATCCGGGCGCCAGTAAAATGGATGTTAGTAATTGTTTTTTCATATTTATGGGTTTTGGTTTATTGATTAAAAGTAGGCATTTATTTACTTATAAAAACAAAAGCGCCCTGAATATGGCGCCTTTGTTTATTTAATTGTCTGTTTTAATTATTCTATCACCAGTTTCTTCACTACTTTCATTCCTTCAGTATTCATTACAGCGAAATAAACTCCGCTGGCTACAGGAAGATTAAAAAGTATTGCTTTTTCATTCTGTATTGCATGAGTGTAAACCAGTTTTCCCTGCGGAGTGAAAATAGAGAAGTCGCCACTTTGCATCATTTGCGGCAACTGTACCATAAATGTTCCGTTATTCGGATTGGGGAAAATACCAAAATCACCGGCACTCAATTCAACAATACTTACCGAAGAAGAAATTATTACTGTCACCACATCGGTACATCCGTTGGCATCTGTTATAGTAACCGTATACGTTCCTCCGGCAAGTCCGCTGATGTCTTCGGTAGTAGCAGAATTACTCCAGTTGAAAGTATAAGGTCCTGTTCCGCCCGAAACCGTAAGATCGATAGATCCGTTATTTCCGGGAGCTGTTTCATCCACGTGGGTTTCCGTTCCGGCAAGCACTGCAGGTTCACCTACTGTTCCTGAAATGGTAATAACACAACCATTCGCATCGGTAATTGTACTCGGACAATTCCCGGGACATAGTCCGGTTAAGCTGCCTGCAGTAGTAATTGTTCCGGCATTTCCATCACACCATTGTACATTATATGGCATTGCACCGGGATCCATCGTAATCAATATAGAACCATCACAATCCCCAAAACAACTCACATCAGTTGCTGAGGCAGTTCCTGACGGCAATGCGTTTACCGTTACACTCACATTGGATGTTGCTGAACAACTTCCGGATGTTATCGTGAGTGTATACGTTCCTGCTTCTGCAGATGTAGACGGAGTAATGGAAGGATCTTCGGTAGAAGAAGTGAATCCGTTCGGCCCACTCCAGCTATAAGTGGCACCACCAACTGTGTTGGCAGTAAGATCCAGCTGATCGCCTTCACACAATGGCGAGTTACTTCCGGCAGTAGCAGTTGGCCCTGTTGAAACAGTAACCGTTTCTGTATCGGTTCCCCCGCAGGAACCGCTGATCGTATACGTAATTGTATGTGATCCCGCTCCGGCAGCGGCAGGGTCAAACACACCGGAAGTTGCATTGATACACGCACCGCATGAAGCCGACCATGTTCCGCCCGCAGTAACTGCAGTTAATGTTACAGGAGAAGACGTTGTACATTGAGGAGCGGCAGGATTAATGGTTGGATCGGCTGCTGAAGTTACCACAACGTTAGTAGTAGAAACCGTACTTGAACACCCGCTGGCCGTAATAGTCAGCGAATAGTTTCCTGAATTAATTGTACCGGCACCTGAAATAGTTGGGTCTTCCAGTGAAGATGTAAATCCGTTCGGGCCGGTCCAGCTGTATGTAGCGCCTGCCACGGTATTTCCTGTGAGGTTAATAGCATTACCCACACATACCGGTGTATTGCTTCCTGCAGTAGCTGTTGGTGTTTGATTCACCGTTACGTTTACTGTGGATGCTGTTGACGCACATCCGCTGTTCGTTATGGTAAGCGTATAGGTTCCCGACATAGCTGTTGTAGATGATGGACGCGTGGGATCTTCCGTAGTTGAAGTGTATCCGCCCGGGCCGGTCCAGCTATACGTTGCACCTGCCACTGTATTTCCGGTAAGATTAATCGTATTTCCGGAACATACAGGAGAATTACTTCCCGCAGTAGCCGTTGGTGTTTGATTCACCGTTACGTTTACTATGGATGCCGTTGACGCACATCCGCTGTTCGTTATGATAAGCGTATAGGTTCCCGACATAGCTGTTGTAGATGATGGGCGCGTGGGATCTTCCGTAGTTGAAGTGTATCCGCCCGGACCGGTCCAGCTATACGTTGCACCTGCCACTGTATTTCCGGTAAGATTAATTGTATTTCCGGAACATACAGGAGAATTACTTCCCGCAGTAGCTGTAGGCGTTTGGTTCACCGTTACGTTTGTTGTGGACGGAGTTGACGCACATCCGTTGGCCGTTATAGTGAGTGTATACGCTCCCGACATAGCAGTGGTGGAAGAAGGACGTGTTGGATCTTCCAGTGTGGAAGTATATCCACCGGGGCCGGTCCAGCTATACGTTGCTCCTGCCACAGTATTTCCGGTAAGATTAATTGTATTTCCGGAACACACGGGTGAATTGCTTCCTGCTGTAGCTGTAGGAACTGCATTCACTGTTATATAAGCAGTTTTGGTTTCTGTATCGCTTCCGCTGGCATTGGTGGCCACAAGTGTTACTGCATAAGTCCCCGGAGTGTTATAACACACCGTTGGATTTTGTGAAGTGGAGGTAGCGGGAGTTCCGCCAGTAAACGACCATGACCAGGAAGTTGGTGCACCGGTAGAAAGATCGGTAAACGTGATACAACTTCCGGCACAAACTGTAGTGGATGATGCAGAGAAGTCTGCTGTTGGCGGAAGGTTCGGGAAGTACAGATTGATATCATCAATATATACATGATTTCCGTATCCTGAACGGCTTTCAAATCTTACCAGTACACTGGCTTCACCAATATAGGCAGAGAGATTGATTTGTTCAGCTCTCCATTGTGTGGGAGTGGGCACGAATGCCGCTGTATTATCAGGAGCGGTAGCAAGTGTTGTTCCGCCTTTTCCATAAACTCTTGTCCATGATGCACCACAGTCTGTTGAGACGGCTACATAAAGTGAATCGATATATGTTGCATTATAACGGGCATGGGCCACGTTAAAGTCGAGATACAAAGGACTTGTAGCTGTAGAAAAATTCAATGCAGGAGTGGTGAGATAATCCATCTGCCCGGTGATATCAATCGTACCGGAATAATTATCCATTCGTGCAGAAGCCGTGCTGTTTCCAAATCCACCTGCTGTAGTTACGCGCGACCAGGTGTTATTCGCATCGGGATTGGTGAGTATCCATCCGGTAGGCGGGAAAGTAGCTGCCTGGAATCCTTCCGTAAATGGCAAAGCCGCTCCTGCCGGTGCGTTGATAACGGTAAAACTATTTGTTTTAGAATCATTGGTAGCATTACCATCAGTGCCACCGTTTGGATTGGAAGTATAAGCCGTATAAGTATGCGCTGCTGCTGTTGTAGTGAAATTGGGTAATGTAACATTTGTTGTTGCTCCCGAAGCTAATGAGCCTGTCCAGCTATACGTAGCCGGTGCTGCTGCATCAAGATAATAATTGATCGTTACAGACGTGAGCGTATTGGTTCCGTAGTTTCTCAGTACTACAACCGGAGTGAAAGTAGTTTCGCATATGGTGATACCGTTAGCCGGAGTGGTAATGGAAGAAATTCCCGCATCAAGGGCAACGGTAGGCGCATTGGGATCGTATCCTACCAATGTAGTGGCACCGGTTGCACAACCGTCCAGCCAGTTACTGAGCCGCGTGCTGTTTGTCCCTCCACCTGTCCAGGAAGTGAAAAATTTTCCGTAATAATCGTATCCGCATCCTGCATTGTTCTCGCAACCGCAATTGGAAGGGCCACCGTATAATTGTCCCACAATTAATCCGCTTTGATTAAATAATGGTGATCCCGATGATCCGCCTTCTGTAACTCCGTCTGTCCATGTGGGAGTTTGCCAGCAGGTAGCAGGCCCGTTACCCAAATCAATTCCGGTTTGTGAAATTCCTGTTCCTGTAGATTGGCTGAATTTTTTAATATCACCGCTGGGATGGTGAATTCCGAATGGGTTTACAGGAGCTGTATTATTCCTGTCCCATCCTGCATAATACACGTTATAACCTGCAGGAGGCGTACTGTTCATTTGCAAAAGATTCATATCGCTTCCACCATAAGCAGCACGCTGAACAGCACCTGAAATAGAATTGGAGGCAGGACTGGATCCGGGATTAGGGCAACCCGGTGCTTCCCAGTTGAAACGAAACACCCAGCTTCCGAATCCTGATGCTCCGCAGTGATTAGCAGTAAGCACATAGGGAATTCCGTTGTTACAGGTATTGTTGATCAATGCCGCGCTACAAAACTCTCCGCCATTCACCAAACAAATTCCGCTGCGTATCTGGTCGTCCCATGCTGCATAAGCCGGGCAACGGGCATTATTTTCACAGGCACCCGAAGCACCAAATGCACGTAAAAATGATTCGCGCATATCTTTATAGGCATGAGTTACGCGCCAGATTTCGAGAGAAACGGTATTTAATGCATTTTGAGGAACGAACATTTCCACAATCACTTTATCTCCATACAGCAATTCTGTTCCCAGCATTTTATCATCGGCAGTAATATGTTCTTGTGTGAATCCTCCATGATGCTCATTTTTTGCTTCATTATAAACATATAATTTACATCCTTCAGGAAGATTCATATTCATGAATGAAAGGTTGATGGAAACAGCACCTGGAGAAGAAATCCCCAGTCGCCATATCATGTCTCCGTTATCCAGCGTATGCCAGGTTCCCGAATTATCCGGTTTTAATGAAACATAATGGTCGTAACCAAAACGCAACACTTTTATGTTCTGGTTAAACAGGTGTTCATCTTCCGAAAGCAATGCCTGCACATCTATGGCTGGCATGGTTTCATAAACGATCTCATTATCGTATTGCGAAAACTTATACGACCACGGCTGTCCACCATCACTCAGCTGGAGATGTGGCTGCACATGTTCTGAATTCGTCACCGGCTGATTACGCAATTGCGCAAACAGTGATGAAGCAAAAAACAAACTAAGTAGTAAAACGGAAAGTTTTTTCATGGCTTGTTGGTATTTGATTGCCGTGAATTTAGTAAAAGAAATAATAAGTTAAACCGGTTCAGCCTATGATTTTTCCCACTATTGGAATTCAGATTTTTAACATCCAGTTTTTTATTATACTCTTTCCAACGGGTGTTAACAAAGATTCAGGATGATACTGTACTCCGTGAATATCATAACGTTCGTGTTTCAGCGACATGGCTATTCCGTTTTCATTTATTGACGTTAAAATTAATCCGTCAGGGAGCGGGGTTTTTACCGCCCATGAATGATAGTGGCCGGCCCGAAAAGTTTCAGGAATTTCCCTGTATAAAATATCTGTTTTATCTGTCACCCTGCATTCCGAATCCACACCATGCAAAACCTCCGGCAGGTTATACAGCTCCCCGCCAAAATATTCTGCGATGGCCTGCATCCCGAGGCAAACCCCCAGTATTTTTTTTGAAGAGTGATACCTGTTAATAACTTTCATGGTCAAACCGGCTTCTTTGGGCAATCCTGGACCCGGGGAAATAACGATATGCGAATAATCGTCAAGATCCGTTGCGCCTGCCGCATCATTTCTGAACACCTTCACCTCACTGCATATTTCTTCCAGGTAATGCACCAGGTTATAGGTGAATGAATCGTAATTATCTATGACGGCTACACGCATTTTTAATTCCAAAGGCGAATTTCGTTAATTTCATTCAACGGCATGCCGGTCACCGTGAAAAAGAATATATTCGCAATATGCATAAATCGCTTCTCCTCCTAGTTTTTTGCGTTGCGGCTCTGTGGCAACCCGTTAGCGGCCAGAAAATGGACACCGACAGCCTTCTGCAGGCTGCCAATGAGAAAAAAGATACTCCCGGAAAAGTAAACGCCATGATGTTTTATGCTTTGCAGCATATCAAAAAAGATTCTTCGGTAGCTTTTGATTTCGCACAAAGAGGATTCGAACTCGCAAAAAAAATAAAGGATAAAAAAGGCGAGCTGTTTTATTACGGAGTAATAGGCGAATACTACAGGGTAAAAATCAATTACGAAAAATCAGATGAATTTTTTCAAAAAGGACTGGAGATAGCCTTACAAGCACAGGAAGACTCCATTGCCGGATTGTTTTATCATCAAACGGCTTCCAATTACCAGCTGCAGACAAAATACAGCGAAGCGATGATCGATTATGAAAAAGCTATGGAACTGCGGAAAAAATGCAACGATAAAAAAGGTATGGCCGGTACAGTAAACAACATGGCTATCATCTTCAAACTATGGGGTGATCTTCCGCGGGCACTCGACCTTTATATGGATGCCGTGGACATTAACAGGGAAATTGGCAATAATGACTGGCTGGTGAAAAACTATAATAACATTGGCGGAGTGTATTACGACATGAAACAAATTGAGAAATCACTGGAATACTACCATCTGTCGCTGGACATGAAAAAAGAACTGAAAGACACAGCGGGAATGATTTCATGTTACAATAACATCGGCATGGTGCTGAAAAGCGAAAGAATGTTCGATAGCAGTTTGGCTGTATTGAAAAACTCACAGGAGTTGGGTATTTCCCAAAGCATGAAAAATAATCCCAATCTTGCCACCACCAATATCAATATAGGAAGCGTGTATATTGAACAAAAAAAATATGAAGAAGCATTGTTTCACTTTAATGAAGCCATACGCATCAGCGAATTCAATAAAGACAGGATGGGCCTGGCCAATGCTTTTCTGAAAGTGGGGCAATTATACCGCGACATGAAAAATTATCCGAAAGCGCTGGAGTTTTTTAAAAACACCCTGGAACTGGCAAAAGAAATGAGAAACCTGGAAAAACTGATGTGGGTTTCAGCAGGGCTTGCCACTACCTACGAAGCATTGGGTGACTTCAAAAATGCTTTACTCTACCAGAAAGAATATAAGTTTTATTCCGACAGTTTGCTGAACGGAGACAAAATAAAAGAACTAACGGAGATCGGCATGATGCACCAGTTTAACCAACAGAAAAAAGCCGATTCACTGCAACTGGCACAGGAGAAAAAACTGAAAGACCTCGAAGACGAACAGTTGCGGAAAGAAAATGAAGAAAAACTGCAAAAACAAAAAACCTATACCTGGTTTGGCGGAGGGCTCGCTCTTCTTATGCTGGTGCTTGCTTTTGTATTATTGCGTGGCTACCGCAACAAACAAAAAGCCAACCTGCTGATTACCGAACAGAAAAAGGCAGTAGAAGAACAAAAAGCCATCATAGAAGAAAAACATAAAGAGATTACCGATAGCATCAACTATGCCAACCGCATTCAAACGGCTTTACTTCATAATGAAGAACACTGGAAAAAAATCTCTCCCGAGTATTTTATTTTTTTCCGTCCCAAAGATGTGGTGAGCGGAGATTTTTACTGGGCGCACAATACTGAAACTAAATCCATCTGGGTAGTGGCCGATTGTACAGGCCATGGTGTTCCCGGTGCGCTGATGAGTATGCTGGGGATTAGTTTCCTGAATGAGATCGTAGCTGAAAACAAAATAACCGATCCCGCCCAGGTGTTGAACAAACTCCGCGAAAAAATCATTACTGCATTCGGTAGTTCGGGTTCTAACCAACCACACCGTGACGGAATGGATATTTCGGTATGTGTATGGAATAAAAAAACAAACTTACTCGAATATGCAGGCGCCAACAACGGTGTATGGATAGTGAGGAAAATTGACAAGTTAGCAAGTTCAGAAAGTTCAGAGACACAACTTTTAAAACTTTCTCAACTTTCAAAACTAATAGAACTCAAACCCGATAAAATGCCCGTTGGCGTACACGACCACCAGCATATTTCATTTACTACCAAAACACACCAGTTGGAAAAAGGCGACCTCGTGATTAATTATTCTGATGGATATGCTGACCAGTTTGGAGGTGCTAAAGGAAAAAAATACAAGTATTCCAGATTACATCAGTTCTTCACAGACCAATACAACGAAAAACCAAAAACGATAAACGAAAAACTGGAAAACGAATTTTCTCAATGGAAAGGAAATTTCGAACAGCTTGATGATGTTTGCATCACCGGAATAAAAATTATTTGATATGAAAATACCATTTCAAAAACCTCTTCTGCGCAAATCTGCGTTATCTGCGGGAAACCGGCATCCTGACTTTTTTTTTCTACAGAAAACCACAGATAAAATGCGAATGTTCAGCTTCGTTTTTCTTTTCGCAATTTTCATTGCCGGTTGCGTAGCCCATGCACCCAAATACACCCGCTCGGAAAAAGTGATGCAACTGAAATCCGGGATGACACTGGGTGAAGTAAACAAAACACTCGGACTAAACCCCTACTACATCCACAGCATGGATTCAGCCGGAAATAAAATTTATGTTTACAAATACCGCCTCACCGACCGCAAAACCGTTCCTCTTTTTATGAAAGATACCAATGGCATTGCCAAACGTGGAGATTTTATGGATCTCTATGCTTCTTTTTCTCCCGGTGATACGCTCAATGCACTTCAGTCTGAATTCACAGAAACAGTAATACAGGAAAAGCGACTGGACATCAACAGCCTGCTTACTCTCATAACGGTTACCGCACCTGCGCTGTTGGTTTATTTTGGATTGCAGTAGGAAAGAGGGTTGTTAAAGGTTGAAATTCTGGTTTACTATCCGTATTTTTTCTTACAGTATAACTTTAAATGACAGCAACGATCCATCAGTCAAAGTAAACTGAAGGATATACAAACCATTTGAGATTTGTTGAAGGTTAACGGATGTATTTATATTATTTATTACTGAGGAAAATATTTGTGAACCCTGCGCATTGAATAATCCTATCCGGCTTATGATCTCACTTCCTGACACTATCAGATAGTTATTTTCATTTATATAATAATTTATTCCCGGTTTTTCTATTTCATCTATACTCAAAAAATTATAGCAACTACCGCCCCATATTTTTTCACCATTATTCTTAACACAATTTAACCAGACCGGTCCATATTGAGGAAAAAACATTGTAAAAAACCCTCCAACTTCTTCTACACAAAATGGATCTCCAAAACTGTCCAAATAAATTGCCCTTCTAAGATTGCCATTACTCAAGGGATATAAACCCACAGAGTCTACTACAAAATCTATGGGGTAATGATACCCGGCATACAAAGTATCCCCAACATTCAAAGAAAAATCCCATAAGACATATTCTGTATTGTTGTCCCAGATAAAAACTTTTCTTTGAGACGTATCTTCCCTGAGGATGGCAGCCGGAGGATATAATAACCCGTCATTATTAAAATAAAAGGGCGGACAAAACGGATTACCCACATATGATCCCATGCTATGTCCATATATCTTTTTGTAGGTAACTGTATTAATTATAGTATCGCCATATACAAAATATCTTCTGCCACCATCTACATTACAAAAAGAAGGTAAACTGGAATATTGTTCATCCCAAAACTTATTTTCTTTCAGCATGGGGTAATAGGGTTGTGCATTCAAAATGAATGGTTCGAGAAAACACAGCAGGAAGAATAATTTTTTCATTCTTTCACCAGTTTTATGGTTTTTGAATAAGCATTACTACATATATTAACAAAATAAATCCCACTCGCGTTTTCAGAAATATCAATTTCAAACTTTTGAGAATTTCTGTTTACGATTTTTTCATAAACTACTCTCCCAAAAATATCGAATATTAAAACCCGCATTTCCTCCTGCCTCCTGCCTCCCGCCTGATTACAGTCGGGCAAGCCTGCCGCTGCCCACTCTACACTCTCAATTTCTACTACAAACTTTCCATCATTAGGATTTGGATAAACCTGAAACTCCAAACCCGAAATACCAAACTCTTCCACTCCGACAGCACAACCAGGAGTTAGACACCCCATACTATCTACTTTTATTACCCACGCATCAGTGGTATTCCCGCTGCCATCTGCAAATGTGTTGCCCGACATAGCAAATCCTCCATCAGGTGTTTGCGTTATTCCATACAAATAATTATCGTTGGTTCGTTTTTGAAGTTTTCTTCGCCATTTTTCATTGCCTAAGGAATCAGTTCGTATCATCCAACCGGAAGGATTGGAAATGGTTGAATCATAAAAACTGCCTATTCCAACAAAATCCCCATTTTCAATTTCAATAAAATCTGTGAAAACATCTATGATTGCAGATGCTCCCGGATTTTGAAAATTTTTAATCCAAATCGTATTTCCATTTTGATTAAGTCTCCTTAAATGTGCTTTCTCATTTCCTGATCCTGATTCCCAGCCCCCCCACACAATATACTCTCCATTTTTACATGTTTTCACCCATCCCGCATCGCTATCAGTACTGCTAAAAACTTTCGGCCATCCTGATGAAACATTACCTACGCTATCGGTTTTGATAACATAGATGTTCCAACTCATGGTAGGATTATCCTGGTAACCGGCACATATAAGTCCATTATCTGCTGTTGTATCTACGCTATACGCAACCTCATCATCAGGGCCTGCAATTATTTTTTGCCAGACAATATTTCCCAACGTATCAGCTTTGAGAATAATTAAATCCAACAGATTTGATCCGGTTCCTGTTTCAACACCACCGGCAAATACATACCCGTCATTTAGCCTTATACCTCCCATGAAAGCACCATTTAGCATATTCCAATCCGCGCTTGTCCATAATGTATCACCATTTAAATCAATTTTTCCTGCATAGGGTTTTCTGCTGGTGTCTTGTACTGATCCAAAAAAAACAAAAGCACTGTCTTCTTTAAAAAAAGTTTTAAAACCCGTATAATAGATTAATGAGTCATTACCGAATTTCCATGTCTTTATTGTATCACCATTTAAATCCAATTGCAGGACAAAGGGTTTGGAATAACTTCCATAAGCATACGCTCCTGCGGTATAGTAATAATTACCTTCTATGATTACATTGGACAAGATTTCGGATTCCCCACTTATTTCATAGCTATTATTGAATTGAGGTTGGCTCAAAGCAATTGCGGGAAAAAAACACAATATGAAATATCCGGCCCGCATTTAATATACAATGAGTTTAATAACATCAACGGGTTTCCTCAAATCGAATACATCCCCAGCATCAAAACCGGGTTCTCGAGATATTGCTTAAAGGTTTGAAGGAAATCAGCGCCCGTTGCACCATCTACAACACGATGGTCGCATGATAATGTTACTTTCATCCGGTGGCCGGGTACTACCTGTCCGTTTTTTACAACAGGTGTTTCTCTTATTCCGCCTACAGCCATAATACAGGCATCAGGCGGGTTGATAATTGCTGTAAATTCTTCTATTCCGAACATACCGAGATTGGAAATAGTGAATGTATTTCCTTCCCAGTCCTGCGGCTGTAATTTTTTCTCTTTGGCACGTGTGGCAAAATCTTTTACCTCAGCGCCAATCTGCGACAATGATTTGGTATCTGCAAAACGAACCACGGGAACCAGTAATCCGTCTTCTACCGCAACCGCCACACCCATGTGCACATGCGCATTGTAACGGATACGATCGCCCAGCCATGAAGCATTTACATTGGGATGCTGCTTCAACGCCATCGCTGCTGCTTTAATCACCATATCGTTATACGAAACTTTTACTTCCAGGCTGTCTTTAATAATCTGACGGGTGGATACAGCATTATCCATATCAATATCCAGCGTAAGATAAAAATGAGGAGCAGTAAATTTGCTTTCTGCCAGCCTGCGCGCAATGGTTTTCCGCATTTGCGAAATATCCACTTCGGTATAACTTTCCACCTGTGCGCCCATCATCACTCCGCCACTGAAATTTTCGATATCACGCTTAATGATTCTTCCTCCTTCTCCGCTTCCCTGTAGTTTATTTATGCTGATTCCTTTTTCTTCTGCCAGTTTTTTGGCGAGAGGAGAAGCTTTTAAACGGCCGTTGGCGGTGGAAGGCTGAATGTTGAAAGTTGAAGGTTTGGCAGCCGGTTTGGTTACTGTTTTGGTTTCTGTAACCACAGGTTTGGTTTCAGATATAACGGGTTGGGGACTGCTTTCCTTTTTTACTTCTGCCGGTTTCGCTTCTTCTTTTTTAGCCGGGGTTTTTAACTTTTCTTCTTCCAGTATCTTTGAAATATCTTCTCCGGCTTTTCCGAATATAGCAAGAATGGAATCAACAGGAGCTGCTTTTCCTTTTTCCACACCGATATACAACAACACACCTGTTTCATACGACTCGAATTCCATGGTGGCTTTATCGGTTTCGATATCCGCCAGCAATTCGCCAGATTTCACCGTGTCGCCAACGTTTTTATGCCATTTGGCAACAACACCTTCGGTCATCGTGTCACTCAGTTTGGGCATCCGTACAATTTCAGCCATGGAGGGAATGTTTTTAGTTTGTCGTTCCTGGTTATTTGTTTGTCGTTTCTGGTTTTGATTAATAATTCACTCACAAAAACATCTCACTTCAAAACTCAAAAATCATTTGTTCGTTTATTCTTAAATCGGTTATTTCAGCCAATTTGTTTTCAGTATTCAATTATGTAAGGATAATCTTCCTGCTTATATACATCCTTATACAATTCCGAAATATCCGGCAAGGGAGATTCTTCTGCAAACTTCACTGATTCCGCCACGATATCATCTGCTTTTTTCTCTATTTCTTCAATTTCTTTTTCGCTGAGGAATTTGTTTTTTCTTATCGTGGCCAATACCTGTTCGATGGGATCGTGTTTTTTGTATTCTTCCACTTCCTCTTTTGTACGATACTTTTGCGGATCGCTCATGGAATGTCCTTTGTAGCGATAAGTCATGATATTAAGCAGCGTTGGCCCGTCTCCTCTTCTTGCTCTTTCACAAGCTTCTTCCATCGCCAGATGCACCGCCTCACAACTCATTCCATCTACATTAAACGAAGGCATGTGGTAGGATTTTCCTATTTCACTTAGGTCAGTTACGTTAGTAGTTCGTTCAACGGAAGTACCCATTGCGTAATTGTTGTTTTCTATCACAAATATCACAGGCAGTTTCCACATCATGGCCATGTTGAACGTTTCGTGCAAAGCACCTTGTCTAACTGCGCCATCACCCATAGAAGTAACACAAACATTTTGTGTACCCAGGTATTTTTCAGCAAAAGCGATTCCGGCACCCATGGGAATTTGCGCACCCACAATTCCGTGTCCGCCCATCAGGTTTACTTCTTTGTTAAACATGTGCATCGACCCGCCTTTTCCTTTGCTCATTCCTGTAATACGGCCATACAATTCAGCCATCATGTATTTGGGATGAACGCCAAGTGCGATAGGATGAGCGTGATCACGGTAAGCGGTAATGTGTTTATCTCCTTTTTTGCAAGCCGAAGCGGTACCTGCCACCACTGCTTCCTGCCCGATATACAAATGGCAGAATCCTCCGAATTTTTGCTGAAGATAAAGCTGTCCGGCTTTTTCTTCGATCTTGCGCATCACCAGCATATCTTCATACCACTTTACATAAGTGGCTTTTGTAAACTTCACTTTCTTCTCATCCGTTGCGGCCAGTGATTGTACCGCTTTTTTGGTCTTTGTATCTGAAGCCATGGTTAAAAGTTATCCCTGCAAATATATAAAATTGAACCGCCCTTTGCCCCTGAAACAGTTCAGAAAAGGGGAATCCTGCCGGAGTTAGTCTTTGCGGAGCTTTGTTTCATTGAAAACCAGCGGCAAAAGGGAAGTTATTCCATTTACCGCATACACTTTTCCACCCATTCCGGCCATCAAAAGACGTATGGGTTCTTCCTGTTTAATCTCGTATTCGCTCATAGCCTGGCGGCAGGCACCACAGGGAGCCACCGGTTCTTCCACCCTGAAATTTTCGGAAGTAGCTATAACGGCCACTTTTTTGATCTTTTTCCCCGGAAACTGGGCTCCGGCAGCAAAAAAAGCCACTCTTTCGGCACATAATCCCGATGGATAAGCCACATTTTCCTGGTTATTGCCGGTCATAATGGTTCCGTCTTCAAACTGAAGAGCAGCACCAACATAAAATTGCGAGTAGGGGGCATAGGCTTTTGCCGATGCTTCTTTTGCTTTTTCGAGAAGCTCTTTTTCATCCCCGGTAAGATCATTGGCAGAGACATACTCTTCAAATGAAAAATTAATATGGTTAACCTTGTTTTTCAAACCTTCATCATTTGTGTTAAGGAATTGTTTATTTATCTTTAAACATTATTGACCTTTGCAGGTCCAATACCCGAAATTAATAAAAAATAACGGCTATGAAGAAAATTCTCCTTGCGGCACTGCTGGTTACAGGAATGATGGAAGCAAAATCGCAAAACGAAGGCAATGTGTTCTATGGCAGTACAACGGTTCACGACATTTACCTGCAATTTTATCAAACCAGTTATTGGGATTCTCTCGAAGCCGCTTACCAGGGAGATTATTATATAAGTGGCGATATCACCATTGACGGCACTCTGCTAACCAATTGCGGTGTTCGTTTTAAAGGAAATTCATCATACAATAATCCGAGTATAAAAAAATCATGGAAGCTCGACCTTAATGAGTTTGTACAGGGACAGGATTATGACGGGCTGAAAAAACTAAACCTCAACAATTGTTTCAAAGACCCCACTTTTCTGCGCGAAAAACTGATGAATGATTTTCTCCGCGATCATGGCATGAATGCCCCGCGAACGCATTTTGCACGCGTTTATCTTAACGGAACATTATGGGGATTGTACACCGTAGTGGAAGAAGCAGATGTAAAAGATTTTTTGAGAAATAATATTGGCGATGACCGCGGCAATATGTTTAAAGGCGACCCACAGGGAGATATGCAGTGGTTTGGCAGCACACCCTCTACCTATTATACCAAATACGAACTGAAAACCAACACCACTTTAAACGACTGGACCGACCTTGTGAATTTTCTGAATATTCTCAATAACACAGCCAGTGGCTCCCTGCAAACCCAATTTGACGCAGTGTTTGATACCGATGATTATTTTTATGTATGGGCCACACACAGTTTGTTTGCCAATCTTGATTCCTATCTGGGAAGCGGACACAACTATTACATTTATCACGATTCCACCGACAATAAATTCAAATTCATTACCTGGGATACCAACGAAGCATTCGGAAACTTTAACCAGGGAATGAGCATTACCCAGTTGGAACAGCTCACTATGTTTTACGCTCCTTCCAACCGCCCGCTTCACACCAAACAACTGGCAGTAAGCGCCTACCAGCAAAAACTGGTGGATGCGTTTTGTGTGCTGGCAGGAACCGATTTCAGCAATTCGTATATGGATCCGCGAATTGACAGTTTAGCCAATGTTATCAGAACGGATGTTTATGCCGACCCCAATAAATTCTTCACCAACCAGAATTTTGAGGATAATCTTACCATGAATATAACTGTGGTGGGAACTCCCGGGGGCAACAATCTTCCGGGGTTAAAGTCGTTTATTACCAACCGCAGGAATTTTATTCAGACAGAAATCGCTGCCTATGGCTGTAATCTTGGCATGGAAGAAAATGTGACGGAAAACACACTTTCTGTTTGGCCCAACCCGGCTGAAGAAGTCCTGAATTTCAACGGAATTGAGCAACTAAATGAGTGCCATCTGCAGGTTTTTAATGTATTGGGCGAAGAAGTGTATTCGGGTGTTGCTGTTAGCACTCTTGACCTTTCGGCTATTGACGGAAAGGGATTTTTCACAATAAAAATCACGAATACACGTACAAACGTTTCGTATGTCAGAAATTTTTTAAAGATTTGATAAAAATTAATTGATGCCGGTTATGAAAAAACTGCTTTTATTTTCTTTCGCCACCCTGTTTCTCTCATTCGTTTCCTGCAAAAAGGAAGAAGGATTGGGCGGGCAAGCCACTATCAAAGGAAAAGTTCATGTTACAGAATACAATAACAGCGGTGTGGCTACCGGCCGTAAGTACTATGCCGGTGACTTTGATGTATATATTATTTACGGAGAAGGAAGCAATATGTATGATGATTTTGTAAGAACCAGCTTTGACGGGTCGTTTGAATTCCGTTATCTGCGTCCCGGCAGCTACCGTGTTTTTGTGTATTCGAAAAATGTCAGCCCTTCAGCTACCGAACCTTTCAGTGAAGTAATGCAAACTGTTGACATCACTGATAAAAAACAAGTGATTGAACTGGAAGATTTTGAAATAAACGATTGAAACATCTTGCTCAAATAATTCAGCAACTGGAACCCATTTCACTTGAAGAAATGGACAGCGTGAAACTGATGAACCGTACCGATACAAAGTTCACCATGAATGCTGCGCTTCTTCCCGGGATACTGGAACAATGCAAAAACGATTACCGCATCCTGGAAGTGAAATCGGTTCGTGCCGCCAGTTATAAAACACTTTATTTCGATACACATAATATTTCCTTTTTTACCGACCATCATAACGAGCGCCCCAGCCGGTATAAAGTGAGAATACGCAACTATGTGGAATCGGGATTATTTTTCCTGGAAATAAAGCACAAAAAAGAAGGAAGAACCATCAAATCGCGGATAAAGATCAAAGGATTTGAACCGGAACTTTCGCCTGCTTCCCGCGAATTTATCAGTAAAACAATTGGCATCCCCTACGATCTAACACCTATGTTATGGAATCATTTCAGCCGTATTACACTGGTAAATAAGAAAGAAAAGGAACGGCTCACCATCGACCATCACCTGGCCTTTGATTCCAACGGAAAACAACTGGCTCTTGACTCACTTGTTATTGCCGAAGTAAAACAGGAACGAATTAACCGCAACTCGAAATTCATTCGCCTGATGAGGGAATACTGTATCCGCGAAACCGGTATAAGTAAATATTGCCTGGGAACAGTACTAACCAATCCTATGGCAAAATACAATAACTTTAAGGCCAAAATTCTTACGTTGAACAAAATCATGCAGGCCGCATAACAGAATATGAGAACATTTTCTTTTTTAGATCTTTTTCGTGTACAGGAAGAGTTTGTCAGCCAGGTTGATCCTGCCCTTATAGATGAGCCTGTTGCCAGCGATTCCACCAAAGTAGCTGCGCCCGGAGATTTTTTTGGAATGAATTTTATAGATGATGAATTCTATAAAATGCTTTTCAAATTCGGGTTTACGCTTCTGATTTTATTTGTCATCATCCGCCTTTTATATTATCCCGCTACCAAACGGAAAGATTACCTGTTCACCTATTTCCTCATCAGCGTTATCACCTTTTTTATCTGCTATACATTGCAGGACAACAAGCTGAAACTCGGACTCGGGCTTGGATTATTTGCCATTTTCGGAATCATTAAATACCGTACAGATGCCATTCCTATTAAGGAAATGACATATTTGTTTATCGTTATTGGTTTGTCCGTTATCAATGCTCTTTCCAATAAAGACGTGAGTTTTGCGGGGCTGGTTTTCACCAATCTCGCTGTAGTAGCTATTGTATTTGGGCTGGAACGGGTGTGGCTGCTGAAACATGAGTCGGCCAAAATTGTGTTATACGAAAAAATTGAAATGATAAAACCTCAAAACAGGGACGCACTGAAACTTGACCTTGAACAAAGAACCGGGATAAAAATTAACCGGATCGCTATAAATAAAATCGATTTCCTGAGAGACACTGCACAAATTATTATTTTCTATTATGATGCTGAACAGGGGTCTGATTATTCCAAAAAAGATACAGCAGACGATGATGATTAGAAAATCTTTTATTTTATTCTTCTCTTCATTTTCTTCTGTTTTATTTGCCCAGCATACCGAACAGCAGCAATGGATGTATGCCGTTGCCAAATACAATATCAGTGATAATTTTTCTGCTTCACTGGAAGAGAGCTGGCGTACTTCGGAATGGAGCCAGTCGGGCCAAACGTATACCAATATTGGATTGAATTATAAAATCAACAAGAAATTCAGGGCTGGCTTTGATTACCGTATTATACAACAAGGCAGTTTTCTGAATACTTACAAACTTGACAACCGTTATAGTTTCGATATTTCTTTTCGTGAAAAAATAGGCGATATTCGTTTTTCTTTAAAATCGAAATTCCAGAGCCGCTACCGGGATATATTTACAAGTAAATACGGAAAGATTCCGCAAAACTATAGCCGTAATAAAATCGAGTTTTCCTATAAACTCCCCAATGATCTTACACTTGCTTTATCAACCGAATTTTTCATCCACCTCAGCGAAGCAAAAGACCAGAATAAATACCTGGATGAAATTCGTTATGGATTGACTGCCGAATACAAATTGAACAAACAGCACTCCATTTCACTTTATGGATATTACCGCGACAAGATGAATTATGAAAATCCTGAGAATATTGCCGTGATAGGCATAGGTTATGAATTCCTTATTAATCCGGGATCAAAGGATGCCGCTGAGTAGCACTACAGCATAGGCATTCACACCATTGGTATTTCCCACGTATCCCAGTTTTTCGTTGGTAGTAGCTTTAACAGAAACGTCTTCTTCTGAAATGCCCAGTACGTTAGCAATACTTTTCTGCATAGCATGAATATGGGGATTGATCTTCGGCTGTTCGAGGCAAACGGTGGAATCAATATTACTTACTTTATATCCTTTCAGCCGTATCAGTTCATTAACTTTTGCCAGCAGTATCTTACTGTCTATTCCTTTATAATCAGCTGAAGTATCCGGAAAATGATAGCCAATATCACGAAGAGCAAGAGCACCCAGCATAGCATCACAAATGGCATGTAAAAGTACATCCGCATCCGAGTGGCCTACAGCGCCTTTGGGTGCTTCAATTTTTATTCCACCGAGAAATAACGGATAACCTTCTTCGAGGCGATGAACATCAAAACCAAATCCTATACGAATCTTCATGATTCGGCTGAAGATGTTTTTTCTTTCTTGCTTTTATCGAAAGTAAACTTGAGGGTAAAACGAAGCGTTTTCGCCAGCGGATTTTGCTGGGAAAGAGAAATGAGATAAGAAACATCCAAAGCAAAAACACTGTAACGGATTCCAGCTCCAACAGTAAAAAACTTACGGTTACCCTTACTGGCATGCTCATGAAAATAACCGGCACGCACCGCAAACTGGTTGGCATACCACCATTCTATAGCAGGAGAAAGATTGATCTCGCGCATTTCTTCTTTAAAACGGCTGCCTTTTTCAATTACGGGTTTTCCTTCTGAATCATATACATAATTTCCGCTCTCATCTGTCATAATAAATCCGGGAGCATCGGTAAACGAACCAAATATTCCTGCCGCCACACCAACATCCGGATCGCGACCGTACAATACCTGGGGATTTCCTTCCGCATCATATACAATGCTTCCGGTAGAGTCTACATCATAAATGGGTGGAGTGGGAACTAAAAGTTTATTGATATCAAATGCAAATGTTATTTTATTGAATTCATCAGGCAACAGGGTTAGAGCCGTTCCCAAACGAAGGTTACAGGGAAGGAAATCTCTTTTGGAAGTATTGGTGTATGACATCTTTGCGCCAATGTTCGACACGTTGAAACCAAATGCCAGTATTGAATTCATGTCTCCCAGTTTCACATCATCGTTATTATAAAATCCCGAGATGTCTACTGCTACTGATTTTCCTGCTTTGGTATCCGCACCGGCTACTACTGTTCCACCGGTAAGGTTGGAATAAATAAAGCGGGTTGACATAGCACCGGAAAAACGATCAGAAAGTTTTCGTGCATAAGCTCCGTCAATGGAAAACTCATTGGGATTAAACTGCCGGATTTCCGAACCATTTTGGTCGGTGAAAGTGATGTTTCCCAAAGAAAAATAACGAAGTGCAAAAGCTGCGGTGGAGAATTTATCTATGCGTTTATATCCTGTGAGATAAGCGAGATTAATATCCGGCACTAATGAACGCAGCCAGGGAGAATAACTCATGGAGAATTCCATGTCTTTGTCAACAAAAGCATATTTGGAAGGATTCCAGTGCATAGAGTTGGCATCAGGTGAAATGGCTACACCGGCATCTCCCATAGCTCCTGAACGGGAATCAGCCCCGATGAGCAAAAAAGGAACAGCGGTGGTAATAGTGTTCAGCTGTATCTGCTCTGCCCTGTCATTTTGACTATGACTACTTTTATACATATACTGGCCATCAACCGAGTAAGCAACAGAGATACCTGATACTATAAACAACGTTTTAAAATTCATTCTTTATCTGGTGTTAAGTTGACAAATATACGGAAATATCCTCTTTTTATTGTAGGCGAAAACACGCATTCTTAATTCAGGATGACAAGCTTTTCAAACTTTTCGATGGATTTTCCTTCGGCTGTTTGCAATTTTACCCTGTAAATATAGGTTCCGATGGCCAGCCGGTCGCCAAAGTCATCTTTTCCATCCCAGTCGATCGGGCTGATACGGAATCCCTCACAGGTAACACTTTCATTAAGGGTTTTTACCACTTTACCGGAAACGGTAAAAATCTGGATCTGTACCTTTAATGAATTACAGGGCTGGTTATGTTCAAAAAAGAACTGGGTTTTTGTGGTAAAGGGATTGGGATAATTCAACACATGTTCCAGCGCCACTTCTGCCGATTGTGCCACTACAAAATCTACCGAGGCCTCCCCCGAATTGTTATACACATCCCATACTTTGAGCCTGAGCGTATGTTCGCCTTCGGATAACGAGGAGAACGGATAACTTACAGTTCCGCTTTTATATGTGTTGAGGTCTGATTCATAATAATCATTCAGTGATAAAGTAGAGGAAGTATTTTCATCCAGCACTGCCGTAATATCATGGCCTATACCTGTTCCTACCGTATTGATACCGTTATCATCCGAAACTTTTGCGTAAAGCGAAGGAGTTTCATCGGTAATTCCACCCGGAACAAAGTTTTCATCATTCATAAATAATTCAACCAAAGGGCCGGCATTGTCTGCAGGAGCTGAGGTATTATTTCCACCTACCACAATGTCTGTATTATAACCTGCTGCATCATCCGAACCATTGTGTGCATAATAACTCAGTTTACCATAGCCATACTGGTAAACAATGTCTTTGGGAACAATAAACGTAAAAGAGAATTCACCATTGGTTACAGATGCCTTACCGCGGTAAATCACATTTTTCTGCAATGTAAAAGGCATCTGCGGAGTAGAAGGATCATTTCCCAGTGTGGTAAGATTTTGTTTTTTGTCATACACAATCGGGTAAATAACCCCGTTGAAACCGGTAAGGTTATTTCCCAAATAATCCTCCACATGTCCCTTCACCGTTATAATGCTTAATGCTTTCAGTGTATCGATGGCACCACTGATCTCAACACTGTTAATGGAATCGGTAACAATGGTGTGTTCAGGCACTTTTAGTTTTACGGCAGGATCGCCAAGCAGGGTAAAATTCCTTGTGTTGTAAGTAACCAGTTCGGCAATGGTAGCGTTTTTGGTTCGCATAAAAATGTCTCCGAGCGTGCGGGCTTCCCCGTTTGTTTTGCTCAGTACAAAACGATTGAAATTTTTATTCAGGAATTCATTGGGACCTGCATAAACAAGGCGGGTAGTTGTAAATAAAGCAATTCCTCCTCCTGCTCCGTTCAGAAAAACAATTTCGCCTGCTGAAGTGCGTGAAGGGTCATCAAAACGCGAGAATTCGCAGGTAGCTGTCATAAATAAAGGCAGGCGCGGAGTATTGGACCAGTTGTTTACAGTAGTCATATCAAGAATACGTTCATGCGCCCATCCCACTTCTCCGCCATGGCCGATATAATTTAATACCAACGCACCTTTTTCCACCCTTTGCTTGATAGCTTCGGTAGCATCGGGGTATCTTTCACCACCGGGAGTTGATTGCTGAATAAATGCATCGAGATAAATTTTATCGACATTGATAAACGGATACAACAATTCCAGTGAATCGGAAAAAACATCACTGGCATCCTGGTAATCGCCTCCATCCTCATCATCGGCAACAAATGCATAAATATTTCTCCAGTCACCCATCGAACTGGTAGAGCCGTTATTGTTACAGTTGTTATTATTTGTTTCTGTAACCGAACCGGTGTTAATGGAATATTTTTTTATTTTTTCTACTGCTGCATCTGCTTCAGAAGAAGATCTTACCGGCAGTCGGCCGATTCCCATATCCAGCATATCCGAATCATACATTCCTTCGTTGTCGTCCAGCAAAACAAAAAAATCGTCAGTAACATACGAAATGGTTACCTGGGTTGAATTGTACGACTGGTAAGTGGGAACAAAAGCAGAGTTTCCTCCCATACGGTGTTTATTATCATAAGAACCATCACCAAAAAGTAAAACATTTTTTGGCACCAGTGACGGATCGCTGTTTGCCCGGTCATAAAACATTTTCAGAAATTGTTTAATCGCAGTGGCGTCTCTCATTCCTGAAGAAAATTCTTTATATACAGCTTCTGTTGTAACCACATGAACCGACATTCCTTCGTCTGTATGTAATTGTGCAAGCTCATTGGCCTGGCTGATAAATGAGGGATGGGTAATAATGATAAGATCGGCATATCCAAGTGCATGAAGATCCTGGTTATCCACGCGCCCGAATGAAAAAGGAACAGGAACTGAAGAGGAAGACGGGTCAACAATGGCATATTCCATCAGGCTGTCGGCTGCCCAGCGGAAAGTATAGGAACTTCCGCTAAATGATGTTTGAATTTCGAAAGCATTGGAAGCATCTGTTACATTCCACACCACCATGCCGCTTTGAGTTGTAGACACCACATAGTCATTTACATTTCCGGGAGCCGACACAGACGCTTTTCTGAACAACAAGGCCCCCGTATTATTGTAAACCAGTTGTCGCGATGCATTCATTTCAATAAAGTTGAGCCATCCCTGCGAACTGGAATTGTATTTGGTAAACTGCACATGTACGTTTTGATTATCGGAGGCAGGAGTATAGTTAATTACTCCCGAATTGGTGTTGGCCGCAGCAATATACAATCCGCTTCCCACACCGGTAACTCCAACGGTCATTGTCTGGCCTGTTCCTGTTTCACTAACGGTGAACGTACTGCTTGCTGTTGTTCCGGGAGTTTTTGCAGCAAGATCAGCTTTAAGCCTTACCGGCACCGACACATCAATATTCGGGAAACTGAACGCATAGTCCATCTCCGTTATATTATCATACAAATCGCCAAACCATTCGCGCCCCGATTTGATAAAATTGTATTGTTCGGGTTCTATAAAGGCATAATCATCAAAAGTCGTTACCGTTTGTGTGGCAGGCAGTGAAGAAGAGGGCACAGAATTTATTCTCTTGGGAGAGGGGGCCGATCCTACATTGATAAAGTAATACGAAGTGTCGCAGTAAATATTTTTACTGTGATAATAATATCCTGCTGTATTATAATTCCATTTATCGGGGCCTTTGGCATAAAACAAAATAAAATCATTGCTGTCAAAAGATCCGTCTCCGCCATCATTTACATAAATGGCATTTTTCAAAAGGTCATCGGGACGAAACTGATTGTTTACTTCGGCAAGCATTCCCGCACCGTTTCCAAAAATATTTATTGCAGCAGGATCAAGATTATCCACATCAATGCCCAAAGCATTGAGAAAAGAATATGATATTTTATATACCCCGTTTTTTACCACACCTATTTTGTACCAGTCGCCAGAACCGGGAGCCATAACAGAGGAGGTGGTAAAACTGCGGGTAGCATTTTTCTGTACCGGTTTTGATACGGGATATATCTCAATGGAAAAAGAAACCAGTTTTTTTATTTCACCGGTTGCATTATCTTTTACAAAAGGATAAAATGAAACCATGGCAAAGGGAACAAATCGCTGCACACTCACCCTGCTTTTTATTTTCAGATTCGAAGCCAGTACAGAGGGATCAATAAGTGCTGCTTCATCGGATGAAAGTGGTTCATAAACTTCGTTGGTAATAATTGCATTGATATCCGTAGTACCTGAAGGAAGTTCTTTTTGAAGGGATAAAACGGGCATGGCCTTGCCGTTCACAAACTCGTGTTGTGCATTTTCAAAAGAAAGAAAGGTAAACGGCTGGTCTTCATAAAAAGTTGATTTTTTGATTCCCTGCCATTGCAGCTGAACCGGTTGTCCTGCATCTTTTTGAGCTACGGCCCAAAAAGGACATAACGTATTAAAAATCAATAATATTAGCGATACTTTTATTTGCTTCATTGGTGTAAATTTAATAAGAAACCAAAACCCTGCTGTAAAAAGAACGTACAAGAAGGAAGCTTATTGCCATAATATCTAACATTTTAACATCATGTTAATTTTATTTCGTATTATTGGCGATTAAAATTTTCAGGTACGGATGAAAAAACTTTACACGTTATTGAAAATCACAGTTGTTGGATGCTTGTCTTTTGCCGGAGGCATAGAAACAGCTACTGCGCAAGACCCTGAATTTACGCAGTTTTATGCTAATCCGCTTTATCTTAATCCTGCCTTTGCCGGTTCGGCCCGTTGTCCGCGTATTGCCATGAATTACAGGAATCAATGGCCCTCTCTTTCAGGAACCTACGTCACCACTTCAGCTTCTTACGACCAGCATGTGGACGGAATTTACGGTGGGCTCGGGTTATTGGTAACCAATGACAAAGCCGGAGAAGGAACACTAAATACTACTACTATCAGCGGAATATATTCTTACCAGCTAAAAATTTCGAGAACTTTTTCTATACGTGCGGGAGTCCAGGCCACTTATTTCCAAAAATCACTTGACTGGAATAAACTTACATTCGGAGACATGATTGATCCCCGCAGAGGTTTTGTGTATCAAACAGGTGACGTTCCCCGCGGAGGAACAGTAGGAAACGTAGATTTTTCTGCCGGTATCCTCGGTTTCAGCGAATATTTCTTTGCCGGTTTTGCTGCTCATCACCTTACCGAACCCAACGAATCACTTATTACCGGAAACAGCCCGATGCCTATGAAAATAACAGGTCATGCCGGGGCAGTTATTCCTCTTTCCAACAGTAAATACAGCACCAACGACTCCAAACTTTCGCCCAATATTCTTTACCGCTCTCAAGGCACTTTCCAGCAATTGAACATGGGATTATATATGCAGAAAGGCCCTCTTTGCGGTGGTGTTTGGTACAGAAATAAAGATGCTTTTATCGCTCTTGTCGGAATCAATACAACCAACGTCAAAATTGGTTACAGTTATGATGTAACTGTCTCAAAACTAACCAATGCCTCCGGAGGATCACATGAAATCTCCTTCATGGTGAACTTCAACTGCAAACCCAAGAAGAAGAGTTTCAGGACCATTAGTTGTCCTTCTTTCTGAAAAAGTTGGGGAAAAATGTAACCATTTTGTAATTTTACGTTATAAATAAGATTTTAAGGAAAAAACCAGGTTTATGAAGCAAGCAAAAAAGTTGGGGGTGGTGGCTGCGGCATTGTGTGTTGCCGTATCGTCATGTAAATATGAAACCTCGAGTGTGACAGGGTGGGATTATAACAACCCTGAAAATGGTGGTTATCAAAAAGTTCCTTACGAGGAGCAGGAAACAGGTCCCGGATTGATCCTTATTGAAGGTGGAGTTTTCACCATGGGTCAAACGGAACAGGATGTAACCTATGAGTGGAATAACCAGCCAAGAACCGTAACAGTTTCATCGTTCTATATGGATGAAACCGAAGTAACCAATTTCAACTGGTGCGAATACCTTTATTGGTTACGCAGGGTGTATACCGATTTCAACCAGATTTACACCAACGCCCTTCCCGATACACTGGTATGGCGCGAAAAAACAGCTTATAATGAGCCTTATGTAGAATATTATTTACGCCATCCTTCTTACAGAGATTATCCCGTTGTGGGTGTAAGCTGGTTACAGGCCAATGATTTCTGTGCCTGGAGAACCGACCGCGTAAATGAATATATATTGATCCGTGAAGGAGTATTAAACTGGACTGCTACTCAAAACAACGACCCGTTCTCAACAGACGAGTACCTGGCTGTTCAGCATACCAATGGTATTGAAAACCTTCTTCCCGACCTCAACCCGAATAACCCCGGACCCGGTAAAAAAGGAAAGAAAAAACTCGGACAACGTCACGTTCGTATGGAAGATGGAATTCTTCTTCCCCGCTATCGCCTCCCAACAGAAGCTGAGTGGGAATACGCTGCTTACGGTTTAATCGGAAACAGCTATGAAGAACGTATCGTGGAAAGAAGAATTTATCCATGGAACGGACACTGGGTGCGTAACCCGGAATCGCAATGGCAGGGTGAAATGCTTGCGAACTTTGTAAGGGCAAAAGGTGACTACATGGGTGTTGCCGGCAAACTGAATGACGCTGCTGATGTAACTGCCCCTGTTCACTCCTACTGGCCCAACGATTATGGACTGTATAATATGGGAGGAAACGTTTCTGAGTGGGTAATGGATGTATATCGTCCGCTTTCTCATGAAGACTTTGATGAGTTCCGTCCTTTCCGCGGATCTGTTTTCAAAACCAAAGTATTAAACTCAGAAGGAATTATTGATGCCAAGCACGAAGAGACTATTTACGATATCGATGCCATGAGAATTTACCTCGACTCTTTCAGAGTGGCCCGTAAAGTAAACGACCGCATGACACCTGAAGAAGATTCACTGATGGGAATACTGATTGACATTGTTGACTCTGCTATTGTGGTGAAAAACAGTTTCAGGAAGTCTTATACCTATAAGCACAATCCTGTCCGCGAAAACCAGCAGTTGATTGCTGCCTCACAAATTATCCGCGATGTGTTTGACGCTGCACTTGTTGACTATGAAGCCAACCTGCAGACATCCGATCCTAAATATGAAAACTACCAGGTAGAAATCATCCCGGTTATTCGTGTGAAGCTTTCTGATTTCGTTATTAACACTCCCGGAAACATTAAATGGCGGGAAGTAACCGAAGAAGAAAACCTCGATCGCAGAAATTACCGAAAAGCTGATAATATCGATTATCTTGATGGAGATATAGAGTCGTCTATCTACTACAACAATAACAAAGTGATTGATGAAGTAAATACCGACAAACGATGGGACGATAACATCATGTATCAGAATAAATTTGAAAGAGTAAACCGTCACGATAACTCCTCTACTCCAACTACGCTGGTAAGCGACAGAACCCGCGTTTACAAAGGCGGATCATGGAGAGACCGTGCCTACTGGATGAACCCCGGAACAAGACGTTATCTTGATGAAAGACGTGCCACTGCCACTATCGGTTTCCGTTGTGCAATGGATCGCGTGGGAAGCCCTGTAGGATTAGGCAGCTACAAGAAGAAGAAAAAGAAATCAGACCGTTCGTAATAACGGATGTAATAAAACAAAAGCCTCTGCACTTCGCAGGGGCTTTTTTATTGATTATACCGAAGTGAAATTCATCATGGCCTGTTTTGCGGAAATTTTATAGCTCTCCCATTAATAAAAGAAGAAGGAGAATAACAACTACCAGTACAATAAATGCAATGGGACGTTTATACAAAGGAACATCGGGACGTTTGGTGACTTTTTCGTAATTATAGCGGAGTGTTTTAAAATCCTTGTGTTTTACGACCTCATCATCAGGAAGCTGTTCGTCCTTCAGTGATTTATTTAATTTATATTTTTTGTTATCTGCCATTATACTTTTCTAAAAATAATGATTTCAGTTTATCAACAATACGGTATACTTTAATTTTCGCATTGTCTTCGGTAATTCCATACATATCTCCTATCTCCCTGAAAGATAATTTCCGGAAGAACCGCAATTCGATCATATCCTGTTGTTCTGTTTCCATTTCTGAAAGGATCGCCAGCAACAACTCTACGCTTTCATCCGAATATTTTTCACTGATCTCTTCCATCAGTTTCAAAGCATCCCGTTCTGAAATTTCCACATCAGAATATTTTTTTCCCTCGCGGTAAAGCAGGTTCATTTCATTGAATGCGATGCGATAAAGCCACGATGAAAAAGGAAATCCCCGGTGTTCGTATTTTCCAAGATTGAGCATGGCTTTGAGAAATACCTGGGCAGTAATATCAGCCGCATCCTGTTTATTGCGCAAACGATTATACACAAACAAAAAAACCGGTTTATAATACACATCATATAACGGAGCAAAAAATGCAGGATCTTTCTTTGCTGCTTCTATCAGCGAAAGCTCCTTTTTTTTATCGTTTCCGTTGGGGTTGTTTTGCATCAATATGCAGTGGGTATAATGTAGTAATTCAGCAGCGGTAAAAAAGGAACATTATTTTTACTTCTTTATCGCTTCCAAAGCTATGCGGATATCTTCGATAATATCGTCCGGATGCTCCAGTCCGGCTGAAATACGGATCAACCCCGGGCGAATACCTGCCGAGAGCCTTTCTTCCTCTGTTAATTTAGCGTGGGTGGTGGAAGAAGGATGCGAAACAGTTGTACGTGTATCTCCGAGATTAGCCGTGAGTGAACACATTTCAATCGCATTTAAAAATTTTCTTCCTGCTTCGATATTTTCCACTTCAAAACAGATCAGTGCACCGCCAGCCGACATTTGTTTTTTTGCCACTTCATATTGAGGATGCGATGGTAAAAACGGATAACGCAGGTTTTTGATGTCGTGTCGTGTTTCCAGAAATTGTGCAACGATATGCGCATTAGCGCTGTGTTTTTCCATTCGCAACGAAAGTGTTTCGAGACTTTTGGAAAGTATCCATGCGTTAAAGGGAGAAAGTGACGGGCCGGTACTCCTGCAAAACGCGTAAATTTCTTTTATAAGTTCTTTTTTTCCCACCACTACTCCACCTAATACGCGGCCCTGTCCATCTATAAATTTAGTGGCGGAATGAATAACAAGATCAGCGCCATATTTTACCGGTTGTTGTAAAACAGGAGTAGCAAAACAATTATCCACCACCAGCAACAAATTATTTTTTTTTGCAAATTTTCCCAGCCATTCCAGGTCGATAATTTCGATAGAAGGGTTGGTAGGCGTTTCCACGTAAATCATTTTGGTGGACGGCTGAATGAGTTTTTGCCATTCATCCGTTTTATCTATATCCGCATAAATAGTTTGGATATTCCATTTCGGAAAAATTTTGGTGAAAACAGTATGTGTTGCACCAAATACCGAACGGCAGCTGAGAATAGAATCACCGCTTTTTAATAACGCAGCAAAAGCAGAAAATACGGCCGACATACCCGATGCCATGGCATAACCTGATTCTGCTTCTTCGAGTAAACAAATTTTCTTTACGAATTCATCTGTATTCGGATTGGAGAAGCGGGAATAGATGGGCCGTTCGATCTCATCAGCAAAAGCAGCGCGCATCTCTTCAGCATTTTCAAACAAAAAACTGGAAGTGAGAAATACCGGCACAGAATGTTCATCATGCTGCGAAATTTCAGCCTGCGTGCGAACCGCTATCGTTTCTTTTTTCCATTTTCTGCTCATATCCGAACACCGTTAAGTTTTACCGAATAGTTTATCTCCGCTGTTTTTTCCAGCGTTTTGGCCACCGAACAATATTTATCCATGGACAATTCCACTGCTCTTTTTGCTTTGGAGGGATCCATATCTCCTTCCAGCAAAAAAACCACTTCAATATGTTTATACAACGAAGGTTCTTTTCCCGCTTCTCTTTCCCCGTCCACTTCTATGGAAAAATTTTTTATTTCCTGTTTTTGTTTTTTCAGGATAGACACCACATCAATCCCGCTGCAACCACCAATAGCCATCAGCAGCATTTCCATTGGCCGTACTCCTTTATTTTCTCCCCCGATTGCCGGGCTGGCATCCATACTAACGGAGTTGCCATTATCGCTTTCGGCCACGAAATGGAAATTGTTATTCTTCCGGTTTAGTTTTACTTTCATAAAAAATGTAACAGGGCAAAGGTAGAAATTGGATCGGGTATGGCGAGTCTAAAATTCATCCCAAAACAGGGTTTTTAATTACTTTTGCCTTATTCATTTCCTGTGAAACAGTTTTTCATCCATAACCTGCCCTTTTCCCTTGAATCGGGAGACCAATTGCCCAAACTGGAGATTGCCTACACTACTTATGGACAATTTTCCCCTTCCAAAAACAATGTGGTTTGGGTATTTCACGCCCTAACAGCCAATTCCGACCCGGCCGACTGGTGGAGCGGGCTGATTGGCGAAGGAAAACTGTTCAATCCGACCGACCATTTTATTGTTTGTGCCAATATTATCGGCTCTTGCTATGGCTCCAGCGGCCCCCTGAGCCTTCATCCAAAAACCGGGAAACCTTATTTCGCTTCTTTCCCTATGGTCACCATACGCGATATGGTGAATGCCCATAAATTACTACAGGAACACCTGGGTATTAAAAAAGTAAAATTCGGTTTAGGTGGTTCTATGGGCGGGTACCAGCTAATGGAATGGGCTATTCAGGACAACACATTATTTGAAAATTTGGTATTGCTGGCCACTTCAGCCCACGAGTCACCCTGGGGAAAAGCCATTCACGAATCACAGCGTTTGGCTATAGAAGCCGACATCACGTGGAAAAATGATGATATCAATGCCGGGAAAAACGGGTTAAAAGCGGCCCGGGGAATAGGTATGCTTACCTATCGCAATTACACTATTTACGGAATCACTCAAAAAGACGAGGAAGAAAAAATAAATGATTCGAAAGCCTCTTCCTATATCCGCTACCAGGGCGAAAAACTGGCCAACCGGTTCAATGCACAATCCTATTACCTGCTGACAAAAGCCATGGACAGTCACTCGGTGAGCAGAGGGCGAAAGAATGCAGAGAGCGTTTTGAATTCCATAAAAGCAAAAACAATTATTATCGGTATCAGCAGCGATATACTTTGTCCACTAAAAGAGCAGGAATTCCTGTCCCGGCATATTCCCGGAAGCCGGCTGTTGGTGATTGATTCTCCTTATGGGCACGATGGTTTTTTGATTGAGTATGAAAAAATACATGAAATCCTGGCTT
Organism: Bacteroidota bacterium; assembly: GCA_049322335.1. Classification (GTDB taxonomy): domain Bacteria; phylum Bacteroidota; class Bacteroidia; order Flavobacteriales_D; family UBA2798; genus JBMORL01. Next base: position 73,826 of record JBMORL010000037.1, read on the forward strand.
CTCTCTCTTATCCCTAAACTCCTCCTGCAAGCTGAACAGGGGTGGAGAGGGAAGTATATATCCGGCTCCATTCCGGCATTTTCTATATCCTTTTTGATATTGCCACCCATTGAAAATATCCTGAAAAAATAAAGAAGTCATCATTAATAATGCCCTGTGTATTTTACTTTTCACTGATCTCTTATCACTCCTCATTACATATTTACATGAAAATGAACGAATTCTTCACACTAATTCCTTGTCAATTCAGATATAATTATTTCTTTTGATGAAAACTTTAAAACCATGTTTGAACTCAAAAGTGTATTAATGGAAATTTCACAGAAGTGGAATTACAAAATGGACGAAATTTCTCCCGGAGTATTTCGTATGGATGTGGCCATCAAAATGAAAGATGGCAACTACCGCTACCAATTCGTATATGTATGGATGGTAAAACATCCTTCCAACCAGCGCGACATGATTTATATGAACAGCCGCTGCGGGGAATATACACCCAACTTAAATCTTTATGCGATGATGAAGGAAGCGATTTGGGGACTTTACTCCATCGTTACCATTACCACCGATAAAAAAGCTGATGGCACTCCCTGTGAGACCGTGATCGTGCAAGCTTCTCCTTACAAAGACTGGACATCCAAAGATATGCTGGATGAGATCATCTATGAAGTGGCCAACAATGCCGACATTATGGAAGAGAAATTTTTTGGAGGAGATAAGAATTAGAGATGGGAAGATTTTAGACTGGGAGATCTTGGATGTTAGACTATGAGACCTGCCACGCGCTTTCTTCGCTTTTGCATAGCTTACTCTTACGCTGAAGCTTCAGCGCAGGCGCACAGCGAAGCAAAGGTCGTGGTGTTAGAAAAAAGACAGACTCAGAATTAGAAAATGGAATAATGCGAAAGCCCCGGCCGATGGTTGGGGTTTTTGTTTTTTTGGGATAACAAAATTCATACAGAACTGGTTCAGGCTACAAGATAAAGTTTCTATAAATTTCAAACATTAAAACTGGAGCAGGTTTTTATGCCAATCTAAAAGTAATCGGCAGTATAACACAAATATTTACAGGCTGACCATTTAATTTGGGAGGAGATGAAAACCTAAGAAGTTTAATTACACGAACGGCCTCCTTATCCAGAGATATATGCAATCCTTTAAAGATACAAACATCTGATATTGCTCCATATCTATCAATAAAAAATTTTATATAGACTTTTCCTTGTATATTATTTTCGCGTGCATAGGACGGATAAATCATGTTTCTAACAAGAAAAGAATAAAAATGCTGAGAAGAATCCATTGGTTTTGGTGCAGAATATTTTTCGGCATCGTTATTATTAAAAAAACTCTCAACTTTATAATAAGACGAGTCGTTGCATTCTTCTTTTGAATATATCAAAGAAAAATCATAATCTATTTCTTCAACACCATTCCCTCTCTGAATAATCCATTTTCCAATTTGTTCCTGAACTTTATACCCGGATCTCGATAGTATTTTTTTATTTTTTAAATCATATACTTCTGTAATAGTTGCCCCATCTACTTCTGTGATAATTGTTTTTGAATATTTTGCTTTTTTTTCAGAAACCTCTTTTTTGAATGACAGGGAATTATAAAAATATTTTTCAATTGTTTGTCCTAAAGAAGAAAACCAAATATTTACGCCCAAAAAAATCAGAATAATTTTTTTCATCTCTTGATTATTTGTTTTGACCCTCCTCATGCAACAATCTCCGTATCCCGATAAACCGCTGGGGGTATCCGCTGTTGGTGTAATCGGTAATAACGACTCCGGGATGTTTTTTGGAACTGGAAGCATGAATAAAATGCAATGGTTGTCCTTTTTCGGAAACTACAATACCAACATGCCCAACTGTGCGGTCTTTCGGATCGGTGCCGGTGAAGACAATGAGATCGCCTTTGGAAGCTTCTTCTAACGGTATGGAGATTCCAGCTTTATCAAGCCCATCGGAAGAGCGTTCGATTTTATATCCGAATCGTTTGAAAACAAAATAGACAAATCCCGAGCAATCGAAACCTGACGATGAGCAGCCGGCCCACACGTAGGGAACGCCCACAAATACTTTGGCATAGTTCACTACCGAATCGGCTGTTACAGGATTGTTTTGGGGGATGGAGTCCTGAACGGCAGATATTCCGGGATGAGATGCAAAAACCGCAAAGGGCGCAAAGGAGGCGCAGAGGACGCAAAGAGTTAATGCTATGTACTTTATTTTTTTCACCGGTTCTTTTTTCTTCTTTTTTCTAAAACTTCAATAACGTCTTTCAATTCATGGCCTTTGGCCTGCAACAGGATGAGATAATGAAAAAGCAGATCGGCTGCTTCGTTGAGGAATAATTCATCATTGTTGTCTTTGGCTTCTATCACCATTTCTACAGCTTCCTCTCCTACTTTCTGTGCGATCTTATTGACGCCTTTTTTAAATAATTCGGAAGTATAGCTTCCGTCTGCGGGTTCATTTTTTCTTTTGCGGATAACTGCCTGCAATCCCAACAGAAAAGAATATTCGTATTCGTTTTTTTCATTCCAGCAGGTATCACTGCCGGTGTGGCAAACAGGACCGGTGGGAACAACTTTTATCAATAATGTATCATTATCGCAATCAGATTTTATTTCCTGTACCTGTAAAAAATTTCCGCTGGTTTCTCCTTTGGTCCACAACCGGTTTTTGCTGCGGCTGAAAAAGGTGACTTTTTTTTCTGACAGGGTTTTATTGTATGCTTCTTCATTCATATATCCAAGCATCAGTACTTTTCCGGTGGTAGCATCCTGCACGATGGCAGGAACAAGTCCGTTGTCTTTTTTGAAATTGATCATTGCCTAAATTTACAACCTTACGGGGATATTTTTATCATCCAGGTATTTTTTTAACACAGGAAGAGATATTTCACCAAAATGAAACACACTGGCCGCAAGAGCGGCATCGGCTTTTCCATTGATAAATACATCGGCAAAATGTTTCATATCGCCCGCCCCACCGGAAGCTATGACCGGAATGGATAATCCATCCGACAGTTTTTTTAATGCTTCGTTGGCAAATCCGTTTTTTGTACCGTCATGGTCCATTGAGGTAAAAAGAATTTCTCCCGCCCCACGATCTTCAGCTTCTTTTGCCCATTGAAATAATTCCTTGTCTGTTTCTGTTGTCCCGCCATTCAGAAAAACTTTCCATCCTCCTGAAATTTTTTTGGCATCAATGGCTACCACCACGCATTGGTTTCCGAATTGCCGGGAAATTTCCGTGATCAGCTGAGGATTTTTCACAGCAGCCGAATTCACTGAAATTTTATCGGCACCGGCATTCAGCAAAACCGAAACATCTTCCACCGAGTTTATTCCTCCGCCCACAGTAAAAGGTATGTTTATGTTTTCGGCTATACGTTTTACCAGATCTGCCAGCGTTTTTCTTTTTTCGTTTGTAGCAGAAATATCGAGAAAAACCAGTTCGTCTGCTCCCTGTTGCGAATAAGTAATAGCCAGTTCCACCGGGTCGCCTGCATCGCGCAGTTCAACAAAATTCACTCCCTTTACGGTGCGGCCGTTTTGAATGTCCAGGCAAGGAATAATACGTTTTGAAAGCAAGGATGAAATAAGTTTAGAAGTTATGAAAGTTACAAGTTGAGAAAGTTTACAAGTTGAGAAAGTTGAATTTTTCCTTCGTAAATGGCTTTACCGATAATTACTCCGTGGCAATTTATTCCGGCCAGTTGTTCCAGGTCGTTCAGCGAAGTTACTCCTCCGCTGGCGATGAGTTTTATTCCGGGGATTTCTTCCATTATTTTTTTATACAAATCAACTGACGGGCCTTGCAGCATTCCGTCTTTTGCGATATCTGTGCAAATAACATATTCAATTCCCTTTTCCCTGTATTCCCGGATAAAGTCATAAATAAATTCATCTGACGTTTCGGTCCAGCCGCTTACTGCTATTTTCTCGTTGTTGACATCAGCGCCCAAAATTATTTTTTCGGGGCCGTATTGTGTAATCCATTTTCCGAAGGTTGCCCTATCCTTTACAGCGATGCTTCCTCCCGTAATTTGTTTTGCCCCGCATTCAAAAGCAATTCTTAAGTCGTTGTCTGATTTTAATCCCCCGCCAAAATCAATGTGTAGCTGCGTGCGTGAAGAAATTTTTTCGAGTGTTTTCCAGTTAATGATTTTTCCCGCTTTGGCTCCATCGAGATCAACCAGGTGAAGATTTTTTAACCCGGCATCCTGAAACTGCATTGCTACCTCAACGGGATCTTCGTTATATATTTTTTTGGATGCGTAGTCTCCTTTGGTAAGGCGTACGCATTTACCATCAATTACATCTATAGCGGGAACAAGAAGCATGGTTCTATTTTCACGGGACGCAAAAATTAAAAGAAACCGCAAAGACGCCAAGAATGCGCAAAGGACGCAAAGGTGTTTTTCTACGACAAACGGTTTTTGTAATCTTCATATCCGAATTTTTTTACGAGGCGGAATTGGTTTTCTTTTGTCCATATTCCAATGGAAGGATGCTGAACACCGTTAAATGTTGTTGTTTTAACCATTGTATAATGGATCATATCTTCGAAAACAATTTTATCGCCTTCTTTTATTTCTTTGTCGAATGAATATTCAAACATATAATCACCGCTCAGGCAACTGGTTCCTCCGATACGGTAAGTGGGTTTTCCTTTTACCGGATCAGTGGCCCCGGTAATTTTGGGACGATAGGGCATTTCGAGACAATCGGGCATGTGGGCGGTGAAAGAAATATCAGGCATAATTGTTTTCACTCCGTTATTCTCCACAATATCCAGCACGGTTGAAACAAGATTCCCTGTTCTCCAGGCAAAGGCACTTCCCGGCTCCAGTATCACGTGAATGTTGTTGTATCGTTTTTTAAAATCTTTCAGCAACTGAATAAGATGTTTGGTATCATATCCTTCACGCGTCATCAAATGTCCTCCGCCCATATTCACCCATTTGCACTGCCGGATGAGGTGCCCGAATTTTTCTTCGAATGATTTCAGTGTTTTTTCGAGGGTGAATGAATCGTTTTCGCACAATGCATGAAAGTGCAAACCTTCTGTTCCTTCGGGTAATTTTTCGCCAAAATGTTCTTTGGTAACGCCCAGCCGGGAATTCGGTGAACAGGGGTTATACAATTCGGTGGTTACTTCAGAGTATTCGGGATTGACGCGGATGCCACAGGAAATTCCTGCTTTAATAGCTTTGTCTTTGTATTTATTAAACTGCGTAAGTGAGTTGAACGTTAGATGAGAAGAGTAGCCGATGAGTTCATCTATTTCGTAAGGAGCAATGGCAACACAATACGTGTGTGATTTGGTTTTCATTTCTTCGAAACACAAATGCGCTTCGTTTACCGAACTGGCGGTGGCTCCTTTAATATATTCACGTACGATGGGAAATGCGCTCCACATAGCGAATCCCTTAAAAGCAAGAATGATTTCTATTCCGGCTTCATCCTGAACATTTTTGATAAGCTGCAGGTTTTTGCGCAACAGTTCTTCTTCGAGCACGTAACAGGGAGAGGGAACCAGGGCGAGGTCAACGGGCATATTTTTTTTTATGCAAAGATGATAAAAATAGAAGGGGAATCAAAAACGTATTCCAACGAGGGTAACATCATCAATCTGTTCGTAGTCGCCTTTCCATTCGATAAATGCCCGTTCGATCATTTCTTTCTGGTAAACCGTATTGATGTGGGCCGCATTTTGCAGCATATCTTTCAGCCGTTTATACTTGAATTTTTTTCCTCCGGCAGGACGTCCATACAAGTCGGGGCCACCAAACTGATCGGCATAACCATCGCTGAAAAGGTAGACCACATCTTTTTTCTGCAACTGTATTTTGTGATTGGTAAAGGGGGTTTGGAAGGGCTGGTAGGCCACCGGTTGTTTATCCCCTTTCAATTCGATAATTTCTTTATTTCTAACAATCCAGGCAGGATTTTGGGCCCCGCAGAATTCGAGTGTATGCTCAACAGGGTTGAATTTGATCATTGACATGTCCATTCCATCCATACTGTCGCCATCGTTACCGGTTTGCCCGAGTTCGCGGATGATTTTTTCGCGCAATTCATTCATGATATCTGCCGGGGAAAAGTTTCCCGGTGTAGCGCTTATTTCATTCAGAAAAGCTATGCCCAGCATACTCATAAATGCCCCGGGAACCCCGTGGCCTGTACAATCTACTACGGCAAAATACCATTGTTCGCCTTTTTTATGTGTCCAGTAAAAATCGCCCGAAACGATGTCTTTGGGTTTGAAAAAAATGAAATGTTCGGGTAAAATGGACAGCGCTTTATTTTCTTCCCTTAAAATGGCATCCTGTATACGCTTGGCATATAAAATACTGTCGGTAATATCACGGTTTTTTTCTTCGATGATGAGGGATTTTTCGTAGATCTCCTGCTTTTGTTTACTCAGTAATTCGTTGGCTCGTTTTCTTATCCGGTTGCGGTTTACCAGCAAAACAGCCAGTGCTGTCAGTAATACGAGTCCGCCAAGTGAAAACCAGAGGATGGTACGCGAACGTTCCAGGTCGACACGAGCCTGTTTGTTTTCCAGTTCCTGGATCCTGTTTTTTTGTTCGGCTACTTTTTTCTCTTTATTGAGCAGTTGAATCTCTTTTTCTTTTTTATCGGCTTCGTATTTCCGGGCCATTTCAGCCAGCTTATCCACCATATCTTTCCGGTTCAGCGAATCATTGATGGAAACATAGTGATACAGGTTTTCAAAAGCCGCTTCATGTTTTTCCTGTTTGCTGTAAGTAAAAGCCATATTATAATAACACATACGAACGAGGTATTCGTTATTGATGTTTTTGGCTTTTTCCATGGCGCTGTTGAAATAAATAAGAGCGGAAGAATGATCGTTGCGGGCATTCATAATTTCACCCAGGTTTACCAAACATACTGCTGTTTCATAATCGTTTTGATCTTTCTCAAAAACTTCCAATGCCTGGTTAAAGTATTTTTCTGCATCGGAATATTTTTTTTCAACCATGGCAATAGTGCCAAGATTAACCCAGCTTCCTGCCATATCTATAACATTCCCCAGCGCCTCATCAATTTTAAGTGATTGATTAAAACATTTTTTAGCATTCTCATAATCTCCTTTTTGCTGATAGCAATTACCCAGATTATTTAATGCGAAGGATTCACCTGATTTGTCGTTTTCTTTTTTATAAATTTCCAGTGCGTCTTTATAATATTTTATTGCTTCATCAGGAAGATTTATTTTATAATAATGAGACCCTACCAAAAGATAACCATCCGCTTTTTTTCCTTCTTCCCCGATTTTTTCAAAAACCCTGATTCCATCGAGGAAATTTTTTAACGTCTTTTCCTGATCACCGGAATTCCTGTAAATTTTACCCAAAATATAGTGCGCTCTTCCCAACTGGTACATCAGTTTGTTTTCTTTACTGATTTTTTTTGCTGATTCTGCATAACTCAGGGCTTCAGAAAAGGAAATATATAAAAGTTCTGATGCCAGCTGTATATTTATCTCAGCTTTTAATGAGTCATCAGTTGTAGCAACAAGTTTTTGTTTAAGTGAATCTACCGTACCGGTGCCTTGCGCAGAAAGGAACTGAAATGCCCAGACCGTTAAAATTAACATGGAAATAATTTTGCGCATCAAATTATTTTTTATCTTCATCCCAATCAATTTCTAAAGTTAAACTAAAAAACTTAAAAACCATGGAACAAAGAGAAGGAACTATCCTCAACACCACAGAAAAAGACATGACCGATAGTATCAGTGGCACCACTGTTAAATATCATAACCCTGCCAGCGTTACCATTGACGTGAATGACAAGGTGATATACATACGCATTGTAACGGGCAACGGACAAACGATAAATATTATCAAAGAAAAGAAAGTTTAGTTTTATAAACCATAAAGCCCCTGAAAAACAGGGGCTTTTTTTTGTTCTAAATACGTAAAACTACTTATCATTCATTTTTTAACTCATCATTTAAACTTAAAAACACATGGAAAAAAGAAAAGGAACAATTGTAGATGCGGCCGCAAATACACTTAAAGACAATTTCACAGGTGAACTATTTACCTATATCAACCCTGGTAAACTGGCAATAAAGGCTAATGATGTTGTAGCCTACGTACGCTTGAGTTTGTCAGGCGGTGGTGGAAACGGACAAACCATAAATATTATTAAAGAAAAGAAAGTTTAGTTTATTTATTCGATTAACAAAAAGCCCCTGTTTTTCAGGGGCTTTTTTTATTTTATGTAAGTAATTTTACTTAGTTTACTTCCAAATCTACATTATGTAATTCGTGCCAGGGTAAGCCGTGTTTGTTGAGCATATCCATAAACGGATCAGGGTCAAATTGTTCAACATTATACACGCCAGCGCCTTTCCATTTTCCCTGCAAAAACATCATCGCACCGATCATAGCGGGAACACCCGTGGTATAGGAAACACCCTGCGTACCGGTTTCTTTATAGGCATGTTCGTGCGAACAATTATTGTATACGTAATACGTTTTTTCTTTCCCGTCTTTCATTCCGCGTATACGGCATCCGATAGAAGTTTGTCCTTTATAATTTTCTCCAAGATCACCGGGATTGGGCAATACTGCCTTTAAAAACTGGATAGGCACAATCTCTTTTCCTTCATAAATAATAGGATCGATGCGGGCCATACCGATATTCTGGATTACACGAAGGTGGGTAAGATATTCCTGTCCGAAAGTCATCCAAAAACGAGCACGTTTTAAAGTGGGAAAATTCTTTACGAGTGATTCCAGTTCCTCGTGGTAGATTACATACGATTCTTTAGGGCCGATTTCAGGATAATTGAGCGGCATATGAATTTCGTGGGGCTCGGTTTCCACCCATTTTCCGTTTTCCCAGTATTTTCCTCTTTGCGTTACTTCACGGATATTGATTTCGGGATTAAAGTTTGTGGCAAAAGCTTTTCCATGATCACCGGCATTGCAATCTACAATATCGAGGTAATGGATCTCGTCAAAATGATGTTTAACGGCATAAGCTGTATATACACTGGTTACCCCGGGGTCGAATCCGCATCCTAAAATAGCTGTCAACCCTGCCTGTTTGAAGCGGTCCTGGTAAGCCCATTGCCATTTATACTCGAATTTGGCTTCGTCTTTTGGTTCATAGTTGGCCGTATCAAGGTAGCTGATTCCTGTAGCGAGGCAGGCATCCATGATGGTAAGGTCCTGGTAAGGAAGGGCCAGGTTCATTACCAATGCCGGTTTATGTTTTTTGAATAACGCAATCAGTTCGGCTACGTTATCAGCATCCACCTGGTCGGTTTGGATGGTAACGCCCAGTTGTTTTTTTATGCCGGCTGCAATAGCATCGCATTTGGATTTGGTACGGCTGGCAAGCACAATTTCGGTGAATACATCGGTATTCATAGCGCACTTATAAGTGGCCACCTGTCCTACTCCGCCTGCTCCTATGATCAGAACTTTTCCCATGATTTTTTGATGTTTTAGAGGGTGCAATAATAACAAAAATACAAGGCAGCAAAATTGAATTTTTATCCCCATTAATTCACAAAAAAGGTGATTTTACCAACTTGCTTACCTTTGGCTGAAACGTTAGCCTTGCTGACTGCTGAAAGACATACCAATAACTTTGATTTTCTGCGCCTTCTGGCCGCCCTGATGGTGGTATGCGGACATGCTTCGGATATATTGCTGGCAAAACCGCTGGAGTGGGATGTTGCGCGAATGTTAACGGGCATCAGCCTGCCTAAAACCGGGGTGATGATTTTTTTTGTTATCAGCGGCTACCTGGTTACGGCCAGCTGGCTGAAATCGGAATCATTGTTTCGGTATATGGCTTCAAGGATTTTACGCATTTTTCCGGCCGTCATCGTATTGGTATTCTTTTCTGTCTTTATGCTGGGGCCGGTGGTTACTACGGTTTCATGGGAAGATTATTATACCTCTGATGTTACCTTTCGCTACCTGCAAAATATGAGCCTTTTCCGTATGCATTACCAGTTGCCGGGGGTGTTTGAAACCAATCCTTACCCCGCTGCAGTGAATGGTTCGCTATGGACACTTCCCTATGAGTTTACCTGCTATTTGTTTATAGCTGTATTGGGATTATCTTTTTTGCTGAAACAAAAATGGGCTGTACTGATTATTTTCCTGTGTTGTTTTTTTTCCTTTATTTTTTTCAGGGAAGAAAATGATGCTGTTGTAATCCCGGTATTGGGAATCGACTTTAAAAATTTTACTGTTTTGTTTTTGTACTTTATGTCGGGATCACTGTATTATCTTTTCAGGAAAGAAATGCCTTTTTCGTTTTACGGGTTGATGTTTGCCCTGTTTTTTTGTTTACTGATGCGTAACGGACTGGTAAGGCAGGAGGTCTATATTATTATATTGCCATATATCATTTTGTGGTTTGCTTTTTCCAAAAAAATACCGTTGCAGCAAACGGGAAGATATGGCGATTTCTCCTATGGTATATTTTTGTATTCGTTTCCGGTTCAGCAAACCCTGGTCTGTTTTTTTCCGGAAACATTTAATTTACCGGCTTTCATTCTCTGTTCCCTGCTCTGCACACTTCCGCTGGCCGTTATGTCATGGCATTGGGTAGAGAAACCGGCATTGGATCTGAGAAAAAAACTTTTTCACTGATCTTCTTTCCAGGGTTCAAAAACATCGGGCCGGGTTTTCACAAAAAAATCATCTCTGTTTCCATTCATAATAGCTTTTACAGCCATCAAAGCCGCCCATGTTGACTTATCGGAACCTGTACGATTGATATGAAAAAGGTTTTCGGTTTTTTTCAGCTCTTCAAATACTCTCATCTTATCCTGTTCAAAAACGTAATCTTCCCAACAGGCACCGGGATCGGCCCCTTTGCATTTTATTACTATAGAATGAAAACAATCGCTGCCTGAAAAAATTCCCGAATCAACACATTCTTTTTTGGCCAGGTTTTCAATCCGGCCATTTTCCCACTGAAACAATTCATCATTATCAAAACAAAATAGTTCTGCGCAAATACATCCTTTTCCATCGGGAACCATATTACCACCAAAAGCGGAATAATTGGTAATACGGCTCACTTTCATCCCGGGTGTTGCCACCTGCAGGCTTTGATGATTAAACGTTACAGGAACATTCAGAAAAAAGTAAACAAGAATTACGCTTCGCCCGGAAGAAATTCCAGCCGGTAACACGGGAAGATTTAATAATGAACAAAGGTTTTCTGTGGAAAGCGAGGAAATAATAGCTGAAGTCTTTATTTCTGTTATTTTTTCTCCTGCATTTACCCTGATGGAATGAATACAGTTTTTTTCATAGTGCAGGGAATGGACAGTGGTGCGATAAAAGATTTCCCCTTTCATTTCTTTAATCTTTTCTGTAAGCAGGTTAATAATATAACCTGTTCCTTTCCGGGGATGATACCATTGGCAGGTGCCGTTATTATTGTTTTGATTTTTACTTCCTGAAACCTTTGAAAAAAGTCCTCCGGGCGGTGAATTTTTTTTCAACCCGGGAGCAGATTCAACTGAAATTTTATTCCATTTTCTGCCTTTTAATTTTTCATCGTAGTTCTGCAAAAATATCCGGGTGAAAACTTTTCCGTATTTCCTGTAAAAAAATTTATCGAGGGTTTCGTTTTTCCCGGTATCGGGCCTGAACCTTGAAAGCAACCAGCTTATTAAACCGCTGCCTAACAATCCGGGAGTAAGGCCCCTCCATTTCCTGCCTGATTTTTTTTCTTTTTCAATTATTTTTTTGTTGTATAATATTCCTGTCCGCTGTGTATATTCAATAAGATCTTCTTCCAGAAGTTCTCTCCAAAACCGGTCTACTTCCGGTATCCGCGAATAAATATGCTTAAAACCGAGATCGACTGAAAAATCATTATAGATCACCGGGCGCATCCATCCACCGGCTTCTCCATTTCTTTCAATAACAATCACTTTTTTTCCTTCCTGCAAAAGGCGATATGCCGCTGTAAGTCCACCGGGACCTGCACCAAAAACAACCACATCAGCATTCATCGGAATTATTTACTTTTAATCAAATATAACAAAACCCGAAGTACAAAGCGATGCAAAAACAACTGAATGTTTTAATGCTGCCCAAATGGTTTCCCGGCTACATGGACCCTGCTGAAGGAAATTACATTTACCGGCACATAAAAGCTATCGGAGAATCCTGCAAAGTGGTTGTACTTTATGTTCATTCACAGGATAAAAAAAACGGTTACGAGATCATAGAAGAAACGGATGGAAGGATTCATGTTATTCGTATTTATTTCAACCGGTCGTTAACAGGAATAAAGGCCTGGAATAAGCTGGTTAATTTTTTTCGATTTATGAAAGCTCAGAAAAAAGGTTATCGTTTATACCGGGAAAAACACGGAACCCCGGATATTGTGCACGTACATTCACTTACACGAACCTGTTTATTGGCTGCACGCATAAAAAAAAAGGAAACTATTCCGTTTATTATCAGCGAACACTGGTCGGGATTCCTGGAGGAACGCAACATCCGTTTCCATCCGTTGAAAAAATATTTTATTCTTCATTTTTCGGGAAAGGCAGACACCATTACCTGTGTATCGCAAAAGTTAAAGGAAGGAATGGAACACTTTGGCTTTAAAAACCGAATTGTTATTATTCCTAATGTATGCGATCTGTCTGTGTTTTATCCTTCACACGAAGATTATCCCGGACGAAGTAAACATTTTGTGCATATTTCAAGGCTTGACGATCACACAAAAAACTTTGGAGGAATTCTCCGCGCGTTTGCGCAGGCAGTGCAAAAAGATCCCGGATTGCATTTGCATGTTTTTGGTGACGGTGAGGAAAGGCAGAAACAACAGGAAGCAAGCCACCGGGCGGGATTAGAAAAAAACATAACGTTCTACGGATATCAGCCACAGGAGAAAATTGCAGAACAACTGCGAAGATCGGCTGCATTGATTGTTTTTAGCCATTACGAAAGCCAGTCGTGCGCCATTATTGAATCGTTTGCCTGCGGAGTGCCCGTGATAGCGACAAATACAGGTGGAATTCCTGAACTGGTAAATGAAGAACGGGGGATATTGATAGAAAAATCAGATGAAAATGCGCTTTGTGGTGTCATTATAAAAATTTCTTCAAATGAGATACTTTTTCAAAAAAACAAAATAGCAGATTATAGTCATACCTTTGGAATAGGTGAAACGAGTTCCGCATTTACGGGTTTGTATAGAAAAGCACTGGCAAAAAGTCTTCAGCGATAAACCAGGAATTTTTTTACGCTGCTTCTTTCGCCAAAACGAATGCTAAAGAAATACATTCCGTTATCAAGTGAAGATATCTCTATATTATTTCCTGATTCAATAAAATTTTCTTCCATCACTTTTCTTCCGCAGGCATCGGTAATTGTATACCCGGCAACAGGAAAAAGAGAATTGAAATTAACTGTAATGGATTCATCAGCCGGGTTGGGATAAAGTATGAAAGAGGGATTTGATTCGTTTTCTCCGACAGAAATATAATTTGGAGTTCCACATTGAAAACCGTTTGTATTGTACCAGTCAAGACGGTAGCTATATGAAAGCGGAGGTAATGCTGTTGGATCATAATGCGACAAAATACGATCACCTATTGAAGGAAACCAGGTATAATTATTAGTTATAGGTTCAAAAGAAGTAGAATAACATTGAGTAAAACTATCGTAAGAAACAACAGGCATAGTATTATATCCAATTGCTACCCTTCCGCAGGAATAAATGCTTTTGACCATTCCATAAGCATAAAAAAACATAGTATCTGAGTCGAAAAATGTTTGCCCGGGCAATCCGGGAAACATCAAAGAATCCGGGTCATAAAGAATTTCGGTAATGATAACTGTATCTATGGCATAGGTAACCACCGGAGGATTAAAATAATTACAATAATGCCTTACTCTTTGGATTGTAAAATTAATTTGTGAAGGAGACACAGAATCAACCAAAATTACCGAATCGTTATATTCGAAATCAGGATAATTTGACGGATCAATTTTCCAATGAAATTCATCCCCGGCATTATATCCATAAATATCTTTTCTGTAATATCTTTTTGCATCCGTAATAAAATAAACCGTGGTATCTTCCGGAAATTGATTCAGGTTAAATGTTTTTGTAAAACCAAACGATTTCGAAATTTTGATTTCCTTATTATTAAAAATATGTGGTGCCGGATTTCCTGCAAAATCAAAATAGTTGATGGTGAAGGAAAAAACCGAATCAGGAATTCCCAATACGCTTTCAACCTGGATTGTGTTTAAGCCGGCATTAAAATAATCTCCGCCCGGCAGATTGCAGAATCTCCAGGACAATGTTCCGTCTGTAAAAAAATGAATAGTGTCCCCGCCAATGGTGAAAAACTGTTGTACAGAGTCCCGCATCACGGTTTTTATACCCGGCCAGGATGGATAAAAAGGATCGGCATTACACGGCCAAACAGAGTAATCAGCATAAATAGTTTTAAAATGCCATAATACGGTATCTCCATTATCAATAGTAACCGAATCGGGACGAATGGCCCTGATATAATTGTCTTTATTTATAAAAAACCTGTCATTACCGGCATCAATGCACCGAAAGCGTTGTGCAGACAGGCAGCAACAGCAGGCAGCAACAGCAAGAGTGGTGAGTAAGAGTCGCACCATAGGCAGTTTTACGGATGAAAAGGTACGAATTATTTTACAGCAGGAATTACCGTTCGTTAAGTGAAAGGTACTGTTGGTTATAATTCCAGGAAGTTTTTCAATAGTTTTTCGCCTGCCTGCCCGCTTTTTTCGGGGTGAAACTGTACGGCATAAAAATTATCTTTTTCCAGCGAGGCGCTGAATGGCTGAATGTAATCACACACCGATGAAGTGTTGGCACATAATTCTGCAAAATAACTGTGAACAAAGTAAAATTGTTCGTTCTCCTTTATTCCCTCAAATAATTTTCCCTTTAACTGCCGGATGCTATTCCAACCCACCTGTGGTATTTTCATTTTTTCATTGGCAGGAGAAATAAATTTTTTCACCTCAGCGGGGAAAACACCCATACATTTCGTGTTACTTTCTTCCGAATGATCACATAACAGTTGCATGCCAAGACAAATTCCCAATACCGGTTGCTTGAGTTGCGGGATCAGTGCATCCAGTTTTTTTTCCTTCACTATTCTCATGGCAGCGCCCGCCTCTCCTACACCGGGAAAAATAATTTTATCCGCTTTTTGCAATTCGTTTACATCAGAAGTAAGCACGCCCTCATAACCCAATCGCCCCAAAGCAAATAATACCGACTGAATATTGCCGGCTCCATAATCAATTACAGCTGTTTTCACACCGTAAAGATGAAAAAGAAAATACAGGACAGGAAATTAAAAAAATGAAAAAGCCCTCAGAGATGTTTCTTCAGTGTTTTTACCATAAAATGCATTAACAGCGACATCACAGCCCCGGCTCCGGCCAGTGAAAAATATAGCCCCACGCCACCGGCTTTTTCTCCTGCCGACAAATACCAGGATCCCATTACCAGGAAAAACACTGATAACAGCCAGATAGAAACCTGTAACACACGCAATACAATCATTTGCCCGATCCTTTAAAAATAATCATCAGGGTATACAGCATGATCTTGAAATCAATGGCCAGCGTCATGTTTTCTATATAAATGAGGTCGTATTTCATGCGCTGGATCATTTGTTCCACATTCTCGGCATAGCCATATTTCACTTGTCCCCATGACGTTATGCCCGGCCTTACCTTATTAAGATGTTTATAGTGTGGTGCAATAGGAACAATCTGGTCGATATAATATTGTCGTTCGGGACGCGGCCCTACCAGTGACATTTCTCCTTTGAGCACGTTGATGAACTGGGGAAATTCATCCAGTCTTGTTCGCCTGAGAAATTTTCCCACTTTGGTAATACGGCTATCGTAAGCGCTGGAAAGCTGGGGCGTTCCGTTTTCAGCATTCATCACCATCGAGCGGAATTTGATAATACGGAAAGGTTTTCCGTTGATCCCCACACGTTCCTGAAGGAAGAAAACCGGCCCTCTCGAACTCATTTTTATTGCTACTGCTATCACCAGGAAAATAGGAAGGCAGATGATGAGAGAAACCACCGAAATAAAAATATCGAGAAAGCGTTTGATGGACGCCTGCCAGGGAGGCATCAGCTCACTTTTAATTTCTATTAATGCTGCCCCGTAAATATTATTCATTTTCACCGATCCGGCCAAAATATCATACATATCCGGAATCACATGCACGCGCACATCCTCGCCTTCCAGTTCACTGATTATTTTTCTCAAATTATCATGTTCGGACGATTCGATAGCTATGATCACTTCTTCTATTTTATTTTCCTTTATCACCCTGTGTACATCGGTAAATTTTCCGTAATAACGGAGATGGGACTCACGCAGTTGCTGGTCAACACCGTTTATACTAACAAACCCGGTAAACTTAAACCCGGGAGATTTTTTGATAGCATTCATCTCACGGTAAATATTCAGCGCATTCAGGTTTCCACCAACCAGCAGGGTATTAAACCCTATTTTTTTCTGGTGAACACGCCTTACAAAACGGGTAGTAAAAAATATCCGGGGAATAAAAGTGAGTACAAAGTGAAAAACAAACAAAGCGAAAAAAGCCATGTAATAGTTTTTATACGACATCACTTTATCGTCCAGGATAAGTGTAAAAAACAACACCAGTACTCCCAGCAGCGATTGCATAAAGGTTTGCCCAAGATCTTTGAGCCTGTATTTTCTGAAAATGTTGTAGTAATAGCCCGACAGGTAGTAAATAGAAAGCCAGTAGAGCGGAATAATAATTAGTCCTTTATAAAAATTATCGTCCACCACAAAAGCGGTTTTTTCGATATATTCTTTCCGGAAATAGTAAAACAACACCCACGATGAAGCGGCTGCAACGAGATCGCTGAAGACATATTTAAAAACCTGCCATGTCTTTGCCCTACTTTCCATAAACTATTTTCACATTATCAATAACAACAAAAGGTTCTGTTACACCATCGTCTTTCAGCATAGAGAAAAACACTTCAAACGACTGGGCATTGCTATTGGCTACCACCAGTTCGGTGAGTTCAATATAAATTTTCTTCCATACCAGTTGCCCGTCAACATAAGATGGCCTCACCACCGTATTGTTTTGCTGAACTGTAGTAGTAGCATATTCGGAAATCAAACCTACTGTAAAACTATTGGCGGCTTTATAATTCAATTCCATGTAAACGGATTGCCCCGTGGCCGGCAGCTGAAAATTTTCACTGGTGTTGGCTTTAAAAAAAGTTTGTGATGCGCTCAATGCAAATAATCCTGAAGCTACGCCTTCAAAAATATCGGCAGGGGGAGAAGTAATCCGGTTCATTACAGTATCACTCAGTGCATCCTGCTGAAACACTACACCCGGATCTTCAAAATCACCGGTTTTCCAGATGTCTATTTGTGTATTGGGATAATAAGTAACCACCGGCTGATCGGCCCCGTTAAGTGTATCCACTTCACCGGGAACAAAAACATGGGAAGAAATAATATAAGGCAAATAGAAAGGATACTTTCTTCTCCGCGATGAAATTCCATCGGCTTTAATTCCCGGATATATACTCAGTTTATGTGTACCCTCTTTCAGGACAGGTATCATAGCCGGAAGTTCAAAAACGCCCACCGGATTATCGTCCACATATACCCACGCATCGGTAATGTCGTGAGAATTGGTTCCTTCGGCCGTGTAATTGGTAGTAAGATTAATTTTTTCGATATAAATGTAGGCAGGGATTTTTTCCGGTTTATCCAGCCATGAACAGGAGGATAAAAAAAGCAACAGTGCCGGAATGAAGATTCGGTAAAATAAACCCATGCTTTGCGTTCTTGGAAAAGAACGCAAAAATATTCTTTTTATTATTTATGATATACCCGATGTTACCTGCATCTTTTCAATAATCTGGTAAGCGACATCCAGCGCATGATAACCATCTGAAAGTGAAACCAATGGATGAGTGTCGGTTTGAATAGCCTGCGCAAAAGAAGTAAGTTCTTCCTGTATGGCGTTGGTGGGTGTTACCTCGGGATTATCAAAAAAGATGAGCTTTTTACCTTTTCCCTGGCCCAAATCCACCATAATGTCATAGGGTCCGGGCTCACCTTCCACGTCTTTCATACGAACTACTTCCGTTTTTTTCTCCAGGAAATCTACACTGATATAAGCGTTTCGCTGAAAAAAACGGGTTTTACGCATGTTTTTCAGGGAGATGCGGCTGGCTGTGAGATTAGCTACACATCCGTTATCAAATTCTATTCTCGCATTACTGATATCAGGCGAATCGCTGACAACGGCTACTCCACTGGCACTGATTCGTTTGATATTGGATTTTACCACACTTAATATAATGTCCAGGTCGTGAATCATCAGGTCGAGCACTACCGAAACATCGGTGCCCCTCGGGTTCCACTGTGCCAGCCGGTGACATTCGATAAACATCGGTTTTTCAAAATAGGCCAATGCTGCTTTAAATGCAGGATTAAATCTTTCTACGTGACCCACCTGTCCTTTTACATTGGCTTCTTTGGCCAGGTTAATTATCGAACGTGCTTCTTCGGGTGTGGTACTGATAGGTTTTTCAATAAAAATATGACGGAACTGGCGCAAACTTTTTTGAGCACATTCAAAATGCGAGAGCGTTGGAGTTACAATATCCACCACATCCACTTTCGAAATCAATTCTTCTATATTATCATAAGAAGGAATCAGCAGGCTTTCGGAAACGGTTTTGGCATTGGCCGGATCAGCATCATAAAAACCCACCAGTTCATAATCGTTTATCTCCTTTAATAACTTAAGGTGAATTTTTCCGAGGTGCCCGGCTCCCAATACGCCTATCTTTAGCATAGATTGTTGAAATGTTGGTTATAAAATTACTGGTTAGTCACAAGGCCGGTTAAGCCAATTCGCACTAATTTTCAACACTAAATTGTCGTTAACAGAAATGCAGATACAGGACAGTTACAAACAGAAGGGCTTGCGAAGGAACATGATCGCAAGGTTAAAGGAGCGTGGAATTTTCAGTGAACAGGTGTTGGACGCTATGGAAAAAATTCCCCGGCATATTTTTTTGGGTGATAATGCATTTGACGAACATGCCTACGAAGAAAAAGCGTTTCATATCGGAGCCGGCCAAACCATATCCAATCCATATACTGTAGCCTTTCAAACCCAGTTGCTGGAGATTAAAAAAGGAGACAAGGTGCTGGAGATAGGAACGGGATGCGGCTATCAAACATCAATCCTCTGCCAGTTAGGTGCCCGTGTGTTTTCTGTGGAAAGGCAGAAGGAGTTATATGATAAAGCCCGCACCACGTTAGCCCAGCTGAACTTTTCACCCCGCCTGTTTTTTGGGGATGGATTTAAGGGACAGCCGGCTTTTGAACCTTTTGATAAGATTATTGTTACCTGTGGAGCACCTTTTGTTCCCGAAGAATTAACCCGGCAGCTGAAAAAAGGGGGTAAAATGGTGATACCTGTGGGTAATGAAGAGCAGACTATGATCCTGATCACCAAAAAAACTGACGAAACCCTTGATACCACTGAGCTTGGGCAGTTTAAATTTGTACCCATGCTGGAAGAAAAACAGGCACAAAATGAGAAAATATTTTTTCGGAAACCGTAACTTTAGCCAAATAAGGTTCGTTACAGGTGCTGTTATTAACAGGATTCTGGTTGAAAACCCGGTTAATGTTAATAACTTAGCTTTAAAATAATATCTGTATTTTTGCTTTGGCACAAAAATGGATATTTTTGGAACGCAAATTCAAAACCTAAATAAACAATTATGAAAAAGAAAGTCCTCTTACTCGCAACGGTTTTTGCAGCGACTACTACTTTCGCTCAAGACCTTACCTCGAAAAAAGGAGAGCCTATGATGCCTGAATCAGGTGACTGGGCGATCAGCTTTGATGCTGCTCCGTTTTTAAATTACTTCGGACAAATGCTGAGCAACGCTGGTGCTACATCACCTACAGTTGGATACAGCAATGGCTATCCCTGGGCTATCCGTGGTAAAATGTTTAAAGATGAAAAGACTGCATACCGCGCTGGTATCCGTCTCGGATTCGGAAACAACAAATGGACAATGATGACAGATGATGCATCTGACAACATGTCTACTCCCGCAGGTTATCCTACTCCTTCTCCCGAAGTTGAGGATATTTACACAAAGTCATATAATGGTATCGTTCTTTCCGGTGGTATGGAAATGAGAAGAGGAAAGACTCGCCTCCAGGGTTATTATGGTGGTGAGATTCTTATCGGAATGATGGGAACCAAATATGCTTTCGAATACGGAAATGCTATCAACACTAACACTGACGCAACTGCTGTTGACGGTTCTAACGGTTCCAACTTCGGTATGGTAATCGATATGGATGGAGACGGTGTAGGTGATGATGATAACTTTACTACTGACTTTGCTGGTAACACTGCCCGCAGAACTGAAACCAAAATGAGCTCAATGATGATCGGCCTTCGCGGTTTCATCGGAGCTGAATTCTTCATCCTTCCTAAAATCTCTATCGGAGCTGAATACGGATGGGGTCTTGGTTTCGGAAGCACAAAATGGTCTGATTCTTATGAAAGCCGTGGTTTGAACAGCTCTGCTGCTCTGGTTACCGGTTCTTTCACAGACGAAGGTAAAGCCAGCGGTTTTGCTATCGATACAGACATTCAAAACTCTGCTACTGGTTTAACCGGTGGTTCAGGTTCACTGAATATCATATTCCACTTCTAAAATAAACACTTAGAGGTTTTGAAAAAGCCCTCTGCCACTGGCGGGGGGCTTTTCATTTATACTCCATTCCTATTTCAATTATCTTTGTGCCATGAATCCTTTTTATCATTCTTCCTTTCAACTGGGTGTGCTGGGTGGCGGTCAACTGGGAAGAATGTTTATCCAGGAAGCGCTGAATTATAATGTAAGCATTCACATTCTCGATCCCGATGCATCAGCGCCCTGCAAAGACATCGCCTCTTCCTTTACCAATGGAAAACTAACTGATGAAGTAACCGTTTTAAATTTCGGAAAAAACAAAAATCTTCTCACCATAGAAATAGAACATGTTTCGGTGGAAGCATTAAAAAAACTTGAGGCATCGGGAATACCCGTTTATCCCCAGCCCCACCTGCTGGAAATGATCCAGGACAAAGGACTTCAGAAAGAATTTTATAAATCTAACGGAATACCCACTGCTGATTTTTTCATTGTAAACAACATCCCGGAGATTCTTCAGTACGCAAGCCATTTTCCTTTTTTTCAAAAACTGAGAAAAGGCGGATATGATGGCCGGGGAGTAATGAAACTAACTAACCCTGGTGACCTTTCAGCAGCATTCAGCGAACCGTCTGTACTGGAAAAAATGGTGGATTTTGAAAAAGAGATCAGCGTGATTGTTGCCCGCAATACAAAAGGTGAAATAGCACATTTTCCCGTAGTGGAATGTGAATTCAGCCCCAAAGCCAATCTCGTGGAGTTTTTATTTGCTCCTGCCCTGCTCTCTCCTTCCATTGAAAAAACCGCTGTGGAAATTGCCCGTAAAGTGGCTGAAAAGATGCAAATCGTGGGTTTACTGGCGGTAGAAATGTTTGTCACCAAACAAGGCGAGGTGCTGGTAAATGAAGTAGCTCCGCGCCCGCATAACAGCGGACATCATACTATCGAAGCCAATGTCACATCCCAATACGAACAACATTTACGCGCTATCCTGGGACTTCCGCTGGGATCTACGGAACTCATTCGCCCGGCTGTAATGGTTAACCTGTTAGGTGAAGAAGGACATTCGGGAGAAGCAGTATATGAAGGAATGGAAGAACTGATGAAAATGGAAGGTGTTTTTATCCATCTTTACGGAAAGAAACATACCCGTCCATTCAGGAAAATGGGTCATGTAACCGTTATAGGGAAAACTATTGATGACGCCCGGGAAAAAGCATTGATTGTAAAACAAAAATTAAAAGTAGTAACCACCGAAAAAGAAAAAATATGAGCGCCAGAGTAGGAATCATTATGGGAAGCAAATCTGACCTGCCGGTAATGCAGCAGGCTGCTGATGTGCTGAAACAGTTAGGAATTAAACACGAGATCACCGTTGTATCAGCTCACCGTACTCCAGAACGTATGGTAGAATATGCCAAAAACGCTGCCAAAAGAGGTTTACAGGTAATTATTGCCGGTGCCGGTGGTGCAGCACATTTACCCGGAATGACCGCTTCCCTCACTCCCCTGCCCGTTATTGGTGTGCCCATTAAGTCGTCCAACTCTATTGACGGCTGGGATTCCGTTCTGTCTATTTTGCAAATGCCGGCTGGTGTTCCCGTGGCAACTGTGGCTCTTAACGGTGCTCAAAACGCTGGTATTCTTGCCGCGCAAATTATTGGAGCCAGCGATAAAAAAATATTGAAAAAAGTAAGTGATTACAAGGAAAAACTGAAAGATAAAGTAATGCAATCGGTAAAGGAAATGAAGTGATGGAGTTATTGGGGAGGGAGTTATTGGGGGGAGATAAAAAACACCAACTATTTTAGAGTATTATATCACAAATTTTACCTCATCAGGTACATTTTTCCAAATCCTTTTTTGAAATGCGCATCGGCACCGCTTTCACGTTTTTCGATGTCTTCGCCATTAATTTTTGCAATCACGCGATACAGGTAAACCCCATTGGCCAGCCGGTCGCCAAACTCATCGGTTCCGTCCCAGTAATAATCGGTGATATTTCTTCCAATGCGCAATGTTCCCAGTTCGTCCATACCGATTTCTTTTACCACTTTCCCTGTAATAGTCATGATCTGTATATTCATAAACTCCGGCAATTCGCTACCCGTTAGTGTGAATACAAAATGAGTTTTGGTAGTGAAGGGATTCGGGTAATTCATGATTTCTGTTATAGTGGAAGCATTCACCACTTCAAAATCGATGGTATAGGTTTTATCGGTGGCAAAACCAGCTGTTCCCGACAGGTTGCCGGTTTTATCTGAAGCCTGGATCAGCAATGTGTATTTTCCATCAGCAAGTAACCGGGGGTTATATTGAATTTTGAATTTATCCTGTGGTCCCGTGGAAGGCGTATAGATGAGTTGTTGCACCCCGCTTTCCCAGAAGTAAACACGATCCTGGTTTCCGGCCGGATCGGTAAGATAAACTGCAAATGAAGCAGTATCTTCATCCGAATCCATCACCAGCCAGGGGTTTTCGTCATTCAGGGTAATAAAAATCTCAGGATTAGGACTCACAATATCTCCATTGAGAATGTGAATTCCGTCAAAAGTCACATCAAGTATCGGGTTGGTGATATCACGGTTGACATAAAACGGCACCTGTGCAAAATTATTGAAGTGATATTGTTCGGGCTGATCGTAAACTGAAAAGGTGATAAAAGAAGGATCGGGGTTTACTTCTATCCAGATACTGTTGAGTCCTCCATACCCTTTGGTGGAAAAAGTGATGGTATCGAGGAGAATTTCTCCCGAACGAAGGGAATCCTGCCGCGGATAGGAAATATAATTTTTCACCCGGTTTTCGTCTTCAATCCAGTAAAATACAAGTAAGCTGTCCATGTCGTACTCACTGATATTTTCAACAGCAATGGCAAACGACATATCCTGGCCTTCATCCAAACTATCGGTAAGCGCACTTACGTAGAAACCGAGGTTACTGTTTACCGCTGCTTCAGGAACGGGAGTATAAACCAACTGCCATCTTTTGGTTTGGGCAGGGGTAAAAAAAGCTGTGTCTTTAAACCAGCCTTTTAATTTCACATAGGGATAGGTATTGGCATCCACCAATGGGTTAAGGTCAATAATGGAATCAAGTGAAGTAAATAATGTATCTACCAGCACTTGTTCTGTACCACCGGCTGTAATACCAATTACTGATAGCCGCGCTGTATCGGTAGACACCGGTGAATCTACCGTTTCCTGCTGCCAGTAAAGCGATTCCCATTTGGCTGCCGGTCCCGCTGTTTCTGATGTCATACTACCGATATAATCAAAACCAAAAAGCGAATCGGTCAATGAAATAAACGAACCTATCGAATCGCCAATAACCACTTTTGTTTGCGAGGGGTCGCCTACACGTGCCAAAACTATGAATGGAGCATTAGGTCTTCCGGCATAAATGCTGTCTGCACCCAATGAACTGAACATCGTATACATTTGTGGCGTCCATTGTGAATAATCAGCATACAACCAGGTATAAATCAACACATAGTGCCCATCAGGTATTTTATTATTCACCATACTTACCAGTGAATCCAATTGTTCGGGAACACTTGGCTCCTGATCGAAAATAAAAAACTTTTCCACCCTGGCGCGGCAACTACCACATCCATTGTTTTTATTTCCAAACTGGTGATCAGGATTTACCATTACACAGGTACACGACCAGTCTGTTGTTGGGCAATTATAGGTACCCCACGATTCAAGGGAAATGGGATCTATTACGCCTACATGAATAGCAGGATAAGTCGACCCACACCCACTATAATCCTGCAAATCATTATCCAGATACCAGTTCGTTCCATAAAACTCTGAACTATTTGTTGCGTTCCCAAAAACATTACAATCAATCCTCCTGATATTGGGATTCCATGTCCATCCTTTATTTATTGTATCATAATTTAACGTTTGATGATAATTTCCTTCAAACTGGTCGAAGTGCGCCTGCCCCCATCCCGTTAGGTTATTGATATATTGAAATGAACTTTCCAGCCAGTAATACACCGAACTATCGGGAGACACACGCCAGAAATACACCGTGCTGTCGGTAAATATCAGGGGATCGGGAGTCGAATTGGCGAGCAACCAGTTGGCGGCAGTGGCTTCCACTACTCCGCCACCTGAATTCACTACCTGGTAGTGCAATGCCGGGCTGTTGAATTTTGAAGACGTATCAATTTCAAAACGATAATTCGTTACCGGGGCCAGCGCATTTAAAGTAGAAGCTTTAAAGGTAATGGCGCTATCGGGCACAATAGCAAATTCGTAAGGATAAACCGGTGCAACGGCATTGGAGTTAATGAAGAAAGTAGTGCTGGTAATATTATTACCCAGTTCATCATAATGTTCATCCACAAAATCAGGAATGTCCACCGATACATCAAATGTATTTATTCCAACAGCAATATTGTGCTGCACAGGAACACGAAATACAATTGTATCTTTAAACAGGCTACGCAACAAGGTTTGAGTATACAGCGAATCCGCACCATTGGGAAAACCGCGTCTTAATTCTACAATGATGGTATCGCTGGTAGCTTTTCCGATATTGGTAACGATCACATTTACGTTCATGGAATCATCAGCCAGCGTAATGGTAGTGGGTTCGAAGAAAATATCCTGTTGTCGTACTACCAGTTCAGGGGCCATGTGATAATGTAACTTCAATGCAGGATCGCCATGCAAAGTTACCTGTGTACAGGCATTTTCAAGCGGAATGAAGTCGGTTTGAGTATATTGAGAAGAGTCGATAGCCAGCACCACTTGCTCCCCAACACTTTTTCCATAATTGTACCAGCTGAATTGTTTATACAGATAAGATGAATAAGTATACAGCGGGCCTGTAAATCCAAGTTTTACGGAAGCTAAAAATCCTATAACCCCTTTATTGGAAATTAAAGTGAATTTTTCGCTGGCACTAACCTTCTGCGTGGGATCTGATGGCGTGGGTTGATGTATATCTCCGGTATAACAGGCATTACCTATGAGAAACGGATATTTTCCATTGCCGTTAGTCCAGTTTTGAGGTTCATCCAGGTTTTGGTCAAATCCCGATACGCTGGAGTGTCCGAAAAACGTCATCAGCGCAGTTCCGTTTTCGATATTGTTCATCACCTCATCATATTCAATGGGATTGATGGGTTGTGAAGATGTTTTTGCAAACGTATTAATGTCTGCACCAAACAATGTATCTTCAATATATCTTCCGAATCCGTACAGGAATGACTGAAACAATATTTGTTCGGATGTATTGGAACCGCCACTGAAATGCATTACCCGCTTCATCCATTCTTTATCTTCAATAGTATAGGGTGTATTGGGATCCTGCAATGCTTCATACTGGATCATTTTATTCAGGTAGTCGGTTACTTCCTGTGGTGAAACAGCCGACAATCTGCCGGTGGGAATAGCAGGGCGCAAACCGTTACCTGCCAAACCGGCTGTAATCAGGTTATCGCTGCACGGATAGCCGTAGCTGGGAACAAGGTTATTCTGAAAGTTGGTTACATCTTTTCTTGATCCTTCATAACCTCCTTCGTTGGCATCGCGGATAGATTTACCCATAAGAAATAAAAACCTGGGATTAGTAGGCCATTCATCCATCATATCCTTACAAAATCTTCTGAAAGCAATACCGTGTTTCTGAATTCCGCCACCGTACTGGTGATACAGTTCTTCAGCATTTACCACTACTGTGTTATGCGAACCACCTGCTATTGATGCGCGGTAACCGGAATAATTGGTGGCTTCTGTCATCAGCGAAGGATGAGTGATAATGATATAGGCATCACTTATATCCATTCCGGGATAATTCGTAAATCCTCCGTTACCATTCACCGCGTTAAGTTGTGTAACCTGGATAAGGTCGGATGCTGAATTATAAAAGCACCGCGCGTTAATACCGGAATTGTGATTGGGAATAATAGCTTCGTATACCGCACCATTGAGTGTAAGCGGTATTCGTTTTACCGTATCTGTTATATCATATAAATTGTATCCGGGCCCGCCTGCAAAACCATTGAGTGAAAGCCGGGTTTTACTTTCAGAAGAATTGAAAGGAACAAACATTTCCATAGATAAGGCTCCACCCATGTTATTGGAATGCGGATAAATAATCGTAGTAGAAAAAACCGACTGGTAATCGGTTGCCACGCCCAGGTCGGTAACAATTTCGTAATAAACAGCTGTGGTAACTCCTAAATCAGTATTGGGAACTGTAAATGTTGTTTTAATGTGCTTATATCCCCTGAACGTTGTATCGTAAGCAATAGTGGAAGAGGGGCCGTATTTAATACGGAGGTGATGATTGGGGTCTGTACTTAGTGGTGTTGATGCATACGATGCTCCTGCTGAAGAAGTAAATACGGTGGCATCGGGTGCTCCCACACCGCTATAATAGCCGGGTGTACTCATTGCATACGAAAATGTATATCCGCCATAGGCGACACCATTTACCGGTTCGGCTGCCCACCCTTCTGCAGTACGTAAAAAACTGGAAGAAGCTCCGTTTACCTGCTCTCCGAAAAGATAATAATTCGATTCTTTATAATAATTCTTTTTCCACCACCAGTTGACGGTTGTATAGGAGCTGTAATTAGTATCGGTCTCCACCACCATTCTGCGATTGGTAAGAGAGGAATTCCAGGTGAGGTAATAACAAATGGTATCATTCACCAAACTATAATACATATCGGGCATGGCTCCGGTGCTGTCATACACAAGACTGTCCAGCCACGCATCATTTTTATCCGCATAAAATTCGATGTAATCAGTAGGATCAAATACATTGTCCTGTTCGCCTTCTACGTGGATATACAATTCTTTTTCGCGGCCGAATACCTGGAAATTTTTTGGGTTGATAGTGGATACATCAATACCGGCAGCTACCATGGTATTGTAATCAATGCGATGAATACCGCTTCGGATTACCTGGAAATAATAATACTTCTGTCCATACACGATCCATTCATTTCCGTTGGTTTGTGCAAACCCGGAGTACGTTAGTAAAGAAAATAAAAGGATGTGGTAGATTTTCCTCATGAGCCCCCGTTTTTGGAAATATCAAACTTCAGTGAGAAAATATTGGAATACAGTGCCACCGACTGGTCGCCAATATCGGTAAGGGCATAATCCAGCGAAATGCGTTTTATTTTCAATCCTACACCGATGTTGGGCTGAAAAATGGTGGATTGGGTGTTATCAATTTCTGTCACCTTCTGAATATTTCCCAAACCGGCACGCAGGAAAACGATGTTTTTAAATCCTGCCTCAAGCCCCATGTGCGGATCAATGCTCATGAAATTGGATTTGATGAGTACATTTCGTTTTCCGTCAAAGGTCATATCAAGGTCAACTTCTCCCATCAGTGTAAATTTTTCACCCAGCTTAAAATTTCTTCCGGCACCCAGCAGCAACCGGGGCAACGTTAGTTCGGTGGAATTTTCGGGAATTTCATTTCCTGTAATGGCGAAAGTATTGATCATCTCTTCCGAAAGATCATAACTCCAGGCGTTGAATGTAGTGGTGATATCGCGTGCCATAGCCCCAAATAACCATTCTTTGTATTTATACTGTGCCGAAACATCCAGCCCGAATCCCCACGACTTTCCGAAATCGCCCACTTTACGGTGAACGATCTTGAAATTTCCACCTACGGTTAGTCCTTCAATTCCCAGTTTGCGGGCATAGGAAGCGATAAAGGCATAATCAGCCGCGCTGAAAGTGGTGATGCGGTCGTAATCAATATTTCCGTTGGCATCAATCAGTTCGGTGGTATTGGGAATATCGTCCACCCCAAACCGGATAATCGAAATTCCGAATGCGCTCGATGAATCAATTTTTTTAGCCACAGAACCGTAGTCGTATTTGGCAATACCGGCAAAATATTCGGCATGCATGAGTCCTACCTGGAGGTCTTGACCCAATCCCATCAACCCTGCCGGGTTCCAGTAGCCGGAGGTAACGTCATTTACCGATCCGATAACGGAGTTAGACATCGACAACGAACGGGCACCAACGCCAATGGCCAGGAATTCGTTGCTGTATTTGGGCGCCTGTGCCATAAGGCCGGAGGCGTTTATAACGAGCGTAAGTGAGCAGATGATAAGTTTCTTCATGTGTCAGGTAAAAATACGGTTTTTGGTGAATAATTCAATACGTGGAAAAGCCGGTTTATTACCACCAATAACTGAATATAAGACGAAAAATTGCGCCCGCAGGTTCCTTTTTCTGGCTATTTTTGTGACCAATGAACCGCATTATAGGACTTATACCCCATTTGTTCACCCTCGGCAACCTGCTGTGCGGGTGTTTGGCTATCAAATATGCGTTTGAATGGGATCTTGTGATGGCCGCTTACCTCGTTGGCATTGCGGCAGTTCTCGATTTTTTTGACGGGTTTCTGGCAAGATTGCTGAAAGTGAGCGGTGACCTCGGCAAGCAACTCGACTCACTGGCCGATGTGGTGAGTTTTGGCGTGGTGCCGGGGGTGGTGATGTTTCAATATTTGAAGTTTACAGCTTATCAGGATTTAGAATATCCAGTAAATGAAACTGATTATGAAGTATGGTATTTTTACATTTCATTTTTGATACCGCTTTTTTCAGCATTCAGATTAGCGAAATTCAATATTGATGAAAGGCAGTCTAGTGGTTTTTTAGGATTACCAACACCAGCCAATGCCATTTTCTTTTGTTCAATACCATTGATTTTTGCTTTTTATTCATCATCAATGAATGACATCACTCCAAAAAGGTTATTAGAAGGAGATTATTCTATAAGGTACTGTGGGGAGAACAAAAATATCATAGAGGATAATTTTCATAAAGTAATTTCATGCGGGTATTTAGAAACCAACTCTTTTATGGAAAAAGAATTCCAATTAAAACAACTAAAAAAATACACAAATGAATCGTTAAACACCGAATTGCTTACTAATACAAAACTATTACTTATTTTAATTATTATCTTCTCCCTCCTCCTCGTCTCCAATCTCCCCCTTTTCGCTCTTAAATTCAAAAATTTTGGATGGGCGGATAATAAGATACGCTATATTTTTGTTGTTATCTCGCTGGCGATGTTGATAATATTGCAACTCGTGGCTATTCCATTTATTATACTTTTGTACATCGTTTTATCGGTACTGAACCATTACATTTTCAAATTATAAAACATGAAGTTCAAAGCAGAAATTGACGTAATGCCCCACGAAGCACTACTGGATCCCCAGGGAAAAGCAGTAAGCAACAGCATGAAAAATCTTAACCTTCCGGAAATTACAGGAGTGAGAATCGGAAAACACATTACTCTTGTTGTGGATGCCGGAACAAAAGCCGATGCTGAAAAAAAAGTGGATGATGCCTGTAAGAAGTTACTTTGCAACCCGATTATGGAAGGGTATAAGTTTACGGTGAAAGAAGCTTAAGAGAGATGTTAGATGTTAGATGTTAGATGTTAGACTTGCCACCACGCCAGTGCGCGTGGCAAGCTGCGCTTTAGCGTGGTGTTTTTCTGACTTCGTCAGAAAAACAGAGATAAAAATTTCAGATTCTTACATCTTCCTATCTGCATTTGTCTAAAATCTAATGTCTCTCCGTCTAAAATCTTTCCGTCTTACATCTCATTTCAATTTCGGCTTTTGATTCATCACCGATGTTTGTCTTTTGATAGATTCTTTGTGAATAAGCTCAAGGTATTTTTTCAGAAAATCATCGCTTAATCC
Organism: Bacteroidota bacterium; assembly: GCA_049322335.1. GTDB lineage: Bacteria > Bacteroidota > Bacteroidia > Flavobacteriales_D > UBA2798 > JBMORL01. The sequence goes on from JBMORL010000037.1 coordinate 104,359, forward strand.
CAGCACTTTCCCCAATGAAGATCGTGTATTAAGAATTTCTTCCCAGCGTTTTAACTGAAGAATGGTAACGTTGTTATCGCGTTTGTATTCCCCTATTTTTTCGGCCACATCCATTCGTGTAGAAATATACTGAACAATCGCTTCATCAATTTTATCGATCTCGGCCCGGAGTTCTTCCAGTTTACTGGAAAATTCAATGTCTTCGTTATTCTTTTCCCGCACTACTAACTGGCCAAGGATTTCAGCTAATTGCACAGGCGTAACCTGTTGCTGTGCATCGCTCCAGGCTTCATCGGGACAAATATGACTTTCAATCATCAGTCCCGAAAAATCGAGGTCTAATGCTTTTTGAGCTACTTCCTGGATAGTATCCCTCCGGCCGCAGATATGGCTGGGATCGCAGATAATATCCAGTTCCGGGATCAGCGTTTTCAGTTCAATGGGAATTTCCCACATCGGTGCATTGCGGTAGTGTTTTTTTTCCATCGAAGAAAATCCGCGGTGAATGGCAGCTATGCGTTTTATTCCTGTTTTATTGATTCGTTCCAGCGCACCGATCCATAATTGCAAATCGGCATTTACCGGGTTTTTTACGAAAACAGGAATATCTGTTCCTTCCAGCGCATCCGCAATTTCCTGAACGGAAAAAGGATTTACGGTAGTCCGCGCCCCGATCCATAAAATATCAATTCCTGCTTTCAGCGCTTCTTCCACATGCTCGGCATTAGCCACTTCGGTGGATGTAAGCAGTCCGTTTTCTATTCCTGCTGTTTTCAACCATTGCAAACCCGGCTTTCCCACACCCTCAAACATATTAGGCCTCGTGCGGGGCTTCCATATTCCTGCACGAATAATTTGTATTCCCGTCTGCTTCAGCTTACGGATGGTATTGAACAATTGCTCCTCCGTCTCCGCACTACAAGGCCCGCTGATGATCAGCGGCCTTTTATAACCCGGAAACCAGTCTTTAAGCGGAATGATATCTAATTTAACACTCATCTTTCTGCCTGCAAATTTACCTTCTTTTCCGCTCACCTGTATGTTCATTTTTTCCACTAAAAACAGGCATTTGCCCTATTTGTTCGGCTTTAGGGAAAATGTTTTTCCCAATGAAAATCGTTTTTGTCGTTTGTTGGATGAAAAAGCGACTTACAATAAACTGTTTTTATTATTCATTCTCTCATTACCTTTGCTGCATGACTCCGGAAGAAATAAAAATACAGATAGAAAAATATAAGGCTGAAGGAAAAAAGCTTTTTGCCACTTCTTCTTTCCAGACACACAGCATTCCCATGCTGCATATTCTTTCCATTATCGACAAAACAATTCCTGTTTTATTCATTAATACCGGTTTTCATTTTCCCGAAACATTAAAATTCCGCGACCAGGTGAAATCGTTACTGGGAATAAATATCGTTGACGCACGTTCACTGGTGTCAAGAAATCTTCAGAAAAACGCATCCGGGAATTTTTATTTCACGTCTGATCCCGATTACTGTTGTTTCCTGAATAAAACCCAACCGGTGGAACCATTTCTGGCAGAATACGATGTGTGGATAAACGGAATCCGTGGCGACCAAAATGCTAACCGCAAAAACATGAAAGTGGAACAGGATGCGCCATTCGGATCCAAACGTTTTCACCCGATGCTCGACTGGTCGAATAAAATGATTTATGACTACATCACGGAAAATAATTTACCCAAACATCCGCTCGAATTCCAGGGCTACCTGAGTATTGGTTGCGAACCCTGCACAAGAAAAATGTCGCTGGAAAACGATCGCAGCGGAAGATGGTTTGGATTGAATAAAACAGAGTGTGGATTGCATACGGATCTGGTGAAATGAGGCAACAGGCAAAAGCCATGAGGCAAGAGGGAAATGATTTAACATTAATTCTTCCTTTCATGGCTCCTGCCTGATGCCTCATGGCTATTGACTACAAATAAAATAAAATGAAAATATTAATAACTGGCGGAGCAGGATACATCGGAACAGAACTGGTGTATGAACTGATGAAACACGCGGAAAAAATTTCGGAAGTAATTGTTTACGACAATTTATCGAGAGGAAATTATAATCTCTTTATTGGCAAACAAAAGTTGCCCGCAGATAAGATCCGTTTTGTCCAGGGCGATCTGCTTGATACGCGGAAACTCAAAAAAACTTTACAGGGTGTTGACATTGTTTTTCATCTCGCGGCTAAAGTCAGTACACCGTTTGCCCACGAAAATCCGCACTTGTTTGAGCAAATCAATCACTGGGGTACGGCAGAACTGGTGTATGCACTCGAAGATCATCCGGTGAAAAAATTTATTTATGCCAGTTCGGTTTCGGTTTATGGTTCTTCTTCGCAGGAAGTGGATATCGACTCACCTATTCACCCCGACACATTTTACGGAATATCAAAAATGCGGGGAGAAGAACATGTACAGCGGATGTTTTCCAAAATGCCTACTTATATTCTTCGTCTCGGAAATGTTTACGGTTACAGCAAAAGTATGCGTTTTGATGCCGTGATCAACCGCTTTATGTTTGATGCGCATTTTAATAAACGAATTACTATTAACGGTGATGGAGAACAACACCGCGCTTTTATACACATTGACAAAACCGCCAACCTGTTAGGCCACCTGGCGCTGACAGAAAAATTAAAACCCGGAAGATATGATGTGGTGGAAGATAATCTCAGCGTAAATTACATTGCCGAAAAACTCATGGAAATATATCCCGGACTGGAAATGATTTTTGTAAATCAAAATATGCAACTGCGCGACCTTCGTGTAAAACCCAACGCAGAAGTGAATAAAGCCATTGATATACCGGTACGCACGCTTGCAGAGGTGTTGACGCAATTCAAACAGGAGTTTTCGGTGGTATAACCAAAATTTTTGATTAGTATACAGCTGCCATAATGTTTTGTCCCGCTGGGACAAATAATTACGGATGATGATACTGTTAAAAATGTTTGGTGCCGCTGGCACCAGTTATAATTGTTTTCCGGATAAAATTTTTTGTTTTGCAATCTCTGACTAAGCTAATTGGCTGCTTTTTTTATACTGCTGGCACCAGGGGTGCCTGACATTTTTAACACACGAAGACACAGAAATATCGAACCAATTCCTTGAAGATTTGGAGCTAATAGACGAACTCAGGCCATTTATCGAACCCAAAGATATGCCGGTTTGTCAGGACAAATGATCTTAAATCATCAATACAAAAATGATTTAACATGGTCGAATAATAATGGTTTACTAATATTTAAATCGGTTCAATGCAAACTGACCAATCAATCTGCAAGAAGAATCAAAATCCCTAACATTCTCAATTTTTTAATCAGCCGATTAGCCTACGAAATTGTCAAATAGTACATCTTCATTTTACTATATCACAAAATCCTTTCACAATCCTACTTATTTAAACACTTAAATATCAATCACATAATTGAATTTTTCAAATAAAATATTTTTTCATAGGAAACTAATAAAATGATAAAAGTTTCCGTAGTTTTGTGACCAAAAATTACCTTATGATGGATTATGGTGATCGAATTTTAAATTCTGCCAGAGACCTGTTTTTTAAGTACGGTATTAAAAGTGTCACTATGGATGATCTTGCCCGCAAATTGGGGGTGTCCAAAAAAACACTTTATAATACATACAAAAACAAAAAGGACATTGTTGAAACCATTACAGTGAAGTTTTTGAAAAATCACGAGGTAAATTATGAACTACTTGTTGAAGAAGCAACCGATGCGGTGGATGAATTGTTAAAGTTAATGGAAAATTTGAATAATATTTTTGAACGGCTTCATTCTCGGATGATCTTTGATATGCAACGATCTTTTCCTGAAGCATGGGAAATATTTACCGAACATAAAAAGACTTTTATGCTTAGTAAAATTATTTCCAATTTAAAAAGAGGCATAAATGAAGGCTTATTTCGAAGTGATATAAACGTAGAAATTATTGCACGGATGCGCTTGGAGCAAATACAGATAGTGCTGGATCCCTTTATTTTTCCCTCTCATAATATTACCATAAAAGAAATTCATAGCCAATTGTTATTACAGTATTTATATGGAATAACAACTCTGAAAGGCCATAAATTAATTAATAAGTATCTGAAAATTAACCAAGATTAATATGATAAAGAAGATGATAACCATCGCAATCCAGATGGTCTTTAGTTGTTGTTTTTTGATAGAGGCCAATGGGCAAAGCGACTATCAAAATCTTAACCTCCAAAAACTCATTCAAATAGCGTTAGAAACAAATCATAGTGCTAAAAAAGCAGACTTAGATGTTGAGAATAGTAATTATAAAATAAAGGAAACCCGTTCAAATGCGCTTCCACAGGTAAGTGGAACGGCTATTATGAATTACAATCCGCTCTTACAGCAGAGTGCTTTACCAGGTGATTTTTTTGGTCAGCCTGGAACAACAATATTGGTAGCTTTAGGACAAAATTGGAACGCAAGTGTAGGTGTAAATTTTAATCAGATAATCTTCAATCAAACCGTTTTCATTGGTCTAAAAGCAGCCTCAACAACACGCGAATTTTACAAGCTAAATTCTGATTTGACAGATGAAATCATTATCGAACAGGTAGCTTCTACCTATTATGGAGTAATGGTTCAACAGCAGCAATTAGTAGTTTTGGATACTACAATTAATAACACAGAAAATCTGCTTGTTATTCTGCAAAATCACTATAAAAATGGATTGGTCAAAAAAGTTGATGTGGATAGAATTTCAGTTACATTGTCCAATATAAAAACTCGGAAGCAACAGGTAGTTAATTCAATTAGTTTATTGGAAAATCAACTTAAGTTTCTTGTCGGAATCCCAGTTGAACAATCTGTAACATTTGAAGAAATTGATATTTCAACAATAAATCCTCAACCTATTCAAGATTCAATTTCTAATTTTTCTAACCGTCTTGAAATAAAAATGCTGGAAACTCAGTCCATACTTTTGAATTACCAGTTAAAGTCCTTTAAAGCGGAATATTATCCATCTTTGTTCCTTTCTGGAAATTATAGTTATCAGGGATTAGGTAATGTATTTCCAATTGGAGCTGACGAAGGTGAAGCAAATTGGTTTAAAGTAGCCACAATTGGTTTAAGTTTAAGAGTTCCAATTTTTAATGGTTTTGCAACCGACTCACGAATTCAGCAATCAAAAATCGCCATTAAAAAACTGAATGAGGACATCTCCCTGACAAAGGAATCAATAAGTCTTGCCTATAAAAATGCCACAACACAATTAGCTAATAATTTGTTGAACTTAAATGCGCAAAAACAAAACATGCAATTAGCAGAGGAAGTATATGACAATACAGTACAAAATTACAATACCGGATTAGCTTCGTTAACAGATTTTTTATCCGCTGAAAATTCGCTTACTGAAGCTCAAAATAATTACCTGACAGAATTACTTAGATATAAACTTGCGGAACTCCAGGTTATGAAATCCAGAGGGGAGTTAACATCACTAATCAAATAATCATTAAACAATACACAAATGGCAAAGAGAACAAAAAATATCATACTTTTTATTATCATCGGAGTAGGATCAATATCATTAATTGCTTTTATACTTATCAGGAATAAAGAGAAAAACCAAGAAAAAATGGCAGTTGTTACTGATGTAAATTCAGAAATAATGGTCAGGGTTGATACAGTTCAAAAGAAACCTTTTGATCTGGCTTACGAGTCAAATGGAAAGTTTGCTGCAATTAATCAGGTTGATTTTTCATCTGAAACTTCTGGGCGTGTTTTACAAATTTTGGTAAAAGAGGGCGACAATGTTCATTCAGGGCAAGAACTTGCCGTAATTAAGGCAGACGCTTTGGGTGTTGATTTGGAAAATGCACAAGCGGTCTATGAAAGTGCTTTAAAGGAAAAGGAACGATTTGAAAGCGCTTTTAAAAGTGGTGGAGTTACTCAGCAGCAGCTCGATCAGGTTAAACTGGCATTAAAAAATGCTGAAAGCAGGCTCAATCAGGTAAAATTAAGGTATAGTGATACCAGAGTAAAGTCAACAATTAATGGATTTGTAAATAAACGATATGTTGAACAAGGGGCGTTCGTAGCACCAGGCAGCCCACTTTTTGAAATTGTAGATGTAACAAAGCTAAAATTGAAAATTACTGTAAATGAAAGTCAAATTGCAAGAATACAGTTGGATGATAAAGTAACTGTAAGAGCCAGTGCTATTCCTGGTCAGGATTTTGAAGGCACTGTTAGATTTATTGCCGCTAAGGCAGATAACTCTTTGAATTTTCCAGTAGAAATTGAGTTAAATAATGACTCTAAAAAAACCCTGAAGGCAGGTATGTTTGGAACAGCAATTTTTAAATCAGAGGACTCCCAACCTCAAATAATTGTTCCAAGAAGCGCCTTCGCAGGAAGTGTAAACTCGAAGGAGGTTTACGTTGTTAATAGCAAAGGAAAAGCGATTTTGAGAAAAGTTGTTCCAGGTAGGATTGTTGGAGATATGGTTGAAATTTTAGATGGTTTAGAAGAGGGGGAAATCGTTGTTACAAGTGGTCAAATTAATTTACAAGATGATGAGGTAAAAGTTTCCATTGTTCGATAAGTGTGGGTTGTAAATAAAAAATTAAGTAAAAATGAAAATAACTGAAATATCTATAAAAAGACCAACCATAGTAATGGTTCTTTATATAATTCTAACATTTGGAGGATTGTTAAGCTATACATTTTTGAATTATGAATTATTGCCAAGATTCAGTCCACCTATACTATTGGTTACTACTGTTTACCCAGGTGCATCTCCTGGTGAAGTAGAAACCTCTGTAACCAAGGAGATAGAAACTGCCGTGGCCTCGCTTGAAAATGTCAAAAAGCTGGAGGCAAAGTCGTATGAAGGTGTTTCTATTGTTACAATTACATTCTATGATGATGCTGATATTGACTATGCACTTAACGATGCACAAAGAAAAATAAATGCTAAGTTGAAAGATCTCCCAGACGAGGTTGATCCACCTTCTTTGGCAAAACTGTCTTTGGATGATTTACCAATTATGACTTTGTCCGCTTCTTCCAAACTTAATGATCCTGAATTTTTCGATGTGGTAGAAAACCGTTTAGCCCCTGCTTTATCACGCATAGAAGGTGTTGCAAGGGTTGACATCATTGGAGGTCGTGAACGTGAAATCCAAGTTAATATTGACCCTCAAAAACTTGAAGGATACGGACTGTCTTTGATGCAGGTTCAAAATGCAATTCTAACTTCTAACCTTGATTTCCCTACCGGAAGCGTTAAAACCAATAAGCAAGATATTCTCATTCGCTTGTCAGGTAAATTAAAAAATTTGGAAGAGCTGCGCAATCTTGTTGTATTTGATGACCCAAAAAACTTTTTACAGATACGATTAAAAGATGTAGCTGATGTACAAGATGCAGAAAAAGATATTGAAAAAATTGCCAGGTTAGACCAAAAAAGTACATTGGCTTTGTCTATAATGAAGCAAACTGATGCTAATGCAGTAGATGTTAGCAAAAAGGTAAAATCTACTATTAAAACAATGATGGACAATGAATATAAGAATATTGATCTTAATATTCAGGTGGTAAACGATAAATCAGACTATACTCTGGAGTCTGCTAATGCTGTAATTTTTGATTTGATTCTTGCCATAATTCTGGTTGCAGTAGTGATGATTTTTTTCCTGCATAGTATCAGAAATTCCCTTATTGTGATGATATCTATTCCAGCATCTTTAATAGCCACATTTATCGGCATGTATTTAATGGGGTATTCATTAAACCTTATGTCGCTTCTTGGGCTTTCATTGGTTGTGGGTATTCTTGTTGACGATGCCATAGTTGTGCTGGAGAATATTTACCGACACATGGAAATGGGTAAAAACAGGGTTCGCGCAGCTTTTGATGGAACCAAGGAAATAGGTTTTACGGTTACGTCAATTACGCTGGTTATTGTTGTAGTATTTGTACCTATTGCATTAAGTTCAGGTATTGCTGCCAGGATACTGAAAGAGTTTTGTGTAACGGTTTCTATGGCAACACTTCTTTCTTTGTTGGCTTCTTTTACCTTGGTTCCTTGGTTGTCTTCGCGGTTCGGAAAACTGGAGCGAGTAAGCACTTCAACCATCTTCGGAAGGTTTATACATTCCTTTGAAAGAGGTTTAAATAATTTCACCGAGTGGATAAGTAACCTTTTAAGATGGTGTTTGTCTCATAAGAGAATAACGCTTTCCATTGTTACCGTATTGTTCTTTAGTTCGTTCCTTTTAGTTGGTAAAGGGTTTATAGGAACTGAGTTTTTTGCTGCGGGCGACCGTGGCGAATTTATTGTACAAATTGAGCTTCCAAAAAACTTTTCCATTGAACAAACTAATCTTTATACACAAAAAGCGGAAGAATATCTTAGGAAAAAACCAGAAGTTACAAGAATAATTACAACGGTTGGGAAATCAAGTGAGGGTTTTTTTGGTTCACTTTCTCCGGCTTATGTTTCCGAGATAAATGTTCAGCTTATTCCGAAGGAAATGCGTGAAGAAGCCTCTATTTATGCCGTTAAGGTAAAGAAAGAGCTTTCTAATATCCTTGTTGGTGCAAAAGTCAAAACTACTCCAATAAGCATCATGGGAACCGCTGAGAGAGCCCCAATCGCATTGGTAGTATTCGGTTCCGATTTAGATAGTGTTATGAGCTATGCTAACACTGCAATGGACGAATTAAAAAAAATAAATGGTGCTACTGAAATAAAACTTTCAGTTGAAGCAGGAAATCCTGAAGTAAAAGTGGAAATAGATCGAGATAAAATGTCAATCTTAGGATTGAACATGATAACGGTTGGTTCAACCATGAGAACTGCATTTAGTGGGAATAATAGTGCCAAATTTAGAACAGGGGAATACGAATACGATATAAATATCCGATACGGTAGCTTTAACAGACAAAATATTGAGGATGTTCAGAATCTCATGTTTACGAATAATCGCGGAGAAAAAATTCTCTTGAGCCAATTTGCAGAAGTTAAGGAGGGATCAGGGCCGAGTATGTTGGAAAGGAGAGATAAAAGTACCTCTGTAACAATTGAAGCGCAATCAGTTGGGCGACCAAGTGGTGATGTTGCTTCAGAGTGGGGGAATGTTATTAATGAGTTAAGGCGACCCGCTGGTGTAAATTTTCTATGGAGTGGAAATATTGAAATGCAGCAGGATGGCTTTGGAACACTCGGAATAGCGTTAATTGCAGCTATTCTCTTAGTGTATTTAATTCTGGTAGCTCTTTATGATAGTTTCGTTTATCCATTAGTCGTACTTTTCTCCATACCTCTTGCCGTTATCGGAGCTTTACTTGCTTTGGCTCTTTCAAATAATACGCTTAATTTATTTACCATTTTAGGACTAATTATGTTAATTGGATTAGTTGCTAAGAATGCCATTATATTGGTTGACTTCACCAATCAAAGAAAGAAAGAGGGATCAAGCACTTTTCAGGCTCTATTGGACGCAAATAGGGCTCGTTTACGACCAATTTTAATGACGACCCTGGCGATGGTATTTGGAATGTTACCTATTGCTATGGCAAGTGGTGCGGGTGCCGAATGGAAAAATGGATTGGCTTGGGTTATTATCGGTGGATTGGTTAGTTCCCTCTTTTTAACTCTAATTGTGGTTCCGGTTATGTACGATATTTTTGATAAAATCATCTTAAAATTTAATAGAGGTAAAGCAAAACCATCCATTGAAAAACTCATGAAGGAACAAAGTGAGGTAAAACTCCCAACATTCGAAGAAATAGCGTAAATGTAATTTCGAACTTGACCATTCTTGCTAATATACTTATTATCATTTCCCGGGCGAAATTTGCTTTTTCATGCGGGATGCATCTACGTTCGATAATGGTATTTGTCGCTATTCTTTGCATCCCGCCAATGTTATTTGGTCAGAAGTATAAATCAGAACAAGATGATAAAAGAACAGGACTGGAAATTCACACGAGCTACCTAATGGGATTACCACAAAAAGAAATCGACCTGAATAATTCCACTTACCACAATAATTTAGCTCACGGCCTAGAATCCAGAATTTGTTTCAATACATGGTTTATCAAATCAACTTATGTCATTTCTGGATCAATTGGTTACAAATACCTTGTCCAAACTGGAGAAGGAGTAAATATTAAATATTCAGCCAATTCAAATCGCCTAGTATTGGGTATTGCCGTTAGATACAGTATCAGGTCTTCAAGTTATTTGTCTCTTGGGGCAACCATTGAGAATAATATGGATTTTGAAGATTTCAGATCCCAAACAAATGATTTATTTCGATATACCATCGAAGGAAACTTTCAAGGAAAATTAACTGGTAAATTGTTTTACAAACTAGGCTACTCCGCTGCTATTTACCCTATCAATCAAGTGTATACAATTTTTAATCCGCAGCATCAATTGAATATGGGTCTAGCCTTCAAAATTTATTGAAATGTATAAGTTTTTTATCCCCCTTTTCATAGCCTTGATCTTTACACAGTGTACAAAAATTTATGTAGAAGAAAAGCTTCCGGAGTTACAATCAATTTCCCCAACCAATATGGCTACTAAATTAAAACGTGTAAATATTGTAGTGGATGCTTCTGACTGGGAATATCTTACAACTAACTTCGATAATGATATTCAAATACAAGCATCGATATATTTATATCAATCGAACGGACAGTCTGTATTCGAGGATCAAAAAGCAGAAATAGAGATTAAAGGTATAGGCTCATCAAACAGTCCAATGAAGCCTCTAGGCATTCTTTTTAAAGAATTGCAAGATAATACTGAAGGAAGGATTATTGATGCTGACGCAAGTGGTACTTTAGACTACAGTAAAATAAAAAATCTCAGATTAAGGAATTCTGGAAGCGATTTCGGTAAAACACAACTGAAAGACTACGTCCTGTCCGAATATGCTGAATCTCAAAACCTCAGATTTGAAATTAAACATGGCGAACCTGTTCATGTTTTTGTTAATGGATCATATTACGGACTTTTTGATATGCGAACAGAAGCAGACCCACCCGCGTTATCTCAAATGTACAATGTTGCTGAATCGGATATCACATATATAAAAGTAGATCCTCAAAATGGAAATCTAGAACACAAAAATGGCGATGTTCAACTAGTAGAATATCTTAGAAATGCAATCAACAATTTTGACGCTGAAACGCTTAATTCTTTGATTGATGTAAACAGTTTTATAGATTACATTTTATACGAAGATTATGTAAGTAATGATGATTGGCCGCATAATAACGTTGCAGCCTATTGCCTTCCTGGTGGTAAATTTCGCTTTATTCTCTATGACTTGGATCAAGCATTCTTTAGAACAAAAGACCCTGTTTTGCCTGAATTGGAATATTTGACTGCTGATCTGGCAAAAATTTATCAAAGCTTCATTACCCTGCCTTGGTTTGTAGAATTACTTAACCAAAGACAGAAGGAAATCTACGAAATATTTTCCCCTGAAAACTTCGAACAATTCCTTTCAATAAGAGCAAATTATATTCGTGATGAAATTCCTTTTCAAATAGCGCGGTGGGGTGCTCCAAATAGCACGTTACAATGGAACCATGAGATCGAAATATTGAGGCGAGAACAGAAAAAAACGGATCAAAACAACCGTAAACATTATAACCTCCATTAAAATGTGTCGCCTGCACCAAATAATAATTCTGATTTTCCTATCCTCTACTTGTAATTCTCAAATCAACATGCAATCTGGGGACACTCATCTTTGGTCGGGTTTTGAAATCTCTCACAAACTGAATAGGCGGATGAATGTTGAACTTGCTCAACAAACTAGAATTGGCGATAATATTAAATCTATTAACACAATATTTATTGAGGGCTCTTTTAGATATTCACCTGTAAAGTATATTGACATCAAGCCTCAAATTCGTTTTAATCTTAATAACAATAACCGTAATCAATTCAGATATGCAATCGATTTTAAATTCAAAAAAGCATTTAAAAAATCAAATATCGAAATTTATTCTAGAGTCAAACTTCAGTTTTTAAGCACCATATATACTGGCGAACTTCAAACTTTTTTCCGCGTATCAACCGGTTTTGAGTGGAAATTAAACAAACAGTTGCGCCTTGGGGCAGAATATGAGTTGTTTTATAGATTAAATGATAAGAATGAGGTGCGTAATCATAGAATAACCGGAATAGTTGAAATACGACTAAACAATAAAGCTGATTTGAATCTGTTCTATACGCTCGACAATAAAGTAAACGTAAAAAATCCCGGTCATCGCAACATCATTGGATGTGTTTTTAAGTTTCAGATTTGATAAATCAATTAGCCTGAAAAAGGAAAAAATGTAATTCCCAAAAAATTCGGAACATATAGTTTTTGGAGAGTATTGAAGTACAAACACATTTATTTAAATCCAGCGAATGTAGAGTTAGATCTTTATGAATTTCGACTGATGAATTTGAAATAGCTGATTATATTTAATTTTTTCGTAGATTATTGAGGTTTTTATCCCAATTCCATCTTTCTTTTTCCTGCTTCTCCCGCTGAAGTTTTCAAGACGGTAGTATCCTACACATATTTGAACATTACAAATTAGTCAGTTAATTACGCTAATTACCAGATTTTGAATGATTCATAGGGATACTTGTTTAAACAAACAAAGTTTGGACAAATACGCTAAATTTTTCTAAATTTGATCAAAATGAAATCACATGCTTTGGGATCATCAATTTTTATCTAGCCAAATTAACGACACAGATTTTTACAAAAAGTGTGCTTCATCGCTGGTTGCTGGAAAAAGATATGAGGATATCAAAACATTAATTTCCGCTCTTGAAGATGAAGAAGAAGAAAATTTATGTTTGGTTATTTCCTGTATATTATTTGAGGTTGCTCAAATAGAACCTTCTTTGTTAGAAAAAGAGGTTGATTCATTTATAAAGGTATGTTTAAGGGAAAAGAAAGTGCTCCATAACAACTCCTTAAAAATCCTGATTGTTCTTGCGCCTTCACAACACAAAATAATATTCAAGAAGCTGGATATTATTTCAGATGTATTCTTTGATGGAAGTGACGATGTAAAAGACGCTTTCATAACACTGCTCATACGTCTTGCTAAAATATCTCCGGATTATTACGATGAAACATGTGGCGCTTTAAAAGTTATTCTTGAATATTATCCCGCAGAAGCGTTAGTGAAAAATGCTGAGAAAATGCTTCCTATTATAGATAAAACCAATTTCGAATGTTTTCAAAACATTTTGGTTAATAGGAAAAAAGAATTGAATAGTTCAGATCAAAAACAGGTTGAGAATCTTCTATCTCAGATTCTAGGAAAAATAACTCTATAAATTGACCGTCTTATTTAGTAATTCTCAAATTAGACTTAATTTTACTGAAAAATTTGTATGGAATTAGAAAAAAAAGTGAATTATCATCATTTCAAAAGTGAGTACGAAAAAATCCTTGTAAATATTTATTACACTAACAATTGGCTATTTGATAACTACCAGAAAATTCTAAAAAAATACAACTTAACAACACAGCAGTTTAATGTGCTCAAAATTTTATTTGCGAGTTATCAAAAGCCATTAATGATATCAAGTATTAAAGAGCGAATGTTGGATAAAAATTCTGACATTACCCGAATTGTTGAAAGGCTTTTTGTGAAAAACCTGGTTACGAGGAGGAGGAATCAATCTAATCGCAGAAAAGTATTTGTTAGATTAAGTATCAAAGGTTATCAACTGATGAAAAAAATGAATAAGGAAGTTCAGGTATTTGAAAAACTTGTCAATCATCTCACTCCCAAAGAGGCAGTTGAGTTAAATATATTGCTCAATAAAATACGAAAAAAATCCGCATAGTATTTCTAACGTGAATGTGGGAACCTAAACGCATTGACTAATTACAATTAATTCTGCAATTCTATGGGCACTATGAAACGTCTGCTCCATCAAAGTAGAAATTATTTTAAATCACTATTTATTAAAACTTGCTAGCATTTCAGGGTTACGCAGATAATTGGCAACCCAAACTAATAAAAGCATTACTGCTTGTGGAAGATACATTTCTCCGTTCCCCATGTGCGTTGCGATTGCACCTCCCAAATGTGCAGAAAGCAACAACACGCCTAATGATGATGTTCGGGGAATTAAAAATAAAATTGCAGCGAGTAGTTCGCCCATCCCTATCAGCATTAATTTACCATCTAAACCCCATTTGACAAAATTTACGGCAATTTCTGCATCTTCACCTGCCATCAGTTTCATGGTTGCACTCATCATGAATAATGCTGACATTATTCCCACAGCGATCCATCCGCTTATTTTTCTACCTTTTGATAATGATTTTGTTCCCATAATGGCTTGGAATTTTTTGATTAATGTTGATTTGTATATTCACAGAGAAATAACTGCTGCTTTTACACGGGCAAAAGATAATATAATAAGCCCACAAGTAATCCAAACCCCAAACCTGAAACAATAATTTGCCAAGCTTTTACTCTGTCTTTCCTATAATTTTCTTTTTGCTCAACGGAAAATGTTTTTCCGATATTTCCGAAATTAAAAACGCCCTTTATTCCAAAGGCCACGCAAAATTTAAAATACCACTGTTGGAAACTTACGCCAAGAGAAGAAGCGGGAATAAATAAAAGGAGTTTCCAGATTTTGGCGGCCTCATACCATTGCATGAACGCTATGAAAAGAATACAAAAAATAAAACTGAAGATAGCGGCCATTTTTCTTCGTTCGATTTCTTTTTTACCGATGTTGCAAGTTCCAGGAATGTAACCCTCCTCCTGCTGGTTTGGCGAATTTGGATTCAAAGCTGTTAAGCTCATAAACCGCGTTTCACATTTTACTGTTGTTATCATTTGATTGAGTTTTAAAAAAATTAGGGAAGCAGACAACCATAAAACCGAATGTATGGAAGACATTCACAACCCAATTGCCTGTTTCCCTTATGATATTAATTCGTTGAATAGTAAAAACGCTCGTGGATTATTTTTCCGTCTTGCCACTTCTGAACAGCAACCTGTTCCATTTTTGAACGCTGTCCGCCCTTGTAGGTCATATCAAACGACCATTCAACCATTGTAGTATTGTCGCCAACAGCTACTGCTTTCGTTTCTGCGCCATGAAATTGCTCTACGGATGCCATCATCTGTTCCTGCGCCTTTTTCTCGCGCTCACGGTTAGCTTCCTTCCCTGCTGTGGGCGGCTGATTATTTTCCTGCATGACTACATCATCATGATAGTATTTTTCAAATGCTTCCATATTATTACCGCTTATTATCATACGGTTCATTTCTTCGATTTTTTCTTTCAGGTTCATGATTTTTGGTTTTTATACAGTAAAGTTAATAGATATATTTATATGTATCTATATATTCACTAAAAAAATTATTTAATTAGCTCACCTTCAATGGTCTGAAGATATTTTTTAAGTGTTTTCTTATTAACTGTCAATAACGAATGTTGCCCTTCCTTTTGGGCGATGATAAGTCCGCAGTCATAAAGTATCTTAAGGTGGTGCGAAATGGTGGGTTGAGACAGCGTAAAATGGCTTTCTAATTCACCGCAACTTATTTCACCCTTATCCATCAGCGTTTTCAATATTTTGTATCGGGTCTCGTCCGCAAGCGCTTTTGATATTTTAATGAGATTCATGATGTTACTTTTTACAAAAATATGAAATACAAAATTAAATCAGCGCACTCACTTTTCCTTATTTCCAAAATGTTTCGTGCCATTGGTTATCATCTTATGATAATTGCCTTGCAATTTTTGAATGAATCAATCTTATCTACAAATTCATCATCATTAGCAATTTTTCTTTCAGGATCGTAAATAACAAATAGTTTATGAACCTCACCATACTTTGTTATGTCCGCAGCGATTTCATCTGTTAGCTGACTTTGTGATTTTTTATTACGCGGGTATTTTGCCTCAATGAATAAATCGGTATCAACAGCGTGATCCGGTACGGTCTTTGCGCTTCCAAACTTTAAAACAGGAAATTCTCTTGTATATCCATTTCCATTGGCTCCTAAAAGTGCCTGAATTTGGTCATTTAACACCTTCTCTGAACTCGGTTTTTGTGTTTGAAATGCAAGTGGAACCCGTTGCTTTAACTCACCGCAAATTTTTTCAATCTCGACCTCCATTGATGACTTAAGATGAGTTCTACTACTTAAAATTTCAAAAATAGAGTTTTTCACCATTGGCTTTGAAAGATTTTCAATAGCCCGAATCCTTCCCAATGCCCGATCAACGCAGGCTGAATGATTCTTCATCAAATCGTAAATTGCCTGAGTTTTCTCAGCATTATCTGAACCCGCTATATATGGGGTAATATCTGTCAACTCATTAAAAAACTCAAATGCAAAATTACTTTGGGAACAGTCTCTTAATTCAAACGATTTGAAAATATAATCGTGCAAATGAGTGAATCCTTCAGTATCCTTTATAGAATCTTTGGATATATCCATATCATACGTTGCATCATAATCCTCCAATTCGGTACTAAAGGCCGCAATTCTTCTATCAATACATTGTGAGCATCTTCCACAATGGGAAGCTGAAGAATCGTTTTTGAATTTCAAGAATGTTTTAGTACAAGTCAGAGTAGAGTTAATATAAGATGCTTTTCCTGCTTCCTTAATAATATTTAAAACATCACTTTTCGTTTTTAAAAGGAATGGGTGATTAAGTTTAACTTCCTTATCTGCTAATAAAGAGAAGAAATTTTGCAGTAAAAACAAAGTTTTCGGATGGGTAGTTCGACTTGCACGGGCATTAATTGCGTCCTGTCTTTTAGAAACGTTAATGGATGTAATTCCATTTTCAAAAATATTAATTGCTTCGTCAGAAGCCAAATTCATAAGAGAAATGGCGATAGAAGTATATAAAAAAATTCTTGTTCTTTGTGTTTCTTCTACCGCTCGTTCACCCTTCAGATTGCAAGAAAAATGGAAAGGTTGTATTCTTTCAGGAAAATCGGTCATTAACCGATTAAGAATGCCCTTTTGAATTTGTGATACACCAATGTTATTAGATCGGTGACTTATCAGAATCAAGTTTTTTCCTTCTCCAAGGGATTGCAAAGCACCCGCAAGTGAATCTAAACCACCTGAAAATAAGCAAACATGACTGTTATTTTTTTTCTCAAAAGTAATTTCTTCTGAATCGGTAAGGCTCATTTGTCCATGATCTTTTCCTCCCTTATAAAAACTAAATTCATAAGAATTATCTCCTGATACAAATGTTAATGCTTCTGAAAGTGCATGAATGGTCGCTTTCTTACCCCAAAAAGCAAAATCGCGAACCTTAATATGAAAATGTAATTTCCTTGACCAGGCTTGGAATTCTAAAGCAGTTGGCGATCCACGATCAATCATACGATCTGCCGCATATACATATCCGGCAATTTCAAGAAGGTCTTTATAACGCTCAGGAATATGGCAACCAACTAATTTTTTGAAATGTGGTAAATCAATATTAACATTTCGTTTCTTTTCTGAAGGGTCACACTCAAATCTATGAATCTTCCTCTTTTCAGAATCGCGGAATTTATTCCCACTTGGGATTTTGCCACAGAGAACAATATGTTCCTTTAACGAACTCATTGATTCTCCTCCCGCAATAATTCGCTATTGATCTTTGCAAAAGCAAAGTCGACAAATCCTTGAATTTTTCTATCTGACGGTAACTTATCCTTGACGTTTTTATTAAACCATCCCGCAGAAAATGACTGTGTTATTTTGGTGGTTTCAAAGGCATGTAACGAAACCTCCTCGATCTTGGAGGCAAGTCTATCCTTAAACAATTTCCTATCGTTAACGGTCTTTAGATGCCAACCGGCTTCACGTTCTAAAAAATACTCTAAATATCTTTTGGTGAAATTTGAAAAGAATAAACGGCTGATTTCACAAAATCCTTCACCAGTTGATGCCTTCTTCCACTTTTCTAATGGGTTATTAGGCAATGCAAATAGTGAGTTTTGATTACTGGCATTCTTTTGATACCAATTAGAAAGAGTGTCAAGTAGTGATTCAGTCGCAATTGAAGAATATTCTTTAGAATTGAAATGTTTTTCTAAATAAGATTTTGCTGATATTCCTATATCAAGTAAATCGCTCCCAGAGGAGAGTTTAACACCTTTGCTTGAGAGAAAATTAATTGAATCCTCTTGCTTGGTTGAAAAAGAAAGAATAATGAGAAACTTAAAGGCAGAAAGAACTCCTTCATCAGCACTAATCACCTTGTATTTCTCACGTACATTTTTAGTAGTTGCAACCGCAACCTCAGATACAATATCAGGGTTGCTTGAAAATCCACCAATATCCTTGACAATAGAATTCCATCTTTTTGTCTTAGGTAAATATCCTACTCTTTCATGCCCCATAAGCTAAATTTAAGATATTACTTTTTTCACCAATTTGTCACTTTCCTTTACAGAAGGTTTTTAAATATTTCCTTTTTTGTAAGCTCCTTGCTCGCACCTTTAATTTTCTCACGGTACTGTTTTATCAGTTCTATTTTCTTAACGCTCATGTTTATGATTTTCCTAGTGTTAGTCCTAAATGAGTTCAAATATACCCAAAAATCAAGCTCAATTATTAGGACAGTACCATCAACCGTTTTTGAAACAAAAAGGTACTTTTGTAAAACTTATCTATATGTATATCAGTATATTTAAAATTATTTTAGTGGAATATTTGGTAGAAATTAGAAAACCATATATCTTCGTATCAACAATTGAATGTTAATAATTATTCGATGACCAAAGAAAAAGACATAAACCCACAGATGCTTTTGTTAGCCCGTGAACTCAACGGAATGATAATCGTAGAACTGGCAGAAAAACTCGGCATCTCGCGCTCGTATGTAAATAAATTAGAATCACACGCGCAGGTAATCAGTACCGATCTTTTAGAATCCTTTTCAAAAGTTCTTGGTCTTCCGGCTTCTTTTTTCTATCAGGAAGGAGAAATGATTCCTTCCTATTTAAGTTATCGCAGGCGCGAAAAAGTTCCGGCAAAAGACATCAGCCGGATTGAGGCTAATATTAATCTGTACCGGTTAGGTATTCAAAAACTATTAAAGAGTTCCGATCATCCCAACACCAACCTGCCGCATTTTGTTACCGATAAAACAAAAACGCCACAGGAATGCGCCAAGACTTTGCGAAAAATGTGGAAGATTCCAAAGGGCGCAATTGTTAATATGAGTAACATACTGGAGGAGCAAAACGTCTTACACGTTTGTTTTGATTTCGGAACAGATCGTGTAGATGGAAAAAGTGTATTTATAGAACAAAATCAGCCATTAATTTTTACTAATAGCAGACTATTTGGAGACCGTGAACGTTTTACCCTCGCGTATCAGTTAGGGCATTTAGTGATGCACTCCAATATTGAAAATACATTTGGGAAAGACATCAGCCACGAAGCGAATTTATTTGCCGCTGAGTTTCTCATGCCGGAAAAGGATATTGAAAAAGACCTGAAGGACGGATTAACGATTGATACCCTTGCGATGTTGAAAAAGAAATGGAAATGCTCCATGATCTCTTTGGTATATCGCGCAAACGATTTGGAGTTGATTACCGAAAACCAAAAAAGATATTTGGAAAAGCAATTCAATCAAATGAAAATCCGCAAACGGGAACCTGTGGAACTCGATATTCCCAGGGAACAACCGAAATTATTACGCGACCTGATTACCAAATTCAGGCAAAAGCAAAAATTGACGGTAAAACAGTTGGCAGAATTTTTTCACTTGAATGAAAAAGATTTTTTAGACAGATATACGTACTGATAGCCATTTTTTAACTTAGTTAGCCATGAATCAAACGAAAAAGCTCATTGTAGTTGAGAGCATGAACAAAAAACAACTACTAACCTTACTTGGAATCCCCACTTACAAAAGGCTCAACACAAAATTGCAGCCTTACCTTGAACTCATTGGCAAACCCAATGGAAAATCCTACTCTGCAAAACAAGTAGAACTGATTATTTCACTTTTAGGAACCAAAAAAGTGATTGATCCTGATAAAATAGATCATATAGAGAACATGAATACGTCCGTTCAAAAGCGGATTGCAAAATTTGAAGACAATGCAGCATAGAATTACCTCTGAAAACCATTAAAGGCCGGATTTGTTCCGGCCTTTTTTTTGCTCTTTTCCCAATGTTGAAGTTTGGTTCCGCATGATGACTTTTGTATCTGCACCATCAAGTTTGTGTCCGCATTTTTCCCTATGAATCCATAAGAATCTGTATGGTTTTGTATCAGTCCCGATGGTGACTTTGACCATTTTTTCTGCCGGATTTTTGTCCTGTAAACATTAAAACACATGGACAACATGAAAACACAAATTGAACAAATCCGTCAGCGTAAAATTGATGAATTAACGCAAAAAGCATGGGACTATGCACATGCAATCTTATGGCAAAAACACCCTTTCTCTGAAAAGGAAGTAAAGGAAGCCAAAAAACAAATCCGCAAGTACTTTGAAGCAATTCCATTGGAGATTTTCTTCATTGCGTATTCCGATCTATTCCTGGAGTTCTGCACACGCATCATTCTAACCAGAGAATACATCGAGAGAAAGCCTGGACGTTATGTAACACATCCGGCAGTATGGTTCAGCTCTGAAAACAAATTCGGGTTTCCTGGAACAAAACGTTGGTTCAACAACCTGCTCGACAAGTTTCTATATGAGAGCGTTCAATTTCATTTTGAAAACGGAAAAATCGTAGCAAAAGTAGCCTGATTCATTTACCCATCAATTTATTCGTATGACACAAAAGAAAAACACCATTGTTATTGAGAGTATGAGCAAAAAACAATTGCTCTCTCTCCTGGGAATCCCCACTTACAAAAGGCTACGAACAAAACTCAAGCCATACGAAAAACTGATTGGTAAACTCGATGGGCGATCCTATTCTGCCAAACAGGTTGAGTTGATTGTTGCATTATTAGGTGTGAAAAAGGAGGTTGATCCTGATTCGGTGGATAGCATTGAAAACAAAGATTCACTACTTCAAAAGCGCATTGAAGAATTTGAAAACAAGAAATCCTGAATCCATTTGTGTCCTTATGTGACCATAGGTGTTCGCATGAATCCCGATGGTTACTTGACCAAAATTTTTTGACACAAATTTGTCGTGTTCAAGTGAGGAAAAGGAAATAAATCGAGTGAGAAAATGAAACTTAAAGATATGTTGAATATGCAGGGAGCGAATCAGGATACAACCAATCACACATCACTTTTGCTTTACGGAGCATTGATGTTTGCCAACATAGATGCAGCAAGTGTGATGGATTATACAGTAAAAGCAGTGGTTGGTGGAGTTGTTTGGTTGGGGTTCAAAATTGCCGCAGATTACTTGTCACAAAAAATTAAAAAGAAAAACAAATGAAGATTGGATGGATTGTGTTAGGAGGAACGGGTTTGTTTTTTGGTGGCAGGTATCTGTGGCAAATGAACCGATTGAATACAAATTTGGAAATGGTTATCAATGCCAAATTGCATTCGGTTACGTTAGCAGGAATTACCATCCGTGTGGATGTCACCTTAAAAAACCCTACAAAGGGAAAAATAAAAATCATGTTTCCATTTGTAAAGGTTATGCACGATGGGAAAACCATTGGTAGTTCGCAAAGTGTGAACAAGGAAATTGAAATTCCGAGTTTTGGTCAAGCGGTCATTGAAGCGATCATGATTGATATAACGTTCTCGCAATTGCTTATCAATGCCTGGAGCATGTATCAGTTGGTCAAGGAAGGAAAACCCGTTGTGGTACAAGTGAAAGTTTTGTCAACAATAAAGATGTTATGGGGAGATCAACCCTATGAACAAACGCAAGACATTACACTCAAGGGGGCAACAACAACACCGTGATGAAAAATGATTGCAAAGGAAAAACGAAAAATACACAGCGGTGCAGAAGTTGACCACTTGTTTCCAAAACCTAAGGGAGAAGATAAGCTGATAAAAAGCGGAGCAACGGTAGAAGACACGGTGGACTTTATTCCGAAAGTGGTTGAAGAAACCCTGAATGATACCAGGGAGATTGCAAATAGGTTAAAAGGAGAAACGCTCTTTGATTCGTGCAAAAACATTTGGCAATTCGTGTACGGGCATATCGCGTATGAGAAGGACGAGAAGGGAAAAGAACAGATACGCAGACCCGCACGAAGTTGGGCGGACAGATTACGCGGAGTGGACTGTGACGATTACACGGTTTTTATCTCCAGCGTACTCACCCACCTGGGCATACCACACAGTTTACGCATAGCGAAATACTGGTGGAGTGAAGACAAGTTTGCACACATCTATCCGGTGGTTCACACGGAAGATGGAAAACAAATCACAGTTGACTGTGTAGTGAACCGATTTAATTACGAGGAACCATTCACAGAAAAAAGGGATAAAAAAATGGATTTGTATTACTTAAACGGAATAGAGCGACCGACAACAGTTGATGCGGTTGATCTCACGGACGGAGGGCTTGCGGAGTTGGGGAAAGTAAAAATCCTGCAAAAGATTGGTCAGGGAGTTAAAAAAGTGGTTCACGCGGTCAACAAAGTAAATCCGGCAACCGCACTTCTAAGAGCAGGCGTTTTGGCTTCGATGAAACTCAATGTATTCAAAGTAGCCGAAAACGTTCGATTTGCTTACCTGAGTGATGAAGAAGCCAAGAAACGAAAGTTTGACATGGCGCGGTTTGCCAAGATGAAAGAGGTAAAAACGAAACTGGAAAAAATCTTTTACGGTGCAGGTGGACAACCGGAGAATTTGAAGGAAGCGATTTTAACAGGCAAGGGTAACGCATCGAAAGAGGTTAGCGGACTGATGGGAAATGAGACGGAGATGCCTCTAAGGGACGTGTTGGGACAGCGAATTTTCACCAATGAAATTGAATCGCTCGAAGGGTTGGGAGAACCCGCCACCGGTGCAGCCCTTGCCGCAGCTTCCGCAATCATGGCTTCGCTTGCCGCCATCATCAAAAACATCGGTGGATTAAAAGGCGGTGAAGCAAACGTAACCACAGATGCGACCGCCAATGTGAATGTAACTGATCCGACAGCCTCAGTAAACATGGAAAATCTGAACCTCGATCAGTTCAACATTCCTGAAGAAGGAGCAACCGATACACCATCAACCGAGGTTCAAAAACGAAGCACTACGATTACAGATACAGATGATGTAAGCAATACCAATAAAAGTGCAGATGGGACGGGTGACCAACCGACTGGATGGGATAAACACAAAAAATGGGTGATTCCTACGGCTATTGGAGTTGGGGTGTTGGGATTGGGCTTTGCCGCCTACAAAGTGTCGCAAAACAAAGATAAAACGGCAAAGAAGGGCAAAAAATCCGGTGAAGCACTTGCGGGAATCAATCAAGGAGGCTATAAAAAGAAAAAGAAGTACAGAAAGTACAAGAAAAACAAGAAGAAAAAAGCCCATGCGGTAAGGTGGAAGTAAAAGCGGAAAAAGAATTGTTGAATCAAATACATCCAAAAGATGAAAGACGAAAAAAATAAGTACGAAAAGAAAAAGGATCGCAAATCGCTCAAAGAGCGAATGAAGAATCCTAAAACACACCTGAAAGATGCGGGGCAAGGTTTGCTTCGTGACCTGGTGGTGGGCGTGGTGGCCGGAGGAGCAACAGGGGCGATTGTAGGGAGGCCATCATTGGTAATCGGATTGGTGGTGAATGCCGCAGGTCACTTTATGGAAATGCCAGGAATTTCGAGTTTCGGTATGGGCATGATGGCTTCTAACGGTTTCCAGGGTGAAGGGATTACCGTAGGTGGTACGGAACCAACAGCAATGGAAAGAGCAAAACAACGACTGCTCAATTACAAAAACAATTTCACCCAAAAGATTTACCTCGACAAGATCATGAAGAAAGCTGACGAGAAAAAATCAACCGATACGGATAAACCCGTAGGTGAGGTAAAATACTTCGTGTACCCAGGTTCCGAAAATGCTGATATGAGCGGAATGGATATGACCGCCCTGGACAAAATCGAAAATCAGATCATACAGTCAGCCGAAAATTACAAAGAGAAAGTTCCTGTAAGCAACCAGCAAAATGAGGTAAGCGGGAATGACGAGACGCTGATGATGCGCGATCCCCTCTACTAACGGGTAAAGGGCTACCGCAGGGAAGAGTTCCTTATCAAAAGACAAGAAGTAAAAAAATCTGCCAGAGGGCGGACAGGGAGATTCTTGCGCCTGAAAAAACGGAAAGTACTTGGGTAGCCCACCCGAAGAGGGCAAAAAAGAAAAGTGAAGAAGGAAAGAAAGTAGTAACCATTAAAAACAAAAAACAAGATGTTAGGACAACTTGAACTGATTGCAGAGAGCGAATACAACAACGCGGGAGATCTGCTCGGAATTGACCCGATGAATGTCAATGGAGAGTTGCTTGGCGCACTCAAAGCAATGAATCCCATTGCACGCCAAAAAGTAGTGAACGCGCTTGCAAAAAATCCCGCGCCAAGCAAAGGATCACGCGCTGAAATGGAAAAACATTTCCGCGAATTGCAACCGCACATCAAGGAAGAACTTACCAAAGGAAACCTGCGCCTTGCAGATACTTTGATCTACTCGATCAAAGCGGTGAACTCAAAAACCGTGAAAATTTTTGAGACGCAAACGGATAAGGAAATTGGACTCACCAATATCAGCAACGCAAAATTGCCGAAGAACATGTCCATGCTCGTAAGCGGGATTATTCTCCTGGTGGGAACAGCCGCAGGTGCAACCAAAGACGATTCGATGGCAACCAACTTTGGTAAAATTGAATCCTTCCCTGCTATTGCCAACGGAGAGTTCTCCCTCAAGGCGAACAAGAAAACCATTGTACCGGAAATCGGAAACTATGTTTTCAAAACCGAAAACAACCACCTGCTTTCCATTGGGTATTTCAAACTCGCCAACCCGCGCCTGATCCAGGACGATGTGCAGATTGAAATGACCATCGAATTGGGAACGGTGACAGGCATTCCGGCAAACACCTACGTGTATGCTGCCTTGCACGGAACGGCTACCATTCCATAGCCAAAAAATCTTTCATGTTCATACATGCCCCAAGGGAAAAAGTGATGCGGAGTTTAAACTGCCATTTCTCCGCGCACTTTTCCTGAACGGGTTATGAAAGAAAACAAAAAAAATAAATGGAAGTGAAAAGGTGAAACCAAAAGCATGGCAAAGAACAAACGCGATGTGTACCGCACCGAGGAAGAAAAGATAGCGGTTGTCAAGAAGAAAGACAACATTATCACTTTCAAAGAGCGGTGGGCTTACGGAAACGGAAGCGCAACACAGATCATCGTGCAAAGACTGAAGAAAACAAAATCCGGTGCAGTAAAGATCGAAGGCAGATTCTACGATTCACCTTGGTACGAAAGCATGAAAGAATTGCTAAGTGCAATTGATTGGGATTTTATGAGAAGAAATTGGGAACCGGACAAAAGGGATTTTTTATGAAGGAAACAAAAAACGATAAACAGATAAAACGATTTGATTTTTCTCCGGCAAACGGGTCGAATCAATCCTATGAGTTTGAAGTGGACAAGACCGCAGAGTTCATTACAGCGGTGGTGCTGACTTCAGACCGTGATGACCGCTTGTTCTATCGTGGCTCGTGCAAGATTGAGATCGGGGGCATTGAATACCTGCCGGAGAATTTTGAAGCGAAGCTATTGATGTGCGGAATCAATGTAGCACCCAATAGCAGGGTGTACCAACTCGGAAATGTTCCGGTTGGAAATGGAAAAGTGAAAATCACTTACAAAGACACGAACCATCCTGATGCCCCATTTGTGGCATACCGTGTTTCGCTCTATGTACATACGCTTTTGAAGGAATGCTAAAAGACAAAGTACATATCCATTCGGTGAATGTTACTCAGGTAGCAGAAACGATCAGTTTCCGCATACCCCTTCCCTGGGACTTGAAACGCATTACGGGATTGTTCCTGACGGAAAACACCGTTTTGCCACGCATAGGGGATTCATTGGGAAAATTCACCAAATCGGATTTTCTCTATGCCACACTCAAGGTCGGTGATTTGACTTTGAAAGAGCGCGGAAAATCGGATATGTTTTTTGTAGGTGAAGTAATCCGCAATGACAGCACGATGCTGTACGGAGACTTTGTCGGATTGGATTTTTACAACCGACCTGTTCCTGTAACACCTACGGATTTCTACAAGCATGAATGGTTCAAAGCAGGAACAAAATGGGAAGAAGAAATGTTGGATTTGGTTCCCTGTTCGGACTTCCTCACGGGTTTTTACCGCGACCGTTTCAATGAGTTTTTCGCGGTTGGAAGTGCATACCGCGTGAATATCTATTTGCTCTACGAATCAACAATAAAACAAAAGGTATGCGCACGGAATTAGCCCTGAAACATATTGAAAACCGAGTGAAAGAACGCGGTTGGAAAAACGTGGAGATGAACCTGCGGCATGTGAGGCTTCTTCCATCGAGCAAAACCACTTTCACTATCGGTAGTGATATGTGGGTTCTCATCGAAGAAGAGCTTTTGCGCAATGCAAGCGGAACTTATCAATTCCCTGCCAGTCCCATCCGCATTGAATCCAATAACGGAGTTTTTGATGTACTCGACAACAAAGTGCATGAACAGGAACACGAACACACCGGAAAAATGGAAATCACCAACAAGGTCAACCGGATTCTGTTCGTGATGTTTTTACAGATCACCCCAAAACGCAGATGTAAACATGGAAAGAAGAACTGAAGTTTTTAAAGACAATACGCTGGAGAAGATCAAGCGCATCCTCGAAGTATGGGATGAAAAAGGAACACCACGATTTTATTCGGTGCAGGTGGATGGAGAACCCATCGTATCACGCACCAACAATCCAGGTGAATTTGACAATGTAAAAGCCTTCATTTTCCATAACACAGAGCAAATCCGTGTGGCTTATTACAGGGGCAATGAAACAGAGCCAAGCGAAGAAGCGATTTACACCATTGCAAGAGAAAAGGAAAAATCAAACGGACTAAGCGGAGTGGAAATTGACGAGCGCATTGCACAGGCGTTGGATGCCGAGCGAAGAAAGTGGGAACACGAACAACTGAAAAAAGAGTTGAGTGATACCAAGAAGGAACTTAACGAAGCAGAAGATCACATTGACAACCTTGAATCCCTGGTAGAGGAACTGAAAAGTTCCAAAAACAAATTGGGCAACGTGCATGTGGGCGAAGTGGTGAGCGTAATGGTGGAGAGTTTTCTCAAACGCAACGTGGATAAGATTAAGCGACTTCCAGGCGGCTCAACGCTCGCTGGTATTCTTGCCGATGGTGGCGAGGGAGAAAACAAAGAACCGCAAAAAGAAACCGAAGCCACTTACGAGAAAGTGGAGGACGAAGAAGACACTTGGTGGAGCGATGTGCAAAAAGCTTTTAACGAAAAGGAACTGGAATACATCCAAGCCATTGTTACGATCCTCGCCCATGAGAAAAACAAAATCCAGGATGTGTTCTCGATTATTCAGCCAGGACAAAAATAAAGGAGGAAAAATTAATGCAAAAGTTCACTTATAAAATCACGCTTGAAGCCGAAAACGAAAAACAGGCGCAGGAAAAGATGACTGCGCTTACCATTATGGCACGCAAGCTAACTGCAAAAGAAATCAAGAAGATTTCCGAAGTGGTGGAGGAAAACGGAAGCACATTGAAAACCGCTAAAAACTTTTTGGGACTGTAATGAGCAAGGCCATTGCCATAGAGAAAAAACAACAACCGGAACATCCAATGCCAGGAGCTGCACGAACGCAAACGGAATCTTATCCTGTTCAACAGGAAGAAAAAAAAGATTCGTGGAAGCAAACGGTGTTGTATGGAGCGTTGGCGGTAGGTGTGACAGGGCTTACGATTTGGGCGGTGAGAAAGATGGTACAGGAAGCGGTGAGCAACCGCGAAGAAACCAAAACGCTCGAAGACGGAAGCTCTGCCACCATTGCCAAACAAATTAAAATGTCATTTGACAACGATGGTTGGTGGGGAACCGATGAGGAGGCACTCAGACGCGCATTGCGGTCTGTACAGAGTAAGGATGATTTTGATAAGGTGAAAAAATCCTATCAGAAATTATATCACCGCAGTATGCTCGAAGACATGGCTGACGAACTCACTTCAACAGAGTATAACGAAATGCTTCAGATCATTTCTGCTAAACCTGCCAAGCGAGGGGATAAAGTGGTTTACAACTACGATGCCTGGGCAAAACGATTACGCTCTGCAATGGAACTCTACTACATGGGAATGTTCCCTGGAACGGATGAGGAAGCCATTTATGCGGTGTTTAACGAAATGCCTAATGCTACTGCCTGGTCAAAAGTGAAAAGTGCCTATACGCGAATTTACGGGGATGACCTCTACCAGGACTTGATCGGTGAAATGTGGTCTTCCGAGATTGATGAATTGATTGCAAAAGTGAAAAAGAAAGGAAGCTAAGTGATGGAGAAGGATAAAAAAGAAAAGCCGAAAAAGAGCAATGCCAAAAAGATTGCGCTCATAGGAATTGGAATAGCAGCATTGGGAACGGGCGGGTATTTCGGATGGCAGTATTTACAGAGCCAAAAGAACAAGAAAAAATCCTTGGATGAAGATGAGGACAAAGTTCCTTATACACCAGTAGAAATCACTCCCGTAACACAAACTTCCTATACACCGTCTGTTTCGAGTTCTTCGAGTTCACAAAAAGCAAAAAGCGATTTTCCATTAAAAAAGGGAAGTAAGGGAAAGTGGGTAAAACGATACCAGGACAAACTCATTTCAAAATATGGTAAAAGTATTTTGCCAAGATACGGTGCGGATGGAGATTTCGGAAGTGAAATGGAGGCGGCATTGGTAAAGCTTAAACTACCTACAGAAATCAGCGCGAGCGCATATAATTTATTTGTGATTGGTGTTGCTCCTGATGCCTCAGCATTGGCGAGTTCATTAATTGAAGCTGCTGAAAATAAAGATTATTCCTCTGCCATTTCTTCTTTGAAAAAGATTAGAAATGTGAAAGATTATACGGCAATTAGTGATGAGTTCAAGGAAATGCGAATCAACGGTGGTGTAAGAAAAACTCTTGTCACGGGAATGCTCGACACTTTTGATTCATCCTCCCAACAAAATGCCATACGACAAGAATTTCTTCGCATTGGATTGAAATACGATGGAAGCAAGTGGTCGCTCTCAGGGTTAGACGGTGCGCCCACCATTATCACACTTCATCCAACGGTTATTTGGGATTATCCCAATACACGAATCCGCGTGGAGGGAAATGTGGTGCTCGGTTATCCAATAGAAACTAAAAAAGGATTCACACTTTTTCAAACAATGGACGGTAAGCGAAGATTGATTGTAAAAGAAAAATCAGTGAGAATTATTCAAAACAACTAATCAAAAAAATGTCAAGAAACGTAAAATACATCGTGCTTCATTGCACGGACACTTCTCCGCTTGCCTCTGTGGAAGCCATCAAGCGGTATTGGAAGGAACACAACAAATGGAAAAATCCAGGCTATCACTACATCATCAAATCAAATGGTGAAGTGGTGAAACTGCTCAATGAAAACTTGGTGTCAAATGGCGTGTTGGGATTCAATCAGCAATGTATCAACATCGCCTACATCGGTGGAAGAACCAAAGAAGGAAAACATGCTGATACACGAACTCCTGAGCAGGAGGATGCCATGTACGAACTCATCATGTGGATTAAAGAACGCCACCCTAATGCAGAACTCAAAGGGCATTGTGAGTTTCCCAATCAGGGCGGTCGTACCTGTCCCAACTTCGATGTAAAGGAGTGGCAGAAAAATTACATTCCATCGGTAGTGAGAGAAAATCCCGATCAGGAGGAGGACGAGGAGTAATGGGTGTTCTTGGAAAAGTAAAAACGGTTTTGCGCATGAAGGGTTTTGAGATTTACGATAGACCCTATGAGCTGAACATTGTAGGAATTCGTTCGCATCATTCAAAAGCGAACCGCTTCGATGATGAGATGCACGTTTTTTTCAAAACCAATAGCGGTGGCTCTGAACATTACATTTTCAAGATCACCACTGACCCAGGAACCTATTGGCTGCATAATCCAATGATGCCTCAAGGCACAGCAATACTCAAGGAAGGACAATACAAGAATGTGTATCAGATTGGATTGCACAGAGGGAAATACTACGCCTTAATACAAGGAGGAGGAACGGTAACAGTAATCAGAGACTATAACCGTGATGCTATACTTGATTGGTACAATGGGAAGGAGCAAAAAGGATGGTTCGGAATAAACATCCACCGCGCCATGCAAAAAGGAACCGCCAAATACGTGGAAGAATTTTCTGCCGGATGCCAGGTATTTGAAAACACAGCCGACTTCGATCTGTTTATGACCCTTGCACAAAGGCATAGATCATTATACGGCAACAAATTTACCTATACGTTGATTGATTACCGCGCCATGAAACGCGCTTCACTCAGACGATGGGTAACAGGAATCGGAATTGGTGCAGTTGCCCTTGCGCTATTCTTTCCGGCAGTCAAAGAATTATTGTCAGATATTTTAAACGATGAAACAAATGAATCAGAACAAAGAACAAAAAGTGAAACGGTCTCCGATCATTAAGGAGATCTTCAAAGACAAAAACGGATTTTTCAATATGCGGGAACTCACCACCGCACTCATGGTGATAATGGTAACAGTTGGATGGGTGGGTCAGCAGTTTTTCGGATTTATCCTACCTGACTTTATGTTTTTTGGGTTTATCTCCCTGATCGCCTCCGGTTGCTTTGGTTATTCCATTGAGAAAAAGCAGCGACACCTGGACAAGCAGGAATCGCCCTCGGTGATGAATATCATCAGCGAAGTAGTGCAAGGGTTCACACAGGCAAACCGCAAGAAGCCACAAGCCAGTAAAGAGCCGGAAGAAACCAATGTTGAATTTGAAAAAGAAGAGGAAGAAGAAAAATGAAAAACTGGAATGCAAGCCGAATTGTATTATGGATAACTGTGGTGCAATTCTTTTTTACACTCACCTTTTACTGGTTTAGTTTCCAAAAAATCTCAGAGAATAATTCTGCATTTATTACAGGAACAACCAGTAAAATTGAAAGTGATGTAAAACAGATCAATGCGAACTATCAAAAGTCAACAGAGAATTATCAAAATACCATTGATAGTTTGAACACTCGGTTGTTTTACACCGACCTGTTACTGAAAAAGGAAATGTTTATTTCCAAAGATCGAAAAAGTGATTTGGAAAACATACTTGCTCAGAGGTGGGACACGCTTTCAACGGAAATGAGACTATCAGAATGTGATTCCTTAAGAGAGCGGACGAAAGAGTTTATCGTTGTTCAGGAAATACAAGACACCCTTTTTCACAGTAAGATCACACAGTTGACCGCCCTTCATGCCGCTTCGCAAAAACAATTGTTTACCTGCGATACGACCAATAGGCGATTGAACGATCAAATCAATGCCTCCTTGATACATACAAAGCAATGCGAGGAGTTGATTAAAAAACAGAAAAGGCAAAACCGAATTTTAAAAATCGGTGCAGGTATTATTGCAGTTATCACAATTGGTTTAGCAGTTAAGTAAAATATGATGGCATACGAGCAGAATTATAACTTGTTTGTCAAAAGGATGCTCCGTGAGTTACAGATCGGTTCTAAGCATACCAAGCGAAGCGTGGAAAAGGTTGCGCTCGAATTTGATATAGCGGAAAAGAATACGGTTAAGGAACTCACAGAGCTTGCCATAGTAATGCGTGCCAGGGATTTTTCCCTGCGCACGCATTTTTCTATTGAAGATAAATTCAAAAGCATATTGGATTTGTACAACAGCCAGGTAACCCTTTCACACCGCACCTCTCAAAGTATGTTGCTTCAGCAATACTCGACACCAGCTCCCCTTTCTTATTTAGCCGGAATTTTTTGTGAAATAAATAAAGACACCGCTACCGTGTTTGAGCCAAGTGCAGGAAATGGATTGTTGACAGTAGCAGCTAATCCGAAAAACGTGGTAGTTAATGAAGTGGATTCATTGCGAAGAAGAAACCTGCAAACGCAAGGGTATAAAAAAGTACTGAATCAGGATGCAACAAAACCGTTTATCGGATTTGAAAAGAAATTTGATGCTGTACTGACCAACCCACCGTTCGGAACGCTTGACCACGACATTAAATTCGATACGTTTCCTATCCGCACTCTCGATCACCTGATGGCACTTCGTGCCCTGGATTGCATGAAGGACAGCGGTAAAGCCGCTATTATCATTGGGGGACATACCAAGTGGGATGATAAAGGAAGAATCCAAGCCGGAAGAAACCGGATTTTTTTCAATTACCTCTATTCGCATTACAACGTTGTTGATGTAATCCAAATAGACGGTCATAAACTCTATTCCCGTCAGGGAACCGCTTTTCATACGCGGCTAATTCTCATTCACGGAAGAAAAAAGGCGGTAAGCGGAGTTGCTCCGGTGAAAAATCCTGACAGGGATTCACCCGTGAGATCATACCAAGAACTATACGAAAGAATAATGGAAAACATGGAAAGTAACTTTTTACCCCTTATACAAAATTACCGTTCCCTCAAGAAAAAATATCCTGATGCGGTTATACTCCTAAGAAGTGAAGACGCTTTTTACACGTTTGAAAATGATGCGATACGTGTTGCAAAAATTTTAAATACGGTTCTCACGAATGTATTAGAAGGTAAGAATTTGATACCGATGACCTCATTTACATCTGAAATAATAGAAGTAATGATGGCGAGGTTAGTCCGTAATGGGATTCGTGTTGGATTAGCCGAAGAACTCAAAGCACCGGAGCAGAAGAAACCTTTGAGTGATTTGGAACGGGATGCGGAGTATTTAAAATCTTTATTGGATGGTGAAGACCTGGGCGCACCCTATCAACCTGCATCTGCAAGTTGTGTAGTGCTGAATACACAGGTTCCCGATTCGATGAGTTTTGAAATTCAATCGGCACTCGAAAGAATCAAAAAGGAAGTAGGTGGAGACATTGATGCTTTTGTAAGACACCGTTTGGGTTACCCAAGCAAAGTAGAACTATGCAAGGCACTTTCTGCCGAACAAATAGATGCCGTAGCAATGGCAATCTACAATATTGAAGCCTATAACGAGGGAATGATTATCGGAGATCAGACGGGAATCGGTAAAGGTCGTATTGCCGCTTCTATCGTGCGTTATGCAGTCAAACAGGGTTTACGTCCTGTTTTCTTAACCGAAAAAGCGAATTTGTTTTCGGATTTGTATCGTGATTTAGTAGCTATTGGTTCAGGACACCTCTTACCTTTTATCATTAACGCCCGTGAATCCAAAACGGATATAAAGGACGAAGATGGTGAAGTCATACACACGGCTCTTTCACCTGCCGAACAAAAAACCATTTTTGAAAGTGAAAAAATTCCTGCGCGTTACGATTTTGAAATGGGAACGTATTCGCAGTTCAATTCACCGGAAAAGAAACCGGAGAAACCTGCTTTTTTGATGAAACAGGCAGGGGGAAATATTTTTATCCTGGACGAAGCGCATAATTCAAGTGGCTCATCCAATACCGGAGAGTTTTTACAGCGTATAGTATCGCACACAAAAGGTGTAGTGTTTCTTTCGGCAACGTTTGCCAAGCGACCGGATAACATGCCGATCTACGCTATGAAAACAGCCATTTCAGAAGCGAACATGAGCCGTGATGAATTGGTGGATGCCATTAACCAGGGCGGTGTTGCTTTACAAGAGGTAATGGCTTCACAACTCGTTGCCGAAGGGCAGATGATCCGCAGGGAGAGATCCTTCGAGGGTGTGGAGGTAAATTACATGACACTTACGGATCACGAAGCCGAACACAGAGCCATTGCCGATAACATTACGGAAATTGTAAGGGACATTATTGCCTTTCAATCTTCGCATGTAGATAAGCAGGTAGAGGAACTCGACAAAATTGCCGTTGCCGAAGGAAAAGAAGTAGAACTACGCGAGGGAACTTCACAAGCAGGGGTAGATAATCAACCCTACTTCTCAAAAGTATTTCAGGTCATCAATCAAATGCTTTTTAGTATCAAAGCTGAGGCAGTAGCAGATCGAGCCATACAAAGGCTGAAAGAAGGCAAAAAACCTGTGATTGCCTTTGCCTCCACAATGGGAAGTTTCATTGAGGACATGGAAAACGATAAAGCTTTACCCGTTGGTGACGGTGATGTGGTCAATGCCGATTTTGCCGAAGTACTTAGAAAAGGACTGGATGGAATTTTGCGTTACACCGAAAAAGATGTAAACGGGGAAGCCATTCATAAAAAGTTTGCACTATCGGAACTCCCAATGGATGCGCAAATCGAATACAACCGCATTTGGGAGAAAATCAAGAAAGCATCCACCGGAATTACCATTTCTCCCATTGATGTTATTATCCGAAAGCTGACACAAGCCGGATATTCCGTTGCCGAAGTTACCGGACGTAAATACGAATTGCAGATAAATCCTAAAACCAATATGGGATTGATTGCTTCAAGAAAACGGATCAATACAAATGATGCCTTTCGCCAGTTCAACAACAACGAGGTGGATGTTTTGATGATTAATCAAAGTGGTTCGACAGGTGCATCGGCACACGCTATTCCTACGAGTAAAATTCCGGCAGATAAAGTACAGCAACGGGTGATGATTGTGTTGCAAGCAGAATTGGACATTAATACCGAAGTGCAAAAGCGCGGACGCATTAACCGTACCGGACAAATCCTAAAACCGATTTACGATTATGTGAACTCGGCTATTCCGGCTGAGATGCGGTTAATGATGATGCTCCAAAAGAAATTAAAATCACTGGATGCAAATACCACTTCCAACCAAAAGCAAAGCACCAAGATTTTGGACGTACCCGATTTTTTGAATAAGTACGGAGATAAAGTGGTCAAAGAATATTTACTGGAAAATCCAAAGATTAACGACCTGATCGGTGATCCGCTTCATTTGAAAAGAAGTGGTTCAGATGCCGCTACCCAAGACGAAAGCAGGGGTGATAATGAAACCATCGAAGATGCGGCTCACCGCGTTTCCGGTCGTGTGGCGGTGCTTTCCACTTCCATGCAACAGGATTTCTACAATGAGATTTCGGAGCGTTATAGCGATTACGTGGAATACCTCAAACAGATCAGCGAATATGATCTCGAAGTAGAAACCATGAACCTGCAAACCGAAACGGTTTCCACCAAAGTTATCAAAGCCGGAAAGGGTGGACGAAGTGCCTTTGGAGATGACAGTATTTTGGAAACGGTTCGTGCCAATGTTTTGAAAAAACCATTCTCAAAAGTGGAACTGGAAAATATACTCCGTGAATCCATGCAGGGATTAAAACCCGAAGAACTCAAGCAAGATACTATCCACGAATTTGAAGAATGGTTTGAGAACAAACTCAAGGAAGAACTGCTGGAAAACGAAAACAAGTACAACCAACTTATTGTAAATATCCCCAATGAAAAGAAATTGATAAAAATACGGGAGAAACAAGGAGAAGGGGCTTTTCAGAAAGCTATAAAGGAACGCGAAGAAGAACTCAGCAAAGCACGGGTGATGGCACAGGTCAATTTGGAAAAGACCTTTGAAAATCGTAGAACATATTTATTGCGAATGTTCAAATTTTTCCATGTCGGGAGAAAAGTAAATTATCCGGTCGATTCGTTTGAGCAAGGACAACAATTGATCCCAAGTGTATTCGTTGGGTTTGCCATTGACAAAAAGAAAAAGAATCCGTTTGCACCAAGCGCGATCAAACTTCGCTTTGCTATTTCCAATAGCAGCAAATACATTGCTATTCCGGCTTCATACTCAAAAGACATTTCATCCATCATTGGTGCGAGTATGGATGTTTCACAACCCAATCCCGAAGCCTTACTGGAACAATGGGAACAACTTATTAAAGAAAGCACCACAGACCGAAAAATCCGGCACATCATTACCGGAAACCTTTTACAGGCGTTTTCGGATTTCAGAGGAAAACTGGTTAGCTATACTACTCTTTCGGGTGAAACTAAAAAGGGAATCTTGATGCCGGAAAACTGGTCACCTGCCGAATCGGTACAGAACAAGGTCGTGGTTCCAATTTACAAAGCCTTGTCTTTAATTAAGTCCCTGGCAAACGGAGCCGCAATTTATGCCGGAGCGGTTGCGCTGTTCCGTCATGGAGAAGGATATAAGATACTCGTTCCTTCTTCACGAAGCAAAGGTGGAGATATTTACCTGGATTCGGATTTGCTTTCACTTGTTGAGAGAAACAACTTTGAGAAGACCTCTGATAAGATGGTCGCATTTATTCCTTTCAAAAACATTGAACCCGCTGTAAAAATTCTCCAGGATAAATTCGGATTGTCGGTAACGGTTTCCGAATCCAACTTTGAAT
This sequence comes from Bacteroidota bacterium, assembly GCA_049322335.1. Lineage (GTDB taxonomy): Bacteria > Bacteroidota > Bacteroidia > Flavobacteriales_D > UBA2798 > JBMORL01. The sequence continues at coordinate 140,845 of JBMORL010000037.1, forward strand.
CCATACGCCAAAGCGGTGAGCGAACAGACACTAAAAAGAAACCGGTTTTATTACCACCGGCTGAGGAAACCACAACCATCGACATTAACATGCTCGAACTGGAAGCCGAAGCTCTTTTACTCATGCTTGAACTGGAAGCAGCTTAATCCCAAAAACAATTTTAAATATGATAACGATAGACAACTATTTCGACCACATCAAAAAAATAAACGTTGCCTCTTTGCCGGAAAACCTGCAAAAGGGACATGAGTTCTTAGTGAAAGCTACTAATAACGGGGCATCCTGGGAAGCCTACAAGAGTGAGAAAATACGAGAAGTAATAGAAACGTATTTGCAAAAACTCTCTGAACATACCCGCGAAAAGAAAGCCGCCCCCATAAAGGAATCCAAAGTAAAAAAGGAAGCCGCTGCTAAAGAAAGGAAAGCATACGAACTGGAAAAGAAAGTCATTGAGGCTTCCGGTAAAAAGCAAGTGGAACATTTTCCCGAAGAGTTTAAGTTCATCCGCAGGTTTGTGAACATGAACGGTAAAACAAAAACTGCCGAGCAGATTTGGAATTTCCTAACCTCTTTGCAACGCTCTATTACCGAAAAGCGGATGAGCAAAACCTCTCCGTACAAAAAGGAGATTGATTTTATTCAGGATTCTCTTATCCGAAACTACAATGCCATGAAAGGAAAGATGAAAGTCAGCCTTCAGGAGAAAACGGTTTTGGATTTTAAAAAAATCCTGGGCGAAGAAATGATCTACCCTTCGGTGCAGTTCATCAAAAAGTTTATCCGGTTGCATGGTAAAGTCGGTGTAAAGGAGAAGGCCAAAAAGCTTTTGGAATCCATGAACCGAGCCATGAAACGCGGAGTGTTTACCAATGACGACAAATACTTTTCGCACCTGAACGATTTGCACAAACGACTGGAGAAGTTTGTAAAAACTCCTGGTATGAAATCGTTGTCTATCGAAACGGCAGAACTCAACGGTCTGAAAGGAATTTTGGGCGAATGCGGATGTATGCACGATGTTAAGAAAGCGGAAGACCTCTCAGGAATTGAATACGGTGGCCGTAGCGCGAAGATCATGAACTCGATGGACTTTGCCACGCTCCGCTTCAATACAATCGGTTTTAAAGACAAATGGAAAGACTTTATAGGTGATCCTACTCCTGGCTTCTCCATGATGGTTTACGCTAAACCAAAAATGGGTAAATCCTACTTGTGTGTTGACTTCGCGGGTTATCTCGCCCGTAATCATGGAAAGGTTCTCTATGTGGCGCGTGAAGAAGGTTTAGATTATACCCTTCAGCAAAAACTGAATGATAAGGCCGTGAAGCATCCGAATTTATTTGTGAGTTCCTATTTGCCGGAAGATCTTGCCGAATATGACTTCATTATCCTGGACAGCGTGAACAAATTGGGCTTATCACCCAAAGACCTGGAAATACTCCGCAGGAAAAACCCTGGGAAATCCTTTGTTTTTGTGTTCCAAACCACCAAGGAAGGTGTATTTAGAGGAAACAACGAGTTTCAGCATGACGTTGATGTTGTGGTAGATATACCTGAAAAGGGCAAAGCTGTACAGTTTGGGCGGTTTAATCAGGGTGGGGAGATGAATATTTTTTCAAATTAGACTTGATATTAATCGCGGTTATTTTTATATTTTAGAAAAACATGAATATGAATACACCTGAATATTGGTCAAACGAAGCTGGAAAGCTGTATGAAGAGGCTACAAAAATCAAAGACGAGGCTCGTAAGTCCGATAAAAACCTGTTATTGTATGAGCAAGCAGCAGAGAAATATTTATTTGCTGCTAACGCTTACGAAAAGTATTTGGAGTTTCCTGAAGTAACTAACATCAATAATATCA
>JBMORL010000038.1:0-20055 GCA_049322335.1 Bacteroidota bacterium
ATGTGGAAAGCGGAAGCGTATATGCCGGTGTGCCTGCCAAAAAAGTGAAAGAAGTGAACAAAGAACTTTTCGAAGGGGAAATTCAGCGCATCGCCAATAATTATGTGATGTATTCGGGGTGGTTTAAGAAAGGTTGAAGGTTATTATTGTTGAAGGTTGAGAATGTGAGTCAGCCATTCTGATGTTTTGAAATAAAAGAAATGCCACAGATTTCACAGATTTAATATAGCCGCTAATTACGCCAATTCGCACCATTCGCAGCTGTACTTTTGTATTAAGAATCAGGGATAAAAACAACAAACCAAAAAAATTTAAACTCACAACACGATTTCTTCCTGGTCGCTTATGGCTTCTACGGCTTTTATTTCAGGAACTTCTTTGCGGATGGTTTCTTCCACACCAGCTTTCATCGTCATAACGCTCATCGCACAGCTACTGCATGCCCCCAGCAGACGAACGCGGGCTACATTGTCTTTTGTGATTTCCACCAGCTCAATATTTCCGCCATCAGCCTGCAGATAAGGCCGTATTTTTTCGATGGCTGATTCTATTCGTGTTTTCAATTCCATACTTTTTTATGTTTTCGTTGGAGACACAAAGCACTGCGTCTTTATAGTATTATCTTCAATTCCATATATTTTTTATACCGGGCGAGCGCTACGTCCCATACAATTTTAGTTCAAAATTTGAAATTCATTTGTCCCATATCCCTTTTCTTTCAGTCTAAAAATTCCACGGGTTTTGTCGGTTCCAATTTATTGTTTCTCCGGTTCACCTGTTCCACAAAGTTAGCAACCAACAGGTCAAATGCAATGGAAACCGGGGTTCCTTCCTGCAAAACAGCGGGGCGGCCCACATCACCGCTTTCCCTTATGCTTTGCACCAGCGGAATTTCACCTAAAAAGGGTATTTCGAGTGATTCGGCCAGCTTTTTAGCCCCGTCTTTTCCGAAAATGTAATATTTGTTTTGAGGCAATTCATCCGGGGTGAAATAAGCCATATTCTCTATCATTCCAATTACCGGAACCTTCACCGAGTCCAGACGAAACATAGCTACGCCTTTTCTTGCATCTGCCAAAGCCACATCCTGCGGTGTGCTTACGATCACAGCTCCTGTAAGCGGAACCAATTGCAGCAGCGATAAATGAATATCTCCCGTTCCCGGTGGAAGATCCACCAATAAGAAATCCAGTTCTCCCCAATAAGCATCTTTCACCATCTGGCTTAAGGCTTTCGAAGCCATCGGGCCACGCCACACTATGGCCTGATCGAGTTCTGCAAATAACCCGATGGACAATAATTTTACGCCATAGTTCTCTATAGGTTTTATGTATGACTTTCCTTCAACCTCTGTAAGTACTGGTTTTTCAGTACGGCAATCAAACATAATGGGCATTGACGGGCCATAGATGTCTGCATCAATCAAACCTATCCGGTAACCTTTTTTAGCCAGTCCCGCAGCCAGGTTAGCGGTGATAGTAGATTTTCCCACCCCACCTTTTCCCGAGGCAATGGCAATAACATTTTTAACTCCCGGTAAAACCGACCGTTGTTCAGGGGAGCGGTCATTTCCCAATGCTTCTACGGTAATATTCATTTTAATTTCCTTCCCGAAATTCCTTTCCAAAGCAAACCGGCAGGCTTCTTCCATTCTTTTGCGGGCGTGCATGGCAGGATTATGTACCCTTACAACAAATGAAATTTCGTTTTCCGATACCCGTAACTGCTGCACCAGCTGAAGAGAAACGATGTCCTTTTTCAGGTCGGGTTCCACCACGTTGGACAATACATCCAGCACCGCTTTTTCACTCAGGTTTTCCATTGGTGTAAAGGTACAAAGCCCCGTGAACGTGAACAAACAATCTGCCGTTGAAAATAGGCATAGCGCTTATAATAAATTCGGTTATACGGCTAAAAAACTCTGCTTACATTTGGGAAAATCATTTTATGAGACTCACTCTCATCATCTGGGCCCTGGTTTTGTCTGTTTCCTGTATAGGGCAATCGTACAGGAAAGTACAATTGAACCAGGATGAGTATGCTTTCTACCAGTTACCCGGTGCGAAAGAAAAAATTAAAGGCATTCAGCACATCGAAGTGTTTATTGCGATAGACAATACATCAGATTATGAGGATACCGTTTTCATTATCGGAATTTACCCGGATTTGAAAAAGAAAACAGAAATTCAAATTCTTTTGGGTTATTCTACAGGTGAAAATCTTTTTATCAATACTGCAAAAATGTATGATGACCCCTGGTATAGTAATGACACCATCTATTTAAAAAGCCAGATGCCTTACAGGGCAACATATGTTACATGCCCCTTTGTATGGAGTGAAACAAACAAAATGTTTGAGCCCGTTGAAGTTTTTTACGAAGATGAGTCATGGAAAAAAATGAGTGAAGCCGACAGTTTGATTAAGCTTGGAAAAATATCAGAAGCCATAGAAATCCTCCATACGGTAGAATATCCTACTGCTTACATGAATGAGTATGAAAAAGGGAAAGAGATCATGAAACGGGCGCATGAAATTGCGCTGAAATTACATAAAGAAAATAAATGGAAAGAAGCGGCCGGAATAATAGAAAGCGGTTTACAATTCTGGACCAATGATCTCTATATAAATTTTAATAATGAAAGCGAACTGAGTGAATTTCTCCAGGAAGGTTATGGAGAAAAATGGACCCGTGATGAAGTAAAACTTTGGCTGGGTGATTATGGTTTGTTTCTGTACAAAGCCGGGCTTTTGGATAAATCGATAGAGATAAATAAATATCTTACAGAAGTATTGTCTGAAACAGCCGGCCCCGGATTACAACTGGCCGACAGTTATTACGATAAAGGCGACAAATTAAAGGCAAAAGAAGCATATAAGAATTATTATCAGAAGATGAAGGAACTGAAAAAAGAAAAGGAAGTTCCGAAAAGAGTAAAACAAAGAATGAAATAACTGAACTTCCCAACAGAATGAGTGTATAACCGGCATGAAGCAATTTTTTTTCACTTTATCGCTCATAATCTTTTTTTCCGGAAAGGGTATTACCCAGCCAAAAAAATACGATTATGTATCGAAGGAAAATAAATCCTTTGAAAAGATTCTGGTTGACCAGAAAGAAAATGCCATGCGCGGTTTACGTTATTCACCCATTGCCGTTTACAAAAATGATGTACACGCTTTGTATGGAGATGATAATGGCATTTATTATTCATTCAGCAACGATAACGGTAAAACCTGGAAAAAAGAAACCATTATTAAACAGGATAGCATCAACTGGACCGGAAAAATCTCTTATGCGCCTTTCACCGCCTGCGTAGAAACCGATTGTGAGGGAACCGTGCATTTGTTTTTGATTGAAAGCTATTTTCATGCCAGCCTTAACAAGCCCAGCAAACTTTTGCATTATAGCCGCGAAAGGGGAAAAACCAAATGGAAAATGGAAGCGGTTGATTCCAACGAAAACGGTCCGATGATCGGAATGGATATTGATGCGTACATTGATAAGGATAATAATATTCACCTTGCTTATTCGATGGCCGAAAAATTTACGCGTTATGCTTTTTATGATGGCAAGTCGTGGTCGTTTTCAGATATTACGCATGGCACCCGGCCGTTAGGATGTGCGGTGGTGTCGGACATTGAAGGAAATGTTTATGTGGCTATCGGCTGTTTTAATGAAGGCGTATCACTGGCCACCAAATACAAACACAAGGGAACGTGGGATATTGAACGGGTGATTTCCACTTCCAACTGGCCCTGCGATATTGCACTGGGAAAAGACAACAGCGTTCACATTGTTTACATTCCTTCCATCAACGATTATAACAATCCCATCGGTTATGCCTGTAAACGAAACGAGCGGTTTACCCTGCTGGAATTCGGAGAAAGTGTGCACAGTGATATCGGTGAATTTTACAACGGCAATAACATGCTGGCACGGATAAAAACCGATCCCTCGGGAAGGATTCATATTGTGAGTTATGCACATTACAAAGACAAAACCAACAACCGTGAACTCATTTACCTGTACTCAGATGATGATGGAAAAACATGGAAAGAACAATGGTTGGCGGATGATGTGACCTCGTATATTGAAAGCGGATTCCCCGATGTGGACTGGAATGAAAATTATGTTTTTCTTTCTTACAAAACCGATCCTGAGCGGCCAGCCCTGCTTCGTGCAAAATATGATTTGGGTGAAAAATACAGCCTTGGAATATGCCGCGACCGTGAACCGGAATACCAGGACAGCCTTGCTGCTGAAGCCCGTGATTCGTTATTGAAAAAAGAAAATGAAAAAACGGTAACCCATCCGGCAGAAAACTCCGATCCCGGTGATTTTAGCGCAAGAAAACTTACCAACCAGGGAAATTTTTATTCCAAAGACCCTGTTTTTACACTTGAGGTGAATGACGCCTGGAATGTAGACAGCGATACCATTTCCATTAAATATGGTGACGATTGGATTATAAAAAAAATGCCGCTGGAATCGGTAGTAAAACTATTTGAACTAAAAACCGAACCGGGCATTACCAAAAAACTGCTCATTTATGCCGACTCGGAAGGTAAACGGCCGCCCTGCACAGTAGCGTTTACATTAAGAGACAGCCACCAGGTAAGAAAATTCGTTTTAAACTCCAATCTCGAAAAGAACGGGTTTTTGAATATTATCGGATATTGAAGCAAAAAGATATTTTATCAAAAAAAATTATAAACTATCTCACTACCCCGCCAATAATTTTACCTGTGCTTCCATTGGGATAAGGAATATTCATCATTAAACACAACGTAGGGGCGATATCCGTTATGGGAATGTATTCGGTTGTACTCCCTTTTGGAATTCCGGCACCATAGAAAATGAGCGGCACGTGTGTATCGTAGCTGTACGGAGATCCATGTGTGGTGCCCTGCTTTTCAAAATCCACCCAGGCGGGTTGCAAATTGATCACCACATCACCCGAGCGCTTGTCGTTATACCCGTTTTGTATCAGCTTTTTTACTCCCGAATGATATTCCTGTGAACGAAGCTGGTGTCCTGTTAATACATTGGCTACTCCATCTACCGTAAGAAAAAAATCAGCTGTGAGTTGTTCCAGTTTTTCTTCGTCAATTTTGTTTTTAGAGATCATTTCATAATTGAAATACACCTGTTCATTAACAATAGACCGGACAAATCGTTCGGTAGCATCCGATACCACAAAATTTTCCAGCAAAAAATTATTCAGTTGCACCAGGTGGCTGTCAGGGTTTATATAACCGGAAGGAATTTTCAGATCATTCAGATAGGCCGGGTTATCTACTGCAGCATGATCGGCAGTGAGAAACAATACGAAATTGTTTTTCCCGAATTTTTTTTCGAGATAGGAAATAATTTCAGCAATGTCTTTGTCGAGACGGATATAACAATCCTCCTGCTCTACCGATTTGGGCCCAAACTGGTGGCCAATATAATCGGGTGAAGAAAAACTGATAGAAATCAAATCAGTATACTCGTCCATTCCCAGCTGTTCTCCTTCTATAGTGGCAATGGCAAATTCTTTGGTGATGGTATTTCCGGAAGGAGTGGCTTTGATAATGCCGTAATTATTGTCGTATGCTTTTAATATTTCAGGAAGGTTATGCGGAAACACCGGTTTTGTTTCTCCCCTGAAAGGTTTTTCATACGGATTATCATCACTGATACTTTCCGTATATTTTTCCATGGGCAATAACGTATTCCACACCTGCGACAAATATTCCTGTGCTTTTTTCTTTGCATTAAAATCCTTTACCCACTGCGGAAGATCTTTCATGTAATAATCACTGGTGATAAACGCCCCGGTCAGGTCATCAAACCAATAAGCAGCATTGGCAGTATGCCCCGCTGTGAGAATTGCTCCGCGATCTTTTAATGCCAAACCTATCACTTTACTCTTTTGCATGGAAGCAATTTTCATTTCATCACCCACTGTGGTAGTAAGTAACCTTCGTGGCGACATTTTTCCTGCCAAAGAACTGCTTCCCAATGTACGCGAAAGAGAATCTTCCACACAATACACCATCATGTGCTCGTTCTTATCAAACCAGTCGTTGGCAATTATGCCATGAACAGAAGGGGTGGTTCCGGTATAAATAGAAGCATGCCCGGGGCCGGTATAAGTGGGAACATAATTGTAGTTGGTGTTTTTGCAGTTGTATCCGTAATTCACCAGTTTTTTAAATCCGTTTTCAGAATATTTATTCCAGTAGCAATACAAATAATCATAACGCATCTGGTCGATCACAATACCCACTACAATTTTTGGCTTTTTCGTTTGCGAAAATCCGGTGGCAACAAAAAGAAAAGCAATTACAGTAAACAGTAATTTTTTCATGGTTTAATTTAAGAGGCTAAAGGTAAGTATTCTGATAAAATCACCGCCAAAAGCATGAAAAACATTCTACCGTTTTTTCTGATGATAACGGCACCGGGATGATCTGTTATTGGTTCTGCAACCTTCTTTTCATTATATTCTGAATCCATCCCATGCGGATCATTATTTCGGCAATAATAAGATTGGGCACCCAACTCATCCAGGCGGCTATGAAATACACCTCAGCCGGTTTTACCTGGAATTTCATGGAAGTGAAAAAATAAACAATTAACCGGAAAGTAACGGCAGAAAAAGTGAGCGCGTAACTGCGCAGCATAAATTCTCCGTGAGTAAAATAATTTTTTTTGCGTACACAGATATAAGCCATCAGTGTAAACGTAAACCACAGCGATGTAAGCATTACAAAACTCACCACGGCCGGCAACCCGAAATTAGCATGAAATGCCATCGCCATTGCCCCGGGAGCACTCACCAGCAGCACCACCAGTACATAAGCCATTCCCATCCAGCGATGAACTTTTGGGTATTTTCTCATGATGGTGGCGCTGAATTGTGTAGCACCAGCAATCAGTGCAACAGGACTGGTAAAAATATGAATATAAAATCCCCAGCGCCAGTAGTCGATATGATACACGTTTAGTTTTGATTTGAGAAAATCTATATTTTTTTCGAATGAAAGATACGGAAGTGTAAGTTCCACCATTTTCCATGTGTAATACAAAATGGCGGAAACAATAAAAACCTTTAATGCAAGCAGCAGGTATTTTTTCATCAGTATTCTTCGGGATAAGCAGAGGGCATATACTTACTGAATTGTGCCGACTCACCCGAACGCATTTCATAACCGTATTCTGTTTTTTCGATCATGCATTTCATTTTTGAAACCGGCATATACGGATTCCTGTCGAATTCAAGGGTTACTTTTTTATTATCTTTTATCCACGTTCCCTTTATACTGAATTCATTCTCCAGGTTTTCATTTTCACCATAATAATATCCTTTATAAGTAAAGGAACCGTCATTTTTTATAGTCAGCGATCCCTCCATCGAAGTTTCATCATTGTATCCCGACCAGTCGCCATAAAATTCATTGGTGGTGTCGGTAAATTTTTCTAACGGTTTAAGGGTATATGTTTTTCCGGTTACTTTTTCGTCTTTTTTGTAGGGTTCCCATGAACCGGTTAATTCAAATGTGGCGGTATCAATGGTAAAATCAAATTTTCCGTCATAGCTGTCATTTCCGGGTTCATCCATTTTAAAGTGGAATTTCCCTCCTTCAGGTTCCAGTGATCCTTTGATGTTTCTGCGATTGCCCCGCACCAGGTCGTAGCCCGATGTGTTTTTTCCTGAAATATAATTGATGGAAATAATGATGGTGGATTTTCCGAATTCACCCATATACTGTCCAACGAGTTTTTGGGTATCGAAAGTATTTTTTGGTTTTTCTGTTTTAACCGAATCTTTTTTTCCGGGTTCAGTTTTCTTTTCCGTTTCTCCTCCGCAGGAAGAAAGAATGGCAGCCATTGCCATCAGCAGGTAAACTGATTTTTTCATGGTGGGTTTTATTTGTTCCAAGATAAAAAAAAGCCCCGACATATCATTGCCGGGGCTTATTATTTGAGTGCTTTGGTTTATTCCACGATGGTCATTTCCACCCTTCTGTTTTTCTGCCTTCCTTCTTCAGTGGTATTGGGAGCAATAGGCTTGGTTTGTCCATACCATTTCACTTCAAACCGCTTGGCATCAATTCCTTTTTGAGTGAGGTATTTGGCCACCGCTTTTGCACGGTTTTGTGAAAGCGTCATATTCGCAGCTGGTTTACCCTGGTTATCGGTATGGCCTTCAATTTTCAGTTTCCATCCGTTATACTTTTTCAACAGTTCTGCCAACTCATCCAGTGATGCATACGATTCTTTCTTGATGATCGCTTTTCCTGTAGCGAACTCCAGGTTGTCGAATGCTTTTTTCACAATCTCCTGTTCGGCCTGTGTGAGCTGAACCACTTCTGCTTCTTTCGGGAAACGGAATAATTTATCTCCTTCGCGATAAGCAGTTTTTCCTCTCAAATCAGGATTAGCTACATAAATCTGTGTAATAGTATCCGCATCCTCTCCGATGAGTTTGAAAATGGCTGTTTTCTTATCAAACGGTTTTCCGAATGTGAATTTGCCGTCTACTACAGTCACCTCATCCAATATGCCAAGTTGAGCATTGAGTAATTGCAGTTTCAGCTCAGGACATCCACGGTTGCTGATGGGGCCGGGTTTATCCGGACAACGATCATCTTTATCTCTCAGGCCATCACCATCACGGTCGGGACATCCATTGAAATCAATCGGGCCGGGTTCGGTAGGACATTCATCTTTAAAGTCGGGCAGTCCGTCACCGTCAGTATCAGGACATCCGTTGAATGCGGCCAATCCGGGAGTGTCGGGACACTCATCATTTTTATCAATGATTTTATCTCCGTCACGATCGGGACATCCATTGAATTCGGCAAGGCCTGCATCATCGGGACAATCATCCACCTTATCAATAATTTTATCTCCGTCACGATCGGGACATCCTTTAAATTCAGGTGTTCCGGGTTCGAGGGGACAATCATCTTCGGCATCTTTTATATGATCGCCATCTGTATCCGGACATCCCACAAATTCCCAGGTTCCTTTTGTATCTATACACTGGTCTTTTTTATCAGAAATTTTGTCATCGTCTTTGTCTTTTGGTTTACCATGCAGAATAGGAATTTTAAGTGCCAGGTGAAAATCTGCACCATAAATATCTTTTTTCTTACTAATCAGCGGAAGCATGTTATTGGTTCCGAAAATAAGTGGCCCCAGTCGCACATCAGCTCCTACACCAAAATTGTTCATCATATTATAGCTTACCGGCACAAATACGCCAAACCATTTGTGGTCCCAGCGGGGAGCCAGGCAAAAAGTAGTAAGGTCGTGCACTTTGTTTGCATTGTTGGTAAACTGAAAGGCGATATACGAAGTAAAGTTGATATAAAAGTCTTTATGAATATTATAATCTAACTGAGTGCTGATTGCCGTAGGAAGATTCATTCTAAAATCTTTGGCCGGATCGGATGTTCCAAAACGGTTTTGAAGCGTATCGTCCCAGTTTTGAACAGGAATAGAATCACCGAAATCAAGACTGTTGAGGTTCCAGTAATCCACATCTGCCACAAAGTTGTTACTCAGATCACCTTTCTGGAATTTGATGCTTCCGATATCAAGAATTGATAATCCGGCTCTGAGTTTATATTTTTCCTGATCTCTTCTCCACAGGTTGGTTTCTCCATCCATATCGTATTTGTAATCGGAATGTTTCGGACGCCACTCATAAACGAAGCCCAAATCGATGCCAAATGAAATATTGGAAATGTACTTGTATTTGATATTATTTCCATCCACCTCAAAATTCGTAGAATGTCCGTAATCTACCTTTGCAGAAAAGAGAGAAAGCGTGGAATCATTATGAAACTGGTAATTGAGGTCTTCGATAAATACATAAGCGGCCTGTAATCCCTGCAGCAGTTTTACTGTTCCGGCTGCTTTAAATATGTGTTCGCCTTTGTCAACAAAAACTCTTCCGTAAGTAGCACCATATTCGGCCCAGCTCATAGTTTGAACCGACAATTTTTTATTGTTAAGCTGGCTTACCCAAAGAGAAGGATATTCCAGTTCGTTATAAATAAGTGTGGCAAGATTGTCACTAACTCCGTCTACATTTACGTAGTTTCTAACTCTCCAGTTAAAAGCAAGAGCCGATTTACGGTCGAGATTTACAACAAACGATGGCAGGTTAACCGCTACATTGGCATAGGCCTGGTTTTTATTCTTTAAAACATCATTCTGCCTTGTAACAAGGTATTTCGACTGGAACAAACTATCTTCAAAAGCGCTGTATTCGCCATTGGCATCTTTTTCAAGTGCCGATCTTTTCAACCCGCAGAAGTTGTTGTATGCTTCGGCATGAACACCTACCAGTTCAATATCCACTTTATAACGGCTATCCACCACATAAGCGGGATTAAGGCTACGGCCGCTGATACCGGCATAGTTACTGTTTCCATATCCCATAAAATACTGGGAAAAAGAAGTAAAAGATGCCAAAAAGAAGGCAAAAATAATGGAGAGTCGCAACATCTGTTTCATAGGGTGGGGTTTGAGAAGAAACAAATATATTATTTATGCCCGAAAAAAGGCAGAATTAATACCAAAAATGACAAAATTGTTTAATTCTTATTTAAATGAATAGATAGCCAGGCGCCTGCTTCCGTTCCCAACGGCCATTTCCAGCGAGCCATCATTATTGATATCGCAAAAGCGGAAGAAAGTGGTGGCCGGCAAAGGGAACTGAGAATGAAGGGTTCCGTCACCCTTCAGCACATAGCATTGGGCAGAAGGAGGCGAATAAAAACCAAAAAATGTATTCCCGTCTGCCGATGTGGCACAACTCACATTTTTTATCACTTCAGACGGAAGAAGGGTTGAAAACAACAACTTGCCTTTCCGGTTGTGTGCCGATACCTTCCCCGAGTCGAGCAAAATGATTTCTTTTTCCCGGTCGTTGTTGATGTCGTAAAGTGTAAAAAAATGTGATGAACTAACGTTCCGGGCATTAACAGAGTCGGCATTTCCGTTAAAATAAAATTTATGGATCATTCCTGATGAATCACTATATACAATATTCGTGTTCTCAATATTCTTACCGGGTTCAATAAAAATGGTATTAGCCGAACGTTTTTCAAAAACCGTATTCACCGAAAATCTTTCATTTCCTTTGCGGTCGAGCAGGTATATATTTCCTTTGCGGTCGCAGGCAAAGATGTAGTCTTTGTTATCGGACCGGAAAAATTTCGGAGGCTGGGAAATTTCACTTTCAGCTCCTGCAAACGACCACCCCTCCACAGGCTTTCCGTTTTTTTCAAGATTGATAATTGTATTCCCGGAAGGTATACAAATGCGGTAATTGCCGTTGTTCTCGTAATCAAATACCGAAGGCGCCAGCGATGCTTCGGAAAGCAGTTGCACAGGGAATCCATCCACATAAGTTCCCCGGAGGTCAATGATATGGAGCTGAGAGGCAGTGCAAAAAAGCAATTGCTGTTTTCCATTATTGAAGTAATCTATTTGCTGAACATCCCCTCTTATTTTTTCCTCGAGTTCTTTTTTCCACATCAGTTCTCCTTTGTTATTGATAAGATAGGCGGTGTAATTATCATCCTGTACAAAAACATCCCAGGTTTGGGTAATATGATTTTTAGTGAAGACGGGTACAAAATTAAAGGATGTATCAAGGGCAATTTCCCAAAGCGCACCCGAATTCTGTTTCCCCGAACTGTTGTAGCTGAGGGAAAAACTATTGTAAAAAAGATTGTTTTTATTATTTACCATCTGCCACGAAAAAGTTTCAAAACGCGTAAGCACCTCAAAATTACTCTTCAGTGATTCGGCCAGTGATGAATCGGCCATTGACAGAAGTTCCTTTGCGAACGATGGTACATGTGCGTAAACCGTTATATTTGATTTTCCTGAAAAATTTACACTTGCATAATTATGCCAGGCTATGTTTTTGGCCAGGCTGTGGTCGGTTTCAAGGCGTGCAAGGGATAAAAGAAGCCTGTTTTCCGAGTTACAAAAAACAACATAGTCGCCCGATTTGGCAAAATACGGATCGTGCAGGGCAGAAAACATATCCCCAAAAAGTAATTGAAAAATATGTCCGCCCCTGATTTGCATAACAGACGAATCTGAACTACCGGGTAACAAGGAATCGCTGAAAGAAGCCGCCAGTTCCCTTAGCAAAGGAAGGGGATCAGTAATATCATTGCATCGTATGGCCAGGAAATATTCCGGATGATCTTCTGCTCCTCCTGCGGGCACCGAATACAACACCATTTCATTTCCCATCCATTCGCTGAAAGACTGACGAAGGTTGCAGTTATGCTCTTCATCAAACTCCAGTATTGCTTTATTTTTTTCCTCCCACCTGTTTTTTGAACGGTAATATTTTTCAAGCGACCGGAAAAAAGAAGCACCATCGGTAAATCCCATCCATACGTAGCCGCTCACATTATCGGGCATTACTTTTCCTGCGGTAAATTCCTGCGGATCGTGTTCACGAAAAAGAGAAAGAAAAGCCTGTGATGAATCGGGTATATTGGAAAACCCGTTAAGGGAAAACGAACCGGAAGAAATGTGCAGGTCGAATTCTGAAAAAAGGGCATAAGGATGAACCTGCTGCTGCATTTCTTTATACCGCGGTGCAACAAAAGATTGCAAAAGCGAATTAAACGTTTCGTGATGAATATAGATAGCGGCATCGGCTTTGGGTTCGGCAGTGGCACTGATAGACGCAAAACCTTCGAGGCTGGTAAAACCATTTCCTTCTCCGATATGATGCGCTGCTTCTTCACTCAGGCCCGCATGTGATGCCAGCGAAATAAATCCATCCTTTACGAGAAGGAAAAAATCGTTTTGGCCAAAACGGCAGGTATATATCCGGTCGTTTTTAAATTCCCTGGACACAGGGCTGCCGGAAATGCTGCCGGAAATAATTTCAAGAATTTCTTCTTCATCATAATTCCCCGAAACTGTGAAAAGAATGCCTGTTTTTCCCGGCCCCTGGTAATGCAACGATATCACTAATGGGCTACCCGTTAGTAATTGCGCCAGGGATTTGTTTTTTTTCATCAGGGAATCTGTTTTCCGGGCCACGGCATCAATAGTGTTGAAAGGGGAAATTATCCGCAGGCTTTCCCATGCCAGGTTGGAATGTGAAAGATGATTCCAGGTAGTAAGCGGGTTATTGAGCTGAATAATTACCGCGGCACTTTTAGGAACTCCGTCCAGCGGATTTTTTTCATCAGCAGTGATTTTCCCGAAAAAAATCCAGCCCAGCCACACTACCAGGACGGTTATGACTGCAAAAATGAAATAATTTAAAACCCGCCTCATTTGATTTCCAAAAATAAAGGAAAGGAAGGCAGCCGTTTTTACCGGCTTTTCAATCTATAAACAGGCGGGTGTGTACAATCTAAAACTTTATTTTCAGCTGGGGCGGAATAAGGGTAAAACTTTTGCGGTGATGAGGCGAAGAGCCCAGTTCCATCAGCGCTTTCCGATGACCGGAAGTAGGATAACCCTTGTTTTTTTTCCAGTTATATGCCGGAAATTCTTCGTGCAGGTTTTCCATCCATTCGTCTCTGAAGGTTTTAGCCAGTACAGACGCAGCTGCGATAGAAAAATATTTTCCATCGCCTTTTACCACACACAAATGGGGAACATCGCTGTATTTTTTAAAGCGGTTTCCATCTACAAGAATATGTCCGGGTTTTAGTTTCAGCTGATCGAGCGCACGATGCATAGCCAGGAAAGAGGCATTCAGAATATTGATCTCATCAATTTCGGTATGACTGACAAAAGCAACGGCCCAGGCAAGGGCAGCGTCCTGTATTTCGGGACGAAGTTTTTCCCGTTGATGATGCGTAAGTTTTTTTGAGTCGTTAAGCAGCGGATGGGAAAAATTTTCGGGCAGAATAACTGCAGCAGCCACTACAGGCCCGGCCAGGCATCCTCTTCCGGCCTCATCACATCCGGCTTCTGTTATTCCGGTTTTATAACAGGCTTTCAGCATGGGCGGTTTTTATTAATGATTCCCAAACCCCGTCTGCTGTTTTTTGCCAGCTGAAGTACGTACACCGTTGTAATCCGTCATTTACCAGCTTTTCACGCAGTGCATCATCACTGTTTATTTTTTTCATCCCTTCAGTAATAGAAGAAACCGAAAACGGATCCACCAGCAATGCCGCCCCGCCTGCAATTTCGGGAAGACAGGAAGCATTGGCAGCAAGCACCGGCACACCACATTTCATGGCTTCCACCAGCGGAAGACCAAATCCTTCGAAATAACTTACAAAAATCAGTGCGCGTGCCGATCCCATTATTTTATGAAGTTCTTCACGGTTTTGATGGCCGGTAAAAACCACTTCCTGTTTATGCTTCATATTCTCCCAGGCATTGCTTATTTCCCTGTTCCAGAAATATTTTTCGCCTACCACCACCAGTTTCAGCGAAGAATTGGTTTCAGCTTTAAAGAGATCAAAAGCCATAAACATTCTTGCGAGATTTTTCCGCGGGTGAAGGGCGCCAACGAAAACGAAAAAGTCTTTTCCTTCTGTAAACTTATTCTTCACCCCTGTTTTTATTTCTCCTGCAACGGGTGAAAAAGAATCGCTCACCCCGTTATACGCTACATCTATCTTATCGGGTGAAACCCGGTATTTTTCAGCTATATCATTTTTCGAATATGCCGACACCGTTATAATTCGTTTTGCTTTTCGGGCAAACTTCGGGAAAAAATGGCGATAATATTTCCGGTGGGAAAAACGAAGATCGAGAGGAAAATGTTCGAAATTGATATCATGTATCACCGCTACCGAGGGCACGGAAGTGGAGAGACAGAGGTAGCCATCGGGGGAAAGAAAGATATCGGCCTTGTATTTTTTCAGCGCTTTTTTCACAGAAAATTCAAACCACCAGTAAAACAAAAAAGGATGCCTTGCCGGAGGCCCGATGACCACCGGGGTTATGTTTTTGCTGACAATGAATTTTTGATCAAAAGGCCGGTCGAAAAGAAAAATAAAATGATGTTCGGGATGCTGGCTGGCCATGCGGGTTACTGTTTCAAAGGTAAACCACCCGAAACCTTCCATTTTGCCGGGCAATAAAAATCGGGTATTGACTGCTATAACCACGTTCTTCCTTCTACGAAAGGCCTAAGATAAAGCAATTTCGGATTACCGGCCGGTGAATATTTTGTCTGAAATACAATAAAATCCCCTATTTGGTGTATATTCTTTACTTTTGACAAAATTTTCGGGGAAATGAAACAGGATAACAACAAGGATTTCAATGCGTCATCGCTGATTTTACTGCTTTGGGAATGGCGGAAAAGGATTATTATAGTGATGATAGTTACTGCTGTTGTTTCTTCGGTGGTATCGCTGCTCATGCAGGAAAAATACAAATCCACGGCTATTATTTTCCCTGCCAAATCCAATACTGTGCTTATTGGCGAAATGCTCAATCCCAACCAAAGTTCGTTGCAGGTGGGTGAAGAAGAGGAAGCCGAACAAATGCTGCAAATTCTTAATTCGGCCCTCATCAGGAACAAAATTATAGAGAAATATAACCTGATGACCCATTACGAAATTGATACGGGTTCCAAATACAAAAACACTAATCTTATTAAAGAATACGAGGAAAACGTAAAGTGCTCGCGTACACGTTACGGCTCCATTATTATTGAAGTACTGGATCATAGCCCTGATACGGCTATGCTGATAGCCAACGACATTGCCACTTTGGTTGACTCTGCCAAAAATAAAATGCTGAAAGAACGTGCTTTGCAGGCATTCAGAATTGTGGAAAAAGAATATAATTCTTTAACCGAACAAAGGAATACGCTGGTGGATACGCTGGGAAAATTGTCGATGATGGGAGTAGTGAGCAGTTCTGCGATTCCAGCGCTTTTGGAAGTACAGGCCAATGCCATTAAAGAAAGGGATATGCAACTGATGATTGAGCTGGATACACAAATTAAGATGAACCGGAGATATGGAAGTATAAGCGCCTCTTTTGCCGAACAACTTGAATTAAAAAATAAAAGGCTCGAGGAAATGGAGGCTGTGTATATCCAGGCTAAGTCGGATGCCTATTCTCCCTATACCTATAAATTTGAAGTGGAACCTGCTACCAAAGCAGAAAAAAAATCTTACCCGATACGGTGGCTGATTGTTTTCATTTCTACTGTTTCTTCTTTTTTCTTTATGGTTTTTCTCATCATGTCCATAGAAAAAATAAAGGAATTAAAATCCATTTCCAAAAAGTAATACATGGAAACCACGCAAAACGCCAGGTGGTTTTATATTCTGTCTATACTGTTTGTTGCGGCAAACTCACTGTTTTTTTATTTTGATATCCCGCTGTTTACGCTTTTGCCCTATGCGCTGATTACCATACTTATTTCTCTCTTTTACCCTGAAAGAGTTTTATATTCTGTATTTTTATTTACGCCACTTTCCCTGAATCTTGACGCGTTTGAAATTTATTCGGTAGGATTATATCTCCCCACGGAACCCTTGTTGTTTGGTGTGATGTTGCTGATTGTATTGCATTTTATCCGGCACGGGGTCCACGACCGGAAAATTTTTGAGCATCCGGTTTCACTGATCATTTTACTTCAGCTGGCCTGGATTTTTGTAACTTCTGTCAGCAGCGAAGATCCTGCCGTGTCGCTGAAGTATTTCCTGGCCCGTATTTGGTTTGTTATTCCCTGCTATTTTTTATTAATTTACCTTTTTAAAAAAACAACGAATATCCGGTTAACGTTATGGCTCTATATTATTCCCTTTACACTGGTAATTATTTATGCTTCCATCAATCTCTGGCTTTATTCCTTTGATGAAAAAGCTGCTCATTGGGTGATGAATCCGTTTTTCAGGGACCACACTTCCTATGGCGCAATGGTGGCTTTTTACCTTCCGATGATTCTTTGCCTTTATTTTAATAAAGAAATTTTGCCGGTGGGCCGGTCATTACTCATTTTTATTTTCGTTGTTTTTGTCACAGGTGTTTTGTTCAGCTATACCCGTGCCGCCTGGGTGAGCCTTATCGGTGCACTGGGATTATTCATCATTCTTCGTATGAAAATAAAGTTATTTACTGTAGTATTGGGAGCACTTGCTGTATTGTTTTTATTCTTTACTTTTTATGACCAGATCATCATGGATCTTGAAAGAAATAAAACCGATTCATCAGATGACATTACCAAACATGTGGAATCCATTTCCAATATTTCTTCGGATGCTTCGAACCTCGAACGGCTCAACCGGTGGAATTGTGCCCTGCGAATGTTTAATGAACGTCCGTTTTTGGGATGGGGGCCGGGCACCTACCAGTTTTATTATGCCCCCTTCCAGCATTCTTCCGAACTTACCATCATCAGTACCAATTTTGGAGTAATGGGAAATGCCCACAGCGAATACCTGGGCCCTCTTGCCGAACAGGGCGCACCGGGAATGATCATTATGGTACTATTGGTGTTTACTATTATTTACAAAGGCATTACGATCTATCAGAAATTACCCGAAGGAGAAATAAAAATCCTGGTGCTGGGAGCATTACTGGGGCTTACCACCTATTTTATTCACGGTGTGTTGAATAATTATCTTGATACTGATAAAGCTTCGGTTCCGTTCTGGAGTTTTGTTGCGATAATTGTAGCTGCGGAATTATATCATCTTCCCTCAGTTAAAACGGATAGTAAGTAGTGCCGTATCATCAAGAAATTCATTTTTCCCCCTGTAACGGTCTACGTCTTTATACAGTTCTTCATTAATTACCTGTGTTTTGGGCTGGTTGAAATTTTTAAGAACCGTTTCGGCCAGGCGTTCCATCGAGTAAGATTCGTTTTTATCATTTTCAATTTCCACCAGGCCATCAGTATAACATACAATTATACTTTTAGGTGCAATAAAAATTTCGTCTTCTTCAATTTTCGGAATATGGTCTACCATTCCCAAACCCATACAACCCGCGCTTAAGAATCGGGTGTTTTTTCCATCTGTAAGTACCGGGTGATTATGGCCTGCGTTGATATATTTCAGCTTTCTTGTAATCTGGTTGTAACGTGCAATAAAAAAAGTAATAAACCGCTCGCCCTTTGCGCTTTTTGAAATACTGGTATTCAATTCTTCTATCAAACGGGAAAAACTAAAATCTGTGTATTTGATAATCGCACGCAGATTGGCCTGGAAATTCGACATCAGCAATGCAGCGCTCACTCCTTTTCCTGAAACATCCGCCACACAAAAAACAAATTCATCTTCGTTGATAGGTATAAAATCATAGTAATCGCCACCTACCGACTGGTGAGCCATATATTTGGCAGACACATCTACAAATTTATTATGCGGTAAATTATCAGGAAGCAACAAACTTTGCATCTGCGAAGCTACTTCCAGCTCTTTTTTTACCCGCTCCTGCCGGATAGCTTCTTTGGCCATTCGCTTGTTCTCAATGGCCACCACGATGATGTTGGTTAGCGTTTGTACAAACGGCAGGTGTTTTATAATCGGGCTGATTTTTATTTCTTCTTCCAGGTCGCCAATCAGCAAATAGGCCAGTGGTTGCGATTTGTGATATACAGGAATTACCACATCAAATATATTCAACGATTTTTTCGATGAAGATTCGATCATGGTGATGTCTTTAATTTTCATCAGGTCGGTGGCCACATTAATGTCCTTTGGCGAACCTTTTACTCCGTATTTTTTCACCAGTTTCCAGTCGTTGTCGTAAATGAAAAGCATGGCTTTCATAATATCCAGCTGTTCGCGCAATACATAAGTAAAAATATTCAGCAATTCTTCTACCGAACTGTTGCTGTTAATAGCATTGGTAATTTCCAGCATCTGGCTAAGCTTGAAATCTTTCATGCTTAGTTTCTCTTCGAGCTTGTGTATTTTTTTCTGGCTGTCGCTCATTTTTCTTTTTTGTATTCTGCAGCCATCATTTTCAAGGCAGCCAGTTCACGGTATTTTGTACGGGCTTCTTCAGCCGGACTTCCAAAATAAGATTTGTTTCCTTCCACTGAATTTCCGATTCCTGATTGTCCCATTACCACTGCTCCTGCTCCGATAGTAATTCCGCTTACCACGCCCACTTGCCCCCAGAGCGTTACATTGTCTTCAATTATCACGCATCCGGCAACACCTACATGTGCCGCAAACAGGCAATTTTTTCCAATTACCGTATCGTGTCCAATCTGCACCAGGTTATCTATTTTGGTTCCTTTACCTATTACTGTGTCTCCCGTAACACCTTTATCAATAGTAGAATTAGCCCCGATCTCCACATCGTCTTCTATAATCACTCTTCCGCAGGTATGCATTTTATCAAACCCGGTGGGGCGTTTTTTATAATAAAAGGCATGTCCTCCTATCACCACATTGGCGTGAAGTATAACATTACTTCCAACATGGCAATCATCATATATAACTACTCCCGGATATACGATGGTGTTGTCGCCAATAGTAACATTATGCCCGATAGTAACATTGGGATAAATAACAGCCGAAGGAGAAATTTTTGCATCGTGGCAAATTTCCAGGTGCTGTGTGGTGAGTGGCGAAAAGTGCCGGGTAATTTTATTGAAATCGCGGAAGGGATCATCGGAAATCAACAGCGCTTTTCCTTTGGGACAATCTACTTCTTTGTTGATGATTACCGTTGTAGCCGCAGAAGCCAGTGCTTTATCGTAATACTTGGGGTGGTCAACAAAAACAATATCACCGGGAACTACTTTATGAATTTCGTTGATGCCGGAAACAAGGTGTTTTTCATCGCCCACGAATTTACATTGAATCAGGGCAGCTATTTCCTTCAGGGTTTGAGCGGGTTCTATCTTCATAACCTTTTACTTTCGCTATAAATGTAGCATAATTTGGAAAGGATACGAAGAGATGGCCACAGATTACACGGATTTACACGGATAAAATGAATTTAAAATCTGTGATAATCCGTGAAATCCGTGGCAGAATTTAACGGGAATACCGAAATGTTCTTCCGGGATAGACGGCTGCTGCTCCCAGCATTTCTTCTATGCGAAGCAACTGGTTGTATTTGGC